>NZ_JBIVJF010000020.1:0-140038 GCF_044750105.1 Kitasatospora sp. NPDC088861
GGTACTGCAGGGGGGACCCTGTGGGAGAGTAGGACGCCGCCGAACAATCATTCCGAAAAGACCCCCTCCCGTCCGGGAGGGGGTCTTTTTGCGTTAACCTCTGCCAACACACGAACCAGAGTTTGTCGGAGAGGCGCGATCCGTTGCAGAACCTGACCCTTACCTGGCAGTCCGCCGGGGGCGCCGCGGTCGCTCTCTACGGCGGGGCGTACGCCGCCGCCAGGGTCCGGAAGCCGTCCTTGTCGGCGCTGTTGCGGGAGGCCGGCACGCTGCTGGCACTGTTCGCGCTCTGGCAGCTGGTGGGTCACCTCTCGGTGATGAGCGGGGACCACGCGCTGGACCGGGCGGATTGGATCCACCGCACCGAGTCGGCGATCGGTCTACCGGACGAGGCGTCCTGGCAGGCGGCCGTCACGCCGTACCCGGTGCTGGTGAGGCTCGCGAACTACTACTACGCGGCGATGCACTTCGCGGTGATGCTGGCGGTGCTGCTCTGGGTGTTCGTGCGGCACCGGGAGCGGTACGCGTGGGTGCGGAACACGGTGGTGATCACCACGGCGGTCTGTCTGCTGGTGCAGTTCATCCCGGTGGCGCCGCCCCGGATGCTGCCGCAGCACGGGTTCGTCGACGTGGCCGCCGAGTACGGGCAGTCGGTGTACGGGGGCGCGGTGGGCGGTGTGGTGGTGGCCGACCAGCTGTCGGCGATGCCCTCGGTGCACGTCGCGTGGTGCGTGCTGGCGGCGGTCGCGGTGGTGCGGGTCTCGCGGAGCCCGCTGCGGTGGGCGATGGTGCTGCACCCGGTGCTGACCGTCGCGGTGGTCGTGGTGACCGCGAACCACTTCTGGGCGGACGGCATCGTCGCCGTCGTGATCCTGCTGTTCGCGTACGCCGCCCAGGCCCTGGTGGCACGTCGCCGGGGTCGGGCCTCCGTCGACACGGAGGCCCGACCCCGGCGTGCCGCGGCGGATCAGCCGCAGCGGGTCACTTGACGGGCAGGGCGATCCTGCCCCAGGAGCCGTTGCTGAGCGCGGAGGTGGCCCAGTACCAGGCGGTGAGCCCGGAGACGGCCGCGATCCAGCCGGCGAACTTGGCGAGGCCGCTGTAGCCGCCGAAGGCGGCGATGGCGTTCAGCAGCAGGGACAGCGTCAGCAGGCCGTAGACGGCGCGGCTGAACAGGCCCGCGCCCCAGCTGGCGGCGGTCAGGGTGAGGGCGAGCAGGGCCCAGAGCAGGAGGAACAGGCCGGCGGCGTTCTTGCCCGCCCCGCCGGCCGCCGACCAGGTCGCCCAGAAGGCGCCGAGGCTGGTGAAGGCCGTTCCGGTGAAGCCCTCGCCGCCGCGGAGCTGCCACAGGCCCGCGATGAAGAGGGTGACTCCGCCGACCAAGTGGGCGAGGTGTGCCGCGTCCCCGACCCCGGTGCCGCTCAGGACGCCGGTGGAGAGCAGGCCGTAGGCGAGCAGTGTGAGGCCGAGTGCGAGGTAGCCGAGGTTACCCGCGTCGGCTCCGGTGGAGCGGGCGTTCGTTGCCCCGGTAGCTTCGTTGCTCACCGGAGGCTCCTTTCACTTTGGGCGCGCGCAGGGCGCAGTCAACGCAGTGGTGTGGTCCGATGAGGTGGATGCGCGCGACCGCGCCGAGGGCGCACGGCTGGAGCGTGCGCGGGCTGCGGTCAGAAGTGATGGGCCGGCGGAAGAGCCGCCGGTCGTGTCCCCGCCGGGGGATTCCCCGGTGAGATCGGTGTACCCGGCCGTACTCGCTTGTACCCTTGTGAATATAACAATTTGTGACGATGTCAGTTGTGGAACGCTCAGGGCCGACCGGGACGCCGGGGGCTGACCGAGAGACGGCGTCGGCTCACGAGGTGCGCTGGGTCGGCACCCGCAGGGTCAGGATGGCCATGTCGTCGGACGGCGGTTCCGGGGCGAAGCGCTCGACGGCGCGCTGCACCCGCATCGCGACCGCCCCGGCGGTCAGGCCGGTACAGCCCGTGAGCACCTCGGCGAGGCCGTCGTCGCCCAGCATCCGGCTGCCCTCGCGGCGTTCGGTGACGCCGTCGGTGACGCACAGCAGGACCTCGCCGGGGGAGAGCACCAGGCGCTCGGCGGTGAGGTCGAGGTCCTCCATGACGCCGAGCAGCGGCTGCGGGGTGGCGGCCCGGTCGACCTGGCCGTCGGTGCGCAGCCGGAGCGGCAGCGGGTGGCCGGCGCAGACCAGGGACAGCTCGGTGCTGCCGTCCGGGCGGGGCGTCAGCTCGCCGTAGAGCAGGGTGAGGAAGCGGCTGCGCGAACCCTCGTCCAGGATGGCCGCGTTGAGGCGGCGGAGCACCTGCGGTGCGTCCAGGCCCTCGCGGGCGAGCAGGCGCAGCGAGTGCCGGGCGAGGCCGGTGACCGAGGCGGCCTCGGGGCCGGTGCCGCAGACATCGCCGATCGCGAAGCCGTAGGTGCCCTCGCGAATGGTGAACAGGTCGTAGAAGTCGCCGCCGACCTCGTTGCCCTCGCCGGCGGCCTGGTAGTAGACGTCGACCTCGACGCCCGGGATCTCGGGCAGGTCCGGCGGGAGCAGGCTGCGTTGCAGGGCCTGGCTGGTGGCGGTGCGCTCGGAGTAGAGGCGGGAGTTGTCGAGTGCGAGGGCGGCCCGGCGGGAGAGGTCCTCGGCGAGTTCGAGGATCTCCTGGCGGAACCGGACGCCGGCCGGGACGCCGAGCGCGAGCAGCCCGATGACCCGGTTGCGGGCGGTCAGCGGCAGGACGACGGTCTCGCCGAGTAGTCCGGCGAGTTCGGGGCTGTCGGTGAGGCCGCCGGCGGCGGCGGTCTCGGCGGGCGCCGACCAGAAGCGGACGCCGTGGGTCGGGCCGGCGTCGGGGGCCGGGGTCTTGTCGAGCAGGTCGCGCAGCGGGTCGATCCGGTCCTCGTCCTCGTGCAGGACGAAGGCGAGGCCAGCCGCGGCGCGGTGGTCGCCCTTGGTGTAGACGGCGCACCAGGAGGCGAGGGTGGGGACGGCCATCTGGGCCATCAGGGCGAGGGTCTGCTCGTGTTCGAGGGTGCCGGCGAGCAGGTCGGAGGCCTCGACGAGGAAGGACAGCGAGCCCCGGCGGAGTCGTTCGAGCTCGGTCAGCCGGGTGCTCTCGACGGCGAGGGCGACCCGGTCGGCGGCGAACTGCAGCCGCAGGGCGTCCTCGTTGTCGTAGCGGCCGGGCGCGGCGGTGGCGATGCCGAGCGAGCCGATCAGCCGGCCCTCGACCTTGAGCGGGACGGTGACCAGGGAACGCATGCCGCTGCCGGTGAGCAGGGGCAGGCCGGTCGGGCGGGCGGTGAGGTCCTCGTGGACGGAGGGCAGCCGGGCGGAGTCGTAGCGGCTGCCGGTGTCGACCGGGAAGCGGGTGTGCCGACGGTGTCCGGAGGTGAAGCCGGTGGCGGCGCGGACCTCGAACTCGGTCTCGTCGTCGGTGGTCAGCAGCAGGTACGCGGCGTCGGCGTCGAGCAGGTCGCGGGCGCGTTCGACGGTGCGCTGGAGCAGGGTGTCGAGGTCGTCGGTGGCGACCGGGCCGGCCAGCAGGTCGAGTCGGGGGCCGGTCGGGTCGGAGCGCTCGCCGGGCAGGGCGCGGGCGGGGGAGCGGAGCACCGCGCGGTCGGGTTCGAGGACGAGCAGGCAGAGGGTGGAGGGGACGCCCTCGGTGTCGCGCACGCGGACCTGGACGCCGTACACCTCGACCTCGTGGCCGTCCGCGCGGCGGACGCCGTAGCTGCCCTCCCAGCGGGCCAGTCGCAGGGTGTCGGCGAGGCCGAGGCCGCGGCCGGCGGACTGCGGCCAGACGGCGAGGTCGGCCCAGGGGCGGCCGAGGACGGTGGTGGCGGGGTACTGGAAGAGCGCCTCGGCGTCCGGGTTCCAGGCGAGGACGCGGCCGTCCTCGTCGAGCTGGACGACGGCGACGTGCACCGGGCCGGGGCCGCTGGGCAGGTCGCTGCCGGGGGTCGCGGGGACGGCGTAGCGGGTGCCGGCCACGGGGGCGGGCAGGGCGAGCCGGAACCAGACGGTCTTGCGCCCGGCCGCGTACTCGACGCCCCAGCGCTCGGCGAGGGCGGAGCACATCAGCAGGCCGCGGCCGCCCTCGCCGTCGGGGTCGGCGTAGCGGTCGGAGGAGGTGACGGGGCCGTCGCCGAGGGAGGGCAGGCCGCGTTCGGGGTGGTGGTCGGTGACTTCGATCCGGACGGTGCCCTCCTCGCGCAGGCAGCACACCTCGGCGGCGGTGCCGGCGTGGACGACGGCGTTGGTGACCAGTTCGCTGACCAGGACGACGGCGTCGTCGACGACCTCGGGCAGACCCCAGCCGAGCAGCGCGTCCCGTACGAAGCCCCGGGCGGCGGCTGCGGACCGGCCGTCGGGGGCGAAGGTGGCGGCTGCGCGCGCGGTGACCACGTTGCCACTTCTCCTCTGCTGCTCTGGCCTTGACTGTCCGGGGCGTGGCGCCGACTCCCGGTGCGTGCCGCCGGGGTGGCGGCGCTGGGTCGGGTCATGGCCCGGTGCAGCGCTCCACCCTACTTTCCGCTTGGTTCCCCGTGGGGGCGGGGCGTTGAAACAGGCACCTGAGAGTGATTCTGCCCACCTGTTTCGGACGGTCGGCTACCAACCGGGCGCAACCGGCCGTATACCCGGCGCCGGTGCTGCCAGACTGGGGGGTCCGCGACGGCCGGTCGGAGCAGTACGGTCGATGCGGGTGCCGGTGTGCCGCGTGGGGCGCCGGTACGCAGCCCGACCGGGCCGGTGCCCCGGTGCGTGCCGTACCGGCACGGACGGTCACCGGAAAGTTCACGATGTGGGAGGGGCCCGTTGAGTTCGGCCACCAAGGACGCAACCGGTACGACGCCGCCCGTTCCGCGCGGTGGGCGGTCCGGGACCGCGCCGCGGAACGCGGCCGGCCGGCGAGTGAGCCACAACCGGGGGGCGGAGCCGGCCGAACTGCGGAAGCTGTTGGCCGCGCTGACCGCGATGCGGGACGGCAACTTCCGCCGCCGGCTGACGGTTCCGGGGGACGGGCCGCTGGCGGAGATCGCCGCGGTGTTCAACGAGGTCGCCGAGCGCAATCAGCACCTGACCGGAGAACTGGCCCGGGTGCGGCGGGCGGTGGGCCGCGAGGGCCGGCTGAACGAGCGGCTGGAGACCGGCGCGGGCGAGGGCGCCTGGATGGCGGCCGTCGACAACTGCAACGCGCTGATCGACGATCTGGCCCGTCCGATGGCCGAGGTGGGCCGGGTGCTCTCGTCGATCGCCGAGGGCGACCTGGACCAGAAGATGGAGCTGCGCTCGCTGCACAGCAACGGGGTGAGCCACCCGCTGCGCGGCGAGTACCTCAAGATCGGCCGGACCGTCAACGGGCTGGTGGACCAGCTCTCGGAGTTCACCGACGAGGTGACCCGGGTGGCCCGCGAGGTGGGTACCGAGGGCAAGCTGGGCGGCCAGGCCAAGGTCCGCAGTGTGTCCGGCAGTTGGAAGGACCTGGCGGATTCGGTCAACACCATGGCCGGCCGGCTGACCGCGCAGGTGCGCAACATCGCCCAGGTGACCACCGCGGTGGCCAAGGGCGACCTGTCCCGCAAGGTCACCGTCGAGGTGGCCGGCGAGATGCTGGAGCTGAAGAACACCGTCAACACGATGGTGGACCAGCTGAACGGGTTCGCCGCCCAGGTCACCGGGGTGGCCAGGGACGTGGGCACCGAGGGCCGGCTCGGCGGCCAGGCGCAGGTGCCGGGCGTGGCCGGGGTCTGGCGGGACCTGACCGACTCGGTGAACTTCATGGCCGACAACCTGACCGGCCAGGTGCGCAACATCGCCCAGGTGACCACGGCGGTGGCGCGCGGGGACCTCTCGCAGAAGATCGAGGTGGACGCGCGCGGCGAGATGCTGGAGCTGAAGAACACCATCAACACGATGGTCGACCAGCTCTCCGGCTTCGCCGAACAGGTGACCAGGGTGGCCCGCCAGGTGGGCACCGAGGGGCGGCTCGGTGGCCAGGCGCAGGTGCCCGGGGCGGCCGGGGTGTGGCGCGACCTGACCGACAACGTCAACTTCATGGCGAACAACCTCACCGATCAGGTGCGCAACATCGCGCAGGTGACGACCGCGGTCGCCAAGGGCGACCTGTCGCAGAAGATCCAGGTGGACGCGCGCGGGGAGATCCTGGAGCTGAAGAACACCATCAACACGATGGTGGACCAGCTGGGCGCCTTCGCCGACGAGGTCACCAGGGTGGCCCGGGACGTCGGCACCGAGGGCATCCTCGGCGGTCAGGCGAGCGTGCCCGGGGTGTCCGGGACGTGGAAGGACCTGACCAACAGCGTCAACCTGATGGCCAACAACCTGACCAGCCAGGTCCGCAACATCGCCGAGGTGACCACGGCGGTGGCGCGCGGCGACGTGTCGAAGAAGATCACCGTCGACGCCCGGGGCGAGATCCTGGAGCTGGTGACGACCGTCAACACCATGGTCGACCAGCTGTCGGCGTTCGCCGACGAGGTGACCCGGGTCGCCCGCGAGGTGGGCACCGAGGGGATCCTGGGCGGCCAGGCGCGGGTGCGCGGGGTGTCGGGGATCTGGAAGGACCTGACCGACAACGTCAACTTCATGGCCTCCAACCTGACCGGGCAGGTCCGCAACATCGCCGAGGTCGCCACCGCGGTGGCCCGCGGCGACCTGTCCAAGAAGATCACCATCGAGGCGCAGGGCGAGGTCGCCGCCCTCGCCGGGACCTTGAACACCATGGTCGACCAGCTCTCCTCCTTCGCGGTGGAGGTGACCAGGGTGGCCCGCGAGGTCGGCACCGACGGCACCCTGGGCGGTCAGGCGAGCGTGCCGGGCGTGGCCGGCATCTGGAAGGACCTGACCGACAACGTCAACCTGATGGCCAACAACCTCACCGGCCAGGTCCGCAACATCGCGCTGGTGATCACGGCGGTGGCCCGCGGCGACCTCTCGCAGAAGATCGACGTCGACGCGCGCGGCGAGATCCTCCAGCTCAAGACCAGCATCAACACCATGGTCGACCAGCTGTCGGCGTTCGCCGACGAGGTCACCCGGGTCGCCCGCGAGGTGGGCACCGACGGGCGGCTCGGCGGTCAGGCCCGGGTACCCGGCGTGGACGGCACCTGGCAGGACCTCACCGAATCGGTGAACGAACTGGCCAACAACCTGACCCGGCAGGTGCGCGCGATCGCCCAGGTCGCCACCGCCGTGACCAGGGGCGACCTGAGCCTGCGGATCGACGTGGACGCCGCGGGGGAGCTCGACGAGCTCAAGGACAACATCAACCAGATGATCGCCAACCTGCGCGAGACCACCCGCACCAACCAGGAGCAGGACTGGCTCAAGACCAACCTGGCGCGGATCTCCGGCCTGCTCCAGGGCCGCCGGGACCTGGAGGCCGTCGCCTCGCTGATCATGACCGAGCTGACCCCGGTGGTCTCCGCCCAGCACGGCGCCTTCTTCCTCGCCCAGCCGGCCGGCCGCACCGCCGAGCTGATCACCGAGGACGACGACGAGAACGACACCGTCCTGCGGCTGATCGGCAGTTACGGCTACCAGCGGCGCGCGATGCCGACCACCTTCCGGCCCGGCGAGTCGCTGATCGGGCAGGCCGCGGTGGAGAAGCGGGCGATCATCCTCAAGGAGGCGCCGCCCGGATACCTCAAGATCGCCTCCGGCCTCGGCGAGGCCTCGCCGGCCCACATCGTGGTGCTGCCGGTGCTGTTCGAGGGCCGGCTGCTGGGCGTGATCGAGCTGGCCACCTTCAGCTCCTTCACCACCGTCGCGCTGGACTTCCTCAACCAGATCGCCGACCTGATCGGCGTCACCGTCAACACCATCAGCGTCAACACCAAGACCGAGGGCCTGCTGCTGGAGTCCCAGCGGCTCACCGCCGAACTCTCGATGCGATCCGCCGAGTTGGAGGCGCGCCAGGAGGAACTGGAGCGCACCAACGAGGAGTTGCAGGAGAAGGCCGAGCAACTCGCCCAGCAGAACCGCGACATCGAGATCAAGAACAGCGAGATCGAGGAGGCCCGGCAGGTCCTGGAGGAGCGCGCCGAGCAGCTCGCCCTGGCCTCCCGGTACAAGAGCGAGTTCCTCGCCAACATGTCGCACGAGCTGCGCACCCCGCTCAACTCGCTGCTGATCCTGGCCAAGCTGCTCTCCGACAACAATGAGGGCAACCTCTCGCCCAAGCAGGTCGAGTTCGCCGACACCATCCACGGCGCCGGATCCGACCTGCTCCAGCTGATCAACGACATCCTCGACCTCTCCAAGGTCGAGGCCGGCAAGATGGACGTCCGCCCGGCCCGGATCGCCCTGGTCCAGCTGGTTGACTACGTCGAGGCCACCTTCCAGCCGGTCGCGCTGGACAAGAACCTGGACTTCGCCGTCCGGGTCTCGCCCGCCCTGCCGGTCACCCTGCACACCGACGAGCAGCGGCTCCAGCAGGTGCTGCGCAACCTGATCTCCAACGCCGTCAAGTTCACCGACGCCGGCGCGGTCGACTTCTCGATCTCCCCGGCAGGTGCGGAGGTCCCGCAGCACGTGCGCGAGCGGCTGCTGGAGTCCGGCTCGATCAAGGACCCGGACGACGAACTGATCGCCTTCGCGGTCTCCGACACCGGCATCGGCATCCCCGGCAACAAGCTGCGGGAGATCTTCGAGGCGTTCAAGCAGGCCGACGGCACCACCAGCCGCAAGTACGGCGGCACCGGGCTCGGCCTGTCGATCAGCCGCGAGATCGCGCGGCTGCTGGGCGGCGAGATCCACGCTGAGAGCGAGCTGGGCAAGGGCTCCACGTTCACGCTCTACCTGCCGCTGCGCACCGAGGCCCCGGACCCGACCCAGGTCGAGCGCCCGGTCGTGTCGAGCGTCCCGGCGCTGCGCGCCTCCGTCGGCGTGACCCCGATCGGGGTGCCCGTGCCGGTCGGCGAGAACCCGGCCGACCACTGGGCCCAGGAGGTCCGCGAGCTGGCCGAGGAGCGCCGCCGCGGCGCGGTGGAGCGCCGGCGCAGCGCCTCCCTGGAAGCCGCCGCCGGGACCCGCCCGGTGGAGCCCGCGCCGCCCCGCCCCAGCCGCAGCGACGTGCGTTTCGACGGCCAGCAGGTGCTGATCGTGGATGACGACGTCCGCAACGTGTTCGCCCTCACCAGCGTGCTGGAACAGCACGGCCTGACCGTCCTGTACGCCGAGAACGGGCGCGAGGGCATCGAGATGCTGGAGCAGCACGAGAACGTGGCGCTGGTCCTGATGGACATCATGATGCCGGAGATGGACGGCTACGCGACCACCGAGGCGATCCGCCGGATGCCCCAGTTCGCCGGCCTGCCGATCATCGCGCTGACCGCCAAGGCGATGAAGGGCGACCGCGAGAAGTCGCTGGAGGCGGGCGCCACCGACCACATCACCAAGCCGGTGGAGACCGACCACCTGCTGGCGGTGATGCGCGAGTGGCTGCGGGCGGACCGCGCGTAGCGCCAGGGGAGGGCGCGAACTCCGGGGCGGGCTCCGGAGTTCGCGCCGTCCGGTGGGCCGGTTTGCTGGCGGTCGGGCCCGGGAACCGGGTAGGGTCACCGATCGTTGCGAACAGTGACCGGACGGCGACACATTGCTGAGCGTGCGCCGGAGCACTGGGCGCGCGCCGCTCCGGATCGGGTCACGACGGAGCGATGTGCCGGGCGAGGGGGTGCGGCTAGCATGACCGGGGTAGCGGTGGGCAGTACGCGAGTGCCATCACCGGGCGGCAGGCAGGCGACAGGAGGGCGAGCCCTGATGCAGAAGGCGAAGATCCTCCTGGTCGACGACCGACCGGAGAACCTGCTGGCGCTGGAGGCGATCCTCTCCGCGCTGGACCAGACGCTGGTGCGCGCCGTCTCCGGCGAGGAGGCGCTCAAGGCGCTGCTCACCGACGACTTCGCGGTGATCCTGCTGGACGTCCAGATGCCCGGGATGGACGGCTTCGAGACGGCCGCCCACATCAAGCGCCGCGAGCGCACCCGGGACATCCCGATCATCTTCCTGACCGCGATCAACCACGGCCCGCACCACACCTTCCGCGGCTACGCGGCCGGCGCCGTGGACTACATCTCCAAGCCGTTCGACCCGTGGGTGCTGCGCGCCAAGGTCTCGGTCTTCGTCGACCTGTACGTGAAGAACTGCCAGCTGAAGGAGCAGGCCGCGCTGCTGCGGCTGCAACTGGAGGCGGGCGGCGGCGAGCCGCCCCTCGGCGGGGCGCTGCTGGGCGAGCTGTCCGCGCGGCTGGCGGCGGTCGAGGAGCAGGCGGAGGCGCTGGGCAAGCAGTTGGACGGCGTCGAGGACGCCGGGGTGGCGGCCACCGCGGCGCACCTGGAGCGCAAGCTGGCGGGGCTGCGCCGGGCCCTGGACGCGCTCCGGCCGGGAACCGTGTAACCGATCGCCGGGGTTCACTCCCGCGGGTGAATTTCCGACGCGGCCGGGTGAAACCGGGTCAGCGTGACGGTGTGTCTGCGACATGTGCCCGAGCCCCGGCTCGGGCACATGTGCACTGGTGGCCCACCCCGGTAGGCTGCTGACCCATGGCCACTCGTACGCCCGGAAGCGCGGCACGCAACCCGAGTCCGGGACCGTCCAAGAAGGCCGCGGCGAAGGCCCCGGGCAAGCCGCCCGCGAAGAAGGCGGCGGCCAAGAAGGCGGCCCCGGCGAAGAGGGCGGCGGCCAAACCGGCCCCGCCGTCCCCGCCGCCGCCCAAGCCGATACTCTTCCGGGCCGTCCGGGCCGTCTGGCTCGGCGTGGCGAACAGCATCGCCGCGATCTTCCGGGGCTTCGGCGACGGAGCCAAGAATCTCCACCCCGCCCACCGCAAGGACGGGCTGGGCCTGCTGCTGTTCGCACTCGCGCTGGTGACCGCCGCCGGCACCTGGTTCAGCCCGCAGGGCTGGCTGGGCGAGGCGGCCACCGCCGTGGTGTCCGGACTGTTCGGGCGGCTCGACGTGCTGGTGCCGTTCCTGCTGGCCGGGATCGCGGTCAGGCTCTGGCGCCACCCGGAGCTGCCGGAGGCCAACGGCCGGATCATGATCGGCCTGAGCGCGCTGCTGGTCGGCGTCCTCGGCCTGGTGCACATCGGCTGCGGCGCGCCCATGATGGGCAGCGGCGCCTCGCGGATACGGGCGGCCGGCGGGATCATCGGCTGGGCCGTGTCCACCCCGATGATGGCCGCCGCCGGGCCGGCGCTGGCCGTGCCGCTGCTCCTGCTGCTGTCCTTCTTCGGCCTGCTGGTGGTCACCGCCACCCCGGTCAACCGCATCCCCGAGCGGCTGCGGTCGGCCGGCGTGCGGCTCGGCGTGGTGGAGCCCGGGCCGGAGGACGAGCTGCGCGAGGGGCGTACGCCGGAGCGCGACCTGTCCACCGAGCCGCCCGAGGACGCGGACCCCTCCGCGCTGCCGTTCACCGTGGGCAGCGAGGACCCGGGCGACGAGGTGGCCGCCCGCCGTCGGCGCCGCCGCCGCAAGCCGGCGGACGACGAGGACCAGCCCGATGCCGTCCGGGTGTCCCTGGACAAGGAGCCGCTGGACCCGTACGCCACCCGCGACCTCGCCGCCGGCGCCGCCGCCGACCTGGACGGGGCACTCGTCTACGGCGTGCCCGCCTCCTCGGCGGTGGCGAACATGATGCACCAGGTGCAGGACCGCACCGCCCCGCCGGAGGAGGCCGCCGTCCCGGCCGCCCGCAGCGCGGGCCCGGGCGCGCCCGAGGAGCACGGCCCGGCGCCGGTGCGGATGGAGCAGCTCCAGCTGGCCGGCGACGTCACCTACGCGCTGCCCCCGCTCGACCTGCTGGAGCGCGGCGGCCCGGCCAAGGCCCGCAGCGCCCTCAACGACGAGGTGGTGGCCCAGCTCAGCAGCACCTTCACCGAGTTCAAGGTGGACGCCAGGGTCACCGGTTTCACCCGGGGCCCGACGGTGACCCGCTACGAGGTCGAGCTCGGCCCGGCCGTCAAGGTGGAGCGGATCACCGCGCTCGCCAAGAACATCGCGTACGCGGTGGCCAGCGCCGACGTGCGGATCATCAGCCCGATCCCGGGCAAGTCCGCGGTCGGCATCGAGATCCCCAACCGGGACCGCGAGATGGTCAACCTCGGCGACCTGCTGCGCTCGCGCACGGCCGCCGAGGACACCCACCCGATGGTCGTCGGCATGGGCAAGGACGTCGAGGGCCAGACCGTGATGGCCAACCTCGCCAAGATGCCGCACATCCTGGTGGCCGGCGCGACCGGCGCGGGCAAGTCGTCCTGCATCAACTGCCTGATCACCTCGATCCTGGCCCGGGCCACCCCGGACGAGGTGCGGATGGTGCTGGTCGACCCCAAGCGGGTCGAACTGACCGCGTACGAGGGCATCCCGCACCTGATCACGCCGATCATCACCAATCCGAAGAAGGCCGCCGAGGCCCTCCAGTGGGTGGTCCGCGAGATGGACCTGCGCTACGACGACCTCGCGGCGTTCGGCTTCCGGCACGTGGACGACTTCAACGCGGCGGTGAAGGCCGGCACGGTCACCCCGCCGCCGGGCAGCGAGCGCGAGCTGACCCCGTACCCGTACCTGCTGGTGATCGTCGACGAGCTGGCCGACCTGATGATGGTGGCGCCGCGCGACGTCGAGGACTCGGTGGTCCGGATCACCCAGCTGGCCCGCGCGGCCGGCATCCACCTGGTGCTGGCCACCCAGCGGCCCTCGGTGGACGTGGTCACCGGTCTGATCAAGGCCAACGTGCCGTCCCGGCTGGCCTTCGCGACCTCCGCGATGGCCGACTCCCGGGTCATCCTGGACCAGCCCGGTGCGGAGAAGCTGATCGGCAAGGGCGACGCGCTGTTCCTGCCGATGGGCGCCGGCAAGCCGATCCGCCTCCAGGGCGCGTTCGTCACCGAGGCGGAGATCGCCGCGGTGGTGCAGCACTGCAAGGACCAGCTGACCGCCGTCTACCGGGACGACGTGACGGTCGGCGGCGGGGCCAAGAAGGAGATCGACGAGGAGATCGGCGACGACCTGGACCTGCTGATCCAGGCGGCCGAGCTGGTGGTCTCCACCCAGTTCGGCTCGACCTCGATGCTCCAGCGCAAGCTCCGGGTCGGCTTCGCCAAGGCGGGGCGGCTGATGGACCTGATGGAGTCGCGCGGGATCGTCGGGCCGAGCGAGGGTTCCAAGGCCCGCGACGTCCTGGTGAAGCCGGACGAGCTGGACGGGGTGCTGGTCGGCCTGCGCGGTTGACGACCCGCGCCCGCGGCGAGTGTTCACTCGTTCGGAGGAGGGTAGGCGCGTGCAGGGGAACCGAACGTCCGTACGCCGCGTCACAGGCCGGAAAGCGAACCCCCCGGGTTCCCCGTGCGGGCCCGCTGACGGCCGTTCAGCGGGGAGCCGGGCCCCCGTCGGGGCGGGCGCGCGCATTCGGGCCTGTTCCGCTTGAGAAACGATCCGCCCGCGCCCCTAGACTGTTCCCCAGCAGGTGGCCATCCGCTCGAAAGGCGTGCCCCGTGACCATCGGCAAGTCCCCCGACCGCGAGAACGCCCCGTCGTCCGTCGAGTCGACCGACGACGCGGTGCAGGCGGCCGATGCCCCGAGCATCGGCCGGGTGCTGTCCACCGCCCGGATCGAGGCCGGGCTCACGGTGGACCAGGTGAGTACGGCGACCCGGGTCCGGGTGCCGATCGTCCATGCCATCGAGGAGGACGACTTCGGCCGCTGCGGCGGCGACTTCTACGCCCGCGGGCACATCCGCGCGATCGCCCGCGAGGTCGGCGTCGACGGCGAGGCCCTGATCGCCCGGTACGACGCCGCGCACGGCGGCTCGCCCGCCTCCAAGCGGCCGACCCAGCTGATCGACAGCGGCCCGATCAAGGTGCCCGGCCGCGGCCGGCCGAACTGGGCGGCGGCCATGGTCGCCGCGATCGTCGTGGTGGTCGTCCTGATCGGCTTCAACCTGGTCAGCGGCAAGGACGGCCACACCGGCACCGGCTCCGCCAGCGCGCCGCTGCCCAGCGGCTCCGGCACCGGCTCGGTCGCCTCCGTGCCCTCGCCCACCGTGCAGCCGCCGGCGCCCGTGCCGAGTGCGGCCGCGATCGCCGCCGTCCCGGCCGACAAGGTCACCGTGAAGCTGGTCGCCGAGGGCAGCACCAGCTGGGTGTCCGCGGTGGACGGCAGCGGGAAGTCGCTGTTCCAGAACAACATCAGCGACGGCCAGGACCAGACCTTCACCGACGCCAAGCAGATCAAGCTGGTGCTCGGAAACGGCGGGGCCGTGCACGCGTACGTCAACGGCAAGGACCTCGGCCTCCTCGGCAAGGACGGCCAGGTGGTGCACGTCACGTACACCCCCGGCGATCCGCAGGCGGGCTGACCACAGGCCTGCGGAGGCCCTGGAGAGCGGCCCTGCGGCCTGGCGAAGATCTGGTAATCCGAGGCGCGCGGCCTCCGGGGCGAACGGCACCGGAGGCCGCGCGTTAATCTTGGCCCTATGCCTGAACGCCGTACTGTCGCCCTTGTCACGCTCGGATGTGCCCGCAACGAGGTGGACTCCGAGGAACTCGCCGGGCGACTGGAAGCCGACGGCTGGTTGCTCGTCGACGACGCCGCCGAAGCGGACGTCGCCGTCGTCAACACCTGCGGCTTCGTCGAGGCCGCCAAGAAGGACTCCGTGGACGCCCTGCTGGAGGCCAACGACCTCAAGGGGCACGGCCGCACCCAGGCCGTCGTCGCGGTCGGCTGCATGGCCGAGCGGTACGGCAAGGAGCTCGCCGACGCCCTGCCCGAGGCCGACGGCGTGCTCGGCTTCGACGACTACTCCGACATCTCCGACCGCCTCCAGACCATCCTCTCCGGCGGCCACCACGCCCCGCACCTCCCGCGCGACCGCCGCAAGCTGCTGCCGATCAGCCCGGCCGAGCGGCAGTCCGCCGCCGAGGCCGTCGCGCTGCCCGGCCACGGCGCTGCCGAGACCCCGGCCGAGCCGATCGCCGACCTGCCCGAGGGCCTCGCCCCGGCCTCCGGCCCGCGCACCCTGCGCAAGCGGCTCGACGACAACCCGGTCGCCTCGGTCAAGCTCGCCTCCGGTTGCGACCGGCGGTGCTCCTTCTGCGCCATCCCGGCGTTCCGCGGCTCCTTCATCTCCCGCCGCCCCTCCGACGTGCTGCACGAGGCCCAGTGGCTGGCCGAGCAGGGCGTGCGCGAGGTCGTCCTGGTGAGCGAGAACAACACCTCGTACGGCAAGGACCTCGGCGACATCCGGCTGCTGGAGACGCTGCTCGGCGAGATCTCCGCGCTCGAGGGCGTCGAGCGGGTCCGGGTCTCCTACCTGCAGCCCGCCGAGATGCGCCCCGGGCTGATCGACGCGATGACCGGGACCACGGACGTGGTGCCCTACTTCGACCTGTCCTTCCAGCACTCGGCGCCCGCCGTGCTGCGCCGGATGCGCCGCTTCGGCTCCACCGACCAGTTCCTGGACCTGCTGAAGACCATCCGCGACCGGGCCCCGCAGGCCGGCGCCCGGTCCAACTTCATCGTCGGCTTCCCCGGCGAGACCGAGGCGGACTTCGCCGAGCTGGAGCGCTTCGTCACGCACGCCGGGCTGGACGCGATCGGCGTCTTCGGCTACTCCGACGAGGACGGCACCGAGGCCGCGACCTACGACGGCAAGCTGTCCGAGGACGTGATCGCCGACCGGCTGAACCGGCTCAGCCGGCTGGCCGAGGAGATGACCGCCCAGCGGGCCGAGCAGCGCGTCGGCACCGAGGTCGAGGTCCTGATCGAGTCCATCGAGGACGGCGTGGTCGAGGGCCGGGCCGCCCACCAGGCCCCCGAGACCGACGGCCTGACCACCCTCACCGGCGTCGAGGACCCGCAGATCGGCCAGTTCCACCGGGCCAAGGTGGTCGCCAGCGAGGGCGTCGACCTGATCGCCGAGGCGCTGGAGCCGGTCCGGGTCCGTCAGGCCCCGGGAGCCGGGGAATGACCAAGGGGCCCGGCGCCCCGGCCGCGGCCCATCCGGGCAGACCGCCGGCCGCGGTGCCGCCGGCGCCGGCTGTCTGGAACATCGCCAACATGCTCACGATGCTCCGGCTGCTGCTGGTGCCGGTCTTCGTGTCGCTGCTGTTCGCCGACGGCGGGCACGACCCCAAGTGGCGCTCGGTCGCCTGGGCGTCGTTCGCCATCGCGATGATCACCGACCTGTTCGACGGCGAGCTGGCCCGGCGCAAGGGCCTGGTCACCGACTTCGGGAAGATCGCCGACCCGATCGCCGACAAGGCGATCATGGGCTCGGCGCTGATCGGCCTCTCGCTGCTCGGCGACCTGCCCTGGTGGGTCACCGCGGTGATCCTGGCCCGCGAACTCGGCATCACCCTGATGCGTTTCTGGGTGATCCGCTACGGCGTCATCCCGGCCAGCCGGGGCGGCAAGATCAAGACGCTGACCCAGGGCATCGCGGTCGGCATGTACGTGCTGGAGCTGACCGGCTGGCTGGCCACCGCCCGGGCCGTGCTGATGGCCCTGGCGGTACTGCTGACCATCGGCACCGCGCTGGACTACGTCGGACAGGCGCTGCGCATGCGCCGCGAGGGACTGGCCGCGGAGCGCGCGGGCCGGTGAGTGACGGGGGAGACCGGGTGACGGACCACGAGCTGGCGGTACGGGCGCACGAGGCGCTGCGCGCCAGGGGCGGCACGCTGGCCGTCGCCGAGTCGCTGACCGGAGGGCTGCTCGCGGCCGCCCTGGTCGACGTCCCCGGGGCGTCCGCGACCTTCCGGGGCTCGGTCACGGCGTACGCCACCGAGCTGAAGGCCTCGGTGCTCGGCGTGGACGAGGGACTCCTGGCGGTGTACGGGCCGGTCCACCCGGTGGTGGCGGGGCAGATGGCCGAGGGCGTGCGTCGGCTGCTGGGGGCCACGTACGGGATCGCGACGACCGGGGTGGCCGGGCCGGACCCGCAGGACGGGCAGCCGGTGGGCACCGTACACCTGGCGGTCGCCGGTCCGGAGGGAACTCTGGTCAGTTCGCCCCGGCTGTCGGGCGGGCGTGCCAGAATCCGTCACGGGGCGGTGACCGCCGCTCTGGAGCTGTTCGTCGAGCGGCTACGGGCCGCTACGCCCACGACCTGAACCCCGCGGGGCCCGCACCCGGGCGTCCCGCAGCCCGTGTGGAGGCGCCGCGGAGGCGTGGTGGAGCCCCGATCGCGGCGATCTCCACCGAACCGCGATCTGCCGATCCGGTCCGCGGGCATGGCACAGCTGGAGGATCGTGTTACATCCAACGGCCTGGTTGGGCAGAAACCAGGTGGCGAACGAGTTGCGTGACGGTGGCCGGGCGGCCCACGGCGGGTACCACGAGGGGCCCGCGGACCCGGGAACGACACCGGAACGAGGAGGGGGACAGCCTTGCAGCCCAGAGTGAACACGACCAGGGTCCCCGCACGCGATGCGGGCAAGGCGGTACGGTGGGGTCGTGACATCTCGATCCGCAGTCCGAGGAGGGAGGCACCGATGATCCTGCTTCGTCGCCTACTGGGCGATGTACTGCGTCGGCAGCGCCAGCGCCAGGGCCGCACACTCCGCGAGGTGTCGGCGGCAGCCAGGGTTTCGCTCGGTTACCTCTCCGAGGTCGAGCGGGGACAGAAGGAGGCCTCCTCGGAGCTGCTCTCCGCCATCTGCGACGCGCTCGACGTCCGGATGTCCGAGGTCATGCGCGAGGTCAGCGACGAACTGTCGCTCGCCGAACTTGCGGCGATGGCCACCCTCTCCGAAGGTGATCTGCTGAGGCCGGTACTCGAACCGGTTCCGCTGCCCGCCCCCGGTGCCGACCGGGCGAACATGTCGCCCAAGGCCGCCGCGATGGACGTGGTCGCCGCCTGAACCCGGCCTCGACTCCCGGGCTCCTGGTGCCCGGGGCGAGCGAAGGAGGGCGGTCGTGCGGAGAGCCGCGACGGCGTGCACGGAGGCTCGAATACGGCTGCGGCGACTGATGCCGTGGCCGGCCCGCCGGGTCCTGGTGATCCTGACGGCAGGGCTGGCCTGGTGGCTGCCGGCGGTCCGGGGACAGTTGGCCGACGGCGCCGCGCTGGGGTTGCTCGCGGCCGGCGGCTGGGGACTCGGCCTGATCCCGGTCCACGCCGACCGGAACGCCACCGGGCCGGAGCGGCGCCCATCGGTGGCCGTGGCCCGGGTGGAGGCGCAACCGCCGACGGTCGGCTGAGCCACTCGAACGGGTGATACGAGCGAACGAAGGCCGCGGGGCACCGGATGCCCCGCGGCCTTCGGTGTCGGCGGACCTCAGGAGGACCGCAGGCGCAGGCCGCGCGGGGTGGCGTGGAAACCGGCCTCCTCCAGCGCGGCGCCCAGCGCCGAGCCGAGGGCAGGCTCGCCGTTCGCCCGCTCGACCGTGACGCTGCCGAGCGCACCCTCGCGGACCGCGGCCGCCAGCGCGCCCACCGCCAGCGCCCGGGTGGCGCCGTCCTCCGGCCAGGCCAGCAGTGACTTGCCGCCCCGCTCGACGTACAGCGCCAACTCGCCGTCCACCAGCACCACCAGGGCGCCCGCCTTGCGGCCCGGGCGGTGCGCCCGGGCCTCCTTGGCTCCGGGGGCCGTCGGCGGCTCCGGCCAGGGCAGCGCGGAGCCGTAGGCGTTCGCCGGATCGGCGGCGGCCAGCACCAGCACCTGCGGCGGCTCGGTGGCCGGGGCGGCCGGCCACTCGGCGGCCCGGGCCCGCTCCAGTCGTCCGTTGACCGAGCGCAGCCGGTCGGCCGCGCCCTCCATGGCGAACTGGGCGCCGCCCAGCCCCTCGACGAAGTAGCCCCGGCGGGCCCGGCCGCGCTCCTCCATCGCGGCGAGCACCCGGTACACCCCGGCGAAGCCGCCCGGCACCCGCTCGGCGGCCACCGCGCCCCGGGTGACCAGGCCGTGCCGGTCCAGCAGGCTCTGCGCCTGGGTGGTGGCCCGGACCGTCGGGTCGGTGGTGAAGGCGGGCAGCAGTGACCAGCGCCCGGCCACCGTCGGCGGGCCGCTGCGCAGCGCGCCGCCGACCCGGCCGAAGGCGCGGCCGGCGCCGCCGTAGCGGCCGCGCGGGGTCGCCCGGGGCGCGCGGTGGGCGGTGGCACCGGCCGTCCGGCCGGAGCCGAGCAGGGCGCGCAGCGGGGCGAGGGTGTCGTTGGTGACGTACCCGGCCCAGACGAGGTCCCAGAGCGCCTCGACGGCCTCCGGCTCCGGGGTCTCCTCCGGCAACTGCTGGACCAGCTGGCGGAAGAACAGGCCGTAGCCGCCGGCCAGTGCCGCCATCAGCGCGCTGTGCACGGGGGTGAGCGCGGGCGGGACGGGCTCGGGGCGCAGCAGGTGGGCGTGCTCGGCCAGGTGCAGGCTGAGCCAGCCGTCCTTGCCGGGCAGTGCGCCGGCCCCGCACCAGCCGATCTCGCCGGCCGCCGTCAACTCGTCCAGCAGGCCGGGGGAGTAGTCGGTGAGCCGGGCCGGGAGGATCAGCTTCTCCAGGGCGGAGGCGGGCAGGGCGGTGCCCTGGAGCTGTTCGACCACCCGGAGCAGGCCGTCCGGGCCGCGCAGTCGGTGGCCGGCCAGGTGCTGCCACTGCGGGAGGAACGCGGCCAGGGCGCGCGGTGGGACGGGTTCGACCTCCTGGCGCAGGGCGGCCAACGAGCGGCGGCGCAGCCGGCGCAGGACCTCGGCGTCGCACCACTCGGTGGTGGTGTGGTCGGGAGGGGTGGTGTGGAGCGCCTCCGGCGAAGGGTGTTGGCGGGCGACGGGTGGGCGGAACTGGCCCTGGACCAGTCGGCCGGCGGCGGTGAGCCGGTGCAGGGTGCCGGTGACGACGGCGGTGCCGAGGCCGAAGCGGGCGGCCGCCTCGGCGGCGGCGAACGGGCCGTGGGTGCGGGCGTGGCGGGCGAGCAGGTCTCCCAGCGGATCCTTGACCGGCTCGGTGAAGGCCTCGGGGACGCCGACCGGCAGCGGGGTGCCGAGCGCGTCGCGCAGCCGCCCGGCGTCCTCGACGGCGGACCAGCGCCGCTCGCCGGCGATCCGGACCTGGATCACCCGGCGGGCGGCCTCCAACTCCAGTGCCCAGAGCGGCTCGGCGCCGCGGGCCGCCAGCTCGGCCTCGGTGAGCGGGCCGAGCAGGCGCAGCGCGTCGGCGACGCCCTCGGCGTCCTTGATCCGGCGCTCGGGGGTGAGGCGCTGGAGCTCGGCCTCCAGCTCGGCGAGGACCTGCGGGTCGAGCAGTTCGCTCAGCTCGGCCTGGCCGAGGAGTTCGGACAGCAGCCGGGAGTCGAGCGAGAGGGCGGCGGCGCGGCGCTCGGCGAGCGGGGAGTCCCCCTCGTAGAGGAACTGGGCGACGTAGCCGAACAGGAGGGAGCGGGCGAAGGGCGAGGGCTCGGGGGTGGTGACCTCGACCAGGCGGACGGCGCGGGATTCGAGGTCGCCCATCAGCTCGACCAGGCCCGGCACGTCGAAGACGTCCTGGAGGCACTCGCGGACGGCCTCCAGGACGATCGGGAACGAGCCGTACTCGGAGGCGACTTCGAGCAGTTGGGCGGCGCGTTGGCGCTGCTGCCAGAGCGGGGTGCGGCGGCCGGGGCTGCGGCGCGGGAGCAGCAGGGCACGGCCGGCGCACTCGCGGAAGCGGGAGGCGAACAGGGCGGAGCCGCCGACCTGGTCGGTGACCAGCTGCTCGATCTCGGCGGCGTCGAACAGGGCGGCGTCGGCGCCGACCGGGGCCTCGTCCGAACCGGACCGCTCCGAGGGGCTGTTGAAATCGAAGTCGGTGGCGAGGAGGTCGGCGTCCGGCAGGCGCAGCACGATGCCGTCGTCGGCGTGCATGACCTGGGGGTCGAGGCCGTGCTTCTCGCGCAGCCGGGCGCCGAGCGCGAGCGCCCAGGGGGCGTGCACCTGGGCGCCGAAGGGGGAGTGGATGACGATCCGCCAGTCGCCGAGCTCGTCCCGGAAGCGCTCGACGACGATGGTGCGGTCGTCCGGGAGGTGGCCGGTGGCGGCGCGCTGCTGGGCGAGGTAGTCGAGCAGGTTGGCGGCGGCCCAGTCGTCCAGGCCGGCCCGGTGCAGCCGGGCGGTGGCGGCCTCGGGCGCCAGGGCGCCCAGCTCGCGGGTGAACGCGCCGAGGGCGCGGCCGAGTTCGAGTGGGCGGCCGAGGGTGTCGCCCTTCCAGAACGGGAGCCGGCCGGGCACGCCGGGGGCGGGGGTGACCAGCACCTTGTCGTGGGTGATCTCCTGGATCCGCCAGGAAGTGGTGCCGAGGGTGAACACGTCGCCGACGCGGGACTCGTAGACCATCTCCTCGTCGAGCTCTCCGACCCGGCCGCCGCCCTTCTTGCCCGTCTTCGAATCGGACCCGGTGGCGCCGGCGATGAAGACGCCGAACAGGCCGCGGTCGGGGATGGTGCCGCCGGAGGTGACGGCGAGCCGCTGGGCGCCGGGCCGGCCGGTCACGGTGCCGGCCACCCGGTCCCAGACCACCCGGGGGCGCAACTCGGCGAAGGCGTCCGAGGGGTAGCGGCCGGCCAACATGTCGAGCACGGCTTCGAAGGCGGACTGCGGGAGGGTGGCGAAGGGCGCGGCGCGGCGGACCACGGTGAGCAGGTCGTCCACCGGCCAGGCGTCCAGCGCCGTCATCGCGACCAGTTGCTGGGCGAGCACGTCCAGCGGGTTGCGCGGGACGCGCAGCGCTTCGATCCGGCCGGCCCGCATCCGCTCGGTGACCACGGCGGACTGCACCAGGTCCCCGCGGTACTTGGGGAAGAAGACGCCGGTGGAGACGGCGCCGACCTGGTGGCCGGCCCGGCCGACCCGTTGCAGGCCGGAGGCGACCGAGGGCGGGGACTCGACCTGGACGACCAGTTCGACGGCGCCCATGTCGATGCCCAGTTCCAGGCTGGAGGTGGCGACCACGGCGGGCAGCCGGCCAGCCTTCAACTCCTCCTCGACCAGCGCCCGCTGCTCCTTGGAGACCGAGCCGTGGTGGGCGCGCGCGATGACCGGCGGGGCGCCCTTGGCGACGCCGGACTCGGCCATCAGCTGGGCGGGGGAGTGCGCCTCGGGCAGCCGCTCACCGGTGGCCCGTTCGAGGGCGATCTCGTTCAGCCGGTTGCACAGGCGCTCGGCGAGGCGGCGGGAGTTGGCGAAGACGATGGTCGAGCGGTGCGCCTGGACCAGGTCGACGATCCGCTCCTCGACGTGCGGCCAGATCGACGCCTGCCGCTGCGGGTCGGCGTCGGAGGAGGCGCCGGTGGCCGGGGCCGCGGGCAGGTCGTCCAGGTCGGGGACGGGGACGACCACCGACAGGTCGAACTCCTTGGCGGCGGCGGGCTGGACGACGACGGCGCCGCGCTGCGGGCTGAGGTAGCGGGCCACCTCCTCGACCGGGCGGACGGTCGCGGACAGGCCGATCCGGCGGGCCGGGCGCTCCAGCAGTTCGTCCAGCCGCTCCAGGCTGAGCGCGAGGTGGGCGCCGCGCTTGGTGCCGGCGACGGCGTGCACCTCGTCGAGGATCACCGTGTCGACGCCGCGCAGTGCCTCCCGGGAGGCGGAGGTGAGCAGCAGGAACAGCGACTCGGGGGTGGTGATCAGAATGTCCGGCGGGTGGGTGGCGAAGCGGCGGCGGTCGGCGGCGGGGGTGTCGCCGGAGCGGGTGGCGACCTGGACCTCCGGCTCGGGCAGGCCGAGCCGGACGGCGGCCTGGCGCAGGCCGGTCAGCGGGGCGCGCAGGTTGCGCTCGACGTCCACCGCGAGGGCCTTGAGCGGCGACACGTACAGGACCCGGCAGCGGCGCTTGGGGTCCGCCGGGGGCGGGGTGCTGCTCAGCCGGTCCAGGGCGGAGAGGAAGGCGGCGAGCGTCTTGCCGGAGCCGGTGGGGGCGACCACCAGGACGTCGGTGTCCTGCCGGATGGCGCGCCAGGCCTCGGCCTGGGCGGTGGTGGGGGCGGAGAAGGCGCCGGTGAACCAGGCCCGGGTGGTCGGGGCGAATCCGGCCAGGGGGTCGTCGTTCGGCGGGGTCGGGTGCGGGGGCGCCATGCCCCCATGGTGCCGGGTGGCACCGACAACCGGGGTGGGGGAGCGGAGGTCGCACGGGTGTGGTGAGCCCGGGTGTAGTTAAAGGAGCAAAAAGGCAAATCCGCTCATATGGTGATGAATCAGGCCAGTGATCCACCCCCGACCCACCGGACCGACGAGCGGAGACCGTGCGATGGCGCAGGTGAACCCGTCCGGCAGTCCCGCCCGTGCCGCCCGCCGCCGCGTCCGCGGGCCCGCCCGGGCGCTGCTCGCGATGCTGCTCACCGCACTCGTGGTCGGCGGCGCCGTCCCGTACGTGTCCGGATCCGGCCGGCCCTACCTCAGCTACCTGGTGCTCGCCGGGCAGGAGGACGCCGCCGGGGCCGCCCTGGCCGGGGCCGAGAGCCGGGCGGCGGGCGGGCAGGTGGTCCAGGAGTACCCGCAGATCGGGGCCGTCCTGGCGTACGCCACCGGCGGCTTCGCGGGCACGCTGCGGGCCCGGCCCGGGATCGCCGCCGTCGGCACCACCCGGACCGAACCGGTGGTCGCCCCGCCCCGCCTGCTGGACGGCGCCGGGGACTTCGCCGCCGGTACCGACCGCGCCGACCGCGCCGGCCGCAGCAGCACCGATCAGGCCCGTCGCGACAGCGATCACGCCCGTCGCAGCAGCACCGACAGGGCCCGTCGCGACAGCAGCGACCGGCAGGACGGCGGCACCGTCACGGTGCCAGACCCGGGCGAGGGCGACCCGTGGAACCTCGCCATGCTCGGCGGCGCCGGCGCCCGGGCCGGCGACGCCTCCACCGGGATCCGCGGTCCCGCCGGCGCGCCGACCGCCGACGCGCTGCACAAGGTGCTCGTCGCGGTGCTCGACTCCGGCGTCGACGACACCCACCCGGACCTGCGCGCCGCCGTCGACCCGAAGGCCTCCGTCTCCTGCGCCGACGGCCGGCCCGACGCCCGCTCCGGCTCCTGGCGGCCCGACCCCGGGGTCAGCGAGAGCGGCCACGGCACCCACGTCGCCGGGATCGTCGGCGCCACCCGGGACGGCCACGGCGTCACCGGGGTCGCGCCGGGCGTGCGGATCGCCGCCGTCCGGCTGCTCGGACCGCTCGGCCAGTACTACGCCGAGAACATCGTGTGCGGCATGCTCTGGGCCGCCGACCACGGCGCCAAGGCGATCAACAACAGCTACTTCGCCGACCCGTGGAAGTACAACTGCCCGGAGGACCAGGACCAGGCCGCGCTGATCGCCGCCGTCGGCCGGGCCTCCGCCTACGCCCAGCGCAAGGGCGCCGTCGTGGTCGCCTCGGCGGGCAACGACGGGCAGGACCTCGGTGCCGCCCGGACGGACGAACGCAGCCCCAACGACCGGGTCTCCGGCCCGGCCCGCTCCCGCTACCTGGGCACCGAGTGCATCCGGCTGCCCGGCGAACTGCCCGGCGTCGTCACCGTCACCGCCGTCAACCGGGACGGCCGCCCGTCCGGCTACTCGAACTACGGCCGCGGCCGGGTCTCGCTGGCCGCCCCCGGCGGCGACCCGGACAGCGGGCCGCAGGGCGCGGTCGTCTCCGACTGGCCGGGCGGGCAGTACGCGGCACTGGCCGGCACCTCGATGGCGGCGGCGCACGTCACCGGCGTGGTCGCGGTGGCCGCCGCCCTGCACCCGGACTACGGCTCCGCCCCGCTCGCCGCCCTGCTCGCCGGCACCGCGGCGGCCGCCTGCCCGCCCGGGCCGTACGCCTGCGGGGCCCGGCAGTACTTCGGTGCCGGGCTGCTCGCGCTGCCGCGCTGAGGCGGGCGGAAAACCGGGTGACGCCGCCCGGGCCGGCGGGTGAGGATCGGGGCGTGACCGTCTTCCTCACCACCGAGCGGCTGGTGCTGCGCCGCTTCACCGCAGCGGACGTCGACCACCTGGTCGAACTGGACGGCGACCCGGAGGTGATGCGCCACCTCACCGGCGGGCGGCCGACCGCGCGGGAGCGGGTCGAGGGCGAACTGCTGCCGCTGTACCTCGCGCACCACCGGCGGTACGGCGACCTCGGCTGGTGGGCGGCCGAGGAGCGGGACGGCGGGGCCTTCCTGGGCTGGTTCGAGTTCCGGCCGACGCGGGACGGCGACCGCTCCGAGGTCGAGCTGGGGTACCGGCTGCGCCGGGCCGCCTGGGGGCTCGGGTACGCGACCGAGGGGGCGCGGGCGCTGGTCCGCCGCGGCTTCACCGAACTGGGCGTGCGGCGGGTGGTGGCGTACACGATGACGGTCAACGCGGGCTCGCGGCGGGTCATGGAGAAGACCGGGCTGTCGTTCGTCCGCACCTTCCACGAGGACTACCCGGAGGCGATCCCCGGCAGCGAGCACGGTGAGGTCGAGTACGCGCTGACGGCCGGGCAGTGGCGGGCCCGGAGCGGGGCCGCGCGGTCCGGGATACTGGAGCCATGAGGCTGACGGAGTTCTGGCGACGGATGCACGCGCACTTCGGGGAGGCGTACGCGGAGTCCTTCGCCTCCGACCACGTGATGAGCGAACTCGGCGGGCGGACGGTGCGGCAGGCGCTGGAGGCGGGCTGGGAGGCCAAGGACGTCTGGCGGGTGGTCTGCGAGACCCAGGGCGTCTCCGGCGTGCTGCGCTGACCACCGCCCGCCCGCGGGACCGACCCCGCCCCGGCGGGGTGCCCGGTGCTCGGGCGGTTCCGGGGGATGGGTGAGACTGTCGGAGTGACAAGCAGCGCAGAAGCACAGAATTCGGACAGGACGGCGCGGGTCGCCGACGAGGCTCCGGGCCCGCCGCCCGAACCGCGGCTGCCGGAGGGCGCGGCCGGCGGCCTCTGGGGTGGCGGGATGCCGCGCTGGCTGCCCCGGGCGATGGTGCTGGCCCTGGTGCTGGTCGGGCTGTTCCAGCTCGCCGACTGGGCCTTCCACCAGCTGATCGACCTCTTCGTGATGCTGCTGGTGGCCTTCTTCCTCTCGCTGGCGCTGGAGCCGGCCGTCGACCGGATGGCGGCGCGCGGGGTGCGTCGCGGGATCGGCACCTTCCTGGTGTTCGTCGCGGTGGGGATCGCGGTGATCGGGTTCCTCGCGGCGCTCGGCACGCTGCTGGTCGATCAGGTCGCGAAGATCGCCGGGGACCTGCCGCACCTGGTCGACAACCTGATCAACTGGGTGAACCGGACGTTCCATCAGGACCTGTCGCTGGGCGAGCTGCAGAAGAAGCTGCTCAAGGACTCCGGCGCGATCGAGAGCTACGCCCAGCAGGCCGCCGACAACGTCTGGGGCCTCTCCTCCACCGTGATCGGCGGGCTCTTCCAGGCCTTCACGGTCGGGCTGTTCACCTTCTACTTCACCGCCGAGGGCCCGCGGGTCCGCCGGACGGTCTGTTCGATGCTGCCGCCCGCCAAGCAGGGCGAGGTGCTGCGGGCCTGGGAGATCGCACTCGCCAAGACCGGCGGCTACCTGTACTCCCGGGCGCTGCTCGCGGTGGTCTCCGCGATCGGGCACTGGGTGATGTTCGCGCTGCTCGACCTGCCGTACGCGGCCGCGCTGGCGGTCTGGGTCGGCGTCATGTCGCAGTTCGTGCCGACCATCGGGACGTACCTGGCCGGCGCGCTGCCGGTGCTGGTGGCGCTCACCGTGCAGCCGGTGGACGCGCTCTGGGTGCTGATCTTCGTGGTGGTCTACCAGCAGGTCGAGAACTACCTGCTGCACCCGAGGATCACCGCGCGGACGGTGGACGTGCACCCGGCGGTCGCGTTCGGCGCGGTGATCGCGGGCGCGGCGCTGCTCGGCGCGGTGGGCGCGCTGATCGCCATCCCGGCGGCGGCCACCTTGCAGGGCTTCGTCGGGACGTACGTGCGGCGGTACGAGGTGGCCACCGACCCGCGGATCGACCGGGGCGAGCAGCGGCGGGCCCGGCGGGAGCTGCGCCGGGAGGCGGCGCGGCGGCTGCGGCGGATGGTCGGCGGCGACGGGAGGTGACCCGGCCAGCGGTGGCGGCACCGTTCGGACGTGCGAGGCTTGAATCGAACAGTTGTTCTCTATACTCTCCGGCGAGGAGTTTTCCACAGGCGGAGCCGGGTCGGGCTCGTTTGTCAGTGGGACGCGCTAGCGTCGAGGACGATGAAGCGCACAGCACAGAACCCGAGGGTGGAAGCCATGGCAGGTACGGACCGCGAGAAGGCCCTTGAGAACGCACTCGCTCAGATCGAGCGGCAGTTCGGCAAGGGCTCGGTGATGCGCCTGGGCGAGAAGGCCAACGAGCCGATCGACGTGATCCCCACCGGGTCCACCGCCCTGGACGTCGCCCTCGGTGTCGGCGGTATCCCGCGCGGCCGGGTGGTCGAGATCTACGGCCCCGAGTCCTCCGGCAAGACCACCCTGACCCTCCACCTGGCGGCCAACGCCCAGCGGGCCGGCGGCACGGTCGCCTTCGTCGACGCGGAGCACGCGCTCGATCCCGAGTACGCCAAGAAGCTCGGCGTGGACACCGACGCCCTGCTGGTCAGCCAGCCGGACACCGGTGAGCAGGCGCTGGAGATCACCGACATGCTGATCCGCTCCGGCGCGGTCGACCTGATCATCATCGACTCGGTCGCGGCGCTCGTCCCGCGTGCGGAGATCGAGGGCGAGATGGGTGACTCGCACGTCGGTCTGCAGGCCCGGCTGATGAGCCAGGCGCTGCGCAAGATCGCCGGTGCGCTGAACCAGTCGGGCACCACGGCGGTGTTCATCAACCAGCTGCGCGAGAAGATCGGCGTCATGTTCGGCTCGCCGGAGACCACGACCGGTGGCCGGGCGCTGAAGTTCTACGCCTCCGTCCGGCTGGACATCCGCCGGATCGAGACCCTGAAGGACGGCACCGAGGCGGTCGGCAACCGCACCCGCGTCAAGGTGGTCAAGAACAAGGTCGCCGCGCCGTTCAAGCAGGCCGAGTTCGACATCCTCTACGGCGTCGGCATCAGCCGCGAGGGCGGCCTGATCGACATGGGCGTCGAGCACGGCTTCATCCGCAAGTCCGGCGCCTGGTACACCTACGAGGGCGACCAGCTCGGCCAGGGCAAGGAGAACGCCCGCAACTTCCTGCGGGACAACCCGCAGCTCGCCGACGAGATCGAGCGGAAGATCAAGGGCAAGCTCGGCATCGGCCCGAAGACCGAGGAGCCGGCCGAGGGCGAGGCCGTGGCCGCTGCCGCCGACGGCGCCGCGAAGCCGATCACCGCGACCGCCGCCAAGACGGCCGCGGCGAAGAAGACGGCGGCGGCCGCCAAGGCCTGAACCGTTGACGCAGCACGACGCAGTGGGTGAGGGCGGACCGGCGGGTCCGGACGGCGACGACTACGGGCCGCCGGACTGGTTCGCCGCCGTGGCGGGGGAGCCGGAGCCGCCGTTCGAGGCGACGCCCCGGGCGCGGTCGCAGTCCCGGAAGGGGCGGCGGCGGGAGCGGTCCTCCGCCGCACAGTGGGCATCCGGTCCGGAGCCGGAGTTCGACCGGGCGCCGGCCCGGGCGGTGCGCGGCGCGGCGCCCGGGCCGGCTCCGGCGGAGCCGACGGTGGACGAGCTCGGGCTCGTCTCCGCCTCCGAACTGCCCACCGGCCGCCGCAGGCGGCGATCGGCACTGGCGGCCGAGGAGTTCGACGAGGCCGGCTCCGCGACGGCGGGCAGCGGCCGGGGCGAGGCCGGGGCGGTCGGTCACGGGGGTGTGACCGCCCCGGCCCCGCGCACCGGTGCCGGGGCGCGTCGTGGGCGGCGCACTGCGGCCGGGCGCTCCGCCGGGCACGCCTCGGACGAGGCGGGCGCTCCGGGTGACGAGCGAGACCCCTCCGCCCGTACCGGCCGAACCGCGCGGAAGCGGGCCGGGGCCGAGGAGACGGCCGATCCCGAGGGCCGTGCCCGCGACATCTGCCTGCGGCTGCTCACCGGCGCCGCCAAGAGCCGCAAACAGCTCGCCGACGCCCTGCGCAAGCGGGAGATCCCGGACGACGTCGCCGACGAGGTGCTCACCCGGCTCGAAGAGGTCGGGCTGATCGACGACGCGGCCTTCGCCGCGGCCTGGGTGGAGTCCCGGCACGCCGTCCGGGGGCTGTCCCGGCGGGCGCTGGCCCAGGAACTGCGTACCAAGGGCGTGACCGCGGACCTGGTCGAACAGGCCGTGGCCCAGCTCGACCACGACGACGAGACCGAGGCCGCCCGGGCGCTGGTGGACCGCAAGCTGCGGTCCACCCGGGGGCTGGACCCGCAGGTCCGGATACGGCGGCTGGTCGGCGTGCTGGCCCGGCGCGGCTACTCCGAGGGGCTGGCGTTCCGGGTGGTGCGGAGCGCGCTGGACGAGGAGGAGCCGGGCGAACCGTCGGGAACCGGGAGGGACTAGTGGCCGTCCGGTAGCTATTGCGTACGCTTCTTGGTCCAGTCCAGGTCGAGTCTTGACCGTTTCGTGACCCGCGCCTAGCCTCGCACTCAGTGCGGGGGCGCTTCCGGACGGCGGTCCACGCCGGGCGGCGGACAGCGGTGACGGGGAGTGGGCGGCATGAGGATCTCTGCGGGCACCGGATCGGACGCCTCCCTGCTGCTCCTCGCCGGGTCGGCCGGCGCCGTCCTGCTGCTCCTCGCCGTCCTGGTCGGGTTGCTGGCCAAGCGGCTCCGGGCCGCCCAGCAGCGCGCCGGCGTCGAGGCCGAGCGCGTTCGCGGCTGGGCCGAGCAGCAGACCTCCCGGCAGCGGGCCGAACTCGACCGGCGTGAGGAGCAGTTGGCCGAGGAGCTGCGCCGGGTCCGGACCAGGGAGGACGAACTCGCCGCGCGCTCCGCCGAGCTGGAGCGCGCCCGGGGCGAGGCCGAGGCGCTGGTGACCCGCCGGGTGGCGGTGCTGGAGCGGGCCGGCGGACTCTCCGCCGAGCAGGCCCGCGCCGAACTCCTGCGCGAGGCCGCGACCACGGCCCGGCGGGAGGCCGCGGTCACGGTCCGGGAGCTCGAGCGCGAGGCCAGGGAGGAGGGCGAGCGCCGGGCCCGGGGCATCCTCGCCGGGGCGATCCAGCGGCTGGCGACGGTGCAGACCGCCGAGACGGCGGTCACCGTCTTCCGGCTGCCGAGCGAGGACATGAAGGGCCGGATCATCGGCCGCGAAGGCCGCAACATCCGTGCCTTCGAGGCGGTCACCGGCGTCAACCTGATCATCGACGACACCCCCGCGACGGTGCAGCTCTCCTGCTTCGACCCGGTCCGCCGGGAGACCGCCCGGCTCACCCTGGAACAACTGGTCGAGGACGGCCGGATCCACCCGACCCGGATCGAGCACGTCCACGAGCGCAGCCGCGAGGAGGTCGAGCAGTGCTGCGTCCGGGCCGGTGAGGACGCCCTGCTGGACGCCCGGGTCGGCGGGATGCACCCCGAACTCGTCCGCACCCTGGGCAGTCTGCGCTACCGGGTCTCGTACGGGCAGAACGTGCTCGGGCACCTGCTGGAGTCCGCGCACCTGGCCGGGATGATGGCCGCCGAGCTCGGGGTGGCCCCGGAGCCGGTACGGCGGTCGGCACTGCTGCACGACATCGGCAAGGCGCTCACCCACGAGGTCGAGGGCAGCCACGCGGCGGTCGGCGCGGACTTCGCCCGCCGGCACGGGGAGTCCCCGGAGGTGGTGCACGCGATCGCCGCGCACCACGGCGAGGTGGAGCCGCGCACCGTGGAGGCCGTGCTCACGCAGGCCGCGGACGCCTGTTCGGGCGGGCGGCCCGGGGCGCGCAAGGAGTCGCTGGAGGTGTACGTGCGGCGGCTGGCGCGGCTGGAGGAGATCGCCCGCGCGCACGAGGGCGTGGCCGAGGTGTATGCGATGCAGGCGGGGCGCGAGGTACGGGTGATGGTGCGGCCGGAGGAGGTGGACGACCTCGGGGCGCAGCTGATCGCCCGCGAGGTCGCCCGGCAGGTCGCCGAGGAGCTGACCTATCCCGGCCAGATCCGGGTGACGGTGGTCCGGGAGAGCCGGGCCATCGCGGTGGCGAGTTAGGCCCTGCCCGGCCCTGCCAGGCCCTGTCCGGCGCACGCCCGGGGCGCGCGCCAGGGCCCTACGCGCGGGGTGAGTCCACCTGCCGGGGCGCCTGGCGGACGGCGGGCTCCGGCGCGGGGTCCTGGTCGGGCTCGGCTTCGGGTGCGCCGGCGAGCGGGGCCGGCCCGCCCCGGGCGCGGTCGGCGAGCGCCAGCAGGTCTTCGGCGGCGGCGCCCTGGGTGGCGCCGACCAGGTGCCCGTCCGGCCGGATCAGCAGCACGGTGTGCGGCCCGGCCTCCGGGTACTCCTCGGTGACCAGCACTTCGGCGGGCACCGGCAGCGCGGCGGCGACCTCGGCGAGCCGGGGCATCAGGCCGGCGCCCAGCCAGTGCTCGGCGGACCAGACGGCGGTGCCGGGGGCGACCAGCAGCAGCAGGAAGGTGACGCCGAGCCGGGCGTGCAGGTGGTCCGGGGTGCCGTCGGCGGCGAGCACCGGCAGGTCCGGGACGAGCACGCCGGGGGCAGTGGCCGGCAGCAGTTCGCTGAGCGAGGTGGTGCCGCGGGCGCCGCGCTGGACCGGCACCCGGCCGGGGACGCCCGAGGGCGCGGCCGGGTAGGCGGGCGCGCCGCCGAAGCGGCCGGTGCCGAGCTGTCCGTCGGCGAGCAGCGGTGCGTGCTTGCGGAAGCCGCCGACCAGCAGCGAGCGCCGGGTCTGCTGCCAGCCGCGCAGCGGGCGCAGCAGCGGCATGGACTGGTCGACGGCGCGCAGCCGGGCGCCGACCGCGCCGCGCCGTTCGGCCTCGTAGCCGTCCAGCAGGGAGCCTCCGGGTTGTGGGCCGCCGGAGTGGAGGTGCCAGGCGAGGGAGAGCCGCCAGGCGAGGTTGTCGGCGTCGCGCAGCCCGTCGGCCAGGTTCTGCATGCCGAGCGCGCCGTGCAGGTGGGCGGCGTCGCCGGCGAGGAAGCAGCGGCCGCTGCGGAACCGGGCGGCGAGGCGCTGCTGGGCGGTGTGGTCGGCGGCGGCGAGCAGGTCGAAGCGGGGGAGTTCGCCGCACCAGCCGGTGAGGGTGGCGGTGACCCGGGTGAGCAGGGTGTCGCCGGTGACGACGCCGGGCCAGGTGGCGTGCGGGTCGACGGTTTCGGTGGGGGCGGGCCGCCCGGGGGGCAGCCGCCAGTCGAGCCGCCAGACGCCGTCCGGCAGCGGGCGTGCGGAGGCCTCGCGGTCGCCGCGCCACGGGGGCTCGCGGTGCAGCCGGGCCTCGTGGAAGGGCAGGTCGACCCGGACGGTGGCGATGGCGTTGCGGTCGACGGCGGGGCGGCCGGGGAAGCGGATCTTCAGGAGCTTGCGGACGGCGGATCTGGCGCCGTCGCAGCCGACCAGGTGGCTGCCGCGCCACCAGGTGCTGGAGCCGTCCTGGGTGCCGTGGGTGCGGACGCTGACGCCGTCGCGGTCCTGTTCCAGTTCGACGACCCGGCTCAGCGGGACCAGCCGGACCAGCGGGGTGCCGGTGAGGGCGTCGCGCAGGCCGCGCTGGAGGCGGTGCTGGGGCAGGTGGAAGGCGGGGGAGTCGGTGAGGTCGATCCGCAGCACCTCCTGGCGGCGGCGCCAGACGGTGAAGGAGTCCCAGAGGGCGGAGTCCGAGACGGCCCGCGGGTAGCCGATCCGGGTGAGGAAGGCGGCGGTGTCGGCCCCGAGGACGACGCTGCGCGGGCCCTCGGGGCAGAGCCCGGAGCCCTCGTCCAGGACGATGGTCGGCACCTCGTGCCGGGCGAGGGCGAGGGCCAGGGCCAGACCGACCGGTCCGGCCCCGACCACGATCACCGGGTCCATGTGGTGACCTCCGGGCACGAACCGGCCGATGGGCCGGCGTCAGTTACCGCTGCCGCATATGCCGCGTGGATGCTCCCGGGAGGTGTCACGAAGAGCAATGCAACAGTTCACCTGCGTGTGCGTCAAGCAGCAGCTGAAGTGCGCCGGTTCGCGCCGCGACGGCCGCGCGCTTCGATCCACCGGGCGAGGGCGGTCAGCAGCAGGCACATGGCGATGTAGATCGGACCGATCACCAGCACCACGGGGATGTAGGGGAAGCCCGCGGCGTTGATCGGCTGGCTGGCGATCGCCTTGCCGACGAACAGCAGCTCGTGGAAGGTGATGACGAAGCCGAGCGAGGTGTCCTTCAGGGTGACGACCAGCTGGCCGATCATCGAGGGCAGCATCGAGCGGATCGCCTGCGGCACCAGGATGCCGGCCATCACCTGGGTCTTGCGCATGCCGAGCGCGTAGGCCGCCTCGGCCTGGCCGCGCGGGACGGCGTTGACGCCGCTGCGGATGATCTCGGCCTGCACCGAGCCGTTGTAGAGGGTGAGGCCGAGCACCAGCGCCCACATCGGCTCCTTCGCGAAGAACGCGTAGTAGAGCGCGACGATCAGGATCAGCAGTGGCATCGCCCGGAAGAACTGGACGAAGCCGACGGCCGCCCAGCGGACCGGCTTGTGGTCGGAGAGCTGCCCGGCGGCGAGCAGGCCGCCCAGGGCGAGCGAGAACAGTGCGGCCAGGCCGAAGGCCTCCAGGGTGGAGAGCAGGCCGTCCACGATGCGCTGCTGGACGGTGTTGTACTGGAACGCGTCCCACATCTGCGGGTCGAACTGGCCGTTGTCGGAGAGCGCGGCGAAGACGTACCAGAGCAGGGCGGCGACACCGATCAGCGCCAGCACCCCGAACAGCCGGTACCGGGTGCGGGCCCGCGGGCCGGGGGCGTCGTAGAGGACGCTGGCCGTGGGGGTGCGGGTGAAGAGGTTGCTCATCGGGCCACCGCCAGTCGGGATTCCAGGACGCGGAACAGCGTGGCGACCGTGGCACTGATCACCAGGTAGGCACAGGCCACCCAGAAGAAGATCCCGAAGATCGCGTAGCCGCGCTCGGAGAGGGTCTGCTGCACGCTGTACAGCTCGCTGACGCTGAACGCGCCGGCGATCGCCGAGTTCCTCGGCAGCGCGATGAACACGCTGCTCAGCGGGGCCAGGACGGTCCGGGTGGCCTGCGGCAGGATGACCAGGGTGAGGGTCTGGCCGAAGCTCATGCCGAGGCTGCGGGCCGCCTCGGCCTGGCCGAGCGGCACGGTGTTGATGCCCGAGCGGATCACCTCGCAGACGAACGAGGCGGTGTAGCCGCCGAGCGCCAGCACCGCGAAGGTGAGGTGGCCGAAGTGCACCCCGAGCGGCGGCAGGCCGAAGGTGACGGCGAAGAACAGCAGGGTCAGCGGGGTGTTGCGGAACAGCGTGACCCAGGCGGTGCCGAAGGCACGCAGGACCGGCACCGGGGAGACCCGGAAGGCCGCCAGCAGGGTGCCCAGCAGCAGGGCGAGCAGGGCGCTGAGCGCGCTCAGCTCGATCGTCTGCAGGAAGCCGTCGCGGAACAACGCGAAGTTGTCCTGCTCGAACAGGAACCCCATCCGGCGGCCCTCCTCTCATCAGATGGTCAGGACGGATGGTCGGGCGTGGACCGGATCAGTAGCGTTCGAGGGCCGGCACGGCCGGCGCGGCGGAGCCGGACGCGCCCAGGGTCGCGTCGTAGGCCTTCTTCCAGTCGCCGTTGTCCTCGTGGGCCTTGAGCGCGTCGCTGATGGCGTTGCGCAGGACCGCGTCGTCCTTGTTGAGACCGACGCCGTAGTTCTCCTTGGTGAACGGCTTGCCGACCACCTTGAGCTTGGGGGCGTACTTGGAGGCGTAGCCCTTGAGGATCGCGTCGTCGGTGGTGACCGCGTCGACCTCGCCGGACAGCAGCTTCTCGACGCAGGCCGAGTAGGTGTCGAACTGCGTGATCTTCGGGTTGTACTGCTGGATGTTCTTGATCGAGGTGGAGCCGGTGGCGGTGCAGATGTTCTTGCCGCCGACGCTCTCCGGGCCGGTGATCGAGGTGTTGTCGGCCTTCACCAGGAAGTCCTGGCCGGCGATGTAGTACGGGCCGGCGAAGGAGACCGTCTTCTTGCGCTCGTCGTTGATGCTGTAGGTGCCGACGTAGAAGTCGATCTGGCCCTTGGCGATGGCCGGCTCGCGCTGCGAGGAGACCAGCGTCTGCCACTTGATCTGCTGCGGGCTGAAGCCGAGGTCGGCGGCGATCATCTTGGCGATCTCGATGTCGAAGCCGCTGCGGTCGCCGCTGGCGACGTCCTCGAAGCCCAGGAACGGCTGGTCGGCCTTGGCGCCGATGATCAGCTGACCGCGCTTCTTCGCCTCGGCGAGGATCGCCGAGTCGATCTTGACGTCGGTCTTGACCGTGTAGGTGGGCAGCGCCGGGGCGTTGCCGCTGCTCGCGGCGGTGGCGCCGGGGGTGCCGTCCTTGCCGCAGGCGGCGGTGGCGGTGAGCGCGACGGCACAGAGCGCGACGGCGAGGGTGCGACGAGTCCTCATGAGGGTTGTTCTCCTGGGAGCTGGGCCACGGCTAACCGGGCTCTGGCGTCTGGAAGGTGCGTGCGCGGGCAGGGCCGCCCGGCGTCCTTGCCGGCGGCGGCCCCGCGTGGTCTCGAAGCGTCAGTGGTGGAGGATCTTCGAGAGGAAGTCCTTGGCACGGTCGGAACGCGGCGCGGTGAAGAAGGCGTCCGGGGTGTTCTGCTCGACGATCCGGCCGTCGGCCATGAACAGCACGCGGTTGGCGGCGGAGCGGGCGAAACCCATCTCGTGGGTGACCACGACCATCGTCATGCCGTCGGCGGCCAGCTGGCGCATGACCTCCAGCACCTCGTTGACCATCTCCGGGTCGAGGGCCGAGGTGGGCTCGTCGAAGAGCATCACCTTGGGCTTCATCGCCAGCGCCCGGGCGATCGCCACGCGCTGCTGCTGGCCGCCGGAGAGTTGGGCGGGGAACTTGTCCGCCTGCGCGCCGACACCGACCCGCTCCAGCAGTTCGCGGGCGGTCTTCTCGGCCTGCGCCCGGGCGATCCCGCGCACCTTGACCTGGCCGATGACGACGTTCTCCAGCACCGTCTTGTGCGCGAACAGGTTGAAGCTCTGGAACACCATGCCGACCTCGGCGCGCAGCCGGGCCAGCTCCTTGCCCTCGGCGGGCAGCGGGCGGCCGTCGATGGTGATCGTGCCGGAGTCGATGGTCTCCAGCCGGTTGATCGTCCGGCAGAGCGTCGACTTGCCGGAGCCGGACGGCCCGATCAGGACCACGACCTCGCCCTGGACGATCTTCAGGTCGATGTCCTGGAGGACGTGCAGCGCTCCGTAGTGCTTGTTCACGCTGCTCAGCACGACCAGGGGGGCGGCTGCAGGGGTGGAGTCCTCGACCGGATTCTCGGCCATCGCGCCTGCTCCCTCGTGTCGGCCCGTGAAAGTCTGAACTCCCTTGGGCGGCAATGGTGGTACGAAATCCGGGAGCCGCGACCGGCGGAGCCGCAGCCCCCGGTGGGCCGACCATAGGAGTGATGACGACGTTCCGTCAGCCGATCTGAGCGGAACTTGAGGATCACGAAACGGCCACACGCTGCTCGCGGGCCGTTCGCCGGGTCGCCAACGGGGCATGTGAAAGCGGGCGTCCGCGCCGGCGCGCCCCGCCCCGTGGCAGCCGTCGGGCGACCGAGCCTGGCGCCGGGCCGCCCACTGGCTCATACTGCGCAGGACCGGGGCCCGACCGGGCGGTCCCGGTGATCAGGTGGGGGAAGGAGGAGAACAGGATGCGACTGCTGCTCGTCGAGGACGACGAACGCGTGGCCGCCGCGCTGGTCGCGGTACTGGGCCGGCACGGCTTCCAGGTCCGGCACGCCCGCAGCGGGCACGAGGCGCTGGACGCCCTGGTGCCGGACGGGAACGACCCGTACCGGGTGGTGCTGCTCGACCTCGGGCTGCCCGACCGCGACGGCTTCGAGGTGTGCAGCCGGATCAGGGCCGGCAGCGGCGTCCCGGTGATCATGGTCACCGCCCGCGCCGACATCCGCTCCCGGATCCACGGCCTCAACCTGGGCGCCGACGACTACGTCACCAAGCCCTACGACATGGGCGAGCTGCTCGCCCGCATCCACGCGGTGGCCCGCCGCGGCGCCGCCCCCGCCTCGGTGGCGGTGCCCGCGCCCGACGCCGTCCCGCAGCAGCGCGGCCCGCTGGAGTCCCGCGGCATCCGGATCGACCGGGAGCGCCGCCGGGTCAGCGTGGACGGCCGGGACGTGCCGCTCACCCGCAAGGAGTTCGACCTGCTCGCCCTGCTCGCCCAGAGCCCCGGCGTGGTCTACCGGCGCGAGCAGATCTTCAGCGAGGTCTGGCGCAGCGGCTGGGAGGGCAACGGGCGCACCCTGGAGGTGCACATCGGCTCGCTGCGCAACAAGCTCGCGCTGCCCGGCCTGGTCGAGGCCGTCCGCGGCGTCGGCTACCGCCTGATCCCGGAGTCCCCGGCGCCCGCCGCGGACCCGGCCCCGCCCGCCCCCGCGGAGCGCTGACCGCACGTGCGCACCCGCCTGCTCGGCATCCTGATCGCCCTCATGCTCTGCGTCCTGGCCGCCCTGGGGCTGCCGCTCGCGGCGGCGGTCGCGGCGGCCGAGCAGAGCAAGGTGGTCGTCGACCGGCTCGACGACGCCGCCCGCTTCGCCCAGGACCTGCCCACCTCCGGCCCCTCGGCGGTGGAGTCCGCGCTCAAGGGCGACCCGGAGCCCGCCCCCGGCGACGTCAGCCGCCGGCACGCGATCGACGCCGAGGTCCGCCGCTACCACGACCTGTACGGCGTGCGGCTGGGCATCTTCCAGCGCGACGGCGTGCCGATCGCCGCCGCCCCCGCCGACTGGCGGGTGCCCCCCGGGGGCTGGGGCGCGCAGGCCTTCCAGGAGGCGCTGGACGGGCGGCGCAGCCACAACCCGCCCCAGGTCTGGCCGTGGACCGACGACCGCACCCTGACCGTCGCCACCCCGGTGGTGCGCGACGGCGACGTGGTCGCGGTGGTGCTCAGCGAGTCCCCCACCGGGGCGCTGCGCACCCGGATCCTGCACAGCTGGCTGGTGATCGGCGCCGGCGAGGCCGCCGCGATGATCGTCGCGGTGCTGCTGGCCGGTCGGCTCACCGAGTGGGTGCTGCGCCCGGTCCGCACCCTCGACCGGGCCACCCACGACATCGCCACCGGCCGGATGGCCGCCCGGGTCGCGCCCGGCGGCGGCCCGCCCGAGCTGCAGCGGCTGGCCCGCTCGTTCAACGAGATGGCCGACCACGTGGTGCTCGCCATGGACCAGCAGAAGGCCTTCGTCGCGGACGCCTCGCACCAGCTGCGCAACCCGCTGGCGGCCCTGCTGCTGCGGGTCGAGGTGCTCGGCCTGGAACTGCCCGAGGGGCACGAGGAGGAGCTCGGCGGCGTCCGGGAGGAGGGCGTCCGGCTGGCCCGGGTGCTGGACGACCTGCTGGGCCTGGCCACCGCCGAGCACGCCCGCCCCGAACCCGAGCAGACCGATCTCGCCGCGCTCACCCTGGCCCGGGTCGACGCCTGGCGGCCGGTCGCCGAGCAGCGCGGGATCGAGCTGCGCTGGGAGGGCCCGGCGCTCGCCGTCGGCATGGCGGACCCGATCGGCTTCGGCTCCGCCCTGGACGCCGTGCTGGACAACGCGCTCAAGTTCGGCCCGGCCGGCAGCGGGGTGCGGCTGAAGGTCTCGGTGCGCCGGGACGAGGTCGCGGTGACCGTCACGGACGCCGGGCCCGGCCTCGCCGAGGACGAGCTGCCCCGCGCCGGGGACCGCTTCTGGCGCAGCCCGCGGCACCAGAACGTGGACGGCTCCGGGCTCGGCCTGTCGATCGCCCGCACCCTGCTGGCGGCGGGCGGCGGTTCGCTCGCCTTCGCCCCGGTCCAGCCGACCGGGCTCGCGGTGACGCTGGCGGTGCCGCGGCCGGAGAAGCGGTAGCCCGTACGGGCCCACGGCGCCCGTGCGGCGTCAGGGCTTCCGGGCTTCAGGGCTCCACCTTCAGGGCTTCACCGAGCGGTAGTAGCGGGCCGCGCCCTCGTGCAGCGGGAGCGGGTCGGTGTAGACGGCGGTGCGCAGGTCGACCAGCTGGGCGGCGTGCACCTGAGCGCCGATCTGGTCGCGGCTGTCGATCACCGCCCGGGTCATGCCCTCGACCAGGCCCGGGTCCACGTCGTCCCGGGTGATCAGCAGGTTGGGCACGGCCACGGTGGAGACGGCGTCCTTGGGGTCGGCGTTCGGGTAGGTGCCCTTGGGCATGGTGGCCGCCCGGTAGGCATCGGTGCCGCCGCCCTCCATCTTGTGGATGGCCCCGGCGAGGTCCCCCAGCGGCACGACCCGCATCCGCATGTGGTCGGACAGGTCGGTGAGGGCGCTGGTCGGCAGCCCGCCGGACCAGAAGAAGGCGTCGAGCTTGTTCTCCCGCAGCTGGTCGGCGGCGTCCCCGACGCCCGCCGACACCGGGACGATGTCGTGGTCCGGGTCCAGGCCGGCCGCGGCCAGCAGCCGCCTGGTCACCAGGTTCACCCCGGACTGCGGCAGGCCCACGCCGACCCGCAGCCCCTTGAGGTCGGCCGTGCGGTGCACCGTCGAGGAGGACGGGACGATCAGCTGGAGGTAGTCGTCGTACAGCCGTGCGATCGCCCGCAGCCGGTCCTTGCCCGGGCCCTGGTAGTCGGCGACGGCGTCGGCGGTGGCGATCGCGAAGTCGTCCTGGCCGCTGGTCACCCGGGCCAGGTTGTCGATCGAGCCCTCGGTGTTGTCCAGGGCCAGCCGCACCCCCGGCATGGCCTTGGCGACGTGGGCCTCCAGCAGCTGCCCGTACCGGTCGTAGACACCGCGCTGCACGCCGGTCGCGAAGCGCGTCTCGCCGCGCGGGTAGCCGGGCGAGCGGCCCGCCGACAGCCACCAGCCGCCCAGCCCCGCGACCAGCAGCACCAGCACCAGCACCGTCCGCCACAGCGGGCTGCGGGCCGCGGTGCGGACGGCGGCGCCGAGACGGGACGGGGTGGTGGGGGTCATGCAGGGATACTGCCAGGCGCTCCGCCGGAACGGGAGGGGAAACGGTGGGGGAAAAGCGCTTCGCGGCTGCCCGTACCCTGGTCTGGTGAGCGGTGAGAGCGGATTGAAGAGCTACAAGGTCGTCACGTACGGCTGCCAGATGAACGTCCACGACTCCGAGCGGCTGTCCGGCCTGCTGGAGGACGCGGGTTACGTCAAGGCCGGGCAGGACGGCGACCCGGACCTGGTCGTGTTCAACACCTGCGCGGTGCGGGAGAACGCCGACAACAAGCTGTACGGCAACCTCGGGCAGCTGGCGCCGGTCAAGAGCCGCCACAAGGGCATGCAGATCGCCGTCGGCGGCTGCCTCGCCCAGAAGGACCGCGACACCATCGTCCGCAAGGCCCCCTGGGTCGACGTGGTGTTCGGCACCCACAACATCGGCCACCTGCCGGCGCTGCTGGAGCGGGCCGCGGTCGAGCGCAAGGCCCAGGTCGAGATCCTGGAGTCGCTGGAGACCTTCCCCTCCACCCTGCCGACCCGCCGCGAGTCCGCGTACGCCGCGTGGGTCGCCATCTCCGTCGGCTGCAACAACACCTGCACCTTCTGCATCGTCCCCGCGCTGCGCGGCAAGGAGGAGGACCGCCGCCCCGGCGACGTCCTCGCCGAGATCGAGGCGCTGGTGGACGAGGGCGTCATCGAGGTGACCCTGCTCGGCCAGAACGTCAACGCCTACGGCTCCGACCTGGGCGACCGCGAGGCCTTCTCCAAGCTGCTGCGCGCCGCCGGCCAGATCGAGGGCCTGGAGCGGATCCGCTTCACCTCGCCGCACCCGCGCGACTTCACCGACGACGTGATCGCCGCGATGGCCGAGACGCCGAACGTGATGCACCAGCTGCACATGCCGCTGCAGTCCGGCTCCGACACCGTCCTCAAGGCGATGCGTCGCTCCTACCGCCAGGAGCGCTTCCTCGGGATCATCCGGAAGGTTCGCGAGGCGATGCCGGACGCGGCCATCTCCACGGACATCATCGTGGGCTTCCCCGGCGAGACCGAGGAGGACTTCGAGCAGACGATGCACACTGTCCGCGAGGCCCGCTTCACCAACGCCTTCACCTTCCAGTACTCCAAGCGCCCCGGCACCCCGGCCGCCGAGATGGCGGACCAGGTGCCGAAGGCCGTCGTGCAGGCCCGCTACGACCGGCTGATCGCCCTCCAGGAGGAGATCTCCTGGGAGGAGAACAAGAAGCAGGTCGGCCGCACCCTGGAGATCCTGGTCGCCGAGGGCGAGGGCAAGAAGGACGACAAGACCGACCGGCTCTCCGGCCGCGCCCCCGACAACCGGCTGGTGCACTTCACCAGGCCGACGGAGCCGGTGCGCCCGGGCGACCTGGTGACCGTCGAGATCACCTACGCCGCCCCGCACCACCTGCTCGCCGAGGGCCCGTCGCTCGCGGTGCGCCGCACCCGGGCCGGCGACGCCTGGGAGAAGCGCCAGGCCAAGCCCGCGGCCAAGCCGGCCGGGGTGATGCTCGGCCTGCCGGGCATCGGTGCCCCGGCCGCGCTGCCCCTGGCCGCTCCGGCGGGCGGGGCCTGCTGCGGCGACTGACGGCCCGCTCCTCGAACGGGTCCCGCTCCTCGAACGGCGGCCCGCTCCTCCACCGGCGGCCCGGCGGGACTTCGAGTCCGGCCGGGCCGCCGTCGCCGTTTGGCTAGAGTGATCCGCATGCTGGTAGCCGCCGCCGTGTGCCCCTGTCCGCCGCTGCTCGTCCCCGAGGTCGCCGCCGGGGCGGCCGCCGAACTGGACCCGCTGCGGGCCGCCTGCGACGAGGCCCTCGCGGCGCTGATCGCGGCCGGACCGCAGCTGGTCGTGGTGGTCGGCGCCGGCCCGGAGGCCGAGGTGTGGACCGAGGGCGGGGCCGGCTCCTTCCACCGCTACGGGGTGCCGCTGGTCGCCAAGCTGCCCGGCGGCCGGGTCGAGGGGCCGGAGCTGGCGCCCTCGCTGACGGTCGGCGCCTGGCTGCTGGAGCGCGCCGGGGTGACGCTGCCGACGCACGCCTGCGCGGTGCCCGCCGACGCGCCCGCCGACCGGATGCTCGGGCTCGGCCAGGGCCTGGCCCAGCTGGCCGACCGGGTCGGCCTGCTGGTGGTGGGCGACGGCAGCGCCTGCCGCTCGGTGAAGGCGCCCGGCTACCTGGACGAGCGCGCCGAGGGCTTCGACGCCGCCCTGGCCGCCGCGCTGGGCTCAGCCGACCTGCCCGCGCTCGCCGCTTTGGACGCCGGGCTGGCCGCCGAGCTCAAGGCCGAGGGCCGGGCGCCCTGGCAGGTGCTGGCCGGCGCCGCGGAGGGCGCCGGCCTCACCGCGCGGCTCGGCTACCAGGACGCCCCGTACGGGGTCGGCTACGTCGTGGCGTCCTGGAGCTGATCGGAGCGCGGGGCGTCAGGCCCGCGGCGCCTGGCCGTTGCCGCCGGCCGGCCCCTCCTCGCCCGGCTTCGGCTTGTGGGCGAAGTCGTCCACCGCGCCCTTGGCCTTGCTGGCGCCGTGCTCGATCTTCTCGCTGTACTTGCCCTTGGTCGCCTTGTCGATCGCGCCGCCGGCCTTGTCCACCGCGTGCTCGATCTGCTCGCTGTGCTTGCCGGCGAGCTCACTGGCCTTGCCCTTGAGCTCTTCGGCCTTGCCCTTGAGGTTGTCCATCAGACCCATGGCGATCTCACCCTTTCGTCCCTGTCTCCTGCCCAACGTCCGTCACCGCCGAACCGTTCGCAAACCGGCTCAACTGCGGAAACGGCGGAGATGGCCGGAGACGGCTGGACACAGTCACATCGTCGCGCAGTCGGGGCCGACGGGCAGCCCGATCACCGGTGCGGCGGCGGTTTTGCGAGACTGGAGCGGTGAGCAGCTCCCGTACCGACCAGTCCCGCGCCGCCCAGCCCCGAGTGGTCTGCATCGTCGGCGCGACCGCCGCCGGCAAGTCCGACCTGGCCGTCGCCATCGCCCGCAGCCTCGGCGGCGAGGTGATCAACACCGACTCGATGCAGCTGTACCGGGGCATGGACATCGGCACCGCCAAGCTCACCCCCGCCGAGCGCGGCGGCGTGCCGCACCACCTGCTGGACGTCTGGGACGTCACCGAGGCCGCCAGCGTCGCCGAGTACCAGCGGCTGGCCCGGGCCGAGATCGACCGGCTGCTCGCGGCCGGGCGCACGCCCGTCCTGGTCGGCGGCTCCGGGCTGTACGTCCGGGCGGCGATCGACGAGATGGAGTTCCCCGGCACCGACCCGGCGGTCCGGGCCCGGCTGGAGGCCGAGCTGGAGGAGGCCGGCCCGCTCGCGCTGCACCGGCGGCTGGCCGAGCTGGACCCGGCGGCCGCGGAGGCGATCCTGACCGGCAACGGGCGGCGGATCGTCCGCGCGCTGGAGGTCATCGAGATCACCGGGCAGCCGTTCACCGCGAACCTGCCCGGCAACACCGCCGTCTACGACGCGGTGCAGATCGGGGTCGCGGTGCCGCGCCCCGAACTGGACGAGCGGATCACGCTGCGGGTCGACCTGATGTGGCGGGCCGGACTGCTGGACGAGGTGCGCGCGCTGGAGCGGGTCGGGCTGCGGGAGGGGCGGACGGCCTCCCGGGCGCTCGGCTACCAGCAGGTGCTGGACCACTTCGCCGGCGAGTGCACCGAGGACGAGGCACGGGCGGAGACCGTCCGGGCCACCAAGCGCTTCGCCCGCCGTCAGGAGTCCTGGTTCCGCCGCGACGGCCGGATCAACTGGCTGTCCCGGCCGGCCGGCACCGACCCCGTCGAGCTGCTGGAACGCTCCCTGGAGCTGATCGACCGTCAGGAGCGTCCGGCCGGGTAGGCGGGTTCCGGCCAATCCGGCGGTGCACCTGCGCGCGCAGGTGGCCGTGCAGGACGAACCGGCGGTCACGGCCCGATCACGTGATGGCCACGGATCACCCGTCGACGCCGGTCAGGCCCGGAACGCCCGTCTGGACATGCCATCATCGAAGGCGTAGGGGTCGGCCGCGCGGGCCGACCGTGCCCGACCGCGAGTCCGCTCGTGTCGAACTGTCAGGGGAGGCCGCGTGTCGACGGGTACCGGCCCCGAACCCGGCCAGAGCGGGAGTGTCACCGCACCGGCCGACGAGTCGACGATGGGTGACCTCCCCGTGCTGACCGGCCTGGAGGCGCCCACCTCCTACGCGGTCGCACTGCCGGCCCTGGACACCCGCACCCCGGCGGGCGCGGTGCACGAGCGGGAGATCCGACCGCTGCGCCGGCTCCGCTGGTGGCAGACCCTGCCGATCGCCCTGCTGGGCATCCTCGGCTCGCTGATGTTCGCCTTCCCGCTCGCCTTCGGCTCGGCCGGCGCGCGCGCCACCATGGTCGGCATGCTCGGGCTGCTGCTCACCGCCGCCTCGGTCGGCTGGGGGGCGATGGCCGCCCGGCACGCCGGGTACAAGTGGCCGGGCCTGCCGCGCCGCGGCTCCGGGCAGCGGGCCGGCTGGAAGGCGATCGCGCTCTACACCCTGATCGCGCTGGTGGCCTGTGCGCTGGCCGTCTGGCGGGTCGCCTACCTGCGCTGATCCGTGGGCTGCCGGTGTCGCCCCCCTGCTGCCCCGCGCCGATCCACCGGTCGGACCGCCCGGGTGGCCGGTGCGCCCGTTCAGTACCATCGGGAGGGTGAGCGCATCCTCCCCGCAGCCGGTCGGCGTCCCCTTCTTCAAGGGGCACGGCACCCAGAACGACTTCGTCATCGTCCCGGACCCGGACGGCGCGCTGGAGATCGGCCCCGCGGCCGTCGCCGCGCTGTGCGACCGGCGGGCCGGCATCGGCGGGGACGGGCTGCTGCGCGTGGTGCGCTCCGCCGCCGAGCCGGCCGCCGCGGACCAGGCCGACCGGGCCGAGTGGTTCATGGACTACCGCAACTCCGACGGCAGCATCGCCGAGATGTGCGGCAACGGCGTGCGGGTCTTCGCCCGCTACCTGGTCGAGGCCGGCCTGGCCGAGCCCGGCGAGTTCGCGGTCGCCACCCGCGCCGGGGTGCGGACGGTGCGGGTCGCCGAGGACGCCGGGGACGGGACGCCCGGCGAGGTCACCGTCGACATGGGTCGGGCCCGACTGCCCGGGCCGGACGGCGTCGAGGTCGCGGTCGGCGCGCGGCGCTGGCCCGCGCTGAACGTCAACATGGGCAATCCGCACGCGGTGGTCTTCGTGGACAGCCTCGACCACGCCGGGGACCTGCTGTCCGCGCCGCTGACCAGCCCCGAAGGGGCCTACCCGGAAGGCGTGAACGTCGAGTTCGTGGTGGACCGCGGGCCGCGGCACGTCGCCATGCGGGTGTACGAGCGCGGCTCCGGCGAGACCCGCTCCTGCGGGACCGGCACCTGCGCCGTCGCGGTGGCCGCCATCCGCCGGGACGGCGTCGACCCGGCGGTCACCGGCGAGCCGGCCACCTACACCGTGGACGTGCCGGGCGGCCGACTGGTCATCACCGAGCACCCGGACGGCCGGATCGAGAAGACCGGCCCGGCGGTCATCGTGGCCGCCGGCGAGATCGACGCCCGCTGGTGGGCCGAACTGGGGCGGGTCTGACACGCCTGGGGCGCGGCTCGGACAGCTGACGGCCCGGTTTGCCCATTTCGCGCGGCGGTGAATCCGCCCGTTCGAGTGACGCGTGTCGCGGACGGGAAGCAAGGCATCGCGGAACGTGCTCTGCTCGGTAGCATGGACCACCGGGAAGACGCCCCTCGGCGGGGTGGCGGCCGGTGATCGCTGCCGGAGGTGCGCCGATGACCATCGAAGCCGGGCAGTCCCTGACGGGGCAGCCGACGTCCGCACGGCAAGCCGGGGCCAGGCGGCCCCTGGGGGAGCTCGGCCGGGCCGCGCTCGGCCGGGCCGGGCGGGCCGCCCTGCTGGCCACCGGCCGGCCGCCCGTCCCGGACGCCCTCGAACCGCTCGTCCGAGTCCACCGCGAGCACCATCCGCAGGCCGACCTCGGCCTGCTCGCCCGGGCCTACCGGCTCGCCGAGGCCAGCCACCGGGGCCAGAAGCGCAAGAGCGGCGGGCCGTACATCACCCACCCGCTCGCCGTCACCATGATCCTGGCCCAACTCGGCGCCGGGACAACCACCTTGGTCGCCTCGCTGCTCCACGACACCGTCGAGGACACCGAATTGACGCTCAATCAGGTGAGTGCCGGCTTCGGGCCCGAAGTCGCCTACCTGGTCGACGGGGTGACGAAACTGGAGAAGGTCGACTTCGGCGCCGCCGCCGAGGCCGAGACCTTCCGCAAGATGCTGGTCGCCACCGGCGACGACGTCCGGGTGATGGTGATCAAGCTCGCCGACCGGCTGCACAACATGCGCACCATCCGGCACATGAAACCGGCCAGCCAGGTGCGGATCGCCAAGGTCACCCGGGACGTGCTGATCCCGCTGGCCGAACGGCTCGGCATCCAGGTGCTCAAGGCGGAGCTGGAGGACATCGTCTTCGCCACCCTGCACCCCGAGGAGCACGCCCGCACCCGGGCCCTGATGGCCGGTCACGAGGGCGAGCCGGACACCCTGCTGGCCCCCTTCGCCCGGCTGCTGGCCCGCCAGCTGTCCGAGACCGGGGTGGCCGCCGAGGTCACCGTCCGGCCCCGGCACTGCGTGTCGCTGCACCGGGTGCTGCTCAAGCGGGCCGCCGCGCCCGGCCCGGACGGGCGGCCGCAGGGGCCGCAGCCCGCCGACTTCGGGCGGCTGCTGGTGGTCGTCGAGGAGAACGCCGACTGCTACGCCGTGCTCGGCGAGCTGCACACCTGCTGGACGCCGCTGCCCGGCGAGTTCAAGGACTTCGTCGCCGCCCCCAAGTTCAACCTCTACCAGTCGCTGCACACCGCCGTGGCGCTCAGCGGCGGCACGGTCGTCGAGGTGCTGGTGCGCACCCGGCGGATGCACGAGGTCGCCGAGACCGGGGTGGTCGCGCTCGGCGACCCGGAGCCGGCCGGCGCCGTCCAGGACGCCGACGAACTCGACCGCACCGACCCGGCCCGGCCCGGCTGGCTCAGCCGGCTGCTGGAGTGGCAGCAGGAGACGCCCGACCCGGACGCCTTCTGGTCCGCGCTCACCGCCGACCTGGCCGGCGACCGCGAGATCACCGTCGTGACGGAGAGCGGCGAAACGCTTCAGCTGAGGGCCGGCGCCACCTGCGTGGACGCCGCCTACCTGCTCGGCGAGGAGACCGGCCACCGGTGTATCGGAGCCCGGGTCAACGGCCGGCTCACCGCGCTCTCCACCGTCTTGCAGGACGGCGACCTGCTCGCCGTGCTCACCGAGGCCGTGCCCACCGGAACCGTGCTCACCGAGGACGGGCCGCGCCCCGCCGAACCCTCCGGGCCCGCGCCCGAGTGGCTCGCGCACGCCCGGACCCCGGCCGCCCGGCTGGCCATCGAACGCTGGCTCGCCGACCACCCGGCCCGGCTCCCGGCGGTGCGCACCGGCCCCTCCAGCGGCCAGCCCGTCCCGCCCGCGCACCGCACCACCGAGCGCCGACCGGCCCCGGTCGCGGTGGCCGGCCGGCCCGGGGCGCCGGTCCGGCTGGCCCGCTGCTGCACGCCCGTGCCGCCGGACGAGGTGGCCGGCTACCCGATCCGCGGCGGAGCCGTCGCCGTGCACCGCACCGGCTGCCCGGCCGGGGAGCGGATGCGCGCGGCCGGGCGCGCCGAGCTGGAGGTCCGCTGGCGGCCGGAGGGCACCCCGGCGGCCGGCCACCGGGCCACCCTGCGGGCCGAGGCGCTCAACCGGCCCCGGCTGCTCGCCGACCTCACCGCGGCCATCTCCGCCGAGGACGTCGGCATCGTCTCGGCCGAGGTCGAACCGCCGCAGGAGCTGCGGGTCCGGCACACCTACACCGTCGAACTGCCCGAGCCGGCCGCGCTGCCCGCGCTGATGCGGGCGATGCTCAAGGTCTCCGGGGTGTACGACGTCAGCCGGCCGCAGGCCCCGGACACCGGCGGGGCCCGCCACTCCGGGGAAAATGGGGATGACCGGTCCGCGCCGGGCGTGGGACCATCATGGGGAATTCACGGCCGGTCCACGGCGTTCTCAGGGCACAGGAGCCCCGATGGCACCCGAGGACCTGAGGGGTAGCTCACCTCGCCCGGCGGTAACCGGGGCGGCAGCTGGGCAGACTCCGGGTGGGACCGCACAGGGCGGTCCCCACAGGCCATCCGCACCAGCGACCAAAGGACAGAATGACCTCCACGTCCGACACCCGCGACCACGCCGACGCCCCGCGCCGCCTGAACGGTCTGCGGGCGGAAGCCCTCATGGACGAGGACCTCGCGGCCATCGACGAGGACCGCGGCCACCACTACGACGGCGACCAGTACGACCGCAGCGAGCGTGCCGCCCTGCGCCGCGTCGCCGGCCTCTCCACCGAACTCGAAGACGTCACCGAGGTCGAGTACCGCCAGCTCCGCCTGGAGCGCGTGGTGCTCGTCGGCGTCTGGACGGACGGCACCCTGGAGGAGGCGGAGAACTCGATGGCCGAGCTCGCCGCCCTCGCCGAGACGGCCGGCTCCCAGGTGCTGGACGGCGTGATCCAGCGCCGCGACAAGCCCGACGCGGCCACCTACATCGGCTCCGGCAAGGCGAAGGAACTGCGCGACATCGTGGCGGCCACCGGCGCCGACACCGTGGTCTGCGACGGTGAGCTCACCCCCGGCCAGCTGATCCACCTGGAGGACGTGGTCAAGGTCAAGGTCGTCGACCGGACGGCCCTGATCCTGGACATCTTCGCCCAGCACGCCAAGTCCCGGGAGGGCAAGGCGCAGGTCTCGCTCGCGCAGATGCAGTACATGCTGCCGCGCCTGCGCGGCTGGGGTCAGTCGCTGTCCCGGCAGATGGGTGGTGGCGGCTCCGCCTCGTCCGGCGGCGGCATGGCGACCCGTGGTCCCGGTGAGACCAAGATCGAGACCGACCGGCGCCGGATCCGCGAGAAGATGGCGAAGCTCCGCCGCGAGATCGCCGAGATGAAGAAGGGCCGCGACACCAAGCGCCAGGAGCGCAAGCGCCACCAGGTGCCGTCGGTGGCCATCGCCGGGTACACCAACGCCGGCAAGTCGTCCCTGCTCAACCGGCTCACCGGGGCGGGCGTCCTGGTGGAGAACTCCCTGTTCGCCACCCTGGACCCGACCGTCCGCCGGGCCCAGACCCCGAGCGGGCGGCTCTACACCCTGGCCGACACCGTCGGCTTCGTCCGGCACCTGCCGCACCACCTGGTCGAGGCCTTCCGCTCGACCATGGAGGAGGTCGCCGACGCGGACCTCATCCTGCACGTGGTCGACGGCTCGCACCCCGAGCCGGAGACGCAGCTGGCCGCCGTCCGCGAGGTCATCGTCTCGGTCGACGCGCAGAACGTGCCGGAGATCGTGGTGATCAACAAGGCGGACGCCGCCGACCCGCACGTGCTGCAGCGCCTGCTGCTCCGCGAGCCGCACGCCATCGTGGTGTCGGCCCGCAGCGGCGAGGGCATCGAGGAGCTGCTGAAGCTCATCGACGACGAGCTGCCGCGCCCGGCGATCGAGGTGCGGGCCCTGGTGCCCTACACCCAGGGCGGGCTGGTCTCCCGGGTGCACGCCGAGGGCGAGCTGCTCGGCACCGAGCACACCGGCGAGGGCACGCTGCTGCACGCCAAGGTGCCGGCCGAGCTGGCCGCCGAACTGGAGCGCTACGCGGTGGCGCTGCAGGTCTGAGGCGACGGGCCGACGAAGGGCCCCCGGACGCGACCGTGATGCCGTTGGGCATCGCGCGAGCGTGCGGGGGCCCTTCGCGTGCGCGAGCGTGCGGGGCCGTGCGGGGGCTCGTCCGGGCGTCCGGGCGTCCGGGCGTCCGAGCGTGCGGGCGTGCGGGCTACTTCACGTTCTTGGCGAAGTAGTCGAAGGCCTGCTTCGCCTGGTCCTGGAGCGAGGGGCCGGCCAGGTACCCGGGCGGGTTGCGGCTGCCGATCGCGGTGACGCTGATCAGGTTGGGCTTGCCGTCCTTGGTGACGAACCAGCCGCCGCCGCTGGAGCCGCCGGTCACGGTGCAGCCGGTGACGTACATCGGCGGGCGGCTCCGGTCGGGGGAGAGCCTGGCCGGCGGGACCGGGGACTCGCAGCGGGAGAGCTCCAGGCCGTCGGACGGCCGATCGGTCGGGTAGCCGTACGCGGTCGCCGAGCCGATCTGCTCGCGCGGGGCGTTGAACCAGACCGGGACCGAGCCGCCGACCGCCTCCTCCAGCGACGCGCCGGAGCCGCCCTCGCCGCGCACCCGGATGATCCCGTAGTCGTACTGGTGGTGGGCGCCGACGCCGTCCTCCCCGAGCCAGGTCGGCGACACCAGCGCGCGCACCGCCACCCACCGGCCGTACGGCGCGGCCTGCTGCTCGGTGAGCGGTTTGCCGCGGGCCGCCTGGCCGTCCCGGTTGAAACCGGGCACGAAGGTGATGTTCCGCAGCCAGCCGCCACCCTTGCCGTCGTGCAGGCAGTGCGCGGCGGTGTAGACGAGGTTGCTGCGGCCCGGGTTGGCCGGGTCGGAGACCACCGTCGCGGAGCAGACCGCGTCGCCCTGGGGCGTGGTGACGAAGAGCCGGCCGACCACGGCGGTGGCCGGGCCGTACGGGTGCGGCTGCGGCGTGGCCGCGACGGCCGCGGGCGGGGCGTCCGGCCGGCCGCCGTCCGGTGCGGCGGTGAGCGGGTACTCCGGGGTGGGCCGGCCCTTGGCGGCGGCCATCCGGGTGGTCGACCAGAAGCCCGGGGCCACCTCGTTGGCGAAGCCGCTGCCGGAGACGAACCGGGCCCAGTCCTCCACCTTCCAGCCCGTCAGGTCGCCCAGGCTGGTGGGCGCCGAGGTGGGGAGGGCGGGCGGTGGCGCGGCCGCCGCGGCGCCGGAGTCGTCCGGCCCGCAGGCGGTCGCGGCGAGCGCGAGCACGGCGAGCACCGCGGCGCCGGTCGGTCCGGATCGGCGCCGCGGTCCGCGGCCGGTGTGCTTCGGCATGCTGCATCGTCCCCCGGGGGCGGCCTCCGCCGCCCGTACGGCTTGGTCCGGTCCGACCGGAAAGGGCCTACGGCTTCTTGGAGATCCAGTCCAGCGCCTGCTTGGCGACCGTCTCCAGGTACGGGCCGCTCAGCGAGGTGTGGTCCTCGGTGCCGATGGACGTGTTGCTGACCAGGGCGGTCTTCCCGTCCGGCATGGTGGCGAACCAGCCGCCGCCGCTGGAGCCCTGGGTCATGTTGCAGCCGATGGTGAGCATCGACGGGCGCTTGGCGTCGAACGACAGCCGGGTCGGCTTGCCGCCGTCGCACCTGTACAGCTCCTGGCCGTCGAACGGCTTGTAGAGCGGGTAGCCGACCGCCGCGACGGACACCTTGTCGCGCGGGGCGTCGAACCAGACCGGGACGGCCGAACCGACCGTCTCCTCCAGCGACTTGCCGGAGTCGTTCTGGTTGTGCACCCGCATGACGGCGAAGTCGTACTGGTTCGCGGCGTCACCGGTGCCGCCGCCCTCGACCATCCACTGCGGCGAGGTGGTGACCAGGTCGGCCCACCAGGTGCCCAGCGGGGCCAGTTCGGACAGCGGGGCCTTCTTGCCGCCGCTGGAGGCGCCCGAGTTGTTGTAGGCGGGAACGAAGACCAGGTCCTTGAAGAAGTCGCCGCCCTTGCCCGCGTGCACGCAGTGGCCGGCCGTCCAGACCAGATTGCTCCTGCCCGGGTGCTGCGGGTCGGTGATCACCGTCGCCGAGCAGTTGCCCCGGCCGCCCTGGGCACTGAAGAACACCTTCCCGGACGGCTGCTTGGTGTACGGGCGGGGCACCGGCACGGCCTTGACCACCGGCGGGTCCGGGTCCGTCACGCCGTTGTCGGCGGCCGGCTTGGCGGTGGGCGGGGCCGGATCGGCGGGCTTGGAGTCGCCCATCTTGTCCGGGTTCCAGAAGTCCTTCACCACCGGGTTGTTGAAGACGTGCTTGGACGCCCACGAGTCCCAGTCCTCGAACTTCCACTTCTTCAGGTCGTCCCAGGACTTCGGCAGGCCCTCCAGCAGACTGGTCGGGATGCCCGACGGGAGGGTGATCCCGCCGATCACGCCGCCCCCCGGGGCGGCGGTGCCGGACGCGGGCGGCGGCGCGGCGCTGCCGCCCCCGTCGCCCGCCGGGCCGTCCGGCCCGCAGGCGCTCGCCGCGAGCAGCGCCCCCGTGACGAGGGCGACGGCCATGGCTGACCGGTGGATCGATGGCATGTGTGCGCTTCCCCCTGTGCTCGATCGGGCTGTCGTGCGGCGACTCGCCGCTGTGGAGTCTTCCACCGGTCACCAGGACGGCGGCGGTCGCCCCCCGGGTTGCGGCCCCGACCGGAGGTCACCGATCCGTGACGTGGCCGCCGACGGCCCGTCGGCCCAGCAGGGCCCCGCGCGCCGGACGCGGACAATCCCCGATCTTCACCCGGACGAGTGAGTCAACCTTGTGATCACCCGTCAGGGATAGGTAACCCTTACCTGACGCGACGGTGCGAGCGCCCGCCGATCCTCTCCACCACCCGTGCGTCCGCACCCCCACGCGCCCCAAGGAGCAGCCTTGAGCACCGCCCTCACCGGAGCCCCGCCCGCCCCGCTGCTGCCCGCGGACCGGCCGGCCGAGCCCGATCCGCTGCTGCACCCGGACCCCGCCGTCGCCGCCGAACAGGCCGCACTGGAAGCCCTGCTGCGCTGCTGGACGCGCGAGACCGGCGCCCGCCCCGGCCCCGACGGCCGGCTGCGGATCGCCGTCCTCGGCGGCGCCGCCCGGCTCTCCGCCCCCGTCCGCTACTGGTCGCCCGGCGGCTGGCACCGGTTCGGCCCCGCCGTCCTCTCCGCCGGGGAGGGCACCGCCGACGCCCCCGTGGACGCCGTCACCACCGCCGCGCTGCTCGCCGCCGCGGCCGCCGACCGCCCCGACCCCGGGCAGGTCGCCGACCTCGCCGCCCGGGTCGCCGACTCGGTCGTCCGCACCGCCGACATCCTCGCCCACCGCCGCACCGCCGCCCCCGCCGGCGGCCCGGAACGCTCGCACTTCCTCGCCGCCGAACAGTCCCTGCTGCTCGGCCACCCGCTGCACCCCACCCCGAAGAGCCGCGACGGCCTCGGCCCGGCCCAGAGCGCCGCCTACTCGCCCGAACTGCACGGCTCCTTCCAACTCCACTGGTACGCGGTCCACCGCGACCTGCTCGCCGCCGGCTCCGCCCTCACCGAGAGCGCCGACCGGATCACCGCGGACCTGCTCGGGGACCATGCCGCCCTGCCGCCCGGCACCGCCGCCCTGCCGCTGCACCCCTGGCAGGCCCGCGAACTCGCCCACCGCCCGGCCGTCGCCGCCCTGCTCGCCGACGGGCTGCTGCACGACCTCGGCCCGGCCGGCGAACCCTGGCACCCCACCTCCTCGGTGCGCACCGTCTACCGCCCCGGCACCCCCTGGATGTTCAAGCTCTCGCTCGGCCTGCGGATCACCAACTCCCGCCGGGAGAACCTGCGCAAGGAACTCCACCGCGGCCTGGAGGTGCACCGGCTGCTGGAGAGCGGCCTGGCCGCCGAATGGCACCGCGCCCACCCCGGCTTCGACATCGTCCGCGACCCGGCCTGGATCGGCGTCGACCACCCCGCCCTCGGCGACCCGGGCGGCCTGGACACCGTGCTGCGCGCCCAGCCCTTCGCCCCCGCCGACCGCGCGCTGTGCGTCGCCGGGCTGGTCGCCGAACAGCCGCTCGGCACCGGCGACACCGTGCCGTCCCGGCTCGGCGACACCCTGCGGGCGCTCGCCGTCCGCTGCGGCCGTCCGCTGCGGACCGTCGCCGCCGAATGGTTCCTGCGCTACCTGGACGCCGTCGTGCTGCCCGTCCTCTGGCTGGACGGCACGGCCGGCATCGCCCTGGAGGCGCACCAGCAGAACAGCCTCGTCCTGCTCGACGCCGACGGCTGGCCCAGCGGAGGCCGCTACCGCGACAACCAGGGCTACTACTACCGGGAGAGCGCCGCCGACCGGCTCACCGCGCGGCTGCCCGGGCTCGGCGAGCACAGCGACACCTTCCTGCCCGACGAGGTGATCGACCACCACTTCGCCTACTACCTCGGCATCAACCACGTCCTCGGCCTGGTCGGCGCCTTCGGCAGCCAGGGGCTCGCCGACGAGACCGTGCTGCTGGCCGGGCTGCGCCGCTTCCTGGCCGGCCCGCGGGCCGCCGCCACCGGCTCGGCGCTGCCCGGGCTGCTGCTCGACGCGCCCACCCTGCCGTGCAAGGCCAACCTGCTCACCCGGATCAACGGCCTGGACGAACTGGTCGGCCCGGTCGCCACCCAGTCCGTCTACGTGGACATCCCCAACCCGCTGGCGGGCGCATGAGCCTGCTCGACGACCCGCCGGGATGGGGCGCGATCCCCACCCCGGCCGGCGAGTTCCGGCTCAGCCCGGTCCGGCTGCCCGCCGACCTGGACCTGCTCGCCGGGTGGATGAACGACCCCGAGATCGCCGCGTTCTGGCAGCTCGCCGGGCCGCCCGACGCCACCGAACGGCACCTCCGGGCCCAACTCGACGGCGACGGCCGCAGCGTGCCCTGCCTCGGCCTGCTCGACGGCGCCCCGACGAGCTACTGGGAGGTCTACCGCGCCGACCTCGACCCGCTCGCCCGGCACTACCCGGCCCGGCCGCACGACACCGGCGTCCACCTCCTGCTCGGCCCCGCCGAGAGCCGCGGCCGGGGCCTCGGCGCCGTCCTGCTGGCCGCCCTCGCCGAGCGGATCCTGCGGCAACGGCCCCGCTGCGAACGGGTCGTCGCCGAACCGGACGTCCGCAACCGGCGCTCCGTCCGGGCCTTCGAACGGGCCGGATTCCGGCTGGACACCGAACTCGACCTGCCCGACAAGCGCGCCGCCCTGATGGTCCGTGCCCGCGTCCCCTTCGTCGCCTAGGACACCCCCGTGGACACCCCAGCACCCCAGCCGCCGTACGACCTGCTCGGCGTCGGCATCGGCCCCTTCAACCTCTCGCTCGCCGCGCTCGCCGCGCCCGTCCCCGGCCTGCGCACGCTCTTCTGCGACCAGCGCCCGGAGTTCCGCTGGCACCCCGGCATGCTGGTGGACGGGGCCCGGATGCAGGTGCCGTTCCTCGCCGACCTGGTCTCCCTCGTCGACCCGACCAACCCGTGGTCCTTCCTCAACTACCTGCGCGACCAGGACCGGCTCTTCCCGTTCTACTTCGCCGAGCGCTTCCAACTGCCCCGCCGCGAGTACGACCACTACTGCCGGTGGGCCGCCGAACGGCTCGCCAACTGCCACTTCGGCACCGAGGTCACCGCCCTGCACTGGGAAGCCCCGCACTTCCGGGCCGAGCTGACCGACACCGCGACCGGGCGGCGGACCGAGGTGCACGCCCGCAACCTCGCCCTCGGCGTCGGCACCCGGCCCGTCCTGCCCGAGGCCTTCACCGCCCTCGACGGTCACCCGCGCGCCTTCCACTCCGCCGACTACCTGGACCGCCGCGGCGACCTCGTCGGCGCCCGGGACATCACCGTGGTCGGCAGCGGGCAGTCCGGCGCCGAGGTCTTCCTCGACCTGCTCCGCCGCCACGACGGCGACGGCGTCCGGCTGCGCTGGCTCACCCGGACCAGGGCGCTCGCGCCGATGGAGTACTCCAAGCTCGGCCTGGAGCACTTCACCCCCGACTACACCCGCTACTTCCACAGCCTGCCCGAACCCGTCCGGGACACCCTGGTCGCCGCCCAGTGGCAACTCCACAAGGCCGCCAGCGCCGAAACCCTCGCCGAGATCCACGACCACCTCTACGAACGCACCATCGGCCGCCCGATCGACACCGCCCCGGTCGACATCACCCCCGGCACCGCCGTCACCGAAGCCCGCCCCGGCCCCTGCGGCGGCCTCGAACTGCACTGCCGGCACGGCGACTCCGGCGCCGAACACGTCCTGCGCACCGACGCCGTGGTGCTCGCCACCGGCTACCGGGCCGCCCGGCCGGCCGCGCTCGAACCGCTCGCCCGGCTGATCGACTGGGACCGGGGCGGGCGCTACCGGGTCGACCTCGACCACCGGGTCGCCACCCGGCCCGAACTCACCGGCGGCCTCTACGTCCAGAACGCCGAACTGCACACCCACGGCGTCGGCGCCCCCGACCTGGGACTCGGCGCCCACCGGGCCGCCGTGATCCTCAACGCCGTCACCGGTCGGACCGTCCACCGGCTGCCCGCCCGCACCGCCTGGACCGGCTTCGCGCCGCCCGGGACCGCCCCCGCCGCGGGCGCCGCCGCTGCCGCCGCTGCCGCCGCTGCCGCCGCTGCCGCCGAGGGCACCCCCACCGAGAGCACCCCCACCGTCCCCCGTCCCCAGGAGCTGACCCGTGCCGCAACCGTCGGCCGCTGAACCGCCGTTGTACCTGCCCCCGCACCTGACCGCCGGGCACTGGCGGCGGGCCGGGCGCGCCCTGCTGGCCAAGATGCTCGGCGAGTTCGCCTACGAGGAACTGCTCACGCCCGTCCGCGCCGCCGCCGACGGCGAGTACCTGCTCTGGCTGCCCGAGGCCGAGTACCGCTTCACCGCCCGCCGCGGCGCGTACGGAAGCTGGCGGGTCGACCCGGAGTCGGTCCGCTGCTCCGACCCGGACGGCCTCGACCCGCTGCGCTTCCTCCCGCACGCCCGGCACGCCCTCGGCCTGCGCGGCGAGACCACCGGCCACCTGATCCGCGAACTCACCGCCACCCTGACCGCCGACGCGCACCAGCTCGCCACCGCGCTCACCGCCGCCGAACTCGCCGACCTCGACCACCCCGCCCTGGAGGGCCGCCAGGACGGCCACCCCTGGATCGTCCCCAACAAGGGCCGGATCGGCTTCTCCGCCACCGACGCCGCCCGCTGGGCCCCGGAGGCCCGCACCCCGCGCCCGCTGCCCTGGATCGCCGTCCACCGCCGGCTCGCCGAGTACCGCGGCGTGCCCGGCCTGGAGCGGCCCGAGCAGCTGTACGCCCGCGAACTCGACGACCCGGACGCGCTGCGCGCCGCCCTCGGCCCGGCCGCCGACGACTACCTGCTGCTGCCCGTCCACCCCTGGCAGTGGGACGAGACGATCGTCCCGCTGTTCGCACCCTGGATCGCCTCCGGCGAGATCGTCCCGCTGCCCTCCGACGGCGACCCACGGCTGCCCCAGCAGTCCATCCGCTCCTTCTTCAACACCGCCCACCCCGAGCGCTGCACCGTCAAACTGCCGCTGTCCGTCCTCAACACCCTGGTCTGGCGCGGCCTGCCCACCGAACGCACCCTCGCCGCGCCCGCCGTCACCGCCTGGATCCACGGTCTGCGCGACGCCGACCCGTACCTGCGCGACGAGTGCCGGGTGATCCTGCTCGGCGAGATCGCCTCCGTCACCGTCGACCACCCGCTCTACCGAGAGCTGCCCGAGGCGCCCTACCAGTACAAGGAACTCCTCGGCGCGATCTGGCGCGAACCCCTCGGCCCCTTCCTGGCCGGCGGCGAACGCGCCCGCACCCTGGCCGCCCTGCTGCAGACCGGCTCCGACGGCCGGGCGCTCGCCGCCGAACTGATCGCCCGCTCCGGGCTCACTCCCGCCGCCTGGACCGGCCGGCTGTTCGGCGCGGTGCTGCCGCCGCTGCTGCACTTCCTCTACCGGTACGGGCTGGTCTTCTCCCCGCACGGCGAGAACGCCATCGTCGTCTTCGACGAGCACGACGCGCCGACCAGGCTCGCGGTCAAGGACTTCGTCGACGACGTCAACCTCAGCGACCAGGACCTGCCCGAACTGCGCGACCTGCCCGCCGAGGTCGACGACGTCCTGCTGCGGGACGGCCCTCAGGGGCTCTGCCAGTTCCTCCACTCCGGGCTGTTCATCGGCGTCCTGCGCTACCTCGCCCCGCTGCTGGAGGCGCAGACCGGGCTGCCCGAGGCCGAGTTCTGGGCCCTGCTGCGGGCCGAGATCCGCCGCTACCAGGACCGCTTCCCCGGCCTGGGCGAGCGCTTCGAGCTGTTCGACCTGTTCCGGCCGCGGATCGACCGGCTCTGCCTCAACCGCAACCGGTTGCTGCTCGACGGCTACCAGGACCGCCCGCACCGCCCGCACGCCGCCCGGTACGGGACCGTCCCCAACGCCCTGGTGACCCTGGAGGCGGATCTTCCCGGGCGACGGAGCCGGATTGTCACCCCCGCCCCGTAGGCTGGGAGGGTCATGACGAACGACTCCGAAACCCAGCTCCCCGGCGAGACCGAGCTCCCTGGCGAGGACGGCGGCGCCGCCGCCGACGTCGAGGAAGCCGTCGCCGTCCCGCGCTCCCGCATCCCCGACCTGCTGCACGCCGCGGTGGCGGCCGTCGGCGGCGTCGAGCGCCCCGGTCAGGTCCGGATGGCCGAGGCCGTCGCCGACGCCGTCGACAACGCCGAGCACCTGCTCGTCCAGGCCGGCACCGGCACCGGGAAGTCCCTCGCCTACCTGGTGCCCGCGCTCGCCCACGGGGACCGCGTGGTGGTCGCCACCGCCACCCTGGCGCTGCAACGCCAGCTCGTCGAACGGGACTTGCCGCGCACGGTCGAGGCGCTGCACCCGGTGCTGCGCCGCCGCCCGCTGTTCGCGATGCTCAAGGGCCGCTCCAACTACCTGTGCCTGCACCGGGCCAACGAGGGCACCCCGAGCGACGAGGGCGAGGGCCTGTTCGACGCGGCCGAGGCGCTCGGCGGGCCCGCCAGCAAGCTCGGGCAGGACGTGCTGCGGCTGCGCGAGTGGGCCGACGAGACCGACACCGGGGACCGGGACGACCTCAGCCCCGGCGTCTCCGACAAGGCCTGGGCCCAGCTGGCGGTCACCTCCAAGGAGTGCCTGGGCGCCACCCGCTGCGCGTACGGGCAGGAGTGCTTCGCCGAGAAGGCCCGGGAGCGGGCCAAGCTGGCCGACGTCGTGGTCACCAACCACGCGATGCTCGCGATCGACGCGATCGAGGGCGCGCCGGTGCTGCCCGAGCACGGGCTGCTGATCGTCGACGAGGCGCACGAGCTGGTCAACCGGGTCACCGGCGCGGCCACCGCCGAACTGACCGTCGGCGCGGTCAACCGGGCGGTCAAGCGCGCCGCCCGGCTCGCCAACGAGAAGGCCGTGGACGCCTTGCAGGCCGCCGCCGAGAACTACCACGGCCTGATGGAGACCGCCCAGCCCGGCCGGGTCGAGGAACTGCCCGAGTACCTGGCGTACGCGGTCACCTCGATCCGGGACGCCGCCCGCCAGGTGATCAGCTCGCTCGGCGAGACCCGCGACAAGGGGCTCAGCGACGAGGACGCCGTCCGCAAGCAGGCGATGGCCTCCGCCGAGTCGCTGCACGAGACCGCCGAGCGGCTGCTGGAGGACTCCGAGTACGACGTGGTCTGGATCGAGCGCAGCGACCGCTTCGGCATGGGCACCGGCTCGCTGCGGGTCGCGCCGCTCAGCGTCTCCGGGCTGCTGCGCGAGGGCCTCTACAAGGAGCGCTCGGTGGTGCTCACCTCGGCCACCCTCAAGCTCGGCGGGGACTTCAACGGCGTCGCCGCCTCCGTCGGCCTGCCCTCGGACTCCCGGCTGCCGGACCAGCGCACCCCCGGGGACAATCCTTCGGCCGGTTCCGGGTTCGGCGAGGACGCGGTGCCGCACTGGCGCGGCATCGACGTCGGCTCGCCGTTCAAGTACCCCAAGCAGGGCATCCTGTACGTCGCCCGGCACCTCGCAGATCCCGGCCGCGATCCCGAACGGCCGGACATGCTGGACGAGTTGGCGGAGCTGATCGGCGCGGCCGGCGGGCGCACGCTGGGCCTGTTCTCCTCGATGCGCGGCGCCCAGACGGCCGCCGAGGCGCTGCGGGAGCGGCTGGACAACCGGATCCTGCTCCAGGGGGAGGACACCCTGGGCGAGTTGATCCGGGAGTTCGCCTCGGACGCGTCCACCTGCCTGTTCGGCACGCTCTCGCTCTGGCAGGGCGTGGACGTGCCCGGCTCGGCCTGCCAGCTGGTCGTGATGGACCGCATCCCGTTCCCCCGGCCGGACGACCCGCTGATGAGCGCCCGCCAGAAGGACGTCGAACAGCGTGGCGGGAACGGCTTCATGGCCGTCGCGGCGACGCATGCGGCGCTGCTGATGGCGCAGGGCGCCGGCCGGCTGGTGCGCGCGGCCGAGGACCGGGGCGTGGTCGCGGTGCTCGACCCGCGGGTGGAGACCAAGCGGTACGGGAGCTTCTTCCGCTCCTCGATGCCGGAGTTCTGGTACACCACGGACCGCAACCAGGTGCGCCGCTCGCTGGCGGCGATCGACGCCTCGGCGCCGCCGGTCAAGCCGGTGGTGAAGCGGGGCTGAGCGGTGCGGTGATCCGGGGTTCCGTCCAGCCCGCCCCCGGGGCCGAGGCGGGGCCCGGAAGCCCCGGAGACGCCGGAGGGGCTCCCCGCGACCGCGCGGTGGAGCCCCTTCCCGCTGGGTGCGCGCGAGGCGTCAGAGGCGGCGCAGGACCGCGACCACCTTGCCCAGGATGGTGGCGTTGTCGCCGTTGATCGGCTCGTACGCCGGGTTGTGCGGCATCAGCCAGATCCGGCCGTCCTCGCGCTTGAGCCGCTTGACCGTGGCCTCGCCGTCGATCATCGCGGCCACGATGTCGCCGTTCTCGGCGACCGGCTGCCGGCGCACGGTGACCCAGTCGCCGTCGCAGATGGCCGCCTCGATCATCGAGTCGCCGCGCACGGTGAGCGCGAACAGCTCGCCCTCGCCGACCAGCTGGCGGGGCAGCGGGAAGACGTCCTCGACCGTCTGCTCGGCCAGGATCGGGCCGCCGGCGGCGATCCGGCCGACCAGCGGCACGTACGAGGTGGACGGCCGGCCGGCCGTCTCGGCGGTGTTCGGGCGGGCCACCTCGACGCCGCGGACCTCGTAGGCGCGCGGGCGGTGCGGGTCGCGGCGCAGGAAGCCCTTGCGCTCCAGGGCCATCAGCTGGTGGGCGACCGAGGAGGTGCTGGACAGGCCGACGGCCTGGCCGATCTCGCGCATGGACGGCGGGTAGCCGCGGCGCTGGACGGAGTCCCGGATGACCTCGATCACGCGGCGCTGGCGCTCGGTGAGACCGGCCTCGTCGGTGCGGATGCCGGGGGGGCGGCCGGGCAGCGCGCGGGTGGGCGCCTGGTGGGCGTCATCGAGCGCGGGGGAGTGTTCGATCGGCTGGTCGGGAACGCGGCCCGTGCTGGAAAGGGCCGGGCCGGAGAGGCGCTGGTCTTCGCTACGGTCCATGCTGATGTCCACGCTCTGCTGATTCGTGGTGCGCTGCCCCACCTTGAACTGGGAGTGTTCCTGCACCGGGATGGTGTTGCTTTCGATGGTGTTCACGGCGGCCCCTCTCGACGGCTGTCCTCTCCCCTTTTCCAGCCCAACGCCCCTCCTATCGAAAGGTTGCGCCAAACACACGTTCGAGTGAATTATTCGAGAGTTGGCTGACTCGATCAAGGCTTTGCTGTACATCGAGGTTGTGCATCGAGTAAATGTTCGAGCGGATCTCGACTTCGGCAGTCTAATCGGTGCCGACACGCCAGGGGTGGCGCTTCCCCCGGAGACCTACATCTAGTGGCTACAGTCCTCTCCGTGCCCAGTACTAGTGGTTGCGGCGCATGATCAGCTTGCCGAGGCCGGGGTCGCATCGCATAGACTCAACAGGTCCGCACGTCCTGCCAGGGAGGGATCCTCAGGTGCACTGCCCCTTCTGCCGGCACTCCGACAGCCGTGTTGTCGACAGCCGGACCAATGAGGACGGCAGCTCGATCCGCCGTCGTCGGCAGTGCCCGGACTGCGGCCGCCGCTTCACCACCGTGGAGACGGCCGCGCTGATGGTCATCAAGCGCAGCGGGGTCACCGAACCCTTCTCCCGGGAGAAGGTCATCACCGGCGTCCGCAAGGCCTGTCAGGGCCGCCCGGTCACCGAGGACGCCCTCGCCCAGCTCGGCCAGCGGGTCGAGGAGTGCGTGCGCGCCACCGGCAACGCCGAGCTGACCACCCACGACGTCGGGCTGGCCATACTCGGCCCGCTCAAGGAGCTCGACGTGGTCGCCTTCCTGCGCTTCGCCAGCGTGTACCAGGCGTACGACGGACTGGAAGACTTCGAGGCCGCCATCGCGGAACTCCGCGCCGAACGGCCCGTCCCCGAGGCGGACGGCACCTGCGTGCCCGTCGCCGCCGCCGCGCCCTAGGAGGCGCCGGCACCCGGCCCCCTGGCGGGCCTTGCTGCACCACGGGTCCCACGGGGCCCACGCATGCCCGAAAAAAGGGCACAGAACACAACAAACCGTGCGCAAGCAGGCGAGGTCTCCGCCTGCCCGCACACCGGAAGAACGAACCAGCGGTGCCCGGACTTTTCGGGGCACCTCGGGCGTTTGCCCAGGAGGAGGAAGAAGTGACAGACACCACGAGCGGTTCCGCACGCGGGTCGAAGTCCGACAAGACCACGGCCAAGGGCGGCGGCAAGGCGCCCAAGGGCGGTCTGCGGATCGGGCGCATCTACACCACTCCTGGCGTGCACCCGTACGACGAGGTGCGCTGGGAGCGCCGCGACGTCGTCATGACCAACTGGCGCGACGGGTCCATCAACTTCGAGCAGCGCGGCGTCGAGTTCCCCGACTTCTGGTCGGTCAACGCCGTCAACATCGTCACGTCCAAGTACTTCCGCGGCGCCGTCGGCACTCCCCAGCGCGAGTGGAGCCTCAAGCAGATCATCGACCGCGTGGTGCTCACCTACCGCGCCGCCGGCGAGAAGCACGGCTACTTCGCCACCAAGGACGACGCCGAGATCTTCGAGCACGAGCTGACGCACGCCCTCCTCCACCAGGTGTTCAGCTTCAACTCGCCGGTCTGGTTCAACGTCGGCACCAAGCAGCCCCAGCAGGTCAGCGCCTGCTTCATCCTGTCCGTCGACGACTCCATGGAGTCGATCCTCGACTGGTACAAGGAAGAGGGCATGATCTTCAAGGGCGGCTCCGGCGCCGGCCTCAACCTCTCCCGCATCCGCTCCTCGAAGGAACTGCTGTCCTCCGGCGGCAACGCCTCCGGCCCGGTCTCCTTCATGCGCGGCGCCGACGCCTCCGCCGGCACCATCAAGTCCGGCGGCGCCACCCGCCGCGCGGCGAAGATGGTCGTGCTCGACGTCGACCACCCCGACGTCGAGGCCTTCATCGAGACCAAGGTGAAGGAGGAGGAGAAGATCCGCGCCCTGCGCGACGCCGGCTTCGACATGGACCTCGGCGGCGACGACATCACCTCCGTCCAGTACCAGAACGCCAACAACTCCGTCCGCGTCTCCGACGAATTCATGACCGCCGTCGAGAACGGCACCGAATTCGGCCTGCGCGCCCGGATGACCGGCGAGGTCATCGAGACCGTCGACGCCAAGAAGCTGTTCCGCAAGATGGCCGAGGCCGCCTGGGCCTGCGCCGACCCCGGAATCCAGTACGACTCCACCATCAACCACTGGCACACCTGCCCGGAGTCCGGCCGCATCAACGCGTCCAACCCCTGCTCCGAGTACATGCACCTGGACAACTCCAGCTGCAACCTCGCCTCGCTGAACCTGATGAAGTTCCTGCGCGATGACGACTCCTTCGACGCGGAGACCTTCGCCAAGGTCGTCGAGCTGGTCATCACCGCGATGGACATCTCCATCTGCTTCGCCGACTTCCCCACCGAGAAGATCGGCGAGACCACCCGCGCCTACCGCCAGCTCGGCGTCGGTTACGCCAACCTCGGCGCCCTGCTGATGGCCACCGGCCACGCCTACGACAGCGAGGGCGGCCGCGCCCTGGCCGGCGCCATCACCTCGCTGATGACCGGCACCGCCTACCGCCGCGGCGCCGAACTCGCCGGCGTCGTCGGCCCGTACGACGGCTACGCCCGCAACGCCGCCCCGCACCAGCTGGTCATGAAGCAGCACGCGGACGCCTCGCTCGCCGCCGTCTCGCTCGACGACCTGGACGCCCCGGTCTGGGCCGTGGCCAACGACACCTGGCAGGACGTCCTGCGGATCGGCGCGCAGAACGGTTTCCGCAACGCCCAGGCCTCGGTGCTCGCCCCCACCGGCACCATCGGCCTGATGATGGACTGCGACACCACCGGCGTCGAGCCGGACCTGGCGCTCGTCAAGTTCAAGAAGCTCGTCGGCGGCGGCTCGATGCAGATCGTCAACGGCACCGTGCCGCGCGCCCTCAAGCGCCTCGGCTACCAGGACGAGCAGATCGAGGCGGTCGTCGCCCACATCGCCGAGCACGGCAACGTGGTGGACGCCCCGGGCCTCAAGGCCGAGCACTACGAGGTCTTCGACTGCGCGATGGGCGAGCGGGTCATCTCGGCCATGGGCCACGTCCGGATGATGGCCGCGATCCAGCCCTGGATCTCCGGTGCGATCTCCAAGACCGTGAACATGCCGGCCTCCGCGACCATCGAGGACATCGAGGAGATCTACTTCGAGGCGTGGAAGATGGGCGTCAAGGCGCTCGCCATCTACCGCGAAAACTCGAAGGTCGGCCAGCCGCTCTCGGCCAAGAAGAAGGACTCCGAGGCCAAGGCCGAGGAGGCCCCGGCCGCCGCGGTCGAGAAGGTCGTCGAGTACCGCCCGGTCCGCAAGCGCCTGCCCAAGGGCCGCCCGGGCATCACCACCTCCTTCACGGTCGGTGGCGCCGAGGGCTACATGACCGCCAACTCCTACCCGGACGACGGCCTCGGCGAGGTCTTCCTCAAGATGTCCAAGCAGGGCTCGACCCTCGCGGGCATGATGGACGCCTTCTCCATCGCCGTCTCGGTCGGCCTGCAGTACGGCGTGCCGCTGGAGACCTACGTCTCGAAGTTCACCAACATGCGCTTCGAGCCGGCCGGTCTGACCGACGACCCGGACGTGCGGATGGCGCAGTCGATCGTCGACTACATCTTCCGCCGCCTGGCGCTCGACTTCCTGCCGTTCGAGACCCGTTCGGCGCTCGGCATCCACTCCGTCGAGGAGCGCCAGCGCCACCTGGACACGGGCTCCTACGAGCCGCTGGAGGCCGAGGAGCTCGACACCGAGTCGCTCGCCCAGTCGGCGCCGGTGGTCGCCACCCCGGCCCCCGCCGTCGAGGCGCCCAAGGCCCCCAAGGCCTCCCCGGCGCAGGCCCACAACTCCACGGAGCTGATCGAGATCCAGCTCGGCCTCAACGCCGACGCCCCGCTCTGCTTCTCCTGCGGCACCAAGATGCGCCGCGCCGGCAGCTGCTACCTCTGCGAGGGCTGCGGCTCCACCAGCGGCTGCAGCTGACCGCCGGTACTGACCCCGCGCGGGTGAGCCACCGCTGAGGCGGGGCGAGGACTTCACGTCCTCGCCCCGCCTCTTCTCGTTTGTCCGGGCACTTCGCGGACGCCGATGTCACGGATGGGGGCGGTGGGCGGTCGGTAGGGGTGACGGCGTTCGGCGGGAGGAGTGGTGTGGTGATGGGGACGGTGCTGGTGACCGGGGCGACGGGGGTTCTGGGGCGGGAGGTGGTGCGGCTGCTGGTCGCGCGCGGGGTGGCGGTGCGGGGGTTGAGCCGGCGGGTGCGGAGCGGGGGCGCGGGGGTCGAGTGGGTGGTCGGGGACCTGGTGACCGGGGAGGGGGTCGCCGGGGCGGTGGCGGGGGTCGAGGTGGTGGTGGACTGCGCGACCACGGTGGGGCGGAAGGACGTGGCCGCGGTCCGGACGCTGGTGGCGGAGGCCGGGAGGGCGGGGGCGCGGCACCTGCTGTACGTGTCGATCGTCGGGGTCGACCGGGTGCCGATCCCGTACTACCGGGCGAAGCTCGCCTGTGAGCGGGTGGTGCGGGAGTCGGGGCTGGGGTGGACGGTGCTGCGGGCGACGCAGTTCCACGACCTGTTGCTGAGGATCTTCGACGTGTCGGCGCGGCTGCCGGTGTTCCCGGTGCCGGGCGGGGCGTGGGTCCAGCCGGTGGACGTGCGGGAGGTGGCCGTGCGGGTGGCGGAGCTGGTGGGGGAGGGGCCGGCCGGGTACGCGCCGGAGGTGGGCGGGCCGCGGGTGCGGCCGTACCGGGAGCTGGCCGAGGCCTACCTGCGGGCGTCGGGTCGGCGGCGGGTGCTGCTGCCGGTGCGGGTGCCGGGGGCCTCGGGGCGGGCGCTGCGGGCGGGCGGGAACCTCACCCCGGAGCGGAAGGTGGGCCGGGGGACCTTCGAGGAGGTGCTGGCGGAGCGGTTCGGCGACCACTGATGTCAACCAGGGTTGACATCGCCGCAACTGTCAACCACAGTTGACGCCATGAGTGAGAGCGGAGAACTCGCGGCCGCGGCGAGCAGCCGTGACCCCGCGGTCGGGCTCCGGGCGGTCCGCGCGCTGCGCGACCTGGCGGACCGCCTGGAAGGCCTGCAGGTGGGCAACGCCCGGTCGCGGGGCTGGTCCTGGCAGGACATCGCGGTTTGCCTCGGGGTCACCAGGCAGGCGGTGCACAAGAAGTACGCCCGGCGCGGGCCCGGCAAGGACCAGGACGGAGGCTGAACGATGTTCGAGCGTTTCACCGACCCGGCGCGGCAGGTGGTGGCTGCGGCCCAGCAGGAGGCCGGGGAGCTGCGGCACGACCGCATCGGGACGGAGCACCTGCTGCTGGCGATCCTGGCCCGGCCGGACGACCCGGCCGCCGGCGTCCTGATCGGGCTGGGGCTGGACCACGGGGCCGCCCGGCGGGCAGTGGTCCGGCTGCTCGGGCCGGGGGACGACACGCAGGCGCTGGCCTCGATCGGAGTGGACCTGGACGCCGTTCGGGCCGCGGTCGAATCAGCCTTCGGTGAGGGCGCGCTGGACGCGCCGGCCGAGGAGGAGCCGAAGCGGCGGGGCTGGTTCAGGTTGGATTCGAGGGCGGGCCGGAGTCCGTTCAGTGCCCGGGCGAAGAAGGCGCTGGAGCTGTCGCTGCGCGAATCGCTGCGGCTCAAGTCCGGTCAGATCGCGGTCGGGCACCTGCTGCTGGGGGTCCTCCGGGAGGGGGACGGCTTCGGCGCCCGGGTGATCGTCGATCACGGACTGGATCCTCAGGCCGTCCGGCGGGCTGTCGAGGGGGTGCTGGCGTGAACCGGCGGGTTCGGCGGCGCGCGGGCCGGACGGCCGCCCGGCCGGGGGCGACCGGGCGCGCCTGAGCTACCCGTACGGCGAGCACGGCTGCCCCTTCCCGGCTCAGGAGGCCGCCGAGGTGATCGCCACTACGGCGATCGAGGTGCTGCCGGTCCGGCCGTACTGACAGTCGGTCAAGATGCTTGGCCCCGTCCGGGTTTCCGGGCGGGGCCGTCGTGCAGTCGAGCGGGGGCGGAGCTCTCGGTCGGGGTGTCGACGGATGAAGGTCGACGTGGACCTTGGCGGCGGCTGGCGGCTGCGTTAACGTCATCGGATCGGTTCGTCCGTCGCCCGCTCGCGATCTCTGCACGCCCGTCTCCGGTACAGCGCGATGTTGTTCAGCCCACCGTCGGCAGCACGCCCTGGCGAGGAGGACCGCATTGACCCTCAACCCGACCGCGCCGTCCAGGAGTTCCGGTCATCGCGGTTCCGGCCGCCGCTTGGCCGTCGTACCCGCCCTGCTCGCGGCGCTGGCCCTGACCGCGGCCTGTTCCAACAGCTCCGGCGGTTCGGGCGGCGGGGGTGACGCGGCGGTCCCGTCGCTGTCCGGCGACTGTGCCAAGTACCAGCCGTACGCCGGGCATTCGGGCACCACGGTGACGATGTTCGCCTCGATCCTCAGTCCGGAGTCGGACAACCTGGAGAAGTCCTGGGCCGAGTTCGCCAAGTGCACCGGCATCAAGATCAGTTACGAGGGCTCGAACGACTTCGAGTCCCAGCTGCCGGTCCGGGTGGCCGGCGGCAACGCCCCGGACTTCGCGATCATCCCGCAGCCGGGCCTGCTGGCGCAGATGGTGAAGAGCGGCAAGGTGGTCAAGCCGCCCGCCCAGACGGTCACCAACGAGGACCGGTGGAGTCCGATCTGGAAGACCTACGGCTCGGTCAACGGCACCTTCTACGCGGCGCCGATGAGCGCCAACATGAAGTCGCTGGTCTGGTACTCGCCGAAGGCCTTCAAGGCGGGCGGCTACGAGGTGCCGAAGACCTGGGCGGACCTGATGGCGCTCAGCGACCGGATCGCCAAGTCCGGTGGCGCCAAGCCCTGGTGCGGCGGCATCGCCTCGGGCACGGCCACCGGCTGGCCGGCCACCGACTGGCTGGAGGAGGTGGTGCTCGGCACGTACGGCGGTGACGTGTACGACCAGTGGGTCGGCCACCAGGTGAAGTTCTCCGACGAGAAGATCACCACGGCGATGAAGACCGTCGCCGGCTGGATGCAGAACCCGGCCTGGGTCAACGGCGGTTACGGCGACGTCAAGTCGATCGCCACCACCACCTTCCAGGACGCGGGCGCGCCGGTCCTCACCGGCAAGTGCGCCATGCTCCAGCAGGCGTCGTTCTACGAGGCGCAGTGGCCCAAGGGCACCAAGGTCGGCCCGGACGGCGACGTGTTCGCCTTCCACCTGCCCGCGGTGAACCCGGCGATCCCCAACCCGGTCGAGGGCGGCGGCGAGTTCCTGGCCGCCTTCTCCGGCCGGCCCGAGGTGCAGGCGGTGCAGAACTACCTGTCCAGCTCGGACTGGGCGAGCAGCCGGGTGAAGACCGCGACGGGCTGGGTCTCGGCCAACCAGGGCGTGGACAAGAGCCTGTACACCGACCCGATCGACCGGCTGTCGGCGGACGCGCTGACCGACCCGGCGGCGACCTTCCGCTTCGACGGCTCCGACCTGATGCCGGCCGCCATCGGTTCCGGGCAGGAGTGGAAGTCGCTGACCGCCTGGTTCGCCGAGGGGCAGTCGATCCAGAAGACCGCCGCCGACATCGACGCCGCCTGGCCGCAGTAGCCGCCCGCCCGTACGAGGCGCACGCCCCCAGTGGGCGCCTGGCCGTGGTGGGTACTCGGCCGCAGTGGGCGCCTGGCCGTGGTGGGCGCCGAGCCGGACTCGTGCCGGGCCCGGCCGGGCGCCGTTCAGGACCACCTGTCGAGGGCGGTGCGGGGCCACCCACCCGCACCGCCCGCCCCTTCCCACCAGAACAGGAGGGACGCACCGTCATGTCCGTACCCGGAACCCCTTCACCGGCCACCGCGCTCGCCACCGGCTCCTGGGGTGACGCGGCGGTCAAGTTCGGCAACAGCCTCGGCGCCGTCGCGGGCTTCCTCGGCATCCTGCTGCTGGTCTTCTTCGCCGCGGGCCGGGCCCGGGGCCGACTCTCCCGCCCGCTGTCGGTGGTGGTGTTCCTCGGCCCGGCCGCGGTGCTGCTGCTGGTGGGACTGGTCGTGCCGCTGATCCGCACGGTCTATCTGAGCCTGCAGAACGCCGACGGCAGCGGGTTCGTCGGCGGCGAGAACTTCGGCTGGGCGTTCACCACCGACTCGGTGCAGAAGGTGCTGGTCAACACGCTGCTCTGGCTGGTGGTCGCGCCGTTGGCGGCGACCGGCCTGGGCCTGGTGCTGGCGCTGCTGGTGGACCGGATGCGCGGCCAGGCGGTGTACAAGTCGCTGATCTTCATGCCGATGGCGATCTCGCTGGTCGGCGCCTCGATCATCTTCAAGTTCGTCTACGAGTCGCGCGGACCGGGCCAGTCGCAGATCGGCCTGCTGAGCCAACTCGCCATCGCGGTGGGCTGGGACGACCCGCCGAACTGGATGCTCTCGCAGCCGCTGAACACCTTCCTGCTGATGGCGGTGATGGTCTGGGTGCAGACGGGCTTCGCGCTGGTGGTGCTGTCGGCGGCGATCAAGGCGATCCCCGACGAGGTCACCGAGGCGGCCCGGCTGGACGGCGCGCAGGGGGTGCGGCTGTTCTGGTACGTCACGGTGCCGATGATCCGCACCACGGTGGTGGTGGTGCTGACCACCATCATGATCATCACGCTGAAGGCCTTCGACATCGTCCGCACCATGACCGGCGGCAACTTCGGCACCCAGGTGCTGGCCAACGAGATGTACTCGCAGTCCTTCGTGCAGTTCGACACCGGGCGGGGCAGTGTCCTCGCGGTGATCCTCTTCCTCGCGGTGCTGCCGTTGGTGGCCTACAACATCGTCCAGCTGCGGAAGGAGCGTGGGGTCCGATGAGCGCACCGCACGACAGGCCGGCCCGCGCGATGAGCGCGCCGCACGGCAGCCCGGTCCGGAAGGCCTTCAGCAGCCCGCTGGCCTCGGTCTTCGTGATCGCGGTGACCGTCCTGTGGACGATCCCGACGGTGGGCCTGCTGGTGACCTCGCTGCGCCCCAAGCAGGACGTGACGGCGAACGGCTGGTGGAACGCCTTCCTCCACCCGGACCTGGGCCTGGGCAACTACCACACGGTGCTGTTCGAGGGCGGCTCCGGCGTCTCCACCGGGCTGATGCCGTTCCTGGTGAACTCGCTGGCGATCAGCGTCCCGGCCACCCTGTTCCCGCTGGTGCTGGCGGCGATGGCGGCGTACGGGCTGGCCTGGGTGCGGTTCCGGGGGAGCGACACGGTGTTCTTCGGGGTGTTCGCGCTCCAGGTGGTGCCGATCCAGATGGCGCTGATCCCGCTGCTGCGGCTCTTCTCCGGCGGTGCGCACCTGGGGTCGCTGACGTTGATCCCGGCGGTGGACCTGAAGGGCAGCTACGCGCCGGTGTGGCTGGCGCACACCATGTTCGCGCTGCCGCTGGCGGTGTTCCTGCTGCACAACTTCATCGCCCAGCTGCCGCGGGACCTGATGGAGGCGGCGGTGGTGGACGGGGCCTCGCACTTCAAGATCTTCCGTTCGATCGTGCTGCCGCTGTGCACCCCGGCGCTGGCCTCGTTCGCGATCTTCCAGTTCCTGTGGGTCTGGAACGACCTGCTGGTCGCGCTGACCTTCGCGGGCGGCACGCCGGAGGTGGCGCCGATGACGGTCCGGCTGGCGCAGCTGTCCGGGTCCTTCGGCGGGCGGTGGGAGCTGCTGACGGCCGGGGCGTTCCTGTCGATCATCGTCCCGCTGATCGTCTTCTTCAGCTTGCAGCGGTACTTCGTCCGGGGCTTGCTGGCGGGGTCGGTGAAGGGGTAGCGGAGGGGTGGTGGATGGGCCGCGGGAGGGGTGCGGGAAGGCGGGGGGAGGCTGCGGGAGAGGCGCGGGAGGGCTGGGGGAGGGCCGCGGGGGCGGTGGCGGGAAGGCGGGCCGAGATTTCTGAACTTGTTCAGAACTGAGTTTTGAACCTGTTCAGAATGGTCTACAGTCGGCTGCAGCCGCGGCGCCGAGCGCGCCCGACGGCGGACTGCCCCAAGGGCGGCTTCCGCATGCCCGCCGACCACCACCGAGGGGGACTCATGTCCGGCCCGTCCACGCCCGCCCCGGCCGACCTGCGACCCGAGCCCGGACCCGCGACGCCGCCCGGCCCCCATTGGGGGTCCGGCGTAACCGTGCCGCCGCACCACGGGTGGCTGCGCCCGAGCGACCCCGAGCGCAGGGCGGCCGCCACGCCCCGGGTCCTCCTCCTGGCGCTGCTCACCGGCCTGCTGGCGGCCTGGCTGCTGTTCGACGGGGTGGGCGTCAACCTGCTGATCTGCGCCGGGGCCACCGCTGCCGCGGCCGGTCTCGCCGCCCGGTCGGCGGGCCGCCGGATCCGGCCCTGGACGGTGGTGTGGAGCCTGCTCGCCGTCGCCCTGCTCGCCGTCCCGGCGCTCTGGGAGGCGGGCTGGCCGGTGACGCTGTCCATCGGGTGCGCGCTCGGCCTGGCCTCGCTCGCGCTGCACGGCGGCCGCCGCTGGGCGGGCGTCCTGCTCCCCCTGCCCGCCGTCCTCTGGCAGCTGCCGCCCGGCGCGCTCTGGCTGAGGGACGGGCTGCGCGGCCGGAGCCTGCCCCACCGGGGCCGGATCGTCCCGGTGCTCAAGGCGCTCGCGGTCGCCGCCGTCCTGCTGACCGTCTTCGGCCTGCTGTTCGCCGGTGCGGACGCCGCCATGGCGGACCTGCTGGGCAGCCTCAGCCCCAGCCTCGACCTCGGCGGGCTCCCGCTGCGCGCGGTGCTGTTCGCACTGGGGGCGTTCACCGCCCTGGGCTTCGCCCACATCGCGGCCGGGCCCCGCCGCTGGGACCGTACGGTCGTCCGGCCGGGCCGGGCCCGCCGCCGGCTGGAGTGGGCGCTGCCGCTGGTCGCGCTCAACCTGATGTTCGGCGCCTTCGCGGTGATCCAGGCCCTGGTGGTGCTCGGTGGCGCCGACGCCGTCCTGCGCAACACCGGGATGAGCCGCTCCGAGTACGCCCGGCAGGGCTTCTGGCAGCTGAGCGTGATCACCGCGCTCACCCTGGTCGTGGTGGCGGTCGCCAAGCGCTGGGCCCCGCGCAGCACGCCCGCCGACCGCCGGGTGGCGCGGATCCTGCTCGGCGCGCTCTGCGTGCTCGCCCTGGTCGTGGTCGCCTCGGCGCTCGGCCGGATGTGGTTCTACGTCGACGCCTCCGGACTGACCAGGCTGCGGCTCTGGGTGCTGGTGGTCGAGGGCTGGCTCGGCGCCGTCCTGCTGCTGCTGATCACCGCCGGGCTGACCCGCTCGGCGGGCTGGCTGCCCCGCGTCGTCGTCCTCAGCGGCATGCTCACGGCGGCGGTGTACGGGCTGATGGGCCCGGACGCGATCATCGCCGAGCAGAACGTCGCCCGCTTCGAGCGGACCTCCCGGATCGACCTGCGCAACGTCCGCGACCTCTCGCCGGACGCCGCCCCCGCCCTGGACCGGCTCCCCGCCGCCCAGCGGACCTGCGCGTTGCAGTTGATCCGCGCCGGGCTGGAGAACCACCCCGGACAGCCCTGGTACGCGACCAGCGCCTCCGCCGCCCGGGCCCGGGAGATCCTGGCGCAACGGCCGCTGGTGGACCAGCTGGAGGAGGGGCGCACCTCCTGCGAGCGGGCCGGGATGAGGTACCAGGACCTCTGGCCCTGACGCCTGCGCCTGTCTCGGGGGGCGTGCGTTTGGGGCGGGGCTGGTGTGCGGCCCGGAAACGCGGCCCGGAAACGCGGCCGGGAAACGCGGCCGGGCCGGCCGGGAGCGTGCTGCTCCCGGTCGGCCCGGTGTGGTGCGGTGCGGCCTGGTCGGGCTCAGTGCATCGCGACGCCGGAGGCCCCGCTCGGCAGGTCGCTGGCCTTGGCCTTGATCACGAAGACCGAGACCACCAGCGCCAGCCCGGCGAGTACGGCGCCCACGATGAAGCCGTGCGAAATCCCCTGGGTGAGGACCGAGTTGGCGGCGTCGGTGCCCTTCGGGAACTCGTGGTGCTGCTGGAGGTAGGCCAGCTGGTCCGGAGTGGCCGACTGGAGGAACTTCGGCTGCTGGAGCTTGCCCTCGGCGGTGGCGTAGTGCGCGAAGACCGTGGTCAGGATCGACAGGCCGAGCGAACCGCCAATCTGCTGCATGGAGTTCAGCAGGCCGGATGCGGCACCGGTCTCCTGGCCGGGGACGCCCGCGACCGCGAGCAGCATCACCGGGACGAAGATCAGGCCCATGCCGAAGCCGAAGATGACCGTGGGGCCGAGCACCCCGTCCAGGTAGCCGCTGTCCTTGCTCATCTGGGTCAGCCAGGTGAGGCCGACGGTGACCAGCAGGGCGCCGCCCGCCATGAACGGCTTCGGGCCGTACTTGGCCTGGAGGCTGGAGGCGAGCTGCGCGGCGATGATGATCGACACGCTGATCGGGAGGAAGGACACGCCGGCCTTCAGCGGGCTGTAGCCGAGCGGGCCCTGCACGAAGAGCGTGATGTAGAAGAAGATGCCGAACATGGCCGCGGCCAGGCAGAGCATCATCACCAGGCCGCCGGTGCGGTTGCGGTTGGCGAGCAGGTGCAGCGGGGTGATCGGCTGGTCGGTGCGGTTCTCGATCACGACGAACGCGGCGAGCAGCAGCACGCCGCCCGCGAAGGAACCGAGCGTGATGCTGTCCGACCAGCCGTCCGAGGCGGCCCGGATGAACCCGTAGACCAGGCCGACCAGGCCGAGCGTCGAGGTGAGTGCGCCCGGCAGGTCGAAGCGGCCCGCGTGGCGCTCGGACTCGGCGATGTAGCGCGGTGCGGCGAGCGCGATCAGCGCCGCGATCGGCACGTTGACGAAGAAGACCCAGCGCCAGTCCAGGTACTCGGTGAGCAGACCGCCGGCCAGCAGGCCGATCGCGGCACCGGACCCGGCCACCGCCGAGAAGACGCCGAACGCCTTGTTGCGTTCCGGCCCTTCCTCGAAGTTGGTGGCGATCAGGGCGAATGCCGTCGGTGAGCAGATCGCGCCGCCGATGCCCTGGAGCGCGCGGGCGGCCAGCAGCATCCCGCCGTCCTGGGCGAAGCCGCCCAGCAGGGAGGCGAAGCCGAACAGCAGGGTCCCGAAGATGAACACCCGGCGGCGGCCGAGGATGTCGCCCGCGCGCCCGCCGAGCAGCAGCAGCCCGCCGAAGGTCAGCGTGTAGGCGTTGATGACCCACGACAGGTTGGTGGTCGAGAAGTTCAGTGCGTCCCTGATCTGCGGCAACGCGATGTTCACGATGGTGGCGTCGAGCACCACCATCAACTGCGTGGCCGCGATGACGGTCAGGGTGATGCCCTTGCCCCGGCCCCGACTGCTCTGTGGTGGTGAGTTCTTGCTGATCGTGTCGGAGATAGCCACGATTGTGCCCCCTGCTGGCTATGTGCCTGGCTGCGTGCTTCGTACGCTGCGGACCGACTGGTCCGGCGTGAGCCCACGGTCTGGCGCGGGCTAGGAAGGAACGGGATCGTTCACTAATGTGGACGATATCCTGGGCCTGATTGTGAACGCAAGCGTTCCCTAAGGATGGTGGCGATGGATCGGTTGGTGCGGCGTCTGACGGCGGACCGGGCGACCGGTCGGGCGGGCGCCCGACCGCTTGCGGCGGCGGACGCGCCCCCGTCACCCGCGGCGCGACCGGGGGCGATGCCCGAGCCGGCGGCTCACTGCCCGATGCGGGTCGCCCGCGAGGCCCTCACGCGGCCGGTGCGGCGCCGGGGGAAGGAGTTGGAGAACGCGATCTTCGAGGCCACGATCGACCAGCTCACCTCCGGCGGATACGCGCGGCTGACGATGGAAGGCGTCGCCGGCGCGGCGCGGACCGGGAAGGCCGCGCTCTACCGGCGCTGGGCGTCCAAGGACGAACTGGTCATCGACGCCCTGGACGCCACTCTCCCACGCCCCTACGACACCCCCGACCTCGGGTCCGCGGATCTCGAATTGCGGCAGCTCATCGAGGTGTTCATGGGCGCGATGAACTCCCCGACGGGCGCCGCGATCCAGACGCTGATGGGCGAGATCGACCATGAACGGGCCGAGGTGTTCAAGGACTTCATCGGCCAGCGGGTGATCGAGCCGACCAAGGAGACCATCCTGGCGATCCTGCGCCGCGGCGCCGACCGCGGCGACGTCCGGCCCGGCGCGGCCACCGCGCTGGTCGCGGACGTCGTCCCGGCGATGCTGCTCTACCAGGTGAAGATCTGCGGCCGGGAGAACACGGGGCCGGACTTCGGGGCCCGGCTGCTGGACGAGGTGCTGTACCCGCTGATCCGCGCCTGAGTGCGGCCGCTGCTGTGGCTCCGCGGGCGGGGCTGTCGGCAGCCGGCCCGGGCGGCTGAGCGGCGGGGCTTAGGCTGGATGCTGCCCAGCTGAACGGGCTGCCCCTCCGCCGAACGGAACTCGCGATGCCCATCGTCCCGCCGACGCACTCCGTCGAGCGCTCGCTCCGCCGGGCCGGCGCCAAGATCGTCGTCGGCCTGGACGAGGTCGGGCGCGGCGCCTGGGCCGGCCCGGTCACCGTGGGCGCGGCCGTCACCGGCCTGCGCAAGGCTCCGGAGGGGCTGACCGACTCCAAGCTGCTCACCGAACTGCGCCGCCGCGCGCTCGCCCCGGTCCTCGCCGACTGGGTCACCGCCTACGCGCTCGGCCATGCCTCGCCGCAGGAGTGCGACGAACTCGGCATGACGGCGGCGCTGCGGCTGGCCGCCGTCCGCGCGTTGGAGGCGCTGCCGGTCGAGCCCGACGCGGTGATCCTGGACGGCAAGCACGACTACCTGGGCGGCCCCTGGCGGGTGCGCACGGTGATCAAGGGTGACCAGTCCTGCATCTGCGTCTCCGCCGCCTCGGTGCTCGCCAAGGTCCACCGCGACGGGCTGATGGCCGAACTCGGCGAGGAATGCCCGGAATACGGCTTCGCGGACAACGCCGGCTACCCGTCCCCGGTGCACCGCGCCGCGCTGGAGGAGTTCGGCCCCACCGGGCATCACCGGCTCTCCTGGGCATACCTGGACGCGCTGCCGAAGTGGCGGCACCTGAAGCGCGTCCGGGACGTCGCGGGTGCGGTCGAAGGCTCCGCCGACGAACAGTTGACGCTCGGTTTCTGACGGTCCGTCTGGAATTGCCTGGGTGGGGCGGTGGGTGTGCGGTGCCCAATGGGTGGGGTGCGCGTGCGTGTTCGAGCGGCATTTGATAGATATCCGGGTATGCCTGTCTTCCCCGAGGAGTCGGAGATTCACGAGAGCCTCCCGGGCCCCGGCGTTCCCTTCCCCCGCGAGTCGGACGCACAAGCCCTCCGCGCGCCTGCCAACGGCGGCGCTTCTTCCACCGCACCCACCACCGTCGCCGCCGTTCCGGTGCCCGGCCCCCGTCCGGCACCGCCGCGCCCGGCACCCCCGCGCGCCGACCGTTCCGGTTCGCCACGACTGATCCCCAAGCCCTCGCCGGCGCAGCGCCGTTCGGGCGGCGCCGAACCGCAGGTCGAGATCCAGCGCGTCGCCGCCACCCCGGCGCGGGCGCTGGAACGCGCGGACGCCGCGGTCGACCGACTGCTGGACGCCGGCCGCGACCCGGGCGACATCCTGGTGCTGACGGTCGGCGAGGCGCACCCGTGGCAGCAGCACGAACTCTCCTTCGGTGAGGAGCGCTACTGGGCGCAGCTCGCCGAGGGCGGCGACGTGTTCTACGCGGACGTCGCGCTGACCCGCCCGGTGCACCGGGAGGTGGTCGTCCTGGTGGTCAACGGCGGGACGGCCGTCCGGGCCGCCGAGGCCCACGCCAAGGCGCTCGGCCACACGACCGCGCTGCTCGTGGTCTGCGGTGACGCCGGCCCGGTCGCCACCGGGGCGGCCGGAACCGCGCCCGGCCGTTCGATCGGCGCCTGACCACGACGGAGCCACCCCGGGCCCGGCGCCGTACGGTGCCGGGCCCGGGTCCGTCGTGCCCCGGTGGCGGCGAGGGCGTACGGTCCGGGGCGCGGGCCGACCCGTGGCTGGTCTCGCGCCCGTGCCTGGTCCTGGTGTCGGCTGTCGGGCCTTGGGGTCGGCTCCGGCCGTGGCGTCGTCTGCGATCGTGGCGTCGCCCGTGGCGTCGCCCGTGGCCGCGGCCCGTGGGTGTCGGCGGGACCAGTGGGGTCAGCAGGTGCCGGTGCGCCGGGCTGGCTGGACGGCGGCGACCCGCGCCGGGGGCCACGGGTGCTCGGACTGCCGGGTGTGCTGGGCCCGTTCGGCCGCCTGGTGCCGGGCACGCTGGCCGCGCGGGGCGTCCAGCGCCGAGCGCGGCGGCAGTTCCGTGACGGTGTGCACCACCCCGTCCGCCCACGAGCCCGCGTGCGGATCGCGTCCGCTCCGGCCGTCCCCGAGGACGTGCCAGCCCGCCGGGGTGAGCCCGATGTACGAGCCGCAGCGCAGGCCGTGCAGGACGGCCGCGTCCCGCAGCGCCCACATCCAGGCGCCGTCCTGTTCGGTCCAGCCGGGTGCGCCCTCGCGGCAGCGCAACAGCACGGCCGTGCGGGTCGGTTCGGCCAGCCGCAGGTCGTGCGGGGTGATCTGGCGCAGGTGCGTGAGCACGGCGTTGCGGTGCTGCCAGCCGTCGGTGTCGTGTGGCCAGGGCGTGAACGAGGCCGAGGCGGACACGTGGTGCAGCGCGTTGAGGACGGCGATCACGACCGTGCCCGGCTGGGGCAGGTGGCGCTGGTGCAGTTCCACGACGAACTCGCGCGGGTCGCGCAGCAACGGGATCCCCGAGGCGGTCCAGGTCTCCAGGTCCAGCAGCCGTCTGGGCGCCGAACTCCGGGCGAGGGGATGCTGACCTCGGCCGATACCGTTGATCACGATCCTCCTTCCTGACCCACTGGCACGCGGGTACGTGGGTACGCCGAAGGCCGGGTCCAGCGGACAGGGTTTCGGGTACGCGCCAATTCTCGCGGTATCCGGGGTGGAGCGGCAACGATGAAACGATGAACGCCACCCGAAAGCCCACGTTCCGCCGGATATGTTCCACCGTGTTCCGAGCGTCGTTCGGGCGGCGTTGGACCTTGATCCAGACCGTGTGCGGGGTCCGGTGAACCGCTGTCGGCACGGTGACCACTCCTTTCCCCGCTCCGGCGTCCCGCGTGTTCGCGAGTGGGCTGCTTTCTCCCTTCGTTAGGCCATTCGAGTGATGGGTGGAGTGGCGGCCCGCTGCCGCCCGGTCACCCCTGCACGGCCAGCACCAGGGGCAACACCGCGCTCGCCCCGGCACGGCGCAGCAGCCTGGCGGCCACGGTGACCGTCCAGCCCGAGTCGACGAGGTCGTCCACCAGTAGCACCGGCCCGCCGGCCTCGGCCACCGCCTGCGCCACCTCCGGCGGCAGCGTCAGCGCGCCGGCCAGCGAGTGCAGTCGCTGGGCGCTGTTGCTGCGCGCGCCGTGCGGGGGCCGACCGTCGGCGTACTCGATCCGGCCGAGCAGCGGCAGCCGGCCGATCTCGGCGATCCGCGCACCGAGGCTGCCCACCAGCTGGGGGCGGGTCGAGGAGGCCATGACCACCACGCCGACCGGCCGCTCCAGCCGGGCGCCGTCCGCCGTCGCGGGCCCGGCCCAGCCGCCGGGGCCGCGGGCCCAGTCGGCGAGCACCGCGACCAGGGCGTCCACGGCCTCTCCGGGGACCGGTACGTCCGGGGCCTGGTCGGCCAGCAGGGTGCGCAGCCGGTTGCCCCAGCCGATGTCGGACAGCCGGCCGAGCGCCCGCCCGTTCTCGGCCTGCTCGCCCGCCGGGATCCGGCCCTTGAGGGGCACGCCGAGGGAGTCCATCCCGGTGGGCCAGAGCCGGCGCGGCTCGAAGCTGATGCCCGGGCGGCCGAGGGCGGCCCGGGCCGCGTCCAGCGCCTCGGCGGAGACCTCGGCGGTGTGCAGCGGCCCCGCGCAGTTGTCGCACCGGCCGCACGGACGGGCCTGCTCGTCGTCCAGCTGGCGGCGCAGGAACTCCATCCGGCAGCCGGTGGTCGCCGCGTACTCGCGCATCGCCCGCTGTTCGGCCTCACGGGAGGCCGCGACCTTGGCGTACCGGGCGGTGTCGTACGCCCAGCTCTGCCCGGTGGCCGTCCAGCCGCCCTTGACCCGGCGGACGGCGCCGTCCACGTCGAGCACCTTGAGCATGGTCTCCAGCCGGGTGCGGCGCAGGTCCACCCGGGGCTCCAGCGCGGCGGTGGACAGCGGGCGGCCGGCCTCGGCCAGTGCGTCGATGGTGCGGCGCACCTGTTCCTCCGGCGGGAAGGCCAGCGAGGCGAAGTAGCGCCAGATCGCCTCGTCCTCGCGCCCGGGCAGCAGCAGTACCTCGGCCCGGTCGACGCCGCGCCCGGCCCGGCCGACCTGCTGGTAGTAGGCGATCGGCGAGCTGGGCGAGCCCAGGTGCACCACGAAGCCCAGGTCGGGCTTGTCGAAGCCCATGCCCAGCGCGGAGGTGGCGACCAGCGCCTTGACCCGGTTGGCCAGCAGGTCGGCCTCGGCGGTGCGGCGCTCGGCGTCCTCGGTGCGGCCGGAGTAGGAGGCCACCGGGAAGCCCCGCTCGCGGAGGAAGGCCGTCACCTCCTCGGTGGCGGCCACCGTCAGGGTGTAGACGATGCCCGAGCCCGGCAGCCGGTCGAGGTGGTCGGCGAGCCAGGCCAGCCGGTGCGCCGGGTCGGGCAGGGGCAGCACGCCCAGGGTGAGGCTCTCCCGGTCGAGGGGTCCGCGCAGCACCAGGGCGTGCTCGTCGGTGCTGCCGGTGCCGAGCTGCTCGGCGACGTCCGCGGTGACCCGGGCGTTGGCGGTGGCGGTGGTGGCCAGCACCGGGACGCCGGGCGGGAGCTCGGCGAGCATCGTGCGCAGCCGGCGGTAGTCGGGGCGGAAGTCGTGGCCCCAGTCCGAGATGCAGTGGGCCTCGTCGACCACGAGCAGGCCGGTGGAGGCGGCGAGCTTGGGCAGCACCTGGTCGCGGAAGTCGGGGTTGTTCAGCCGCTCGGGGCTGACCAGCAGGACGTCGACCTTCCCGGCGGAGACCTCGGCCTGGATCTCGTCCCACTCGTCGGTGTTGGCCGAGTTGATGGTCCGGGCGTGGATGCCGGCCCGGGCCGCCGACTCGACCTGGTTGCGCATCAGGGCGAGCAGCGGGGAGACGATCACCGTCGGCCCGGCGCCCCGGGCCCGGAGCAGGGCGGTGGAGATGAAGTAGACCGCGGACTTCCCCCAGCCGGTGCGCTGCACGACCAGGGCGCGGCGGTGGTCGACCACGAGGGCCTCGATGGCCGTCCACTGGTCCTCGCGCAGGGCGGCACCGGGCCCGGCGAGCTCGCGCAGGACGGCCTCGGCCCGCGCCCGGACCTCGGCGCGGTCGGCGGTGGCGGTGGTGTGGTTCTCGGACTGCTGCATGGCGTCCATGTAACCCCGAGCCGCTGACATGGGGCGAATGCCGGGGCTGCGGAGAGGTGGAGGCCGGATGTATTTCATCAGCTCCTCAGCTGAACGGCCGCCGACTAATCACCCGGGGGAGTGGGCGCGGTGTGCTCCGAATGAGGGAAGCGGAAAACGAGGGCGGGGTTATCCACAGGAAAAGAGAAAAATCCGGTGCGTCTCTCGGATCGCGTCACGCTTCCGGTCATGAACGCCGCGAACAACCGGAGCGTCATGAACAACGGGAGCGTCATGAACAACGAGCGCGTCACCCTGACCCTCGGCCCGTCCTCCGGCCACCGGCCGGTCACCATGCGCGGCCCGGCCGACATGGCCGAGCTGCTGCCCTACCTCCTGGGGTTCTACCCCGACGACAGCATCGTCGCGGTCGGCCTCCAGGGCCCCGACCTGCACCAGGGCGGAGTGATCCGGGCGGACGTCCCGGAGTCGCCCGAGCAGTGGCCGGCTGCGGCGGAGGAGACGGCCGCCCTGCTGGTCGCCCTCTCCGAGAGGCACGGCGAGCGGCCGGTCCAAGTGCTCCTCTACCTCTGCCAGGATCGGACCACGGCGCACGCCCCTCCGGTGGTGGACGGCCTGCGGCCGCTGGCGGGCGACCTCCGCGCGGCCTTCGGGCGCAGGGGGGTGGCCGTCAAAGAGTCGCTCTGCGTCTCGGACGGCCGCTGGTGGTCCTTCCTCTGTCGCCGCGCCGGGTGCTGCGATCCGGCGGGCAACCCGATCCGCCGTGCCCCCGGCCCGGGCCCGGCGGCCGCCGCCGCGGCGTTCGCCGGCCTCGCGCCGCGTGGCAGCCGGAAGGCGATCATCGGCGGGCTGGCCCCGATCGGCCCGCCGGGGGCGGACGCCCAGCGCGCGGCGCTCGCCCGGGCCGAGGCCGCTGAGGCCGCCAACGGTGCTGACGGCGCTGGGGGCTCCGGGGGTGCGTCCGTCCAGGAGCAGGGCGCCGACCTGCTCGACCAGGCCTTCGCCGAGTTCGCGGCCGGGGCCCGGGAGCTCGACGAGGAGCGGGCGGCCCGGCTGCTGGTCGCCCTGCGGGACCGCCTCACCCGGGATCGCGGAGTCGAGTACGCCCGGCCCGCCGAGCTCGCGCCCGCCGAGCGGCTCTGGCGCTTCCTCGCCCGGCGCGCCGTGCCGCCCTACGAGGGCTGTGCGGTGGCCCCGCTCACGCTGCTGGCCTGGGCCTCCTGGGTGGCGGGGGACACCGCGACGGCCCGCGTCGTGCTGGGCCACGTCCTCCGGCTCGACCCGTCCTACCTGCTGGCCGAGCTGCTGTACGAGTCGTTGAACGACGGCATGACACCCGACGCGCTGCTCGCGGCGGTCGAGGCGCAGCGTCGGCGGCGCGAGGCGGGTGGGCCCGTGCCGGCGCCCGGCGGCGAACCGGGGCCGGCGCCCACCGAGGGCCCGGGTGGTAACCAGGCCGGCCGCGGTGGGCCGTCGGGGCTGCCCGGGCCGGCGGGGGCCTCACGCCGCCGCCGGCCTGCCCGCCGGAAGGCCTCGAAGGCGGCTCAGGCCACAGCGGCGGCGGCCGAGCACGGCCCCGTCGGCCCGGCCGGCCCCGCCGAGCCGGCTCCGCGTCCGGACGGTCCGGGCCCGCTCGCCCTGCTACCGGTGCCCGGGTGCGCTCCGGTGCCCCGGCAGCGGTCCGCCCGGGGTCTGCGGCTCGGCCGGACAGTGGTGTCCCGGGCCGCCGCCGCACCGTCGGCCGCCGGGCGCCACCGGTGCCGGGGCGTCCGTCGGGCGGCGAGGGGAGCCCACCATGCGCGCTGACCTCGCCGGGCGTCCGTCAGGGGCCGTCCGGAGCCTCGCCGCCCGGCCCGGGCGGGCTTCGCTAGGCCTCGCCGTGCGCCAGCTTGATCAGGCGGTCGAGCACCTTGCCGCCGCTCGCCCGAAGGCCGTCGTGCTCCCACTCGTTGGTGATCCAGGTCCGCAGACCGCGCACCGCGCGGGCGGTCGCCAGCGAGTCGGCGGTGTTCACGTACATGTCGTCGTGGTAGACCGCCGCCACGACGGGGACGGTGTTGGCGGCCAGCCGCGCCGGGTCGTACAGGTCGGGCCAGTCGGTGCGGGCGGCCAGCAGGTCCGCGGTCTCCTTCAGCGGGCGCAGCGCCGGGTCGGTGTCGAACATCCAGGGGTAGATCATCTCCCCGGTGAACAGCACCGGTGCGCCGGAGTCCAGCGCCGCCCGGGCGTCGAACTGCGGGAACTCCTTGCGGACCCGATCGGCAGACCAGGCGGTGCCGCCCTGGTCCACCGAGCGCTGGCCGTAGATCGACTCGTGCAGCACGGCGTACAGCGGGCCCTCCGCGAAGGAGAGCTTGGCCTGGACACCGGCCAGGAAGGTGTCGGACAGCTCGGGGCCGGTCGCGCCGTCCACCCAGGCCTCCTCCAGCAGGTAGTGCAGGGTGCCGGAGCCGCTGCCGCCGCCGAGCATCAGCCCGAGGGCCTGGAACGCCTCGACGGTCAGCAGTCCGCCGTCGGGCAGCGTCGCGGGGGCGGCGGCGAGGTGCGCGGCGATCCGCCGTACCGCCTCGACGTCCTGCGGGAACCTGGCGTAGTGGTCCTCGTTCTTGTGGACCACCCGCGGGTAGGCGGCACGGTAGACGTCGTCCGCCGAACTGCCGAGGCCGGACAGACCGCCGGTGATGAAGGCCTCGGTCAGGCCCTCGGGGGCGAAGGAGAGGTAGGTGAGGGTGCAGAAGCCGCCGAAGCTCTGGCCGAGCACGCTCCAGCGCCGGTCCGCGCCGAGCAGCTGGTGGCGGATCAGCTCGGCGTCCCGCACGATCGAGTCCGCGCGGAAGTGCGCCAGGTAGTCCGCCTGCTCCTGGGCACCGCCGCGCCGGGCGAGGGTCTGCCGGGTCGCGGGCGTGGAGCGACCGGTGCCGCGCTGGTCGAGCAGGAGCACCCGGTAGTCGTCGAGGGCGCGTTCCAGCCAGGCGTCGCGGCCGAGCGGGCGGGCGGCCTTGCCGCCGGGCCCGCCCTGGAGGAAGACCAGCCAGGGCAGGTCGGCCTGCTCGCGGCCGGCGGCCACCACCTCGCGGGCGTACACCTCGATCTGCTCGCCCTGCGGGTCGGCGTGGTCGAGGGGGGCCTGGAAGACGTGGTCGGTCGTAGCAATCCCGGGCAGACGGCTGACGGTGGACATGCAACTCCTCGGTCTCTGCTGGTCACAGCGGTCAGGTCGCGGCTCACGGGGTCACCGGGTGCGGGCGCCGCGACCCCCGCACCGTATCCTGACCGCGGTCGGGCACCGGTTCGACGGTCACCGCCCACTCGGCCAGGCATACGATGCCGGGCCGGGGCGGGTTGCACGGCAGGCCGCGGGCCGGGACGCAGCCGCCGCCACCCGGTGGCGAGACCGCGCCGCCCTGGTGGCAGCCCGGTGACGGCCCGACCGTGACGGCTCGACGGCTGCGGCACGACCGCCCGGCGGGCCGGGCTCGACGGGCCGCACCCGTCGCCGGGCGTGACCTGGAGGCGGTGCGCGGCGTTCACCCCGGGGGCCCGGCGACCGTCCGACGGCCGTCCGGCGGCAGGTTCCGGGCGGACCGCCCGCCGAGCGGGGCGGCCACGGCGCCGGGGCACCGGAGCGTGCGGGGCCCGCTCGGGTCACCTGGCTCGGCCGCCGCGGCCCACGGGTCGGGCGCCACCGGCGGTCCGGGTCACCGGACCTGACGACGCGCCGGGCACCGAGGCGGGCCCGACGCGAAGGTGCGGCGCGCCGGTACCGGCCCGGTACCGCGCACCGCATGGCACGGCCCGGCACCGGGTACGGCCAGACACGGCACACCCGCCGACGGGGCACCCCGCCGGCCCGGCACCATCAGCACGCGATCGAGCGTGCTCGCGGCCCACCGGCCTGACCAGGCCACCGGACCGCCGAGGGGAGGAGAGTCCGGTGACCGCCATGAGGCCACCACAGGCCATGCCGGCCGAGAGCGTGGTCGGCGCGCCGAGACCGGTCGGCCGTCCCGACCAGGTCCAGACGGCCGGACCGGCGGGGGCACCCGTCGGCCCGAGTCGGCTCACGGCCCCGCCAAGGCCGCAGCCCCCCGCCGTCCACCACGCGGTGCTCTGCGTCAACGCCCCCGCGATGGCCGCCTCCGGACCGGACGGCCAGCTGCGCGGCCACGGCCTGCACGGCTTCTACCGCAACGGCGTCCGGGTGCTCGCCCGGATGGAGCTGCGTCTGGGCGGCATGGAGCCGCTGCCGCTCCAGGGCGCCCTGACCAGCACCGCGCAGGCCCGCTTCCTCGGCGCCGTCCGGCTCCCCGGCGACCTCGACCCGGACCCGGCGCTCACCGTCGAGCGGCTGCGTCACGCGGACGGAGTGGAGACCGTCATCGTGCGCAACACCGGCGGCCGGCCCGCCCGGCTGCCGATGGAGATCGCCCTCGGCACCGACCTCGGCCCGGTCGCCGAGATCGCCGCCGGGCACCGCCCGGCCGACCTGCCGGGCCAGGTGCAGTCCGCCGGGCTGCGCTGGGCCGGCCCGGCCCACAGCGCGGTGGTCAGCGCCAAGCCCTCCCCGCACGCGGTGCTGGCCGGGGCCGGGGTGCTCCGGTGGGACTTGGAGGTGCAACCCGGCGCCCGCTGGTCGGTCGAGCTGCGCGCCGAACTGGAGAGCACCGCCCCCGGCCCGCGGCCGCCCGGCGGGCGGGGCACGGGCGTGCCGCTGCCCTGGGCCCAACCGGAGGTCCGCAGCGACGACGCCCGGGCCGCCCTGCTGGTCACCCGCTCCCTGGACGCCCTCGGCGGGCTGCTGTTCGCCGACCCGGACCGCCCGACCGACCTCTACCCGGCTTCCGGCGCGCCCTGGCGCTTCGGCCTCGCCCCGGCCGACGCGCTCTGGGCCGCCCGGCTCACCCTGCCGCTCGGCACCCGGCTCGCCGCCGGCACCCTCCGGGCGCTGGCCCGCCGTCAGCAGCCCGCCGCCGCCCCGGGCCGCACCGAAGGCCTGCTGCCCGGCGCCCTCCGGCACGGCGGCCCCGAGCTGCCGCCCACCTGCACCGCCACCGAGGCCACCCTGCTGTTCGTCACCGTGCTGGCCGAGGCCTGGCGCTGGGGCCTGCCCCGTGCGGAGACCGCCGACCTGCTCCCGGCCGCGGAGCGGGCCCTGGCCGCCCTCCGCGAGGGCCTGGTCGACGGCTTCGTCACCGACCTCAGCCGCCCGGCGGAGGACCGCGCCGCCCACCCGGTGGCTGCCCGGGCCGAGGTCCAGGCGCAGGCCCACCGCGCCGCCCTGCACGGCGCCGAACTGCTGGAGGCCTTCGGCCGCCCCGGCGCCGAGGAGTGGCGCGGCTGGGCCGCCGAACTGCGCGGGTGCTTCCGCGAGCGGTTCTGGATCGACGACCTCTCCGGCGGACGCCCCGCCGCCGCGCTGGCGCCGGGCGGCCAGCCGCTGCCGGCCGTCGCCTCCTGCCTGGTGCACCTGCTGGACACCGGGCTCGCCGCCGACGGCGGCCGGCACGAGAGCCTGCTGGACCGGGAACAGACCCGACTGCTGGCCCAGCGCCTGGCCGCGCCGGAGCTGGACAGCGGCTGGGGCCTGCGCACGCTCAGCGCCAAGTCCCCCCGCTTCAACCCGTTGGGCCACCGCGGCGGCGCGGTGCGGGTCCACGAGACCGCGCTGGCGATCGCCGGGCTGGCCGAAGCCGGCCATGAGAACGAGGCCGGCGCCCTGCTGGAGGGCCTGCTCGCCGCGGCCGCCCACTACGAGGGGCGGCTGCCCGAGATGTACGCGGGGGAGCAGCGGATCCCCGGCTGCCCGCCGGTGCCGCACCCGGCCGCCTGCCGCCCGGCAGCGGTCTCGGCGGCCGGCGCCGCGCACGCGGTGTTCGCGCTCGCCGGGGTCCGCCCCGACGTGCCGGGCGGCCGGGTCCTGGTCCGCCCGGCCAGCACCGCTCCGCTCGGCGAGCTGGAGCTGACCGGCCTGCGGGTCGCCGGCGAGCCCTTCTCGGTCCGGGTGAGCCGGATCGGCGTGGCGATGGTCGAGGAGGCCTCCGCGGAGCTGCAACTGGGCGCCCGCTGACACCCCTGCCCGGGCCCGCCCGGCTCCGGCGACACCTCAGGAGGGCCGGGCGCGGTCCGTGTACGGGCCTGTGCTTATCGTCAGAGAGACGACTATGATCGTCGCCATGTCGCGCTACGATCCGTCGGCCTTCCCCCCGTTCGCTGTCACGGTTGACCTGGTGGTGCTGACGGTGCGCGACCACGCGCTCTGCGCCCTGCTGGTCAGACGCGGCGAGCCGCCGTTCCAGGGGTACTGGGCACTGCCCGGCGGCTTCGTCCGCCCGGACGAGGGCCTGGCCGAGGCCGCCTCCCGGGAGCTGGCCGAGGAGACCGGCCTGCGCGCACACTCCGCCCCCGGCCACGAGGCGGTCGGCCCCGGCGCGGCCGGTGCCCACCTGGAGCAGCTCGCCACCTACGGCCACCCGCAGCGCGACCCCCGGATGCGGGTGGTCAGCGTCGCCTACCTGGTCCTCGCCCCCGACCTGCCGACCCCCCGGGCCGGCGGCGACGCCAGCAGTGCCCGCTGGGCCCCGGTCGGCGAACTGCTCGGCCGGAGCCCGGTCGACGGCGTCCCGCTCGCCTTCGACCACGGGCTGATCCTCGCCGACGGCGTGGAACGCGCCCGCTCCAAGATCGAATACTCCTCCCTCGCCACCGCCTTCTGCCCCACCGAGTTCACCGTCGGCGAGCTGCGCCGGGTCTACGAGGCGGTCTGGGGCGTGGTCCTGGACCCGCGGAACTTCCACCGCAAGGTCACCGGCACCCCCGGCTTCCTGCTGCCCTCCGGTGGCACGACGACCCGTCAGGGCGGCCGCCCCGCCCAGCTGTTCACCGCGGGCGGCGCGACCGTCCTCAACCCGCCCATGCTGCGCCCGGAGTCCTGACCCGGCCCGGGCCCGCCGCCGACTCCCCCCGACCCGGGAATCGCAGGATCGGATTGTCCCCTGATCGGGTGAGGTGGGTGGCCGACGGGCCCGCGCCGCTCCCGTAATGCCCGGAATCTCCGCCACCGGCCCCTAATGTGCTGGCGCGGGGCCGTGCTGGCACGCGCCAACACACCAGGGGGCGCCCCGCGTCGGGCAGGTCGGCCGAGGGCATGGGAGCAGGCAGCGATGATCCAGATCACCGGACTGACCAAGGTCTACCGCAAGGGCGCGCCGCCCGCGGTGCTCGATCTGACCTTCGACGCCCGGCCCGGCATGGTGACCGCGCTGCTCGGCGCCGAGGGCGCGGGCAAGTCCACCGCGCTGCGGCTGATGCTCGAACTCGAACGCGGCCAGGGCATCACGCTCTTCGACGGTCGCACCTACCGCCGGCTGCGCCGCCCCGAGCGCGAGGTCGGCGTGCTGCTGCCCGGCCCCGGGCCGGGCGCGGCCGCCGTGGCGGGCCACCCGGGCCGCAAGGCGCACGGCCACCTGCGGATGCTGGCCGCGGCGGTCGGCGCCCCCGCACGGCGGGCCGACGAACTGCTGGAGCAGACCCGGCTGGCCGCCGTCGCCGGGCAGCGGCTGCGCAGTTTCTCGCCCGGCATGCACCGCCGGCTGGCCCTGGCCGCGGCCCTGCTCGGCGACCCCGGCACGCTGCTGCTGGACGCGCCGACCGAGGGCCTGTCCCCGCGCAACGTCGAGTGGTTCCACTCCTTCCTGCACTCGTTCGGCGTCGCCGGCGGGACGGTCCTGGTGACCACCCGCACCCCGCAGGAGGCCGCGCAGCTCGCCGACCGGGTCATCACGCTGGACCGCGGCCGGCTGGTGGCGGACCAGCCGGTGGCGGAGTTCCGCCGGACCAGGCTCAGCCCCGAAGTGGCCGTCCGCGGGCCGCAGATGGCGCGGCTGGCCGACCTGCTGGTCAGTCAGGGCGCCGAGGTGCGGCGGGACGGCGGCGCGGGCCTCGCGGTGGCGGGCGTCGACCGTACCGAGATCGGTGAACTCGCCTATCGCCACGGCATCCTGCTGCACGAGCTGGCCGACCGGGTGGTCGAGCAGCCGGCGCCCCGGGTCGCCCTGCCGGTCGCATCGGGCCGCTCCGGCCACCTCCGTGTCCAGTCGGGCCCCACCGCTGCCGAGCCGGGTCCCGAACCCGGCCCCGAACCCGGCCCTGAGCCCGCTCAGGAACCGGCCTCCGACGTCCAGGCCGTCACCGTCCCGCGCCACCGGGGCGCCCGCCGCCCGGAAGCCCGCCCGGTGGCCGCCCACCACCGGGACGAGGCGGCGCTGCCCACCCGCGCCCTGCCGGCCGCCTCGGCCGCGACCGCCCTCTCCGCCCTCGGCGCCACCCCCCGCCAGGCCGAGCCCGCCGAGCCCACCCCGACCGTCGTCGTGGAGCGGCTGTTCCGTGACGGCCCCGGCGCCCTGGCCAGATCCGCGTCGGCCCTCGCCCCGGCCCCCGACCCCGACCCCGGCCCCGCTGTCGGCGACGGGAGGCCCGCGCCCGACCCGACCAGGGGCCGCCGCGAGAGCGCCGCCGACCTGCTGACCGACGACACCGTCCGGCTCGGCCGCCCGGCCGGGGCCCAGGTTCCGGCCGCGACCCCGGCCCCCGGCGGTCCCGTCAGCCCCGCCACCCCCGACGACCACCGGAGCGAGTGAACCGTGCGTGTCCTGGCCTACGAGCTGCGCCGCCTGCGCGGCCTGCGTTCCACCTGGCTGCTGCTCGCCGCCGTGCTGCTGTGCGACGCCGTCACGGCCGCCGTCCTGGCGAGCCAGGCCCCGGCCGGCCCGCTGGCCGTCCCGGCCGGGGTGCGGCTGCTGACCGCCGCCGTACCGCTGATCCCGCTACCGTTCGCCGCGTTCGGGGCCGGCGTGCTGGGCGCGCTCTCGTACGGGCACGAGGTGCGACACCCGGGGCTGCCGGCCTCCCAGGTGTCGTACCCGCGGCGGGTGCGACTGCTGCTGGCCAAGCTGCTGGTGGTCGGTCCCGTCGCGGGGCTGCTGGCGCTGGCGACCCTGCTCCTCGACGCGGTGGCGGTGCAGCTGGCGCTGCCGGGAGGGGTGACGGTGGCCGCCTGGGCGGAGCCCTCGGCCTTGTCGGACCAGGTGTCGCAGGCGCTGGCCGCCACCGGGCTGTCCGGCCTGGCCGACCTGCCGGGCCTGACCGACCTGCCGGGCGTGTTCGCTCCGGTGGCGCTGGCGGCCGGCCACGGGGCGCCGGCGGCCCTGCTGGCCTTCGTCCTGCTGACCGTCGTGGCGGGCTGGACCGGGGTGCTGACGACGTCACTGACCCGCAGCGCCTCGGTCGGGGTGCTGCTGTTGTGCGCGCTGCCGCCGCTGCTGGAGTCCGGTGTGGCGCTGCTGCTGCGGGAGACCGGCAGGCCGTGGCCGACCCGTGCGGCCGAGCTGCTGCCGTTCCAGTCCGGCGTCGAATGGGCCTACGGCTGGGTTTACCGCGGGGAGCACGAGGCGGTGGCTGGGAGCGCGGCGCTGACGGATCCGGCTCTGCTCGCGGCGGTGGCGGCGCCCGCGGCCGTCCTGCTGCTCGCGGCGCTCCTGGTGCAGGTCCGGCGGCGCGCGCTCTGACGCCGGGCGCCGAGGGGGCGGCCGCGCCGAAGCATCAAGATCGACCAGCAGTGACCGTAATGCGCGGTTCTTCCTGATAAGAAGTCAATTATCCAGTCGCGGTCGATCACCCTTTCGTGTGCTTTTCACGAGAATTCTCAAGCTGCGCCCGCCGATCGCCGACAAAGGAGCTGTGAGTACCCTTGCGCACCCCACCATGACCCCCGCCCGTTCCGCCGACGGACCCATCCACGGCCCCGGCGATCTGGACCGCTTCTCGTACGCCGACCGGCCGACTCCGCCGGCGCCCCGTTGGGAGGGCGCCGAGTCCGATCTCGCCCGGGTCGGCCGCAAGACCACCAGTAGCCGCGGCCGCGGTCTGCACGGCCAGCTGGTCCAGCAGCTCGGCCAGATGATCGTCTCCGGCGACCTGGGCGCCGACCGTCCGCTCGTGCCCGAGGAGATCGGCCAGCGGTTCGAGGTGTCCCGCACAGTCGTCCGCGAGTCGCTGCGCGTCCTGGAGGCCAAGGGCCTGGTCAGCGCCCGGCCGAACGTCGGCACCCGGGTCCGCCCGGTCGCCGACTGGAACCTGCTGGACCCGGACATCATCGAGTGGCGCGCCTTCGGCCCGCAGCGGGACGAGCAGCGCCGGGAGCTGTTCGAGCTCCGCTGGGCGATCGAGCCGCTGGCCGCCCGGCTCGCCGCCGGCCACGGCCGGGAGGACGTCCAGCAGCGGCTGGTCGAGCTGGTCGAGATCATGGGCCACGCCGCCGCCCAGGCCGACCTCTCCACCTACGCCCGGGCCGACGCCGAGCTGCACGGCCTGATCCTCCAGATGGCCGGCAACCGGATGCTGGAGCACCTGTCCGGGATCGTCGCCGGCGCGCTGCAGGTGTCGGGCGGGCCGGCCATCTCCTGCGAGCGCGCCTCCGAGTCCTCGGTCAGCCTGCACGCCCGGCTGGTGGATGCGCTGGGCACCGGCGACGGCACCGCGGGGGAGGCCGCGATGCGGGCGCTGCTCACCGTCCACCCCGAGATCGAGCCGTCCGTCCCCGCCCCTCGGGAGCACTGAGCGGGCCGTTCCGGTGAGCGGGCGCCCCGTCCGTCCTCCGTTCCTCCAGGGCCCTCCGGCCGCACCCGCGCGGCGCAGCCGGAGGGCTTCTGTATGCCGGCGGTCCGACCCGAACGTTTGATGCCCCGTCCATGACAACGGGTTTCGGCGTGAGTGCGCGATGATGGATTCCGGCCCCGTGGCCGCGGGCGCCGAGTGGTGTGACCCGCGACACGAAGGCCATGCGTAACACTTGACGAGTAGCAGCGATGTCTCCTGAGCGGGAGCAGCTCCGGAATACTTCAACATGTCACAATGCTGTGTTGGTCCGCGGCGCTGCTGCCGTCCTGCAAACCCAGTCCTCAAGCCCGAGTCGGTCGGAATCGACACCGCGCGCCTGACGCGCGATTTCCTTCCCCGCCCGCTCGGGCGGCCGGTACGGGTTCGAGTCCACTCATCGTCCGAGAGGTTGTTCGTGTCGGCCAGCACATCCCGTTCGCTTCCCCCCGAGATCGCCGAGTCCGCAGCTCTGCTGGCGCTCATCGAGCGGGGCAAGGCCCAGGGGCAGATCGCCGGTGACGACGTGCGCCAGGCGTTCGAGGCGGACCAGATCCCGGTCACCAAGTGGAAGAACGTCATGCGCAGCCTCAACCAGGTGCTGATTGAGGAGGGGGTGGACCTCATGGTCAGCGCGGCCGAACCGGCCGGCGCCAAGCGCAAGAGCGTTGCTGCCAAGAGCCCCACCAAGCGCACCGCCACCAAGGCTGTCACCACCCGGAGCCCGGCCGCCCCCACGGCCCCGACCAAGCCGCCCGTGCGGATCGCGCCCGGTGCGCCCGTCGCGGCCCCGGCCGTGGCGGCCGCCACGGCGTCCGCCCCCACGGTGTCCGCCGAGATCACCTCGGAGACGACCGGGGTCGCCTCCGGGCTGAAGGCGGTCGCGGCGAAGAAGGCCGCCCCGGCCAAGAAGGCCGCGGCCAAGAAGACCGCCGCGCCGGCCAAGAAGACCGCCGCCAAGAAGACCGCCGCCAAGGCGGGCAAGGGCGACGAGGAGCTCATCGGCGAGGAGGAGCTGCTCGAGGACGTCGCGCTGCCCGGCGACAAGGCGGGCGAGGAGGCGGAGCCCGAGGAGGAGTCGCAGGGCTTCGTGCTCTCCGACGACGACGAGGACGACGCGCCGGCCCAGCAGGTCGCCGTCGCCGGTGCCACCGCCGACCCGGTCAAGGACTACCTGAAGCAGATCGGCAAGGTCCCGCTGCTCAACGCCGAGCAGGAGGTCGAGCTCGCCAAGCGCATCGAGGCCGGTCTGTTCGCCGAGGACAAGCTCTCGGCCGCCGACAAGCTCGCCCCCAAGCTCAAGCGCGAGCTGGAGATCATCGCCGAGGACGGCCGCCGCGCCAAGAACCACCTGCTGGAGGCCAACCTCCGCCTGGTGGTCTCGCTGGCCAAGCGCTACACCGGCCGCGGCATGCTCTTCCTGGACCTGATCCAGGAGGGCAACCTCGGTCTGATCCGTGCGGTCGAGAAGTTCGACTACACCAAGGGCTACAAGTTCTCCACCTACGCCACCTGGTGGATCCGCCAGGCGATCACCCGCGCCATGGCCGACCAGGCCCGCACCATCCGCATCCCGGTGCACATGGTCGAGGTCATCAACAAGCTGGCCCGGGTCCAGCGCCAGATGCTCCAGGACCTGGGCCGCGAGCCCACCCCGGAGGAGCTGGCCAAGGAACTCGACATGACCCCCGAGAAGGTCATCGAGGTCCAGAAGTACGGCCGTGAGCCGATCTCGCTGCACACCCCGCTCGGCGAGGACGGCGACAGTGAGTTCGGTGACCTGATCGAGGACTCCGAGGCGGTCGTCCCGGCCGACGCGGTCTCCTTCACCCTGCTCCAGGAGCAGCTGCACTCCGTGCTGGACACCCTCTCCGAGCGCGAGGCCGGCGTGGTCTCGATGCGCTTCGGCCTGACGGACGGTCAGCCGAAGACGCTCGACGAGATCGGCAAGGTGTACGGGGTCACCCGTGAGCGCATCCGCCAGATCGAGTCGAAGACCATGTCGAAGCTGCGCCACCCGTCGCGTTCCCAGGTGCTGCGCGACTACCTGGACTGATCAGGCCGGTACGGCAAGCGTGTGACGAAGGCCCGGAGTCCCACGGCTCCGGGCCTTCGCCGCTGTCCGGGCCCGGGCGGGTCAGCGTCCGGGTGGCCGTTGTCCCTCGTCCGGGTGGCGGTGCGACGGGAAGCGGTCGCACCGCGTAGTCGATCACCTACGCTGTGGCGGTTGCCTGCTGCCGAGCCGACTGGAGTCACGGTGCTGCCCAACCCGGACCGCGCTGCCCTGCCGACCCCCGCCCCGCCCCCGGCGAGCCCGGCGGCCGCCCGTGCGGGCCGCCGCCGACGGGCCGCCGTACTGGCGCTGCTGGCCGCCGTCCCCGTCCCGCTGGTCGCGCTCGGCGCGGCCGGTCCGGCCGGGGCGCAGCGCCGGGTGGTCGGCGGCACCGCCGAGACCACCGTCGACCACCCGTGGGTGGTGGCGCTGTCCAGCCGCCAGCAGTTCGGCAGCGGCCGCTCCGGCCAGTTCTGCGGGGGAGCGCTGGTCACGCCGACCAAGGTGGTGACGGCCGCGCACTGCTTCTACGACGAGTCCAGGGGCGCCAAGGTGGACCGGCCGGGCCTCAAGGCCGTCATCGGCCGGGACGACATGCGCAGCTCGGCCGGCCGCGAGGTGCCCGTCCGGTCGGTGTGGATCCACCCCGACTACTCCTTCACCGCCAACCTGAACGACGTCGCCGTGCTCACCCTCGCCGACCCCCAGGACTCCCGGCCGGTGATCGACCTGGTCGGCCAGGGCGAGACCGAGCCGTACGCGGCCGGGACCGCCGCGCGGGTCTTCGGCTGGGGCGACACCACCGGGCGCGGTGACTACTCGCCCACGCTGCGCGGGGTGGAGGTGCCGATCATCGCGGACCAGACCTGTGCGCAGGCCTACCCGGGCGGGCCGGACGGCAAGTTCGACGCCCGGGGCATGGTGTGCGCGGGTGAGGAGAAGGGCGGCAAGGACGCCTGCCAGGGCGACAGCGGCGGCCCGCTGGTCGTCGGCGGCCGACTGGTCGGCCTGGTCTCCTGGGGGACGGGTTGCGCCGAGGCGGCCCACCCGGGCGTCTACACCAGGGTGGCGTCCGTCGCGGACGCGGTGCGCTCGGTGCTGTGAGGGCCGCCCGGGCCGTTGCCGGTGGCCAACTGGTCACGTTCTGACGTCACATCGCTGCGGAGCGTGCCGGTCTCCGGGAACAGCAGAGCCGGGCGACCGGTTCCCGAGGGGACCTGTCGCCCGGCTCACCGGTCGCGCGGAGTGCGCGACCGGATACACAGCTCGACGCCGACTGCTGGTGTGGCGCCTTGGATCAGCGCTCTTCTTCGGCGGCCGTGGCGTTGGCGGTGCCGCTGAGACGGCCGCTCTCGTCCTGTATCTCCACGGCGATCTTCTTGAGCTCGGGCTCGAACTTCCGGCCGTGGTGGGCGCAGAAGAGCAGCTCTCCGCCGCTGGCGAGTACGACGCGCAGGTAGGCCTGGGCGCCGCAGCGGTCGCAGCGGTCAGCCGCGGTGAGCGGGCTCGCAGGTGTCAGAACAGTAGTCACGTCGCCTCTTCTCTAGCTCGACGAGCTGTCGTACCAGGGTCAACATCCAACCAGGCCGAAAACGTTCCCGCTCGTGGCTTTTCTTCTCTGAGGATTCTGCTGTGTTGATGAGGACGTGCCCCGGGGGCCGGTGGTTCATGCGTACCGAATCCCAGGATCCGCCCGTCCCTCGAACGCCCGATCGGGACCGGGTGCGAGGTCCGCGTAGCATAATCCTCTGCCGGGTTGGAGCATAAGCCCCGCCCCGGGCCCCGGTAGCCTGCATAACGGCAGTTCCGGAGCCTGTGCCAGGCCCCACGATCCGCCAGGACCGGTGGTACCGGGAGGAGATGGCGCCCCGGGGTCCGGATACCGGAGCGGTCCTTGTTCGCGCAGCGCGTACAAGCTGCGCGGGAGCGGCCCGCCGTGCTGTGCACCCAGCGGAGGGGTGCGAGCACACCGGGCGACGACTGTCGGTGCGGCGTGCTGCACTGGCGGATGGTCCGGATGCGTCCGGATGTGACCGATGAGACAGAACTTCACCGAGGAGAGTGCCGCGTGAGTGCCGAAACGACCGTGCCGTCCGCACTGCTGGCCGGCGACGACGGTTCCAACTACACCGCTCGGCACCTGCTCGTCCTGGAGGGCCTGGAGGCGGTCCGCAAGCGCCCCGGCATGTACATCGGCTCGACGGACAGCCGCGGCCTGATGCACTGCCTCTGGGAGATCATCGACAACTCCGTCGACGAGGCGCTGGGCGGTTACTGCGACCGCATCGAGGTCCTGCTGCACCCGGACTCCTCGGTCGAGGTCCGCGACAACGGGCGCGGCATCCCGGTCGACGTCGAGCCCAAGACCGGGCTGTCCGGCGTCGAGGTCGTGATGACCAAGCTGCACGCCGGCGGCAAGTTCGGCGGCGGCTCCTACGCGGCCTCCGGCGGCCTGCACGGCGTCGGCGCCTCCGTGGTCAACGCCCTCTCCGCCCGGCTGGACGTCGAGGTCGACCGCAGCGGACACACCCACGCGATCAGCTTCCGCCGCGGCACCCCCGGCATCTTCACCGAGGCCAGCCCCGACGCGCCCTTCGAGCCCGCCAACGGCCTGACCAGAGCCCGCAAGGTGCCCAAGGCCCGCACCGGCACCAGGATCCGCTACTGGGCCGACCGGCAGATCTTCCTCAAGGACGCCCGGCTCTCCCTGGAGCACCTGCACAGCCGCGCCCGGCAGACCGCCTTCCTCGTCCCCGGCCTGACCATCGTCGTGCGTGACGAGCGGCTCACCGAGAGCGAGCAGGTCGAGGAGTCGGTCTTCCGCTTCGACGGCGGCATCGCCGAGTTCTGCGAGTTCCTGGCGCCCGACAAGCCGGTCTGCGACGTGCTGCGGCTGCGCGGAGAGGGCACCTTCAAGGAGACCGTGCCCGTCCTGGACGAACTCGGCCACATGACCCCCACCGAGGTCACCCGGCAGCTCGGCGTGGACATCGCGCTGCGCTGGGGCGCCGGTTACGACACCACCCTGCGCTCCTTCGTCAACATCATCGCCACCCCCAAGGGCGGCACCCACATGACCGGCTTCGAGCGCTCGCTGGCCAAGACCGTCAACGAGGCGCTGCGCGCGGCCAAGCTGCTGCGCGTCGCCGAGGACGACATCACCAAGGACGACGCCACCGAGGGCCTCACCGCGGTGGTCACCGTCCGGCTCGCCGAGCCGCAGTTCGAGGGCCAGACCAAGGAGGTGCTCGGCACCTCGGCGGCCAACCGGATCGTCGCCGCCGTCGTCGCCAAGGAGCTCAAGGCCTTCCTCACCTCGGCCAAGAAGGACCAGAAGCTCCAGGCCCGGGCCGTGCTGGACAAGGTCGTCGCGGCCGCCCGCACCCGGGTCGCGGCCCGCCAGCACAAGGAGGCCCAGCGCCGCAAGACCGCGCTGGAGACCAGCTCGCTGCCGGCCAAGCTGGCCGACTGCCGCAGTGACGACGTCGACCGCAGCGAGCTCTTCATCGTCGAGGGCGACTCCGCGCTCGGCACCGCCAAGCTCGCCCGCAACTCCGAGTTCCAGGCGCTGCTGCCGATCCGCGGCAAGATCCTCAACGTGCAGAAGGCCTCGGTGAGCGACATGCTCAAGAACACCGAGTGCGCCGCGATCATCCAGGTGATAGGGGCCGGTTCGGGCCGCACCTTCGACATCGACCAGGCCCGCTACGGCCGGGTCATCTTCATGGCCGACGCCGACGTCGACGGCTCGCACATCCGCACCCTGCTGCTGACGCTGTTCCACCGCTACATGCGGCCGATGGTCGAGCAGGGCCGGGTCTTCGCCGCCGTGCCGCCGCTGCACCGGATCGAGCTCACCAGCCCCAAGCGCGGCCAGGAGAAGTACCACTACACCTACTCCGACGCCGAACTGCGCTCCACCCTGCTGGAGTTCCAGCGCAAGGGGCAGCGCTGGAAGGAGCCGGTGCAGCGGTACAAGGGCCTGGGCGAGATGGACGCCGACCAGCTGGCCGAGACCACCATGGACCCGCGCCACCGCACGCTGCGCCGGATCAACCTGGGCGACCTGGAGCAGGCCGAGCGGATCTTCGACCTGCTGATGGGCAACGACGTCGCCCCGCGCAAGGAGTTCATCGTGGACTCGGCGGCCACCCTGGACCGCTCCCGCATCGACGCCTGAGGCCTTCGGATCCTTCCTGCACGAGGGCCCTCCACCCACGGGTGGAGGGCCCTCGTGCTGCCGGTTCCACCTGTGGTCCACCCCGGCGCCGATCAACCGGGGGCGCCGGATCCGTAGCGTCGGAGAGGTCAGTACAAGCCTCCTGTCGGGACGGAGAAGTCCGATGACCGCCCTCGTCAACATCGTCGTGATCATCGCGGTGATGGTCCTCGTGGTCCAGCGCCAGATGCGCGCCCAGCGCCTGGACACCGAGCGTCGTTTCTGGCTGCTGCCGCTGATCCTCGGCGTGCTCGCACTGCGCGACCCGCAGCTCATCGACCACCAGCACACCGCGCTGTCCGCCGCCCTGGTCGGGTGCGGCCTGGCGGCGGTGGTCGCGATGGGCTCCGTCTGGGGCTGGACCGTGCGGCTGTGGCGGGCCGGGGACGGCTCGGTCTGGGCCAAGGGCACCAAGGCCACGGTGGCCGCCTGGGTCGGCATGCTCGCCATCCGGCTCGCCCTGTACGGCATCGGCGCGGCACTGCACGTCCACCAGGCGGGCAGCGCGCTGCTGCTGGGACTGGCGGTCCTGCTGCTGACCCGCTCGTTCGTGGTGAACTGGCGGGCACGGGCCCTGGACCAGCCGCGACAGGCCGCCGTACCGCGCTGACCGCCCTGCCGGGGCCTGCCGGGCCCGCTGTCCGAGAACGTCGAGGAGGCATCTGTGGTCGAGTGGTACTGGACCCGCTGGCCGTCCCGCGAGGGGCTGGAGCGCGAGGTCGGGAGATGGCCGCGGCGGGCCCTCTCCCTGCTCGGCCGCACCGTCCTGCTGGTCGTCGTCTGCTGGGGGACGTTCTCCGGCGGCAAGTACGCGGGCTGGGCGGTGGTGGTCGTGGCGGCCGGACTGCTCGGGGTCGCCGCCCTGGCCACCGGCTACCTCTACGCCACCCGGGAACAGCGCCTGGCGCTCTCGCTGGGCCTGGCCGTCGCCCTGCTCGGCAGCGCCTGGCTGGCCAACTGGGGGCAGGCCTACCTGCTGGCCGACTTCGTCTGGTGCGGGCTGGCCGTGGTCGGGGTGGTCCGGCTGCCGCCCGCGCCCGGCCTGCTCACCGCGGCGGCCGCGCTGGGCTCGTACACCGCCGCCAGCTGGGCGAGCTGGGTGAGCATCTTCGCCACCATCGGCGGGCTCGGCCTGCTCGGCTACCTGCTGCGGCTGGACGTCGAGGCCCGCGGCACCGCCCGCCAGCTGCTCACCCAGGAGCGCGCCGCCCGGGCCGCCGAGGCGGAGAGCGCGGCGCTCGCCGAACGGGCCAGGATCGCCCGGGAGATCCACGACGTGCTCGCGCACAGCCTCTCCGCGCAGCTCGTCCACCTGGAGGCGGCCCGGCTGATGCTGGACGCCGGCACCGACCGCGGGCAGATCCGCGAGCGGGTCGTCGCCGCCCGGCGGATGGCCCAGGACGGGCTGGTCGAGACCCGGCAGGCGCTGTCCGCGCTGCGCGGCGAGCTCACCCCGGTCGGTGAGTTCCTGGTGGAGCTGACCGGGCGGGAGCGGGCCGCGCTCACCGTCACCGGCACGCCCCGACCGCTCGCCGCCGAGGCCGCCCTTGCGGTGCGGCGCACCGCGCAGGAGGCGGTGACCAACGTCCGCAAGCACGCGCCCGGCGCCCGGTGCACCGTCGAACTGCGCTACCTGACGGAGGCGGTGGAGCTGGAGGTGCGCAACTCCCGCCCTCCGCGCGGCGAACCGTCCGGGGAGCTGGCGGCCAGCGGCAGCGGGTACGGTCTGCTGGGGATGCGCGAACGCGCGGAACTGCTCGGCGGCACCCTGCTGGCGGGCCCCGAGGACGGAGGGTGGCGCGTGCTGCTGCAGGTGCCGGCATGAGCGAGCGCGGCGAGCTCATCATCAGCAGGTGCGGATTTCGCGAAGCGACTGCCGAGCGAAGCGGGGCGGGCGCATGAGCGAGGCAGAAGTCACCAGGGTGCTGGTGGTGGACGACCAGACGGTGGTGCGCGAGGGCATCGTGATGCTGCTGGGGCTGCTGCCCGGCATCGAGGTGGTCGGCGCGGCGGCGGACGGGGAGGAGGCCGTCGCCCTGGTGGAACGGTGTCACCCGGACGTGGTGCTGATGGATCTGCGGATGCCGCGCGTCGACGGCGTCGAGGCGACCCGGCGGATCCGGGCCGCGCACCCGCAGACCGAGGTCGTGGTGCTCACCACCTACGCCGACGACGACTCGCTGTTCCCCGCTCTGCAGGCCGGGGCGCGCGGCTACCTCACCAAGGACGCCGGTGGCGAGGAGATCGCCCGGGCGATCGCGGACGTCCGCGCGGGGGCGGCCGGGCTCTCGCCGCAGATCCAACTCCGTTTGCTGGAAAGGCTTTCAGGGCCTGCGGCCGGATCCGCGCCGGGGGCCGGGAAGCCGGCCGGGCGGCCGGGGGAGCTCCCGGACGGGCTGACCGCCCGGGAGGCGGAGGTGCTGGCGCTGATCGCGGAGGGGCTCTCCAACACCGAGATCGCCCAGCGGCTGTTCGTCAGCCAGGCCACCGTGAAGACGCACATCAACAACCTGTTCGCCAAGACCGCGGTACGGGACCGGGCGCAGGCGGTCTCGTACGCCTTTCGACACGGGATCACCGGTACGCAGCAGTAGTCGGATGAGTGTCTGTCGGATGATCGATCACCTCATCGAGTGAAGGTATCGGCAATGGTCAGAGGGGCTGTCCGGCGGCCACCATCATGGTTGGGGTCAGAGTGCCCGCCGGTCCAGGAGCAGTTGTGCCACAGCAGCAGACGAGCAGTCCCGGACAGGGGCAGCGATTTGACTGGTGGGCCGCTCCGGCCGCCGCCACCGCCGCCGACCGGCCGGACGTGCCCGGCCAACCGGCGGTACCGGCCCAGTCGGCCCCCACCCGCGCGGTCCAGCCGGTACCGGCCGAGCGGGCGCCCGTCCGGGCCGCCGCTGCCCCCGCCGCCCAGCCCGCCGTCGAACCGGCGACCGCCCCCCGGGCCCTGGTGCCCGCCACCAACAGCACCGAGGTGTACCGGGCCGTCCAGCGCAGCGACGCCTTCCAGGACATCCGCCGCAGCTACCGGTCGTTCGTCTTCCCGGTCAGCGGAGCCTTCCTCGGCTGGTTCCTGATGTACGTCGCCGCGCAGGCCGCCGCCCCCGGCCTGATGCGCAGCCAGGTGGCCGGCCCGCTCAACGTGGCCTGGCTGCTCGGCCTGCTGCAGTTCGCCTCCACCTTCCTGCTCACCTGGCTCTACGCCCGCAACGCCCGGACCAAGCGCGACCGCGCCGCCCTGGGCCTGCGCTGGGACACCCAGGACCAGCTGCGATGACGACCACGATCACGACCGCGATGACGACCGCCACCCCGCCCCCCGTGGCCCCCACCGGCGACCACCACGACCTCGCGATCGCGCTGTTCGCCGTCGTCGTCCTGGTCACCCTGGCGATCACCCTCTGGGTCGGCCGCCGGGGCAGCGCCACCGAGGACTTCTACGCCGGCGGCCGCGACTTCACCCCGCTCCAGAACGGCTTCGCGCTCTCCGGCGACTACCTCTCCGCCGCCTCCTTCCTCGGCGTCGCCGGGCTGATCGCGCTGTACGGCTACGACGGCGTGCTCTACAGCATCGGCTTCCTGGTCGCCTGGCTGGTGGTGCTGATGCTGGTCGCCGAACTGGTCCGCAACGCCGGCCGGTACACCCTCGCCGACGTGCTCGCCCTGCGGCTGCGCCGCCGCAAGGTCCGGGCCGCGGCCGGTGGCGCCAGCGTCGTCGTCACCCTGCTCTACCTGGTCGCCCAGATGGTCGGCGCGGGCTCGCTGGTCGCCCTGCTGCTCGGCACCAACAGTGCCCAGGCCCGGACCTGGACCATCGTCGCCGTCGGCGGACTGATGATCGTCTACGTCACGATCGGCGGGATGCGGGCCACCACCTGGATCCAGATCGTCAAGGCCTTCCTGCTGATCGCCGGCTCGGTGCTGCTCACCGTGCTGCTGATGGTCCGCTTCCACGGCGACGTCGGCGAGCTGATGCGCCAGGCCGCCCAGCACAGCGGCGCCGGGCGGCGCTACCTCGAACCCGGCCTCAAGTACGGCGCCACCTTCACCAGCCGGCTCGACTTCTTCAGCCTGGGCCTCGCCCTGGTGCTCGGCACCGCCGGACTGCCGCACATCCTGTCCCGCTTCTACACCGTGCCCACCGCGCGGGCCGCCCGCCGCTCCACGATGTGGGCGATCGGCCTGGTCGGCGGCTTCTACCTGATGGCCATCGCGCTCGGCCTGGGCGCGACCGCGCTGGTCGGCTCGGCGGAGGTGCGGCACGCCAACTCGGCCGGGAACACCGCCGTCCCGCTGCTCGCCCTGGTGCTCGGCGGCGGCAACGGCAGCACCGGCGGGGTGGTGCTGTTCGCGCTGATCTCGGCGATCGCCTTCGCCACCATCCTCGCCGTGGTCGCCGGGCTCACCCTGGCCTCCTCGGCGGCCTTCGCCCACGACATCTGGGCCGGTGCCTGGCGCGGCCGGCCGCGCCGGCGCCCCTTCCGGCGGCGTGCCGCCGTCCCGGCCTCCCGGCCGGGGGAGGCGGGGGACGTGGCGGAGGCCGAGCCGACGGGCGAGGCCAGCGAGCGCCAGGAGGTCTGGGTGGCACGGTTCGCGGCCGTCGGGATCGGCGCGGCCGCGATCGCGATCAGCCTCTACGCCCAGCAGCTGAACGTCGCCTTCCTGGTCGGCCTGGCCTTCGCGGTGGCGGCCTCCAGCAACCTGCCCGTCCTGCTGTACAGCCTGTTCTGGTCGCGGTTCACCACCCGCGGCGCGGTCTGGTCGGTGTACGGCGGGCTGGTCCCGGCGATCGTGCTGGTCGTCTTCTCCCCAGTGGTCTCCGGCACCAAGGTGGCGCTCTTCCCCGGCGTCGACTTCCACTGGTTCCCGCTGGAGAACCCCGGCATCATCTCCATCCCGCTCGGCTTCCTGGCCGGCTGGATCGGGACGATCACCTCGCCCGAGCCGGCCGACGCGGACCGCTTCGCCGAGCTGGAGGTGCGCGCCCTCACCGGTGCGGGCGCGGCCTGAGCGCCGCGCCCCGGGGAACCCCGGCGGGCCTGGGGCCGCCGGGGTTCCCCCACGTCCGGGCGTGGTGTCAGGTCCGGACCGCCAGGCCGTAGCGGTGCTCGGGGCGGCCGGTGTCGCCGTAGCGCAGGGTCAGCCGCAGCCGGCTGTCTCGCTCCAGCTGCTTGAGGTAGCGCTGCGCCGTCGAGCGGCTGAGCCCGGTGGCGTCCGCGACCTCCTGCGCGGACAGCGGGCGGCCCGCCTGGCGCAGCACCCCCAGCACCAGGTCGGTGGTGGGCGCCGAGTGCCCCTTCGGCAGCGGGCCGGCCGGGGCGGCGGCGCTGCGCAGGGTGGCGAACAGCCGGTCCACCTCGTCCTGGCCGGCCTCCCGGGCCGCCGGGCCGGCCAGCGCGTGCCGCAGCTGCGCGTACGCGACCAGCTTGTCCCGCAGGCCGGCGAAGGTGAACGGCTTGACCAGGTACTGCAGCGCGCCGTGCTGCATCGCGGCGTGCACCGTCGACACGTCCCGGGCGGCCGTCACCATCATCACGTCGCAGGCCACCTGCCGCTCCCGCAGCCGGCGCACCAGCGCCAGGCCGGTCTCGTCCGGCAGGTGGTGGTCGAGCAGCAGCAGGTCCACCGGGCGGCGCTCCAGCGCGGCCAGCGCCTCCCCGGCCGAGTGCGCGGTACCGGTCACCCGGAAGCCCGGCACCTTGGCCACGTACGCGGCGTGCACGTCCGCGACCCGGAAGTCGTCGTCCACCACGAGTACGTCGATCATCAGGCCTCCACGAGCTGAGGGGTGAGCAGGGCCTCGGGCAGCTCGACCGTGAACCGGGCGCCGCCGAGCGGTCCCGCGTCGAGCACGATCCGGCCGCCGGTCCGTTCGACCAGTCGCCGCACCATCGCCAGCCCCAGCCCGCGCGGACGGTGCGCGGGCGCGTCCTTGCTGGTCCACCCCTCCTCGAAGACCTGCTCGCGCAGCTCCTCCGGCACGCCCGGGCCGCTGTCCGCGACCTGGAGCAGCAGTGTGGAGCCGGCCGCCGCCAGCGTCACCTCCAGCCGGCCGCCCCCACCCGCCGCGAGCGCGTCCACCGCGTTGTCGATCAGATTGCCGAGCACCGTCACCAGCGCCCGCGCGTCCACCACCGCGTCCGGCAGGTGCGCCGCCGGGGCCAGCGCCAGCCGCACCCCGCGCTCGCCCGCCACCGCCGTCTTGCCCGCCAGCAGCGCCGCGACGTGCGGATCCTGCACCTGCTCGGCGATCCGCGCCGCGACCACCGCGTGCGAACCGGACTGCTCCGAGATGAACGCCACCGCCTGCTCGTGGCGGCCCAGCTCCAGCAGGCCCAGCAGGGTGTGCATCCGGTTGGCGTGCTCGTGGTCCTGGGCGCGCAGTGCCTCGGTCAGGCTGCGCGTGGTGTCCAACTCGCGGACCAGCGACTCCAGTTCGGTCCGGTCGCGGAGCGTCACGACCGCGCCGCCCTCGGCCGTGCCCATCCGGTTGACCACCAGCACCCGGTCGTCCCGGACCGCCGGCAGGTCGGCGCCGGTGATCCGCCCGGTCAGCACGTCCGCCAGCCGGCCCGGCGGCAGCACCGCGTGGATCGGCCGCCCGGTGCAGTCCTCCGGCAGGCCGAGCAGCCGCACCGCCTCGTCGTTGGCCAGCCGGATCCGGCCGCGCTCGTCCAGCGCCACCATGCCCTCGCGGATGCCGTGCAGCATCGCCTCCCGCTCCACCAGCAGCGCCGAGATGTCGGCCAGCGCGATGTTGTGGGTGCGGCGCTTCAGCCGCCGGGCCAGCGCCAGCGTGGCGACCGTCCCCGCGGCCAGGCCCGCGCCCGCGCACAGCAGGATCCCGGTGAGCATCTTCAGCAGCCGGCGGCGGATCGAGTCGTCGCTGATGCCGACCGACACCTCGCCGACGATCCGGCCGTCCGCGGCCCGCAGCGGCACCTTGCCGCGCGCGGTGCGGCCCAGCGTGCCCTGCTGCATCGCGGTGACGCTGAGCCCGCTGAGCGCCGGCTCCGGATCGGTGCTGACCCGGTGGCCGATCCGCTCCGGGTCGGTGTGCGAGAGCCGGATCCCGTCCAGGTCGGTGACCACCACGAAGCTCGCGCCGGTGGCCAGCCGGATCTGCTCGGCGTTGCGCTGCGCGGTCGCCGAGTCCCGGGCGTCGGCGGCGCGGGCGATCGCCTCGTCGGTGGCGGTGGCCTGGGCGATCGACAGCGCCCGCTGCATCGCGTCGTGGTCCAGCTCGCTGCTGACCGGGGCCAGGAACAGGCCGGCGGTCACGGTGGTGACACCGACGGTGACGACGGTCTGGCTCAGCAGCAGTTGCGCGAAGACCCGGCGGGGCCAGCGGGGCAGCTTCATCCGGGCCTCCTCTCGGCGGCTGTGGGGGCGGGTACGTCAGGGTCGGGACACCCTACGTTTCCGGCGTGTTTCTGTCAGCCGCGTCCCCGCAGTTGTAGCGGAAGCAAAAGGAGCAGAACACCCCTCAATGCGGAGAAACCGCAGTACGCCGAGAAGGCTCCCGCCCGGGCCCGGCCCGCTCCTACCTTTCCGGGGCAAGCACAGACCCGGGAGGATCGAATGAGCACAACCCCGGCGATCGAGCTGACTGGCGCGACGAAACGGTTCCGCACCCCGTCCGGGGCCCTGCACACCGCCGTCCGTGATCTCGATCTGACCGTCGCCCAAGGCGAGTTCGTCGCCGTCGTCGGGCCCACCGGCTGCGGCAAGTCCACCACGCTGACCCTGGTCAGCGGCCTGGAGGAGCCCACCGAGGGTGAGGTCCGAGTGGACGGCGAGCCGGTCCGCGGGATCCACCCCAAGGTCGGTTTCGTCTTCCAGCAGGACGCCGTCTTCCCCTGGCGCACCGTCCTGTCCAACGTGATGGCCGGGCCGCGCTTCCGCGGCGTGCCCACCGCCGAGGCCAGGGAACGGGCCCGGGACTGGCTGGGCCGCGTCGGCCTCGCCGCCTTCGAGGACCGCTACCCGCACCAGCTGTCCGGCGGCATGCGCAAGCGCGTCGCGCTCGCCCAGACCTTCGTCAACGACCCGGACATCCTGCTGATGGACGAGCCGTTCTCGGCGCTGGACGTGCAGACCCGCGCCCTGATGTCCGACCAGTTGCTGGAGCTGTGGGCCGGGACCAGGTCCTCCGGGAACGCCGCGTCGGTCGTCTTCGTCACCCACGACCTGGACGAGGCCATCGCGCTCGCCGACCGGGTCGTCGTCATGACGGCCGGACCGGCCACCGTCAAGGAGATCTTCACCGTCGACCTGCCACGACCGCGCACCGTGGAGGCCGTCCGGCTGGAACCGAGGTTCGTCGAGCTGTACCGCGAGATCTGGGCCTCGCTCGGCGAAGAGGTGCGCATCACCCGGGAGAGAGGAGCGGGTCGTGCCGCTTGAGACCGCGTCGGCCGTCGCCGACAAGCCCCCGGCGGCCACCCCCGCCAGCCGTACCGAGGCCCGCGAACGGGCCGCCCGCAACCGGAGGCTGACCGTCTACGGGGCCCGGGTCGCGGTCCTGGTCGCCTTCCTCGGACTGTGGGAGGTCTGCGCCCGCACGGACGTCATCGACCCGTTCAACTTCTCGCAGCCGTCGAGGATCTGGGACCAGATCTGGCAGTGGATCACCCACGGCACCGCGCAGGGCTCGCTCGGCGAACAGATCGGCTACACCCTCTACGAGGCCCTCACCGGCTGGGTGATCGGCGTCATCTGCGGTGTGCTGCTCGGCATCGCGCTCGGCCGGGTCCGCTTCCTGGCCGACGTGTTCGGGCCCTACATCAAGGTGCTCAACGCCATCCCGCGGATCGTGCTCGCCCCGATCTTCCTGATCTGGTTCGGCCTCGGCCCGGCCTCCAAGGTCGCCTCCGCCGTCGTCCTGGTGTTCTTCCCGGTGTTCTTCAACGCCTTCCAGGGCGCCCGCGAGGTGGACCGCAACCTCGTCTCCAACGCCCGCATCCTCGGCGCCGACGGCCGCAAGGTCACCCTCCAGGTGGTCATCCCCGCCGCCACCACCTGGATCTTCACCAGCCTGCACGTCAGCTTCGGCTTCGCCCTGATCGGGGCCATCGTCGGCGAGTACATCGGCGCCACCAAGGGTCTCGGCCTGCTCGTCGCCGCCGCCCAGGGCACCTTCAACGCGGCCGGCGTGTACGCCGCCATGACCATCCTCGCCGTCGTGGCGCTGCTCACCGAGGGGCTGCTGACCTTCGCCGAGACGAAGCTGTTCCGCTGGAAGCCCGCAGACACGGGCGACGGCCGCTGAACCCTTCTGCGTCGCTGAACCCCATCCCCTGCGTCGCGAACCCCCTGCGTCGCGAACCCCCCGCTTCGCTGAACCCCCTGCGCCGCTGATCCCCCCTCGCAGAGAGAGGCACCCCCACCCATGCGCCCGAACCCGATCGGCAGACCCGCCGCGGCCGCCCTCGCCGCCGTCCTGCTCCTCCCGCTCTCCGCCTGCGCCAACGACGCCGCCACGACCACCCACGGCGCCGCCGCCCCGGCCGGCCGGCAGGTCGACGGGCCGAAGGTCAAGATCATGGTCGGTGGCCTGGACAAGGTCATCTACCTGCCCGCGATGCTCACCCAGCGGCTCGGCTTCTTCGCCGACGCGGGCGTCAACGTCGAGCTGATGAGCGAGCCCGCCGGCGTCAACGCCACCACCGCGCTGCTCGCCGGCGACGTCCAGGGCGCCGTCGGCTTCTACGACCACACCATCGACCTCCAGGCCAAGGGCAAGATCGTCGAGTCCGTGGTGCAGTTCTCCCAGGCCCCCGGCGAGGTCGAACTCGTCTCCACCAAGCAGGCCGACGCCATCAGGTCCGGCGCCGACTTCAAGGGCAAGAAGCTCGGCGTCACCAGCATCGGTTCCTCCACCGACTTCCTCACCAAGTACCTCGCCGTCAAGAACGGCACGGCCGTCAGCGAGTTCAGCCCGATCGCGGTCGGAGCCGGCCAGACCTTCATCGCCGCGCTCCAACAGGGCAGCATCGACGGCGGGATGACCACCGACCCGACCGTCGCCAACGTCCTCGACAAGGGCCTCGGCAAGATCCTCTACGACATGCGCACACCCGAGGGCTCCCGCGAGGCCCTCGGCGGCCTCTACCCGTCGTCCTCGCTCTACATGAACACCGACTGGGTGGAGAAGAACAAGGACACCACCCAGAAGCTCGCCAACGCCTTCGTCAAGACCCTCAAGTGGATGTCCACGCACAGCCCCGAGGAGATCGCCGCGAAGATGCCCGCCGACTACGCGCAGGGCGGCGCCGAGCAGTACGCGGCCGCGATCAAGGCGACCCTGCCGATGTTCACCACCGACGGCGTGATGCCGGCCGACGGCCCCAAGACCGTCCTCGCCGTGCTCGCCGCCTTCCACCCGGACGTCAAGGGCAAGGAGGGCACCATCGACCTCTCCCGCACCTACACCACCGAGTTCGTCGGCAAGGCCGTCACCGGCTGAGCCGACACCCGACGTGACGGCCCCGCGCGCCTCCGTGGACAGCAGGCGCGGGGCCGCCCGCGCGCTCCGGTCCCGCGCTCACCCCCACGGGCGCGGGGCCGCCCGCGCGCTCCCGACCTGCTGAAGACCCTGCCGGCGCGCTTCCGTCCCGCTACCGACCCCGCACCGAGAGCACGTCCATCCGCGACGGCGTCCCCGCCGCCTTGCCGCAGCTCTCCGGACGCGCCGGCTCGCTCACCGCCTCGATCACGTCCACCTCCCAGGCCCGGCCGTCCTGGTGCAGCACCGAGACCAGCCAACGGCCCGCGCCGTCCGGCCGCTGGGCCAGCGTCAGCGCGTCCACCCCGGTCTCCCCGGTCGCCAACCGCACCGCGTGCTCGGCCGCCTGACCCGGACGCTCCCAGCCCGAACAGCCCCTCGACCAGGCCGGCACCATGTGCCCGGCCGCCGTCGCCGCCAGCACCTCCTTGGCCGCCTCCGCCGTCAGCCGCCCGTACGCGTAGCCGTACGGCAGCACCAGCATCGTGGGGGAGAAGCGGTGCCCGCCCAGGTGCGTCACCTCCCACACCTCGCTGTGCCCGGCCGCTGCCAGCTCCGCCGCCAACGGGCGGCCCAGCAGCGCGCAACAGCGGTCCCGCCGCCCGTTGGTGCACACCAGCGCCAACGGGCCGCCGACGTGCTCCACCCCGAAACCGCCGTGGTCACCGACGCCCAGCGCCGCGAAGTCCAGCTCCAGCAGCTCCGCCGGATCGGCCACCTCCGCCCGGCGTACCCAGCCGCGACCCGGCACCGTGTGCGCCACGACCACCTCGTGCCGCGCCGTCGGCAGGCAGTCCGCGTGCCGCCCCGGCCGCCGGATCAGCGCCACCCGCACCCCGGTGCCCGCCGCGGCCGCGTCCAGCGCCCGCCCCGTCGCCGGGTCCAGGTGGCTCTCCCCGAGCGCCTTCGCGCCCCACGGCCCGTTCTGCTCCACCAGCAGCCAGGTGGTCGCCACCGCGGCGGTGGCGGTCAGCGGCTCCGACAGTTCACGCGACAGCGTCGCACAGGTGCTCACCCGGGTAAGGCTACCCTCGGCACCCGCCGCGCCCCGGAACGACGGAGGAGGGGCGCCGGACGGCTCCGGCACCCCTCCTCCACCACGCCCGCGCCCTACGCCGGGCCGGCCACCACCGCGATCGGAGCCGTCACCGGCGTGCCCGAACCGTCACGGCGCGGGTCGCGCTCCGGCAGGTCCACCGGCGCGCCCTTGTCGGACGCCGCCCGGGCCGGGGCCACGCCCGCCCAGGCGAACGTCAGACCGTCCTCACCGCGCAGGAACCGCTGGCAGCGCACACCGCCCGTCGCCCGGCCCTTGCGCGGGTACTGCTCGAACGGCGTCACCTTCCACGACGTCTGCTCCTCGCCGCTCAGCGTCCCCGACGCCCCCGCCACCGAGACCACCACCGCGTCCGACGCCGGATCCACCGCCGTGAACGACAGCACCCGCGCCCCGTCGGAGAGCTTGATCCCCGCCATGCCGCCGGCCGGACGGCCCTGCGGGCGCACCTGCCCCGCCGGGTAGCGCAGCAGCTGCGCGTCCGAAGCGATGAAGACCAAGTCCTCCTCGCCGGTGCGCAGTTCGACCGCGCCCACCAGCTCGTCACCCTCCTTGAGGGCGATCACCTCGAACTCGTCCTTGTTCGCCGGCCACTCCGGTACCACCCGCTTCACCACGCCCTGCGCCGTGCCCAGCGCCAGCCCCGGAGAGGACTCGTCCAGCGTGGTCAGCGCCAGCGCCCGCTCCCCGGCCTCCAACCGCAGGAACTCGCCCACCGCCGCCCCGCCGGCCAGCGTCGGCGACGGCGTCGGCGGCAGAGCCGGCAGATCGATCACCGGCAGCCGCAGCACCCGGCCCGCCGACGTCACCACACCCACGTCCGCCCGCGCCGTCGCCGGCACCGCCGACACGATCACATCGTGCTTCGACCGCTTCTCCGACAGCTCGAACGGCTCCCCGTCCGCCGTCCGCGCCAGCAGGCCCGTCGACGACAGCAGCACCCGGCACGGGTCGTCCGCCACCTCCAGCGGCACCGACAGCGCCGCCGACGGCGCCGCCCCCGCCTCCAGCAGCACCGTCCGCCGCTCCGTCCCGAACTGCTTCGCCACCGCGCCGAGTTCGGACGACACCACGCTGCGCAGCCGGGAGTCTGAGTCCAGGATCTCGGTCAGCTCCGCGATCTCCGCGTTCAGCTTCGCCTTCTCCTGCTCCAGCTCCACCCGGTCGAACCGGGTCAGCCGCCGCAGCGGAGTGTCCAGGATGTACGCCGTCTGCGTCTCCGACAGCGAGAAGCGCTCCATCAGGCGCTCCTTCGCCTGCCCCGCGTTGTCACTCGACCGGATGATCGCGATGACCTCGTCGATGTCGAGCAGCGCGACCAGCAGACCGTCGACCAGGTGCAGCCGCTCCTCCCGCTTGCGCCGGCGGAAGTCGCTGCGCCGCCGCACCACGGTGAACCGGTGGTCGACGTAGACCTCCAGCAGCTCCTTCAGCCCCAGCGTCAGCGGCTGGCCGTCCACCAGCGCCACGTTGTTGATGCCGAAGGTCTCCTCCATCGGCGTCAGCTTGTACAGCTGCTCCAGCAGCGCCTCCGGCACGAAGCCGTTCTTCACCTCGATCACCAGCCGCAGCCCGTGCTCGCGGTCGGTCAGGTCCTTGACGTCCGCGATGCCCTGCAGCTTCTTCGCGTTGACCAGGTCCTTGATCTTCGAAATGACCTTCTCCGGGCCGACGTTGTACGGCAGCTCGGTCACCACGATGCCCTTGCGGCGCGCCGTCACCGCCTCGACCGTCGTGGTCGCCCGGATCTTGAACGTGCCGCGGCCCGACTCGTACGCGTCCCGGATCCCCGACAGGCCCACGATCCGCCCGCCCGTCGGCAGGTCCGGACCGGGCACGAACCGCATCAGCGTGTCCAGGTCCGCGGTCGGGTGCTTGATCAGGTGCCGGGCCGCGGCCACCACCTCGGACAGGTTGTGCGGCGGCATGTTCGTCGCCATGCCGACCGCGATGCCCGTCGCGCCGTTCACCAGCAGGTTCGGGAACGCCGCCGGCAGCGCCAACGGCTCCTGCTCGCTGCCGTCGTAGTTCGGACCGAAGTCGACGGTGTCCTCGTGGATCGACTCCACCATCGCCATCGACGCCGCCGTCAGCCGCGACTCCGTGTAGCGCATCGCCGCCGGCGGGTCGTCGTTGCCCAGCGAACCGAAGTTCCCGTGCCCGTCGATCAGCGGCAGCCGCATCGAGAACGGCTGCGCCATCCGGACGACCGAGTCGTAGATCGACGCGTCGCCGTGCGGGTGCAGCCGGCCCATCACCTCGCCCACCACACGGGCGCACTTCACGTGCGCGCGGTCCGGCCGCAGGCCCATCTCGTTGGCCTGGTACAGGATCCGGCGGTGCACCGGCTTCAGACCGTCCCGCGCGTCCGGAAGCGCACGCGAGTAGATCACCGAGTAGGCGTACTCCAGGAAGGAGCCCTGCATCTCGTCCACGACGTCGACATCGAGGATCCGCTCCTCGAAGTCTCCGGGCGGCGGGGTCTGCGAACTGCGGCGGGCCATCGCGGCGGGGCTCCCTTACGTCTCGCTTGCTGTGTCTCGGTCAGTCTCTGACGTCCATCCGCCGACCCTCGTCAACAGGGCTCGGCGCCCCCATTGTGGACCCTCGCGCCGACACTCCCGGCCAGCGCCCCTCTTCCGCCCCTGGCGAACGCCCTGTCTGCGCGGGACACGAACACGCCCCCCGCGCGTTGCACCACAATGGGGGACGCCACACGAACCCCGACATCGACGACGGGAAGGACCCGAGCGCATGGCCAACCCGGCCCCCGCATCCGCCTCCACCGGAGGACATGGCGCTGCCATCGCCATCACCGAGCACCGCCTGGCCAACGGCCTGCGCGTCGTCCTCTCCGAGGACCACCTCACCCCGGTCGCCGCGGTCTGCCTCTGGTACGACGTGGGCTCCCGCCACGAGGTCAAGGGCCGCACCGGCCTCGCCCACCTCTTCGAGCACCTCATGTTCCAGGGCTCCGCCAACGTCTCCAACAACGGGCACTTCGAGCTCGTCCAGGGCGCCGGCGGCTCGCTCAACGGCACCACCAGCTTCGAGCGCACCAACTACTTCGAGACCATGCCCGCCCACCAGCTGGAGCTCGCCCTCTGGCTGGAGGCCGACCGCATGGGCTCGCTGCTCGCCGCCCTCGACGAGACGTCCATGGAGAACCAGCGCGACGTCGTCAAGAACGAGCGCCGCCAGCGCTACGACAACGTCCCCTACGGCACCGCCTTCGAGAAGCTCACCGCGCTCTCGTTCCCCGACGGCCACCCGTACCACCACACCCCGATCGGCTCCATGGCCGACCTCGACGCCGCCACCCTCGACGACGCCCGCGCGTTCTTCCGCACCTACTACGCGCCCAACAACGCCGTCCTCACCGTCGTCGGCGACATCGACCCCGAGCAGACCATCGCCTGGGTCGAGAAGTACTTCGGCAGCATCCCCGCCCACGACGGCAAGCAGCCGCCGCGCTCCGGCGAACTCCCCGACACCATCGGCAGCGAACTGCGCGAGCACGTCCGCGAGGACGTCCCCTCCCGCGCCCTGATGGCCGCCTACCGCCTCCCGCACGACGGCACCCGCGACGCCGACGCCGCCGACCTCGCCCTCACCATCCTCGGCAGCGGCGAGTCCAGCCGCCTCTACAACCGGCTCGTCCGCCGCGACCGCACCGCCGTCGCCGCCGGCTTCGGCCTGCTCCGCCTCGCCGGCGCCCCCAGCCTCGGCTGGCTCGACGTCAAGACCTCCGGCGACGCCACCATCGAGCAGATCGACGCCGCCGTCGACGAGGAACTCGCCCGCTTCGCCGCCGAAGGCCCCACCCCCGAGGAACTCGAACGGGCCCAGGCCCAGATCGAGCGCGAATGGCTCGACCGGCTCACCACCGTTGCCGGCCGCGCCGACGAACTCTGCCGCTACGCCGTCCTGTTCGGTGACCCCAAGCTTCTCAACGACGCCCTCCCCAAGGTCCTCGACATCACCGCCGAGGAGGTCCAGGCCGTCGCCAAGGCCCGGCTCCACCCCGACAACCGGGCCGTCCTCGTCTACGAGCCCACCACGGCCGACGACACCGACGCCCCCGCCGCCACCGATGAGGAGGGTGCCGCCGCATGAGCACCGACTACGTCCCCGCCATGACGTTCCACCCCCAGCCCGAGCCCGGCACCCCCGGCCCCTGGGCCTTCCCCGCCCCCGAGCGCGCCGCCCTCGGCAACGGCATCACCGTCCTGCACTGCCACCGGCCCGGCCAGCAGCTCGTCGCCGTCGAGGTCCTCCTCGACGCCCCGCTCGCCGCCGAACCCGACGGCCTCGACGGCATCGCCGCCATCCTCGCCCGCGCCCTCAGCGAAGGCACCGACACCCTCACCGCCGAGGAGTACGCCGCCGAACTCGAACGCGCCGGCGCCACCCTCGACGCCCACGCCGACCACCCCTGCATCCGCGTCTCCCTGGAGGTCCCCGCCTCCCGCCTGCAGCGCGGCCTCTCCCTGCTCGCCGACGCCCTGCGCGCCCCCGCCCTCCCCGAGGACGAGATCGAGCGCCTCGTCGCCAACCGCCTCGACGAGATCGTCCACGAGCAGGCCAACCCCGCCCGGCGCGCCGCCAAGGCCCTCTACGCCGAGCTCTTCGACGGCGCCGACCGCCTCTCCCGGCCCCGCAGCGGCACCGCCGACACGGTCAAGGCCATCGACCGGGCCGCCGTCAAGGCCTTCTACGACGCCCACGTGCGCCCCGCCACCGCCACCGTCGTCGTGGTCGGCGACCTCACCGGCACCGACCTGCCCGCCCTCCTGGAGAGCACCCTCGGCACCTGGACCGGCAACACCGCCGAAGCCTCCGCCCACGCCCCCGTCACCGCCGACGACCGCGGCCGCGTCGTCATCGTCGACCGCCCCGGCTCCGTCCAGACCCAACTCCTCATCGGCCGCATCGGCCCCGACCGCCACGACCCCGTCTGGGCCGCCCAGATCCTCGGCACCTACTGCCTCGGCGGCACCCTCACCTCCCGCCTCGACCGCGTCCTGCGCGAGGAGAAGGGCTACACCTACGGCGTCCGCTCCTTCGCCCAGCCGCTGCGCTCCGCCGCCGACGGCAGCGGCCGCTCGCTGCTCGCCATCAGCGGCTCGGTGGACACCGCCTCCACCGCCCCGGCGCTCGCCGACACCTGGACCATCCTGCGTACCCTCGCCGCCGAGGGCCTCACCGACGCCGAGCGCGACGAGGCCGTGCAGTTCCTGGTCGGCGTCGCACCGCTGAAGTACGAGACCGCGGGCTCGGTCGCCGGCACCCTGGCCGACCAGGTCGAGCAGTACCTCGCGGACGACTACCAGGCCGAGGTCTACCGGCAGCTCGCCGAACTGCCCACCGCCGCCGCCACCGAGGCCGTCGTCGCCGCCTTCCCGCCGGACCGCCTGGTCACCGTGCTGGTCGGCGACGCCGCCGTCATCGCCGACGACGTGCGGGCTCTCGGCATCGGCGAGGTCACCGTCGTCAGCTGACCCGGCGTTTCCCGTACGGCCCGGTGGAGCACCCGCTCCGCCGGGCCGTCGCGTTGTTAAATCCGTTGCGGGCCAGCGGCGTTCCGTGGATAGATATCCCCGGCACACACGGACGAACGACGACGAACGACGACGAACGAAGGGAGGCGGTCACCATGCGGGTCGAGCGAGCCATACGCCGACGCTCCCCGAGGCCGTCCTCCCCCTGTGCCCAGGGCGCCTGAGCCCTACCCCCGAACTTCCCCGAGCCGCACCGGGCTTCTTCGCACGGCACCCCCTTCCCCGAACCACCCGACCGCTGGAGGTCGTTCGACCATGACGTACACCGAGGTGCCCGGAATCCGGGTCCCGATCCGGATGTGGACCGACCCGGCCACCGTCGAGGGCCAGGCCCTGCAGCAGCTGCGCAACATCAGCTCCCTGCCCTGGCTGCACGGCCTCGCCGTGATGCCCGACGTCCACCTGGGCAAGGGCGCGACCGTCGGCTCCGTCATCGCTATGAAGGGCGCCGTCTGCCCGGCGGCGGTCGGTGTCGACATCGGCTGCGGAATGAGCGCGGTGAAGACCTCCCTCACCGCAAAGGACCTCCCCGACGACCTGTCCCGCCTCCGCTCCAAGATCGAGCAGGCCATCCCGGTTGGCGCTGGCGTTCACACAGAACCGGTTGACCCGACGAAGCTCTACGGCTTTCAGGCGGCTGGCTGGAACGGCTTCTGGCAGCGCTTTGAGAGGGTCGCTCCGGCGGTGCATTGGCGGCGTGAGCGGGCCATGCAGCAGATAGGAACGCTCGGGCGCGGCAACCACTTTTCGGAAGTGTGCCTAGATGGGACCGGTTTTGTTTGGTTGATGTTGCATTCTGGATCGCGCAATATCGGCAAGGAACTAGCCGAGCACCACATGGAGGTGGCACGGTCTCTTCCTCACAACCAGGGTCTTATCGACCGGGACCTCGCGGTCTTCATCGCGGAGACCCCGCAGATGGCTGCTTACCGACAGGACCTCTTCTGGGCCCAGGAGTACGCCAAGAACAATCGCGCGGTGATGATGGCGCTGTTCCAGGACGTTGTCCGTCGCGAGTTCCCCAAGGCGAAGGTCACCTTCGACGAGGTCATCAGCTGCCACCACAACTACGTGGCGGAGGAGACGTACGACGGTGTCGACCTGCTCGTGACCCGCAAGGGCGCGATCAGGGCCGGCACGGGCGACTACGGGATCATCCCGGGGTCCATGGGCACCGGCTCCTACATCGTCCGCGGTCTCGGCAACGAGGCGGCGTTCAACTCGGCCTCGCACGGCGCCGGCCGCAAGATGAGCCGTAGCGCCGCGAAGAAGCGGTTCTCCACGCAGGATCTGGTGGAGCAGACCAAGGGTGTGGAGTGCCGCAAGGACAGCGGTGTCGTGGACGAGATCCCGGGCGCCTACAAGTCCATCGAAAAGGTCATCGAGCAGCAGAAGGACCTCGTCGAGGTGGTCGCCCACCTCAAGCAGGTCGTCTGCGTCAAGGGGTAGTCGGACGAGATGGCCCCCGGCATCGCCAGGGGCCATCCTCACCGCTGCGGAAAGACTCTCGGACGTTTCGGGCCGGCAAGTCGCCAGTGACGGACCTTGCAGCTCTTGAGCGTTCGGCCCAGGTACTCGGAGGCCGCTTCCATGTTTGGTGCGGTGAGGATCACTTCGTCCTCCTCTGGAGTCCAACCGCGCCGAGGGGGAGCGAACCCCATGGTCGGTGGGCGAACCCACGCGCTGACTCGATCGGCACCGGCCTGCTTGCGGGGTAGTGCCAGACTGCCCGGGTAGTAGAGATCGGTAGTCAAGGCCACAGCAGCTTCCGCGAGGAAGAGGATGTTGTAGATGTTGTCGCGCTTGTTGCGGTTGAGCTTGCGTCGGGCTCCGCAGAGGCGTTCTGCATAGGTGGCGGTGAAGACGGCCGTTGCGTCGCTCTTGGTGGCCAGGCTGACGAAGGGCAGATCCTTGGACGTGAGGCCGACCGAGCCGTCGGCGTCGATGAGGCCGCGCAGGTAGTCGCGCTCGGAGAACGGCACGCTCGGCGGCGCGACGATCTCGGACTTCCGCCCCACCGGCAGGCCGAGGCCCTGCAACTCCTCGCGGAACTCCCGGGCACAGACGGTCCACATCACCGAGGTGTGCTCCGTCTTGAAGTTCGTGCTGCGCGTCCGGTATCGGATGCTGCTGTTGTACGGGCAGAGCCGCTGGAACTCCTCCAGGATGGGCGCGTCGCGCGCGGAGAGTTCCACGGAGAGCCGACCACGGTTGCGGGACTGCTCGGTGAGGTGTCCGTCTGCCTGGAGGAAGGCGAACATGTAGGCGTGCTCGGGTCGTTCGAGGTCGAAGAACGTCATGCGGCGAGCATCTGTGCGATCAATCGCCGAAGGAGCGTGATCGCTCACCAGTTCGCTCGATGGTGTGGATACGATCGATTCCGCGAACAGAAGCGCCCGGCAGCGCTATGGCTGCCGGGCGCTTCCGTCGGTCGAGTCGGCTCAGGCCGCGGCCGGGAGCTCGTCGAGGCCTTCCTGGACGAGCTTGGCGAGGCGGTCGAGCGCGTCGTCGGCGTTCTCGGCGTCGGAGGCGAGGACGACCTCGTCGCCGCCCTGGGCGCCGAGGGCGAGCAGGCCGAGCATGGAGGCGGCGTTGACGGGGTTGCCGCCGGGCTTGGCGATGGTGATCGGCACGCCGGTGGCCGTGACGGCCCGGACGAAGACGGAGGCGGGACGGGCGTGCAGGCCCTCGGCCCAACCGATGGTGACGCGGCGCTCAGCCATGAGACGTGCCTTTCCGGTGAAGCTGGTTACGGCCGTGCTCGGGGAAGCGGCCATGTTGTCTAGACCAGTGTTGCACGCAGGCGGTCCCTGCGAGCCGCTGCGTTCGGGACTTGTGATTGTTTCTTTTCGGGGCATAAGGCCCGGCCGGCGGCCCTGCCCACCCTGCAGCCAGTGTGCACCCGGCGCCATTCGGCTCACTGCCGGATAACCTGACGAATGTGGACGACTCCGCAGTGGCGCAGCCCGAGCAGGACCCCGGTGACCGGCGGGAATCCGGACCGGATTACCCCCAGCACTGGGAGGCCGACATCCTGCTGCGGGACGGCGGTACGGCCCGCATCCGGCCGATCACGCCGGAGGACGCGGAGCGTCTGGTGGAGTTCTACGCACAGGTATCGGACCAGTCCAAGTACTTCCGTTTCTTCGCCCCCTACCCCCGGTTGTCGGAGAAGGACGTCCGCCGTTTCACCCACCACGACTTCGTGGACCGGGTGGCGCTGGCGGTGGTGGTCCGGGACCGTTTCATCGCGACCGTCCGCTACGACCGGATCGACGCGCAGGGCCGTCCGTCCGAGGCCGGGACGGACGCCGAGGTGGCGTTCCTGGTGCAGGACGCCCATCAGGGCCGCGGGGTGGCGTCGGCGCTGCTGGAGCACATCGCGGCGGTGGCGCAGGAGCGCGGGATCCGCCGGTTCCAGGCGGAGGTGCTGCCGGAGAACCGGAAGATGGTGAAGGTCTTCACCGATGCCGGCTACACGCAGCGCCGCAGTTTCACCGACGGTGTGGTGCACCTGGAGTTCGATCTTGAGCAGACGGACCGTTCGCTGGCGGTGATGCGGGCGCGCGAGCACCGGGCGGAGGCGAAGTCGGTGCAGCGGCTGCTGACCCCGCGGTCGGTGGCGGTGATCGGGGTGTCGCGCAATCCGCAGACGGTGGGCCGGGCGATCCTGCGGGACCTGCTGGGCAGTGCCGACGACACGCGCCCGGTGTACGCGGTGAACCGCAACGCCCCGCCGGGCACCGAGCTGGACGGCGTCCCGGTGCACCGTTCGGTTCTGGACATTCCGGGGCCGGTGGATCTCGCGGTGATCGCCGTCCCGGAGGGGGCCGTCCCGGCGGCGGTCGCCGAGTGCGGTGCGCACGGGGTGCAGGGCCTGGTGGTGGTGACCGCCGGGTACGCGGAGACCGGTCCGGAGGGCCGGGACCGCCAGCGCGCGCTGGTGCGCCAGGCGCGGGCGGCGGGGATGCGGGTGATCGGCCCGAACGCCTTCGGCCTGATCAACACCGATCCGGACCGCCCGTTGAACGCCTCGCTGGCTCCGCAGCTGCCGGGCCGGGGCGGGTTCGGGATCTTCTGCCAGTCCGGTGCGATCGGGGTGGCCCTGCTGGAGTCGGCGCACCGCAGGGGCTTGGGGGTGTCCTCCTTCGCCTCGGTGGGCAACCGGTCGGACGTCTCCGGGAACGACTTCCTGCAGTACTGGGCGGAGGACGAGGCCACCGAGGTGGTGCTGCTCTACCTGGAGTCCTTCGGCAACCCGCGCAAGTTCACCCGGATCGCGCGCCGGCTGGCCGCGGTGAAGCCGGTCGTGGTGGTGAAGGGCGCCCGGCACACCGGCAGCCTGCCGCCGGGCCACGCGGTGCCGGCGACCGCGACGGGGCTGCGCGACGCGACGGTGGACGCGCTGTTCGAGCAGGCGGGCGTGATCAGGGTGGAGACGATCACCGAGCTGTACGACACCGGGGAGCTGCTGGCCCTGCAGCCGCTGCCGCCGGGGGACCGGGTCGCGGTGGTCGGCAACTCGGACTCGCTGGGCCTGCTGACCTACGACGCCTGCCTGAGCGCGGGCCTGCGGCCGCGCACCCCGGTGGACCTGACCACGGCCGCGACGGGCGAGAACTTCCGGATCGCGCTGGACGTGGCGCTGGCCGATCCGGCGGTGGACGCGGTGATCGCGGTGGCGATCCCGCCGATCGGCACGTCCGCGCACGCCTTCATGGGCGGCCGGCTGACCGGCCCGGACGATCCGGAGATGGGTTCGGACGATCCGGAGATCGCCGACGCACTGCTCGAAGCCAGCCGAAGGGCAAGGGAGTTGGGCAAGCCGCTGGTGCTCGCCCATCTGGCGTTGACCGATCTGCCGGTCCGGCTGCGCCCGGGGGGCGTGCCGGCGTTCGCGGCGCCGGAGCGGGCGGTGCGGGCGCTGGCGCACGCGGTGCACTACGCGCAGTGGCGGCGCCGGACGGCCGAGGCGGAGGAGACGGCCCGGGTGCCCGAGCTGGACCGGATCGACGAGCCGGGCGCCCGCGCGCTGGTCGAGGCGGCGTTGAGCACCCGGACGGCGATTGCCGCGCGGACGCAGCCGGGCGGCGCCCGGATCACCCTGCCGGACGCCGGGGCCCGCGAGCTGCTGGCCCGCTACGGCATCGACGTCTTCCCGGCGCTGCCGGCCCCGGACGAGGAGGCGGCCGTGCGGGCCGCGGCGACGCTCGGCTACCCGGTGGCGTTGAAGGCCACCGCCCCGCATCTGCGCCACCGCCCGGACCTGGGCAGCGTGCGGCTGGATCTGACCGGCGAGCCCGGGCTGCGCCGGGCGCACCGCGAGCTGGACGCGCTGCTGGGCGGTGCGGCGCAGGCGGAGCTGGTGGTGCAGCGGATGGCGCCGCGCGGGGTGGACACCGTGATCGGTGCCACGGTGGATCCGGCGGTCGGCGCGATCCTGTCGTTCGGCCTGGCCGGGGCGCCCGCCGAGCTGCTGGGCGATGTGGCGCACCGGTTGGTCCCGGCGACCGACCAGGAGGTGGCCGGGCTGGTCCGGGAGGTGCGCGCGGCGCCCCTGCTGTTCGGTTGGCGGGGCGCGGAGGCGGTGGACACCGACGCGCTGGAGGAGTTGCTGCTGCGGGTGTCGCAGTTGGTGGACGACGTGCCGGAGATCGCCTCGGTGGATCTCGAACCGGTGGTCGTGGCCCCGTACGGGCTGGCGATCCTGGGGGCGCGGGTGCGGATCGCGCCGCTGCCCGTCCGCAGCGATCTGGGCCCGCGCGCGATGAGCACCCTGTAACCTTCCTTGGTTGCGCCTGCCTGTGGGCGCTGTTGTCCGAAGCTCGGCGCCGTGCCGCCCGCTTCGTCGGCGGACCATGCCAGGATGGAGTTATGGCGAAGACCGGTACCACCAGCACTCAGGACCTGCGCTCGGCGATCGAGCGCAGCGGTTACTACCCGGCCCTGGTGTCCGAGGCGGTCGAGGCCGCGGTGGGCCCGGAGCCGATCAGCTCCTACCTGGTGCACCAGGAGACGACCTTCGACGCCAACGAGGTGCGTCGGCACGTGACGGTGCTGGTGCTGACCCCGACGCGGTTCGTGGTGAGCCACACCGATGAGCAGTCGGGGGACGCGGGCAGCCCGGCGGTGCCGTTCGCGACGACGTCGACGGAGAGTGTCCGGCTGGACCGGATCGGTTCGGTCGTGCTGAGCCGGATGGTCGCGAACCCGGAGACGTACACGCCGGGGACGCTGCCGCGCGAGGTGGTGCTGACGATCGGCTGGGGTGCGGTGCAGCGGCTGGACCTGGAGCCCGCGGGCTGTTCGGATCCGAACTGCGAGGCTGACCACGGCTACACCGGCTCGGCGACGGCTGACGATCTCTCACTGCGGGTGAGCGAGGCCGGTGACGGCCCGGAGACGGTGGCCCAGGCGCTGGTGTTCGCCCGCGCTCTCTCCGACGCGACGATCAGCAACGGCCCGCGGGTCTGAGCGCCGCCGCCTTCGACTGCTACGAATCCGGTTTCATGTCCTTCGCACCCTCCGGCGGCTTCGACGCCTTCGAGATCCTCGACCCGGCCGCGGCTCCCGCGCCCCCGTACGGCAGTGGTTCGCTCTGCGACCTGTTGCCCTCGGTGGCGGCGGGCCTGGGCGTCCCGGGCTTCACCGCGACCCTGCCGATCGCCCCGGCGGACCGGGTGGTGGTGTTCCTGGTGGACGGCCTGGGCTGGGAGCTGCTGCTGCGGCACCCGGAGTACGCGCCGTTCCTGTCCGCGCTGGCCGGGAGTTCGATGGGTGGTTCGGGCCGCCCGCTGACCGCTGGTTTCCCGTCGACCACGGCGACTTCGCTGGCCTCGGTCGGCACCGGCACGCCGCCGGGGCTGCACGGCCTGGCCGGGTACACGGTCGCGGTGCCGGGCGCCGGTTATCTGATGAACCAGCTGCGTTGGCAGCCGCACACCGACCCGCACGTCTGGCAGCCGTACCCGACGGTCTTCGAGCGGACGGACGCCGCCGGGGTGGCGACCGCGCAGGTGTCCTCCCCGCTGTTCTCGCAGACGCCGCTGACCAGGGTGGCGCTGTCCGGCGGCACCTTCCTGGGCCGGACCACGGGCGAGGAGCGGATGGACCTGGCGGCCTCCTGGCTGGCCGAGCACGACCGGGCGCTGGTCTACACGTACGTCAGCGAGCTGGACGGTGCGGGCCACCGCTTCGGGGTGGACTCGGACGAGTGGCGGATGACCCTGGACGCGGTGGACCGGCTGGCCCGCCGGCTGGCCGAGCGGCTGCCGCCGCGTTCGGCGATGTACGTGACCGCTGACCACGGCATGATCGACATCGCGCCGGAGGACCGGATCGACTTCGACGAGGACTGGGAGCTGGGTGCCGGCGTGGCCCTGCTGGGCGGCGAGGGCCGGGCCCGGCACGTGTACGCGGTGCCCGGTGCGGCGGCCGACGTGTTCGCGGTCTGGAGCGAGGTCCTGGGCGACCGGATGTGGGTGGCCACCCGGGACCAGGCGATCGCGGCGGGCTGGTTCGGTCCGGCCGTGGACGAGCGGGTGTACGGGCGGATCGGCGACGTGGTGGCCGCGGCGCGGGACGACATCGCGATCACCGCCTCCCGCAACGAGCCGGGCGAGTCCGCGATGATCGGCCTGCACGGTTCGATGACCCCGGTCGAGCAGTTCGTGCCGCTGCTCGAAGTTCGCGGCTGAGCCGGGTCCTTGACTCTTCTGTGCCCGAACTCCCCTGATGTGAAAGGCCTTTGCTCCACCCATGGCTGAACTGGTGTTCTTCTCGGGCACGATGGACTGCGGCAAGTCGACGCTGGCGCTGCAGATGGACCACAACCACTCCGCCCGCGGCCGGCAGGGCCTCATCCTGACCCGCCACGACCGCGCTGGTGCGGCGACCATCTCCAGCCGGCTGGGCCTGCGGGCGGACGCGGTCGAGGTGACGGACGACTTCGACTTCCACGCGTACGTGGTGCACCGGCTCTCGGCGGGCGGCCGGGTGGACTACCTGATCTGCGACGAGGCGCAGTTCTTCGCCGCCGAGCAGGTCGACCAGTTGGCCCGGGTGGTGGACGAACTCGACATCGACGCCTACACGTTCGGGATCACCACGGATTTCCGCACCCGGCTGTTCCCCGGCTCCCAGCGGCTGATCGAGCTGGCGGACCGGGTGGAGGTGCTCCAGGTCGAGGCGCTGTGCTGGTGCGGTGCGCGGGCGACGCACAACGCCCGGACGGTGGGCGGGGTGATGGTGGTCGAGGGCGCCCAGGTGGTGGTCGGCGACATCTCGGTGAACGAGGACGAGGTCGGGTACGAGGTGCTCTGCCGCCGGCACCACCGCCGCCGGCTGACCGCCGCGACGGCCCGGGCCTCGGTGCTCTCGCCGGACGTGCTGCCCTTCGAGCAGCAGGTCTGAGTCCTGCTCCCGGGCGCGCTAACGGAGTTCCAGCACCGAGAAGTGCCCGCCCTGCGGGTCGGACAGCCGGGCGGCGCGGCCGCGGGCGGTGTCGTGCGGTTCGACCAGGACGCGGCCGCCGAGTCCGACGGCGTGCCGGGCGGTGGCGTCGGCGTCGCGGACGGCGAAGTGGACCCGCCAGCGGGGCGGATGGCCGCGCAGTTCGGCGCGGTGCCGGATGCCGGCGACCGGTCGCCCGTGCACGAGTAGCGTGGACTCGTCGTCGGCGTGCCGGACGGGGCGGTCGAGTACCGCGGTGTAGAAGGCGACGGCGCCGTCGGTGTCGGGGGTGAGCAGTTCGGTCCAGGCCGGTCCGCCGGGTTCGGGCCCGGCCTCCCGGCCGGTGTGCTCCTCGCCCTGCCAGAGGCCGAAGACGGCGCCGGAGACGTCGGCGGCGATGGCCATCCGCCCGGCGCGTTCGGCCTGGAGCGGCCCGACGGCCACGGTTCCGCCGCAGGCGCGCACCAGTTGGGCGGTGTGGTCGGCGTCGTCGACGGCGAAGTAGCTGGTCCACTGCACCGGGAAGCCGGTGGCGGTGGAGACGCCGAGGCCGGCGACCGGTGCCCCGTCGAGTTCGGCGCGGACGTAGGCGCCGAGCTGGCCGGGGCCCGGGGTGTAGGTCCAGCCGAGCAGGTCGGCGTAGAACACGCGGGCGCCGGCCAGGTCGTCGGTCAGCAGACTGACCCAGCAGGGGGTGCCCTGGGCCAGTCGGAGTTCCACCGCGGGCAATGCGGGCCCCCTCATGGGTGGTTGGCGCAACGGGTGGTTGGCGCACGGAAATCCTCGCGCGCGAGGGTGATGCTTCCACTCTGGCGCGCGTCGAACCCTCGGGCCGCGCGGAAATTCCGGCAAAGACCGCACAAAGAGCGGCGGGGTGGCGGCGCTGCGCGACAATGGCCGCCATGACCACCTACAACGACGGTTCCCCGCTGATCTCCGCGGCCGGGCTGGCGCAGGCGCTCGCCTCCGCGCTCCCGCCGGTGCTGTTGGACGTGCGCTACCGGCTGGTCGGTGCCGCGCAGTCCGGCCCGACCGCCGCCGAGGAGTACCGGGCCGGGCACCTGCCCGGCGCCCGCTTCGTCGACCTGGACCGGGACCTCGCGGCCCCGCCGGGCGCCCCAGGCCGGGGCGGCCGCCACCCGCTGCCGGACCCGGAGGAGTTCGGCGCGGCGATGCGCCGCCTGGGGGTGGACTCCGACCGCCCGGTGGTGGTGTACGACGGCGCGGCCTCGCTGGCGGCGGCCCGCGCCTGGTGGCTGCTGCGCTGGGCCGGGCACCGGGACGTCCGGGTGCTGGACGGCGGGTACGCGGCCTGGTCGGCGGCCGGACTGCCGGTGACGGCGGAGGTCCCGGCGCCGGCGGAGGGTCATTTCAAGCCGGTCCCGGGGCAGTTGCCCGTGGTGGACGCGGACGGTGCGGCGGCCTGGGCGCGCGGTGCGCTGCTGCTGGACGCCCGGGCGGGGGACCGCTACCGGGGCGAGAGCGAGCCGGTGGACCCGCGCGCCGGGCACATCCCGGGTGCGGTGTCGGCGCCGACGGCCGAGAACGTGGCGGCCGACGGGCGGTTCAGGTCGGCCGCGGAGCTGGCGGCGCGGTTCCGCGCGCTGGGCGTGGGTGAGCGGGAGACGGCGGTGTACTGCGGCTCGGGGGTGACGGCGGCGCACCAGATCCTGGCGCTGGAGGTGGCGGGCCTGCCGGCGACGCTGTACCCGGGGTCGTGGAGCGAGTGGTCGAGCGACGAGGCCCGCCCGGTGGCGGTGACCGACCAGCCGGGCTGAGCCGGGGGCGGTCTGAGGCGGGATTTCCTGACGCGCACAGAGTGATGCGGGGCGCCGGCTCAGCCGGCGCCCCGTATCACTCTGCTTCTGCTACTCCTGCTTCTTGCGCCGGCTGCCGAAGACGATCTCGTCCCAGCTGGGCACGGTGGCCCGGCGGCCGGGCCGGACGCCGTCCGCCTCGGCCTGGCGGTCGGTGGTGCCGACCAGTCGTTCGCGGTGCGGGGCGACGGCCCGCGGCATCAGGATGTCGGCGTAGGCCGAGCCCGCGCCGACCGCCGGTGCGGCGGCCGCGGCCGCCTCCTCGCTCTCCTCGGCGACCTCTGCGGGCACCGGTTCGATCGGGGCGGGGCCGACGGCGAGGTCGCCGCGGAAGGCGGGGACCACGTCGAGCAGGCTGGTCAGGGAGTCCCTGGACTCGGCGGTGGCCTCGCGGGCGGACATGATGCGGTCGGCGGAGGGCCGGTCGATCATCGGGCGGGGCGGCCGGTCCTGGGGGAGCCGGGCGATCCGCGGGATGAACGGGAAGACCGACTCCTCCTCGCGCTCGACGTTCTCGCCGATCAGCGCGCGGGCCTCGTCGTCGTTGGGCTGGACCAGGCGCCGGGGCGGGTCGTACGTCCAGGAGGCGCTGCGGCCCTCGTCGTCGGCACGGTAGGCGAGGATGACCTCCCAGGTGCCGTCGTCGCGCCGCCAGGAGTCCCAGCGTTCGGTGTCCTTCTCGGCGCCGCGCAGCGCGAGCCGCTCGGCGACGGCCTCGCCGAGCTGGGGCCCGGTGGATTCGCCGTTGCGGCGGATGGCGGTCTTTCGGGCGCGTTCGGCCATGAAGGCGCGCTCGGCGAGGACCGGACCCTCGAAGCGGCGGACCCGGTCGACGGAGATGCCGGCGGCCTGGGCGACCTCCTCGGCGGAGGCACCGGCTCGTATCCGGGCCTGGATGTCCCGGGGCCGCAGATGGCTCTCGACTTCGATCTCGATCTGGCCGAGGCGCGGACGATCCCCACGGATGGCGGCGCGCAGCCGCTCGTCGATGGGAAGGGTGTACTCCGTGCTGTCGGCAGCCTTGAGCACCAGCCGTGTGCCGTCGTTGCTGACGGCCACAACCCGCAGTTCGGGCACGGTTACCTCCCGGGTGGTGCCTGCCGACGTCACCTGCGTCGCTGCTCCCGTACTGAGTGTGGCCTGCCCGCTCGCGACTGGCCACAACCTTGCTGAGTTCCCCGGCGTGTCGGGCGTACGCCCGGTCACGCCGCTGTGGCACGGTTGCCTTTTTGCCACGCCATCCGTCGACGTCGCGCCTGGGTGCCCCGGCCGTCCTCGCACGCGGAGTGTTCGCGACGGTCCGGGACGGGCGTCGCCGTGCGTGCCTGTTCCGTGGCTCTTCGTCAAGCTGCCGGTGTGGGCGCAGTCGACAAGTCGACCCAAGGCTCAGGCTTTACGAACAGTACTCCATTCGTGGCATCCGAAGGGGCGGCTCGCCGCTCAAGTCTCCCGCGATTCACGGGAATCTCAAGAGCGCATGCCCCCAACGGCGGACCACCGGCGGGTGAACGGTGATCATCTTCACATATATCGGGGCCGGAGAACCGCATTTTCGTCCCTTGTGTCCTTCTTTGGGCAAGATGGAGTGACTTGTTCGAGGAACAGTCGTACGGACCGAGGGATGTTGATGCCGGAGCGGAGCCCCGCCGAGGAGGGCGGCAAGAAGGAGCGCAAGCGGATCGATCTGAGCGTGGCTCAGGTCGCTGCGAGTGCGCTGGCCACGGTGGTGGGGGCGCTGCTCGCCTCCGAACTCGGCGTGTACGGAACGATCCTGGGTGCGGCGGTGGTCAGTGTCGGGGCCACCACCGGCGGTGCGGTGTTCCAGCACGTCTTCCGGCGCACCGGCGAGCAGCTGCGCGAGGCGGTGGTGGAGCGGGGGCCCGGCCACGCCGCGAACGGGCTGCGCCAGGTGCCGGAGCGTCCGGTGGAGCCGGCGCCGTCGGCGATCTCCTCGGAGTGGAACGAGCCGCAGGTGGTCCGGGCGCGTCGGCGGTGGACGTGGAAGACCTACGCGGCGGTGTCGGGGCTGGTGTTCGTGGTGGCGATGACGCCGATCCTGGCGTTCGAACTGGCCACCGGGCAGCCGGTGTCGGCGACGGTGAAGGGCGAGTCGGGCAACGGCACCTCCTTCGGCGGCGTGGTGAGCCCGAAGTCCTCCACCCCGCGGGAGACGCCGCCGACGGAGCGGCCCTCCACCGGCGGCGGGCGCGGCTCGGAGCCCTCGCCGTCCGGCGGTGCCTCGGCCCCGCCGACGACGCGGCCGAGCCGGGAGCCGAGCACCGGCCCGAGCGCGGGCCCGAGCGGTGGGGCCGGTGAGCACGGCGGAGGTACGGCCTCGCCCTCGGCGGGCCCGAGCATGACGCCGTCGGCCGGTTCGTCACCGACCGCGGACGGCGGGAAGCCCTCCGGCACCTCCGGCGGGGCGAGCCCGCAGCCGCCGGTGCCGAGCAACGCCCCCGCCTCCGTGGCCCCGCCGCAGCCCGCGGCGCCGACCCAGGGCGCCACCCCGTGATCAGGCGCCGAGGACCCGGCGCAGGTAGTCGTTGCCGAACACGCGCTGCGGGTCGACCTCGTCGCGCAGGGCGGTGAAGTCGCCGAAGTGCGGGTAGGCGCCGGACAGGTACTCGGCGTCCCGGGTGTGCAGCTTGCCCCAGTGCGGGCGGCCCTGGTGGGCGCACATCAGCTGCTCGACGCCGGTGAAGTAGCCCTGGTCGGCGGTGCCCCGGTAGAGGTGGACGGCGATGTAGGCGCTGTCCCGGCCGGAGGCGGTGGAGAACCAGAGGTCGTCGGCGGGGGCGAAGCGCACCTCCACCGGGAAGCCGACCTTCCAGTCGGAGCGCTCGACCAGGGCCTTCAGCTCGCGCAGCACTCCGGCGACGGCCGCGCGCGGCACCGCGTACTCCATCTCCACGAAGCGCACCTTGCGCGGGCTGGTGAACACCCGGTGCGCCGTGTCGGTGTAGCTGCGGTCGGACCAGGCGCGGCTGGCCAGCGAGGCGATGGCGGGGATGCTGGCGGGGAAGCGCCGGCCGACCCGGCAGGCGCCCTCCCAGACGGTGTTGGAGAGGAAGTCGTCCTCCAGCCACTCCTTGAACCGGGGCAGCGGGGCGGCCGGGCCCTGGCTGCGGTTGTTGCGCTTGGTGGCGCAGCGGTCGGTGTGCGGGAACCAGTAGAACTCGAAGTGCTCGTTGACCGCGGTGAGGTCGTCCAGCCGTTCCAGCACCTCGTCGAAGGCCATCGGCTGTTCGTGCGCGGTGAGCAGGAAGGCCGGTTCGACGGCGAAGGTCAGCGCGGTGATCACGCCGAGGGCGCCGAGGCCGAGCCGGGCGCCCTGGAAGAGCCGGGGGTGCTCGGTGGGGGAGCAGCGCCGGACGCTGCCGTCGGCGAGGACGATCTCCAGGGCGCGGATCTGGGCGGCGAGCGAGCCGGAGTCGCGGCCGGTGCCGTGGGTGCCGGTGCTGGTGGCGCCGGCCACGGTCTGCACCTCGATGTCGCCCATGTTGGTGAGGGAGAGGCCCTCGGCGGCGAGGATCCGGTTGAGCCGGGCGAGCGGGAGGCCGGACTCGACGGTGATGGTGCCGGCCTCACGGTCGATCTCGCGGACGGCGGTGAGCGCGTGCGGGCGGAGCAGGACGCCGTCGCCGGCGGAGGCGATCGAGGTGAAGGAGTGGCCGGAGCCGACGGCCTTGACGGTGCGGCCCTGTTCGGCGGCGCGCAGGATCTCCTTGGCCAGTTCCTCCGCGGTGCCGGGGGTGGCGGCCCGGGTGGGCCGGGCGCTCTGGTTCCCGGCCCAGTTGGTCCACCGGGTGGGGGTCGCGGTACTGGCCTGGGGCATGGCGCCGCCTCCTGCTCCGTGGCCGACCGGGGTCGGCGCGGTCCGGGGCGGTGGGGGCCGCCCTACCCACGGGTAGGCCCGCGGGTAGGGAGAGATTAGTCAGTTCACCGTTCGAGGTCTACGGTCTGTTCGGCTGCTTCGGCGGGCTCGTCGGCGGTCTGCTCGGAGGCGAGCCCGGCGCGCAGGCGGCCGAGCCCGGCGAGCGCGGTGACCACGCCGAAGACCCCGGCGGTCAGCGGCACCCAGTAGCCCGCGGCGGAGCCGGCGGCGTCCACCACCCAGCCGCCGGCGGAGGAGCCGACGGCGACGCCGAGGGCGAGCCCGGTGGTCGTCCAGGTCATGCCCTCGGTCAGCTGGGCGGCCGGGACGAGCCGTTCGACCAGGGCCATCGCGGTGATCAGGGTGGGGGAGATGGCGATGCCCGCGATCAGCAGCGCGCCGCCGACCGCGATCAGGCCGCCGACTCCGTGCACCGACTCGGCGACCAGCAGCAGTGGCGCCATGCTGAGCGCCATGAACAGGACACCGGCGAAGAAGCGGCCGGCCATCGAGCCGGTGAGCTTGAGGGTGCCGAAGACCACGCCGGCCAGGCAGGAGCCGAGCGCCCACAGCGCGAGGATCACGCTGGCGATGGACTTGTGCCCCTGGGTCTCGGAGTAGGCGACGGTGACGACCTCGACGGAGCCGAAGATCGCGCCGGTGGCGACGAAAGTGAGGATCAGCACCTGGAGGCCGCGGTTGAGGATCACCGAGCCGCCGACGTGCCGGGCGCCCGGGTGGACCGGCGGTTCGGTGGCGCGCTGCCCGGCGAACAGCAGGACGCCGACGGCGAGGAAGACCCCGGCGAGCAGGACGCCGGCCTCGGGGAAGACGGAGGTGGCCAGGCCGATCGAGAGGATCGGGCCGACGATGAAGCAGACCTCGTCGACGACGGCCTCGAAGGAGTACGCGGTGTGCAGCTTGGGGGCGTCGTCGCGGTACAGGTGGGCCCAGCGGGCGCGGACCATCGCGCCGGTGCTCGGCATGACGCCCATCCCGGCCGCGAAGACGAAGAGCGTCCAGTCCGGCGCCTTGAACCGGGCGCACAGCAGCAGGCCGACCACGGCGACGATGGTGAGCGCCATGGCCGGGACGATTATTCGGCGCTGCCCGTGCCGGTCCACCAGCCGGGAGACCTGCGGGCCGAGCAGTGCGGCGGAGATCGCCAGGGTCGCCGACACCAGGCCCGCCACCCCGTAGGAGCCTCTGAGCTGGGAGAGCATGGTCACGATGCCGATGCCGGTCATGGAGATCGGCAGCCGGGAGACGAAGCCGGTGGTGGAGAAGGCCAGACTGCCGGGGGAGGCGAATATCTGGCGGTAGCTGGACAGCACGGGAGCTCCGCGGGGGTAAGGAACGAGGCTGGTCAACACAGCTTACGTACCTTGGCAAACAGTATTTTCCGGACACCCTCGCAGCCCCGACGAGGGTCTCCGGCCCCTCAATGGCAGGATCGGTGCCATGTCCGACGCGCGCAAACCCTCACCGTCCGACGCCGCCCCGGCAGCGCCGCAGCCGTACGACGCCCTGCTGCTGCTCTCCTTCGGCGGGCCCGAGGCCCCCGAGGACGTCGTCCCGTTCCTGGAGAACGTGACCCGGGGCCGCGGCATCCCCAAGGAGCGGCTGAAGGAGGTCGGCAAGCACTACTTCCTGTTCGGCGGGGTCAGCCCGATCAACGAGCAGAACCGCGAACTGCTCGCCGCGCTGCGCAAGGACTTCGCCGAGCACGGCCTGGACCTGCCGGTCTACTGGGGCAACCGGAACTGGGCGCCCTACCTGGTGGACACCCTGCGCGAACTGGCCGCGGACGGCCACCGCCGCGTCGCCGTCCTCGCCACCAGCGCCTACGCCGGCTTCTCGGGCTGCCGCCAGTACCGGGAGAACCTGGCCGACGCGCTGGCCGCCCTCGCCGCCGAGGGCCTGCCCGAGCTGCGGGTCGACAAGCTGCGGCACTTCTACAACCACCCCGGCTTCGTCGAGCCGATGATCGACGCCACCCTGGCAGCCCTGGCGCGGCTGCCCGAGGACGTCCGGGCCGGCGCCCGGCTGGCGTTCACCACCCACTCCATCCCGGACACCATGGCCGAGACCTCCGGCGCCCCGGACGACCCGGCCCGCGGCCGCCCCGGCGGCGCGTACGTCGCCCAGCACCTGGACGTCGCCCGGCTGATCGCCGGGGCCGTCGCCGAACGCACCGGCGTCGCGGACCGGCCCTGGGAGCTGGTGTTCCAGAGCCGCAGCGGCGCCCCGCACACGCCGTGGCTGGAACCGGACATCTGCGACCACCTGGAGGCCCAGCACGCCGACGGCGCGCCCGCCGTGGTGATGGTCCCGATCGGCTTCGTCTCCGACCACATGGAGGTCAAGTACGACCTCGACACCGAGGCCGTCGCCAAGGCCGCCGAACTCGGCCTGCCGGTGGCCCGCGCCGCCACCGTCGGCGCCGACCCGCGGTTCACCGCCGCGGTGCGCGAACTGGTCCTGGAGCGGGCCGCCGCCGAGCGCGGCGAGCCGGTGAACCGCTGCGCCCTCGGCGCGCTCGGCCCCAGCCACGACGTGTGCGCGGTGGCCTGCTGCCCCAACCCGCGAGCCCCCCGCCCGGCCGCCGCCGAGCGCTGACCGCCCGTCCCGCTTTCCCGGAGGAGAGACCCGTGCCCACTCCCGCCCTGCCCGACGACCGGCTCCTCGACGACCTGCTGGAGGTCGCCCTGGACGCGGCCCGGCAGGCCGGCGCCCTGCTGCGTGACGGCCGGCCCGCCGACCTCGGCGTGGCCGGCACCAAGAGCAGCCCGGTCGACGTGGTGACCGAGATGGACCTCGCCTCCGAGAAGCTCGTCCTGGAACTGGTCACCGAGCGCCGCCCCGAGGACGGCTACCTCGGCGAGGAGGGCGCCGAGCGGCCCGGCACCAGCGGGGTGCGCTGGGTCGTCGACCCGCTCGACGGCACGGTCAACTACCTGTACGGGCTGCCCTCCTGGGCGGTCAGCGTGGCCGCCGAGCTGGACGGTCGGGCGGTCGTCGGCGTGGTGTACGCGCCGGCCCGCGGCGAGCTGTTCCACGCCGTCCTCGGGCGCGGCGCCCGGCTCGACGGCCGACCGCTCTCCACCCGCCCGGCCCCGCCGTGGGGCCAGGCGCTGATCGGCACCGGCTTCAACTACGTCCAGTCGGTGCGGACCCGCCAGGCCGAGGTGCTGCTGTCCCTGATGCCCGAGGTGCGGGACATCCGCCGGGGCGGGGCCGCCGCGGTGGACCTGTGCGACGTCGCCGCCGGGCGGCTGGACGGCTACTACGAGCGCGGCCTCGCCCCCTGGGACCGCGCGGCCGGCTGCCTGATCGCCGCCGAGGCCGGGGCCCTGGTCGGCGGCCGTCCCGGGCACGGCCCGGACGGCGAGCTGACCGTGGCCGCCGCGCCGGGCGTGTACCAGCCGTTGCAGGAGCGACTGGCCGCACTGCGCGCCTGGGCGGACTGAGGACACGCCCTGGGCCCTTGGACGGTCCTGGACAGCGAAGAGCCCTGGCATACGGGGGATGCCAGGGCCTGGGATTTTCGCACGACCCCCGCAGGGCCGCTGGTGCCGGAGGTCCGGCGTCGGGTCGGAAGGTCGGGTGGATCAGGCGGCGGTGCGGTGGCGCTCCAGCACGGTGTCCACGCCGTGCTCGGCGGCGAGCCGGCGGAGGTCGTCCAGCTCGGACTGCTCCACCTCGGCGAGGAACTCGTCCCCGGCCTCGATCGCGCGGTGCAGATCCTGCTCGGCGTTGGCTATGCGCTGCAGGATTCCGGCCTTGAAGGCGTCCATACGGGCCCCCTTACTGTGTCGGACGTGCACGGTCGTACGTTCTCCGCCCCGAGGAGGTGTGGCCAGCGGCAGCGCCCCGTCCGGCAGATCGTGAATCTCCGGTCGAGCGCGGAGACGGCCTTCGGCCGCTCCCGGTGACGTCCCAGCCCCAGGGCCGGCGCGGATGAACGCACGGCGGGTGGGTGCGATCGGCCAACAGCCAGATCGCGGGTGTGAAGCTGTCCTCCCCGCCGGGGAGATGGGGAAACCTTCCGGCCCGAGAAAGTTGCCTGTGTCACAGTCCAACCGGACTGGTCCCGACACGAACGGTCATCACCCGCTGCCAACGCTCCGTGCCTGAGCGGCAGCTTATCGCTGCTTTACCGGCGGACCAGGCAGGATGGGGGCACCGTCGGAGCCGCGCGTCCGCTTCCGGGGCCGGCCTGGAGAAGGGACAACGATCGTGCGGGTTCTCGTCGTCGAGGACGAGCAGCTGCTCGCCGAGGCTGTCGCCACCGGCCTGCGCCGCGAGGCGATGGCCGTCGACGTGGTGTACGACGGGGAGGCCGCGCTCCAGCGCATCGCGGTCAACGACTACGACGTCGTGGTCCTGGACCGCGACCTCCCGCTGGTCCACGGCGACGACGTCTGCCGCAAGGTGGTCGAACAGGGCCTGGCCACCCGGGTGATCATGCTGACCGCCTCCGGCGACATCAGCGACCGGGTCGAGGGCCTGGAGATCGGCGCGGACGACTACCTTCCGAAGCCGTTCGCCTTCAGCGAACTCGTCGCCCGGGTAAGGGCGCTGGGCCGCCGCGCGACCGTTCCGCTGCCCCCGGTGCTGGAGCGGGCCGGCATCTCGCTCGACCCGGGCCGCCGCGAGGTGATCCGCGAGGGCCGCACCGTCCAGCTCGCCCCCAAGGAGTTCGCCGTCCTGGAGGTGCTGATGCGGGCCGGCGGCGCCGTCGTCTCCGCCGAGCAGCTGCTGGAGAAGGCCTGGGACGAGCACACCGACCCGTTCACCAACGTCGTGCGCGTCACCGTGATGACGCTGCGCCGCAAGCTCGGTGACCCGCCGGTGATCATCACCGTCCCGGGCTCCGGCTACCGGATCTGACCGGATCTGACCGGACGCGCCGGACCACCTGACCGGATCCGAGCGGACCGGATCCGTTCGCCGGACCCGGTCGGGCTCCCCCCCACCCCGCGCCCGCCCCGGCGGACGCCCCGAGAGGACCATCATGACCACCCCGCCCCCGGCCGGCGGGCCCTCCGGCGCGCCTGCCGGCGGCCCGCGCGCCGTACCGCCCAAGCCCCAGCACCCCCCGCGCGCGCCCCAGTCCGGACGCTACGCACCCGGCGACGGCATGCTCGCCTGGCTGCCCTTCCGGCCGACCATCCGGATGCGGCTCACCCTGCTCTACGGCGGCATGTTCCTGATGGCCGGCGTGGTCCTGCTGCTGCTGATGTACGTGTTCTTCCAGGACGCCGTGAACAACCTGGCGCCGCGCACGTTCCAGTTCGACGGCAGCCTGCGGGTCAACGGTGTCCCGATGAACAGCGCGCAGTTCAACCAGGAGCAGGCCGGCGACTACCTGCTGCGCTCCAACTCGGCGCTCAACACCCTGCTGCGCAAGTCGCTCACGATGCTGGTCTGCCTCGCCGTGATCGCCTTCGCGGCCGGCTACGCGCTGGCCGGCCGGGTGCTGCGCCCGCTCGGCCGGATCACCCGCACCGCCCGCGACGTCGCCTCCTCCGACCTGCACCGGCGGATCGAGCTGGACGGGCCGGACGACGAGCTCAAGGAACTCGCCGACACCTTCGACGACATGTTGGACCGGTTGGACCGGTCCTTCGACTCCCAGCGCCGCTTCGTCGCCAACGCCTCGCACGAACTGCGCACCCCGCTGGCGATCAACCGCACCCTGCTGGAGGTCCAGCTCTCCGACCCGGCCGCCTCGCCCGACCTCCAGCAGCTCGGCAAGACCCTGCTGGCCACCAACGAGCGCAGCGAACAGCTGGTGGAGGGCCTGCTGCTGCTCGCCCGCAGCGAGAACGAGCTGACCGACCGCCGCCCGGTGGAGCTCTCCGAGGTGGCCACCCGAGCCCTGGAGCAGACCAGGGCCGAGGCGGACCGGCGCGAGGTCGAGCTGCGCTCCAAGCTCGCTCCGGCCGTGGTCGCGGGCAACGGCGTGCTGCTGGAGCGGCTGGCGCTCAACCTGCTGCAGAACGCCGTCCGGTACAACACTCCCGGCGGCTGGGTCGAGCTGGCCACCGCCGAGGTGCCCGGCGGCGGCGAGCTGGTGGTGTCCAACACCGGCCCGGTGGTGCCCGGCTACGAGCTGGAGCACATCTTCGAGCCGTTCCGCCGGGTCAAGGGCGCCGACCGCACCCGCAGCGACAAGGGGGTCGGGCTCGGCCTGTCCATCGTCCGCTCGGTGGTGCGCGCCCACGGTGGCACCATCGAGGCCACTGCGCGCTCCGGTGGCGGCCTCACCATGCGGGTCCGGATCCCCAACCCCTGACCCCGCCCGCCGGGCCCCTCCCGGGCCCGCCGCGCCCTCCCCGCCGCCGCGCTCCGTAAGCGACCGTTCACCGCCGCCCCCGTCAGGCCCGTCAAGACGACATAAGGCCTGGCGGGGGCGGCTTGTCATTTCCCGCCCGGGCAACTTACGGTGTCGTAACCTACGGAACCGTAAGTGCGTCGCAGACGTGCCCGCCCAACGCGCCCGTCCCGCGCGTGCCGTCCCCCAGGAGCAAGACCGTGACCATCGCCCCTGTGCAGAGCAGCGCCTCCCTCGGATCGACCGGCTGGACCGACGCCCGGCTGATCCTGGCCCTCGAAGAGGTCGTGGAGAAGGAGCTCAACCGCCACCTCGCCGTGGCCAAGGAGTGGATGCCGCACGAGTTCGTGCCGTGGAGCCAGGGCCGTGACTTCGACGGCGTGCTGGGCGGCGACGCCTGGGCCGTCGAGCAGTCCCAGGTGACGCCGCTCGGCCGGGTGTCGCTGGTGGTGAACCTGCTGACCGAGGACAACCTCCCCAGCTACCACCACGAGATCGCCAGCATGTTCGGCCGCGAGGGCGCCTGGGGCACCTGGGTGCACCGCTGGACCGCCGAGGAGGGCCGGCACGGGATAGCGATTCGCGACTTCCTGCTCGCCACCCGGGCCGTCGACCCGGTGGAGCTGGAGCGGGCCCGGATGAGCCACATGTCCGAGGGCTTCGAGTCCGACAACGCGCACAGCATGCTGCAGTCGGTCGCGTACGTGGCCTTCCAGGAGCTCGCCACCCGCATCTCGCACCGCAACACCGGCAAGTACGCCGGCGACCCGCTCTGCGACCAACTGCTGGCGAAGATCGCCAACGACGAGAACCTCCACATGGTCTTCTACCGGAACCTGCTGAAGGCCGCCCTGGAGATCGCCCCCGACCAGGCCATGCGGGCCGTGGCCGACGTGGTCACCGACTTCCGGATGCCCGGCCACGGCATCCCCGGCTTCGAGCGGGCCGCCGCGCAGATCGCCCTCGGCGGGGTCTACAACCTGCGCATCCACCACGACGACGTGCTGCAGCCGGTGCTGCGCCACCTGCGCGTGATGGAGATCGGCGGTCTCGGCCCGGAGGGCCTGCTGGCGCAGAACGAGCTCGGCGTCTTCCTGGACGAGCTGGACGGCCAGGCGCGCAAGTTCGAGGAGCGCCAGGCCGCGATCCTGGCCCGTCGGGCCGCGCGCCGGAGCACCGACTAGGGTGTTCGACGGAGCAGCCGAAGTGGGTGGATTTTCCGTGGTTTGCCCTGGAAGATTCTGAACGTGACCAAGCTCACATCGTGTCGCTCCGTGACTTCACCCGACCTCGGAGAGTGATCACCCGAACTGGGGTGCCGATCGCAGTCCGTGACCGGATTTCGGGTCCGCACCCGGCCGGATGATTGGCCGGCACCCCAGGTGGGCAAGGGAACGGACGAGCATCAGTGCGACCCGTGCTCACTGTGAGTGGCCGCTGAGCGGATGCTGGAGGAGGCTGGCGATGGCCCAGCGTGAGGCCTCCCGCAGCCTGGTGGATCACCCCAACGGACCCCTGGCTGAGTGTCGATTGAGTAACAGGGCTTGAAGTAAGGCAAAATCTCCGCCTCGGGTCGGGCACAAGACCGACCCCCCATGCGTTACGTGCGCTGGAGATACCGCACACACCGCACAAACCCGGAGGGGGAGAGCGAACAATGGCAACGGACTACGACACCCCACGCAAGACCGACGACGAGCTCAACGAAGACAGCATCGAGGAACTCAAGGCTCGGCGGAACGACAAGGGCGGCGGCTCTGTCGACGTCGACGAGTTCGATGCGGCCGAGGGCATGGAGCTCCCGGGCGCGGACCTCTCGAACGAGGAGCTCGCGGTCCGGGTGCTGCCGAAGCAGGCCGACGAGTTCACCTGCATGAGCTGCTTCCTGGTGCACCACCGCAGTCAGCTGTACAGCGAGAAGAACGGCAACCCGATCTGCCGGGACTGCGGCGCCTGAGCACCGCGGCGGACAGGGCCCGGCACCCGCGGCTTCCGCGGGGCCGGCACAGCGCCCCTTCCGGCCCCGGGCAGCGGGGCCGGACGGCAGGTCCGGTCGCCGTCCTGACGGACGGCACCGGGAGGACGGGGTCGGCCATGAGCACGTCGGCCGGCACAAAGTCGTAGGGACGGTCCCGCATCAGCGGAACCGTCCCTCTCCGTTTTTTCGGGCCTGTGCGCGTTCCGGGGCTGCCCCAGGCGTGCGCGGGTCCCTCCGCCAGGTGCTGTCCCGGCAGGGTCGGCCGGACAGGCCCTAGGTGCGGGCGCCGCGACGGGCCTCCTCCAGCGCCTCCGCCAGCTTCATCGGCGAGCGGGTCGACAGGTAGAGGTAGGGCGTCGGGTCGGACGGGTCGGTCACCTCGATCCGCAGCGCCGTCGGGACGTAGCTGCGCAGCAGCATGAAGGCGCGCGGGTTGGCCTTCGGCCCGCGCCAGGCCACCGCCTCGGCGGGGCTCAGCGGGTGCGCGGTGCCCAGGGCGTCCACCGGGATCCGGGCCGGCCCGGCCACCAGCGAGCCCTGCACCACGCGGATCCGGACCGAGCCGTAGCTGCTGATCGCGACCGCGCCGGCGGCGATGCCGACCACCAGCCCGACCAGCGCGGCCAGACCACTGACCCGCAGCAGGATCAGGGCGAGCGTGAGCCCGGTCGCGACCGGGAGCAGCCACCAGGAGCGCGGCACCGTGAGGCGTTCGTCGTACATGCCCCCATTGTGGGCGCCCTGACGCCGGTAGCGGGACGCCACCCCCACCGGCCGCGCGCCTACCCCTGGGTAGGCTGGGGCCCCGTGACCGGTTCGACCACCCCCACCGCCCCCGCCGACCGGCCGGCGCCCGCGCTGCCGCCGTCCCCGACCACCCCGCCGCCGGACGCCGTACTGCCGCCGCGCGCCCCCGAGGCGCCCGCCCCCGGCACCCGGCTCGGCTCCCACTACGAGCACTGCTTCGGCTGCGGACCGCAACACCCCGGCGGGCTGCGGATCGACGCGGTCGCCGGCGAGGGACTCGACGTCACCGCCGAGTTCGCCGTCCGGGACGTCCACCAGGGCGGTCCGGGCCTGGCCCACGGCGGAGTGCTGACCACCGCCATGGACGAGACCCTCGGCACGCTCAACTGGCTGCTGCACGCCCCCGCCGTCACCGGCCGGCTGGAGACCGACTTCCTCTGCCCCGTCCCGGTCGACTCGGTGCTGCACCTGCGCGCCTGGGTCACCGGCGTCCACGGCCGCAAGATCTACAGCGCCGCCGAGGCGCGCATCGGCGGCCCCGACGGACCGGTCGCGGTGCGTGCGCAGGCGCTCTTCATCCAGGTGAAGCTGGAACACTTCACCACGCACGGTCGTCCCGAGGACATCGAGAAGGTCCTCGACGACCCGGATCTGATGAAGCGCGCACGAGCCTTTGAGGTGAACCCTTGAGCAACACCCCCCGCCCGCCGCTGGACGTCCTGATCAGGCGCACCGACCCCGAGTTGCCGCTGCCCGCCTACGCGCAGCCCGGCGACGCGGGAGCCGATCTGCGCACCACCGTGGACGCCGAGCTGGCCCCCGGTGAGCGGGCCGTCCTGCCCACCGGCATCGCGATCGCCCTCCCGGACGGCTACGCGGCCTTCGTCCACCCCCGGTCCGGGCTGGCAGCTCGTTGCGGAGTTGCTCTCGTGAACGCCCCGGGGACGGTCGATGCCGGGTACCGTGGAGAGATCAAGGTGATCGTCGTCAATCTGGACCCGCGCGAGGGGGTCAGCTTCCGCCGAGGGGACCGGATCGCCCAGCTGGTGATCCAGCAGGTCGAGAAGGCCCGCTTCCACGAGGTGGCCGAGCTGCCTGGGTCGGCACGTGCCGAGGGCGGGTTCGGGTCGACCGGCGGCCACGCCGCGGTCTAGCATTCCCGCGGCCTCGCAGGAAGCCGAGCAGGTATTCGCATCGGTCTTGGACCGGGAAGGACAGTGACCGTGTTCCGTCGTCGCCAGAAGAGCGAGGACGCTGTCGAGCAGCTCGCCGACGACGCCATCAGCGCCGACGAGACGGCCGATGACGTCGAAGGTTCCGCCGAGAGCGAGAACGTGACCGAGCTGGACCCGTCCGACAAGGTCGGCCTGCCGCCGGCCCCGCGGCCGGACGGTCCGTGGGACCACTCCGAGCTGGAGAACCCCGAGGAGGGGCGAGTGGACCTCGGGGGTCTGCTGGTCCCCGGCGTCGAGGGCATGGAGCTGCGGGTGGAGGTCGCCGGTGACGCGATCGTCGCCGCGACCCTCGTCCTCGGCAACAGCGCCATCCAGCTGCAGGCCTTCGCCGCTCCCAAGTCGGAGGGCATCTGGGGGGAGGTCCGGGAGGAGATCGCCAACGGCATCACCGCGCAGGGCGGCCTCATCGAGGAGGAGGAGGGCCCGCTCGGCTGGCACCTCCGCGCGCAGGTCCCGGTGCAGCTGCCGGACGGCACCCAGGGCGTACAGCTGGTGCGCTTCGTCGGTTGCGACGGCCCGCGCTGGTTCCTGCGGGGTGTGATCTCGGGCCAGGCCGCCGTGCAGCCGGAAATGGCCGGGATCCTGGAACAGGTCTTCCAGCAGACGGTCGTCGTCCGGGGCGAGAGCCCGATGGCGCCCCGCGACCCGATCGTGCTGAAGCTCCCCGAGGACGCCCAGATGGTCGCCGACGGCGGCGGTACGGCTGCGGCGGCCGGCGAGGGCGACAACCGTTTCGGCAGCGCGGCCCTCGACCCGTTCGCCCGCGGTCCGGAGATCACCGAGGTCCGCTGACCTGGTCCGCGTCGCACTGATCGCCCCTGCCCGGGACCCCGGGCGGGGGCGATTTGCATGTGGCGGTCCTGTCCCCGTACAGTTCCGGAGTCGCCGCGAGAGAGCGGGGGCAA
>NZ_JBIVJF010000021.1:0-118552 GCF_044750105.1 Kitasatospora sp. NPDC088861
CAAGGCGGCGCAGTTGGCGGACGTGCTGTCGGCGGCGATCGGCGCCCTGGACGAGGAGGACCACCGATGAGTGAGAACGGCTTCCCGTCCCTGAATCTGGTGCCCAAGGCCGAAGGGCCGCAGAGTGCCCGGGACTTCAAGACCGACCAGGAGGTGCGCTGGTGTCCCGGTTGCGGGGACTACGCGGTCCTGGCGGCGGTGCAGGGTTTCATGCCGGAGCTCGGCATCAAGCGCGAGAACACCGTGTTCGTCTCCGGGATCGGCTGTTCCTCGCGTTTCCCGTACTACATGAACACCTACGGGGTGCACTCGATCCACGGGCGGGCGCCGGCGATCGCGACCGGGCTGGCGTCCTCGCGGCAGGACCTGAGCGTGTGGGTGGTGACGGGGGACGGTGACGCGCTGTCCATCGGTGGCAACCACCTGATCCACGCGCTGCGGCGCAACGTCAATCTGAAGATCCTGCTGTTCAACAACCGGATCTACGGGCTGACCAAGGGTCAGTACTCGCCGACCAGCGAGCTGGGCAAGATCACCAAGTCGACGCCGATGGGCTCGCTCGACGCGCCGTTCAACCCGCTCTCGCTGGCGATCGGCGCCGAGGCGACCTTCGTCGCCCGCACGATCGACTCGGACCGCCAGCACCTGCAGTCGGTGCTGCGGGCGGCGGCCGCGCACGAGGGCACGGCGCTGGTGGAGATCTACCAGAACTGCAACATCTTCAACGACGGCGCGTTCGAGGCCCTGAAGCAGCCCGGCACCCGGGACGAGGCGCTGGTCCGGCTGGAGCACGGGCAGCCGATCCGCTTCGGCGCGGACCTGGCCGGCGGCGTGTTCCGCGGCCCGGACGGCGAGCTGTTCACCGCGCCGGTGACCGCGGACAACGAGGCGCGGGTCCTGGTCCACGACGCCCACGCGGCCAACCCGGCCACCGCCTTCGCGCTCTCCCGGATCGCCGACGCCGACACCCTCCACCACACCCCGATCGGCGTCCTGCGCGACGTCCACCGACCCGTCTACGACGAGCTGATGGCGGGGCAGCTGGCCGCCGCGCAGGCCGATCGCGGGCCGGGCGACCTGGCCGCGCTGCTGGCGGGCGGCGACACCTGGACGGTGGACTGACCGGTCCGGTCCGGTCACGGCGGCGCCCCCTCGGCCGATGGCCGAGGGGGCGCCGCCGTTTCGGGCCTCGGTCACTGCTGGGGGGCGGTTACCGCTCGGCCCACTCGACCAGTTCGATCACGACCCCGTTCGGGTCGGTGACCTGGAACAGCTTCTCGCCCCACGGCTCCTCGCGCAGCGGCAGGGTGATCTCGACCCCCTCGCCGCGCAGCCGCCGCTCCTCGCCGGCGAGGTCCTCGACGACGAACGCCAGGATGACGCCGGTCGCGGTCCGGTCGCGCTGGTCCTCGGACAGCACCTCCAGGCCGCGCCGCAGGCAGACGACGCCGACCCCGCCGCCGGGGTGCTGGAGCGAGACGAAGCCGTCGGCCGACATCTCCTCGGTGTAGCCGAAGTGCCGCTGGAGGAAGGCGGCGGAGGCGGTGGCGTCCTCGACGGTCAGGGCGAGGGTGGTGGTGGTGATCTGCATGGCGGAGCCCTCTCGTCGGCGCGAGCGCGCGGTTATCCCGTACGCAGTACACTATACATAGTACGGAGAATCATGCGAGGGGTGTCCGCCCTGGGGTCGGACGCGGGGGAAGGGCGTGGGGAAAAGCCGTGGGGAAAAGCCGTGGGGAAAAGCCGTGGGGAAAAGCCGTGGGGAAAAGCCGTGGGGAAAAGCCGTGGGGAGGCTCCCTGGTGGGAGCCTCCCCACGGCTCGGTGCGGTGCGTCAGGTGCGGGGTGTCAGTAGACGCAGGGGATGCCGCCGTCGCTCTGGGCGTCGACCGACGGGCCCTGTACGGGCAGGTTGGCCGCCGGGTCGGACGGGGCCCCGGTCGCGCCGCCGCCCGGCGCTGCGGCGCCGGTCTTGTCGTCGGTCGCGCCGGTGAAGCCGGTGCCGAGGGTGACGACCACCCGGTCGGCGGGGGCCGACGCGGACTCCATGGCGGTGACGCCGTAGCGGGCGGCGATCTGGTCGGCCGCCTCCTTGGCGCCCTTGCCGTAGGCCACGGTGGTGGTCTTGGGCTTCGCGGCGGCGCTGCCGGTCTTGCCCGCCTTGAAGCCCATCGCGACCAGGGCCTTGGACTCGGCGGTGGAGGAGACCCCGGCGGCCGTGGAGGCGTTGAAGACGTCCACGGTGGTGGGGGCGGCGGCCTTGGTGGTGGGCGGCGCGGTCGTGGCCGGCCCGGAGGGGGCCGCCGGGGCGGGCGTGTCGCCCGCCGCGTCGGGGGCGGCCGGCGCGGAGTCGGCGTAGCCGAAGATCTGCTTGACGACCTTCTGGAGCTTCGCGGGGGTGACCAGGTTGACGTCCTGGCCGTTGCGGGTGCCGAAGCCGTCGAAGGTCAGGGTGTTGAACTCGACGTTGCCGCCGGTGAGGTTGGGGGCCTGCTGGGCGAAGTCGAGGACGTTCCACTCGTTGTCGATGACCAGGTCCTTCTGCACCACGCCGAACAGCTGCTGCAGCTTGCCGAGGTCGCTGATGACGCCGTCCTGCTTGAGCTTGTGCACGACGGAGGAGATGAAGGCCTGCTGGCGGTGGGTGCGGGCGAAGTCGCCGCTGTTGCCGTCCGGGCCGTCCAGGTTGTGGCGCTGGCGGACGAAGGAGAGCGCCTGGGAGGCGTTGAGCTTGTTGATGCCCTTGTGGAAGTCGGCACCGGAGCCCTGGCCCTCCATGGCCGGGTCCTTGGTGTCGTGGGTGAGGCAGACCTCGATCGGCTCGACGGCCTTGGCGATGTCGTAGAAGCCCATCAGGTTGACTTCGGCTATGTGGTCGACGGGCTGGTCGAGGAACTTCTGCACGGTCTGGATGGTGGCCGCCCGGCCGGCGTCGCGGCCGGCCTTCTCCAGGTCCGCGCCCTTGAGCCCCTTCGCCTGGAGGGCCGGGGTGGCCTTCTCCTTGGCCTCGCCGTAGGCCTCCTTGATCTTGCGCATGCCGGCCTGCTTGCCGTCCCCGGTGTAGGTCATGACGTAGTCGTCACGGGGGATGGAGACGGCCTGCGCCTTGCCGCCGCCGGCGGGGATGTGCAGCAGGATCAGGGAGTTGGTGTTGTAGCCGCCGATATCGGAGCTGTGGCCGGCGTGCAGTTCGTCCTGGACGAACTCCGGCGGCAGGTCCGTCCCGTCCATGTTCTTGCGGCTGTCGAGGCCGATCAGCAGGATGTTGACGGAGTTGTCGAGGTGCTTGGGCGCGTTCTTCTTGGTCTCGGCGATGGCGTTGGAGGTGGTCATCCCGTCGGTGAGGGACGTCACCTCGTACCAGACCACCCCGCTGGCGCCGAACACCGCCAGGGCGACCGAGCAGGCCAGCGTCCGGCCCGCGATCAGCAGGGGGGAGATGCGGCGGGTCGGGGGCGCGGCGGCGCGGCCCCCGTCCCGGGTCTGCGGGTTCTCAGCCATGGTCCCTCCTCCGGTCCCGGACCAGCCGGACCACGATCACCAGGGCGGCCGCTGCGGCGGCCGCGGCCATCACGGGAAAGTCGTGGACCACCCACTTCGCCGAGCCGGTGGCCAGGTTCTTGCCCCGGTAGGCGTCGCCGTTGGCCAGCAGTTCCGCGCCGGCCGTCACCCCCAGGACCAGCAGCGGAGTGGAGGCGAGGACCCACCACCAGCCATTGCGGCTGCTGAGTGCGGCCGCCAGGCCGGTGCCGAGCACGGCGCCCACCAGGAAGGCCGTCCCCATGCCGGGGCCGGAGAGTTCGTCGATCCCGGCGCCCACCGCCGGCAGCCCCACGGCCAGGGCCACGGGCAGGGCCGCTCCGCCGGGGAAGGGGCGGACGGGGGCCTTGTTCGCCCGCCGACGGGCTCCCTGGTCGGAGGTGCGCCCCGGTGCCCGCCGGTCGGGTGTCCGCCCCGGTGACCGCTGGTCGGCCGTCCGTTGGTCGGTCGTCCGCGCCTGCGTCTCCTGGCCTGGCGTTCGCCCGCGTGCCTCCTGGTTGGACGTCCGTCCTCGCCGCCCCGCCACGCACTCACCCCCGGTGTTCCCGTGCTTTGCGCCCCTGTGGCGCCTGCGCCCGGTCCTCGTGTGATGAGCCGTTGTGCGCTGCCACTTCTGGACGCTGCTGTTCGGCCGGCCGGTTCCCGCGCTCGGCTTCCGTGTTCCGGTCGGGGGCAGGCGTGCTGTTGAATTCCCTCTACACGGGTGTAGAGGTTGTAGGCAGCATAGAGCACCCTTGTTCGATGGCAACCCGGCTCAGGCGGGCTCGGGAGACACTACACCGGGCAGTTTTCGAGAGTCCCGGTAGATGAGGAGTGGCGCCGTGGCGGCGACGGGCGGAGCGGGACGGCCGGAGAAGCGCAAGGCGATCACGCGGGCCGCGACGGCGGTGTTCGGGCGCGAGGGATACGTCCGGGCCAGCATGGACGCGATCGCGGCGGAGGCCGGGGTGTCCAAGCGCACGGTCTACAACCACTTCGCCGACAAGGAGACCCTCTTCCTCTCCGTCGCACTCCAGAACTCGGCCGAACTGACCGAGGTCATGCGCGAGTTGATGGACAAGCACCTCGACCGGGTGGTGGACCTGCGCCAGGGCCTCACCGACTTCGCGGTCGAACGGGCCCGGGCCGTCCTCTCGGCCGGGGACCGCGGCGCGCTCGGCCGGGCCATCCGCGCCGAGGTCGCCAACATCCCGGCCGACGTCCTGGAGGCGTGGCTGGAGGCCGGCCCGATCGCCTCGCAGCGCGACCTCGCGCAGCGGTTCGAGGCGATCGCGGACCGAGGCCTGCTGGCCGTCGACGACGCCCCGCAGACCGCCGAGCAGTTCACGCTGCTGACCTTCCACGGCGTCGCCGAGCGCTCGTTCTGGGGCGCCCTGCCGGTGGCGGACGAGGAACTCGCCCGGATCGCGGCGCTCGGTGTCGACGCCTTCCTGCGGATCCACCGGGTGCCTGTGGCGCGGTGACGGCGCGGGTGCCTGCGGCGCGTTGACGGCGGACGCCGGAGCGTGAGACGCCCGCAGCGCGGTGACGGCGGACGCCTGACCGTGACACGCCGTCGGGGAGGGGGTCGGCGGCGTGTCACGGGGCCCACTCGTGGGCGAGCAGGTCGAGGACCGGCTCGCCGACGAACCCCTCCGCCGGCCCAGGGGTGGCTCGGGCGGAGGGTGGTGGGCGCGGACCGGTCCGCCCGCCGGAGTCGGCGAACGGACCGGGGACGGGTCGGGTCCGACGATTCGCGCCCCGGGCGGGAACCGTCGGACCCCTCTCGGGGAGCCGTCAGCCGATCTTCCAGCGCTGGGCCGGGTCGCTGCCGTTGCAGGACGTCACCGAGGTGAGCTGGGCGACGCCGTTGGACTTGAGGCACTGGCCGGTGGCCACGTTCTGGATCAGGTACCAGCCGCGGTCCTCGCTGGTGCGGATCCACTTCTGGTTGGCCGGCAGCCAGTCGCCAGCCGGGCGGTTGAGGCCGTCCCAGCCGCCGGGGGTGTCCCAGAGCTGGACGGCGCCCGAGCCGGTGTCGAGGTCGACGACCTTGCCGGCCGAGCCGTGCGAGATGGCGGTGGTGCCGTCGCAGTAGCCCCAGAACGACCAGGTCTGCGCGGGGCTCTGGTTGCCCTGGTAGACGCCGATCCGCTGGCCGTTGGTCTCCGTGTTGGCCGGCAGGTCGAGGACGCCGGTGGCGCCGTTGTAGACGGCGGTGACGGTCTGCAGGTTCGGCGCCAGCTCGCAGCCGGCGGCGTGCGCGGCCGGGGAGGTGACCACGGCCGCCCCCGCGACGGCCGCGACGGCGCCGAGCCCGGCGAGGAACCTGCGGGTACGGGTGACGGGTTTCATCGGGTTCTCCTTCTTGGGTGTGGTGGATCCGGGTGTGGTCGAGGTGCGGCGTCAGCCGCGCGGGACCTGGAGGGCGTCCCACTGCTTGGGGCCGGGGACTCCGTCGGCGTCGCTGCCGGAGTCACCCAGCTTGTGCTGCCAGTTGCGGAAGGATTCGAGGTCCGCCCCGGACCACTCGGGGCCGGGGCCCTCGGCGTAGGCGGAGCAGCCCTCGGCGACCAGGCGCTCGCCCATCCGGGTGATGACGTCGCTCTTCTGGCCGTCCTGGAAGAAGTCGGCGCCGGGGAAGGGCTCGTAGCCGCCCTCGCCCCCGCCTCCGTCCCCGCTGCTGTCGGCCTGGGGCCGGGCGCCGCCGTTCGGCTGGTCGGCGGCGGAGGCCTCCTGCCCGAAGTAGACGGCCCCCTGGCGGTCCCGCCACTGCGGGTCGGCGAGGATGACGCCGTCGGCGAAGTCCGGGACGCCGTACCCGTACACCCAACTCGACTTGCGGTCACGGGTCTTGAGGTAGACGCCGTCGCCCTCGGAGCTGCCGTCGTCGTTGGTGTTGCCCTCGACGGTGGTGATGGTGGAGCTGGTGTAGGCGACGCAGATGCCGGTGTGGCTGCCGCCGCCGGGGCCGTAGAACACCTGGCCGCCGATCACCGGGTAGTCGGTGAAGCGGTCGCGGTCCCTGAACCAGGCGACGCCCTCGGCGCAGGAGGCCGTCACCGGGAACAGCCCGGCGTTGCCGGACTGCTGGGCGCACCAGGCGACGAAGGTCGCGCACCAGGCCTCGCCCTGGGACCACTCCAGGCCGGGGACGGTCGGGGAGTACTTCTGGATGTTGTTCCAGTGCGAGCCGCTGCGGCCCTCCTGGTATCCGACCTCGTCTCGGGCGACGCGGATCAGGTCCGCCGCGTTCGAGGACATGAGGGTGGCTCCTTGCTTGCTGTGGCTGCTGTGGCTGCTGTGACGGCTGAGGGGGCGGGGAGGTCAGGCCTGGGCGAAGGTCTGGACGTAGCGGCCCCAGTTGCCGCGCTGGCGGGGGGTGTAGCCGATGCCGATGGAGGTGAAGTCGCGGCCCAGGATGTTGTCGCGGTGGTGCGGGCTGTTCATCCACATCTGCATGGCCTCCGCCACGCTGTTGCCCGGGGTGACGTTCTCGGCGGCCGAGCGGAACTGGAAGCCGGCGGCGTGGATGCGGTCCCACGGGTTGCTGCCGTCGGTGCCGTCGTGCTGGGTGAGGTCGTGGGACGCCATGTCGTTGGCGTGCCGCTGGGCGGCGGCGCTCAGGCGGTCGTCGAGCCGCAGCGGCTGGAGGCCGGCCCGGCCGCGCTCCGTGTTGACGGAGGCCAGCATCTCGGTGCGGAAGTCGCCGCCGGGCTGCGGCTGCGGCTGGGGCTGGGGCTGCTGCTGGCCGCCGGCGCCGCCGTTCTGGCCGCCGGCCGGGATGAGCTGCCAGCGCTGCGCCGGGTTGTTGTCGTCCTGCTTGGTGAGGGTGAGCGGGGCGCCGGGGGCGGCCGCGGTGAGGAACAGCTGGCCCTCGTCGCCGCGGACGGTCCGGACCCGGAACCAGTCGTTGTCGATGACGTCCAGCACCCAGCGCTGGTTGGGCTGCCCGTGCTCGTTGAACAGCCAGGTCTGGCCGGTGGAGTAGTTGTAGTCGATGACGACGGCCTGGCCGGGGGCGTGCCTGCCGTTGGTGAGCTGGGTCTCCAGGAGCCAGCTGCCGCCGTCCTTGGCCCAGAAGACCCAGCCCTGGGCGGTGGTGCCGTTGGGGCCCCAGGACTGGACCGGGGTGCCCGGGCTGCTCTGGCTGGAGCGCACGTCGGCGACCGTTCCGTTCGCGGACTTGAGGGTCCAGACCTGGCCGTTCTGCGGGAGCGTGGGCATGAGTGGCGCCTATCTTCGATGGGAGTGGCCCCGGCTCCGCACTGGTGCGGTCCGCGACCTGACGAGAGAGAAGATCGCGGACCGCGGTAGACAAGTGATCAACAAGGGGGGGCGGCCCCCGGGCCCAGGGCCTGCCAGGTCTCGTCCGGCCCGCCGAGATCGGCCGGGACCTAGGGCTGCGGCAGGCCGTCCAGCAGGGCCCTGGTCCGCTCGGCGTCCTCGCCGAGTCCGAGCCGCTCGTACACCTCCAGCGCGTCCGCGAGGCAGGCGCGGGCCTGGCGGGGGCGGCCGAGGCCGGTGAGCGCGGTGCCCAGGGTGCGCAGCAGCGCGGCCTCCAGGGCGGCGCTGGTGCGGCGGGCGAGCGGCAGCGCCGCCTCGGCGGCGTCGGCGGCGAGCAGCCAGCGCTCGGCCTCGGCGTGGATCCGGGCGGCGAGGTCGCCCGCCGCCGCCGCGAACACCGTCACCTGAAGGGCGGCGAACTCGTCGCGGGCGCCGGCCGCGTGGGCGAGCGCCGCCTCCGGGTCGCCGCACAGGCGCAGGACCCGGGCCAGGTAGTAGCGGCCGGTGGCAGCGGACACCGGGCCGGAGCCGCTCATCAGGCGGGCGCCGCGCTCGGCGGCGTCCCGGGCCTCGGCCAGCCGGCCGGTCTGGGCGCAGCTGAACGCGAACTCGCCGAGGGCGCTGCCCTCGGAGCGTTCGGCGCCGAGGCGGCGGAACAGGTCGGCGGCGCGGCCGGCGTGTCGGGCGGCGTCGGCGTAGCGGCCGTGGACGCGGGCGTTGCCGCCGAGGGTGAGCAGGGCCTTGGCGAGGACGCGGACCTTCGGGCCGTCGCCGCTGCCCCCGTTGCCGCCGTCGTCGTCCTGGCAGAGCGCGACGGCCTGGCGGATGTCCTGCTCGGACTCGGCGTAGCGGTTGATGTGCCAGAGCATGCCGCCGCGCACGTAGCGGGCGAGGGCGAGCGGGCCGTGGTCGCCGCGGGCGGCGGCCTCGCGGGCGATGCGGTCGGAGAGGTCGGCGATGTCGCGGGTCTGGGTGCGTTCGGCGAGTACGGAGCCCATCCGGTCGGCGAGTTCGGCCGCCCGGTCGAGCGGCAGCGCCGGGTCGGCGCAGCTCAGGGCGATGGCGGAGGCGTGCACGCCGGCCTGTTCGCGCATCCAGCGGACGGCGGCGGGCCCGTCCGTGATCGTCTTGCCGGGGGAGCGGACGGGTGCGTCGAGCAGGCTGAGTTCGACCGGGTCGGCCTTGCGGGCGGCGCGGTCGGCGTTGCGGGCGGTGGCCAGGCAGTAGTCGACCAGCCGGTCGGCGGCGGCGGTGCGTTCGGCGGCGGGCTCCTCGGCGGCGAGCCGGCCGCGGGCGTAGTCGCGGACCAGGTCGTGGAAGCCGTAGCGGCCGAAGCGGGGGGAGTGCAGCAGGTTGAGGTCGACGAGCGCTTCGAGGAGTTCGTCGGTCTCGGCTTCGGTGCGGCCGAGCAGCGCGGCCGCGCAGGGCAGCGGGACGTCCGGGGCGTCGGGCAGGGACAGCAGGCGGAAGGCGCGGGCGAGTTCGGCGTCGAGGCGGTGGTAGGAGAGGGCGAAGGTGGCCTCCACGGTCCGTTCGCCGTCGCTGAGTTCGGCCAGCCGGTGTTCCCGGCGCAGCCCGTCGGCGAGCGCGGCCAGGGTGAGCGCGGGGTCGGCGGCGAGCCGGGAGGCGACGATGCGCACGGCGAGCGGCAGCAGTCCGCAGGCCCGCACGATCTCCTCGGCGGCCCCGGGTTCGGCGTCGACGCGGTCGGCGCCGATGATCCGGGTCAGCAGTTCCAGTGCCTCGGCGGGCGGCAGGGTGTCCAGGCGCATCTGGTGCGCCCCGGCGAGGCCGGCCAGCCGGACGCGGCTGGTGACCAGGACGGCGCAGCCGGACGAGCCGGGCAGCAGTGGTTCGACCTGGCCGAGGGTGGCGGCGTTGTCGAGGACGACGAGGACCTGCCGCCCGGCCAGTGCCGAGCGGTAGAGGGCGGAGCGCTCCCCGGTGTCGAGCGGGATCTCGGCGGCGGCCACGCCGAGGGCGCGCAGGAAGCCGGCGAGCACCGCGCCCGGGTCCAGCGGGGTGCGGTCGGCGCCGCGCAGGTCGGCGAAGAGCCGCCCGTCGGGGAAGCGTCCGTGGGCCTGTCGGGCGACGTGCACAGCGAGTGTGGTCTTGCCGACCCCGCCCATGCCGTCCAGGGCGGAGACCACGACGGCTCGCCCGCCGGCCCCGGCGAGGCGGTCCACCAGGGTCTCGACCTCCTCGGTGCGGCCGGTGAAGTCGGCCAGGCCGTCGGGCAGTTGGTCGGGCGGCTGCCAGGCGGCGGCGGGTTCGGCGCGGACGGAGGCGGAGGCGGCGGGGGCGGGCAGCAGGGACGGGTCCTCGCGCAGGATCCGCAGGTGCAGTGCGGCGGGGCCGTCCTCGGCCGTCGGAGCGGCGGCGGCGGCCGTCGGCGGCCGGCGGGTGTCCTCGTGCCGGGTGGGCCCGTCCCCGCCGGACGGCAGTCGGCGGCGGGCGTCCTCGTACACGGCGAGCGCCTCGGCCTTGCGGCCCGCCTGGTAGAGGGCGCGCATCAGGACGGCGGTCAGCCGGGGCCGTTCGGGGTGTTCCAGGGCGAGTGCGGCGGCCTCGGCCGTCAGACCGGTGTGGTCGCCGATCTCCGCGTCCAGCTCCAGCCGCGTCTCCTTGGCGTGAAGTCGCTGTTCGGCGAGGCGGGAGCGGACGGCCTCGGCGTGCGGCCCCGGCAGCCCGGCCAGCGGTTCGCCGACCCACAGCCGCTGCGCGGCCAGCAGGACCTCCCGGACCTCCTGCGGCGGGGCCTGCTCGTCGCGCAGCCGTCCGGCCGTGGCCAGCAGTTCCTCCCAGCGGGCCGCGTCCACCTCCGCGTCCGGCACCCGCAGCGCGTACCCGTCGCCGACCCGCACCAGCGGCATCCGCTGCGGATCCGGCCCGGTGTACGGCTTGAAGGCCGAACGCAGCCGGGAGACGGCCAGCTGGACGGCCTTGCGGGGGTCGGCCGGTGCGGCCCCGCCCCACACCCCCTCCACCAGCACCGGCGTCGCCACCGTCCGTCCGGCGGCGTCCAGCAGCACCGCCAGGACGGCCCGCTGCTGCGGTCGGCCCAGTTCGATCTCCCGCTCCCCGTGCCAGGCGCGCAGTGGTCCCAGCAGTCCGAACCGCAGCCCGGACGCCCCGATGTCAACCATGTCCCGTCCCCGAATGTCGTCCGGTGCCCGGATCACGCCACTTCCGTACGGACGGCGGCGCCCCCTGATCCGGTCACCTATGCTCTGTCACGGATTGTGTACTTGAACTCATGGCTTCGAGGGGTGGGGGCATGGGGCTCGAATTCCGTGTTCTGGGGCCGCTGCGGGCCCGGTGCGACGGCCACGAGATCGATCTCGGTCGGCCGCAGCAGCGGGCCGTGCTGGCCGCCCTGCTGCTTGCCCCGGGCCAGCTCGTGCCCACTGAACGGCTGGTCGAGGGCTTGTGGGGCGAGGATGTCGCCCGTTGGCCCAAGGCCCCGGCCGGCCAGATCGGCACCCACGCGCACCGGCTGCGCCGTGCCCTCGCGGCCCCCGGCCTGCTGGTCGCCACCGCCGGTGGCTACCGGTTGGAGGTCGACCGGGCCGCCGTCGACCTGTTCCGCTACGAGGCCGGGGTGGGTGAGGCCGTCACGCTGCGCTACGACGACCCGGTGCGGGCCCGGGAACTGCTCGCCGGCGCGCTCGCGCTGTGGGAGGGGCGTGCGCTGGACGGCGTGCCCGGCGGTTTCGCCGAACGCGCCCGCGAACGGCTCGCCGCCGGTCACCATGCCGCCGTCAAGGTGCTGCACGACCTGGACCTGGCGCTCGGCCGGCACGCCGAGGCGCTGCCCGCGCTGGACGCGCTCGCCGCCGCACACCCGCGCGACGAGGAGGTGCAGCGCCTCCACCTGCTGGCCCTGCACCGCTGCGGGCGGACGGCCGAGGCGCTGGCCGCCTTCGAGGCGCTGCGCGAACGGCTGGACCGCGAGCTGGGGCTCGAACCGGCACCGGCGGTCGCGGACCTGCACGCCCGCATCCGGAGAGGGGACGCCGAGCTCGCGGCGCCGTCCGCCCCGGTACCGCCGTGCCGGCCCGCCCGGCCCTGCCAGCTGCCGCCGGACATCCCCGACCTGGTCGGGCGGGCGGCCCAGGTGCGGGAGGCCGAGCGGATCCTGCGGTCCGGTGCCGGTGCCGGTGCCGGCGGTGATGTCGACGGCGGTGATGCCGGGGCCTCGCCGGTGCTCGGCCTGTCCGGGCCGGCCGGCAGCGGCACCTCCGCGCTCGCGGTGCACCTGGCGCACACCGTCCAGGACGCCTTCCCGGACGGGCAGCTGTACGCGGCCGGCGGGACGGCGGAGCCGGGAGCGGTGCTGGCCGCTTTCCTGCGGGCCCTGGGGGAGCGGCCCGTCGAGGACGCCGGTGTCGGCGAACTGGGCGTGCGCTACCGGGCCGCGCTCGCCGGACGGCGGGTGCTGGTCGTGCTCGACGGCGTCACCGACCCGGCGCCGCTGCTGCCCGCGGTGGCGGGCTGCGCGGCCGTCGTGGCCGGCGCCGAACCGGGCGCCCTGCCCGCCGACGCGGCCCGGCTGGCCGTCGGCCCGCTGGAGCCGCAGGACGCGTACGAGCTACTGGCCCGGGTCGTCGGCGCCGAGCGGATCCGCCGGGAGCCGGGCCCGGCCGCCGAGGTCGCCGAGCTCTGCGGCTACCTGCCCGTACTCCTGCGGTCGGTGGCGGCGCGCCTCGCGGCCCGCCCGCAGTGGTCCGTCGCCGACCTGGTCCGCTGGCTCGCCGAACGGGGCGCCTGAGCGGCGCTCCGGGCCGGTGCGGTGGTCAGTAGAGGTCCGAGGACATCGCCCACATGCGGATGTCGTTGGTGGGCGTGGTGACGATGGGGACCTCGCCGTCACCCCAGTAGATGGCGACGCCGCCGAGCCTCTTCACCACCAGCCGGGCGCCCGGGTGCCCGTACGTGCCGGAGGACCAGCAGACGCCCCCGGAGGCGGAGTAGACGACCAGGTTGCCGTCGGACTGCATGACCGCCTTGTACCCGCAGTGGTTCACGTGGGTGCCGGAGTTCCAGACGGCCAGCGGGTTCGGGGTGTTGTACCCGCGGTAGACGACCAGGTTGCCGTCGGACTGCATGATCAGCCGGGAGTTCTCGGAGTCGACGTGCCAGCCCGGGTAGAGCGGCTCGTCGTTCCAGAGCGTGTGGGTCGTCGGGTCGTACGCCGCCTGCGCGGTGCCGGCCCCCAGCATCGTCCCCGTCAGCGCCAGCGCCGTGGCCGCCACCCCGACGGCCATGCGTCGCACTGCCTTCACTGCCTTCATCCCCGGGTACCTCTTTCGTCCATATCGCGCCCGTGAAAGTTCGGGGCGCCCCGTGGGACTGACCATGGGGCAAGGCGGTAGACAAACGATGAACGATCCCGTTGATGGGCGCGGGCGGGACGGCTCAGCCCCGGTGCTCCTCGTCCTCGTGGGTGGCGGCGTGGTCGGCTCGGCGGCCTGCGGTCGGGCCGGACATCACCCGCCGGGCGTTGGCCTCGGCCTCGCGCTCGAAGCGGTCGGACGGGTCGCTGACGCTCAGCCCGGAGCCGTTGTCGGAGCCCGCCACGGGGCCCTGCCGCTGCTGGAGCACGTGGGTCAGCTCGTGGGCGAGGGTGTGCCGGTCGCCGCCGCCGTCGCCGATGACGACGTGGTTGCCGGAGGTGTAGGCGCGGGCGCCGATCTCGGCGGCGGAACTCCGGGCGGCGCTGTCGTCGTGGATCCGGACGTCCGAGAAGTCGGCGCCCAGGCGGGCCTCCATGTCGGCGCGGGTGGCGCCGTCGAGCGAGCGGCCGCCACTGCGCAGCACGTCGTGGACGGCGGCGGCGGAGCGCTGCACCTGGCCGGCCCGCTGGAGTCGTCGGACGACGGCGGCGTTCCCGACGGACGCCTGGAGGCCGAGCAGCGCGGGTGCTGGTGCGGGCGCGTGCGCGGGTGTCCGGGCGGTCGAGGGGGCGTGCGCCTTGTCGTCACTGTCGCTGGTCCTCATCGGCGTCCCTTCGGGTCGATGGCCGGTGAGTCCTGGATACCCCGCCCACACCCGGAGCGATAGAGATGGCGGGGGCAGCAACCCTGCCCACCGAGGGCAGTCCCGCCCGCCGGTCGGTCCCCAACGCGCGGGCAGGGCAGGGGTTTTCGCCGTCGAGGGCAGGGCGTGCAGGCGAGGCGGCCATGGCGGATCAGCGAAGCCGGTACTCCTCGTGCGGGATGGCTCGTTCCCACACCGTTTCGAAGGCCGACTGCACCAACTCCACGACGGCCGGCTCGGTGCGCCATTCGCGGTCGACGACCTCACCGACGCCCGAGAAGTACGTGAAAAGTACCGACGACCCGTCGAACAGCCACAGGTCGGTGCCGGGCAGCGCGATGTCGGCCGCCTTCCGGCGGGGAAGCCAACGGACCTGTTCGCCCGCCCGGACGTTCGGGAACGTCACGTCGTACTCGTACCGGATGTAGTCGGTGACCGGTTCGGAGACGACCCGGGCACGCCTCATCACGAGACCGCGTGCCGTCGTCTCGGCCACCACGTCCAGGAACGGGCGCCACCAGGACGACCGCTCGGCGGCAGGGTCAAGGCGTTTGCCCTGCTGCCATGCGATGAACTCGGGGTCGCTGGGCTGGTAGGCGTCGCGCATCTCAAGGTGTACGGCGGAAACCTTGGCCGTGGCCAGGCCCTCAAGTGCCGGGTTTGTCATCGCTCCTCCTCATCGTCGCGCAGATCTGCTTTGCCGCCCGCTCGTTGGGTTCCAACGAGCGGGCGGGAGGGGCTCGTCCTACGGCACCCGGCTGATGACGGTGGTCGGGCCGTCGAGGAAGACCTGCTGCTCGTCGCCGACGATCCGGAGCCCGAACCGGTCCGGGCCCGGCCGGTCGGCCTTCTCCCACCAGCCGTGGGCCTCCTCGATCTCGTCCCAGAGTCGGCGAGGCCCGTACTGCCAGACCGTGAACCGGTCCTCCTGGCGGCCGTCGTGGTCCACCGCGGCCCACGAGGTGGCGTCCGTGGTGGCCACCCACAGGCGGGTGGCCACCCCCTCGACGTCGGGTTCGTGGTGCCAGGCGGTCCACACGTCGCCGAGTTTCAGGCCGAGTGCGAACCGCACGTCCAGGTCCTCGCCGCACACCTGCCACGGCGACAGCCGGGTGGTGGACTCGTCGGGCTGGTGGTGGTCGCGCACGACGTCCCGGTAGATCCGCAGGTCCGTCCGCTGGGCGCGCATCAGCATGAAAGAGGCGTGCGGGCTGAACTTCCCGTAGGTGTGCTGCTCGTCGACGACGAGCCGGAGCAGGCCGAAGGAGAGCATCGGGCTCTCCCAGGGGGTGACGATCACGCCGCCGGGGGCGGTCTGCTCGATCCACGCCGTAGGCACCCTGCGGACCGAGCAGGTGGAGATGATCCGGTCGTACGGCTGCCGCGAGCCCCAGCCGCCGGCGCCGTCCCCGCAGACGGCCTCCACGGCGAGCCCGGCCGCGTTGAGCGAGGCGCGGGCCTGCCGGGCAACGTCAGGGTCGACCTCGATCGAGGTGACCCGGTCGGCGCCGAGCCGGTGGGCGAGCAGCGCGGCGTTCCAGCCCGTCCCGGTGCCGATCTCCAGGGCGTTCAAGCCCGGCCAGACACCGAGGTCGTCGAGCATCCGCACGACCATGGCGGGCGAGGAGGCGGAGGACGACGCCCAGGCCTCCGCGCCGTCGGCGGGTTCCTCGCCGTCGTTGACCTGCGTGACGACAGGCCCATTGGCGTAGGCGGCCTCGAACCACCGGTCGGGCTCATCCCGGAGGTCGCAGGGCCGGAGATCCCCGTTCTCGTCGTCCAGCCAGATCCGGTCCGGCAGGAACCGGTGACGAGGGGTCGCCCTGATCGCGTCCTTCCATTCCTGCGGGACGGGCTTGTCGAGTTCTTCGCTGATGGCCAGGAGCAGACCGCGCATGGCGGCCTGCTCCTGGCGGATGTTCTCCGTCACTGGTCCTTCTTTTCGTGCTTCGGAGGCGGCTTCGGGCGCGAGGTGTCCTTGGACGGCTTGTCCTTGCCCGGGTCCTGCTGGCCCGCGTGCTTGCCGGCCGTTCCGCTCATTGGCCCTCCCTGTTGGTCGGTGAGGTGTGGAGGTCGTCGCGTGGCTACAGGTCCGGCGGCCTCGGCGACGGGGGTGAGGCGGGCTTCTTCGGCTTCGGGGGATCGGTGACCTGCAACGTCCCTCTCCTGTCGGATCGTTGTGTCCTCGACGGTAGGGAGGGGGCTTGCGCCCGGTCGATGGACTTGCTAGACCTTGCCCGGATTCACCCGAGCGCGTTGATGGCCTGGGTGATGAGCGAACGTGCCTCGGCGCCGTAGACCGCGATGCTCGCCAGTTCGGAGAAGGTCTGGCCGTACTCGGCGATCTCCGCTGGTTGGGTGATGGTGAGGTGGGCGGAGACAAGCTCGACGTTCACCTGCGCATCGTCGTACATGGTGAAGGACTCAACCGGCCATCCCGCGCCCCTGGTTGTCCCGAGGGGAATCACTCCGAGGCTGACCGAGGGGAGGGAGCCGATACCGATCAGACGGCCAAGCTGGCCCAGGAGGACGTCCGGCGTGCCGATGACCGTTCGCAGCACCCACTCCTCGACCAGGACGGCGAAGCGGTGGTCTCCGGTGTGCAGCACGTTCTGCCGTTCCATCCGTACAGCGACGGCTTCATCGACGTCGTCGGGCGTGTTGCGCAGCGACACGATCGTGTGGAGCACCGCACGCGTGTAGGCGGCGGTTTGGAGCAGGCCAGGGACGACCCACGACTGATACATGCGGAAGCGGCGTGTCCGCTCGAACAGCGGGCGCACGGATTCCTGCGCCCGCTTGAGTCCGGCTCGTTCGAGGCGGCGCCACTCGACGTACATGCCTTCGATGTTCCGAGCAGTCGCGATGAGGTCCGCAGCCTGATCAGGGACGCCACAGATGGCCGTCCAGACGCGTATGTCAGCCTCCGACGGCATCACCCGGCCGCTCTGGATCTTGGAGCACTTCGATTCATGCCACCCAGCGGCCTCGGCCACCGCCCGCGCGCTGAGTCCGGAGTCTCGCCGGATATCGCGCAGGCGCTGGCCGAGAGCCTGTTTGGCTTGCTGGACGCTGGATGACGCGGACACGGTCTAGTGCAGCCGGAAGTCCTCGTGCGGCACTGCCCGCTCCCAGACGGCCTCGAACGCGGAGTGGCAGAGCTTCAGGGTCTGAGGGTCGGTGCTGATCTCGTCGTCGACGAAGTCGCCCTCCCCGCTGAAGTGGTGGACGACGAGATACTGCCCGTCGATCAGCCAGAAGTCATTTCCCGGGAGAGCCAGATCGGTCGCCTGCCGCCGGGGAAGCCACCTGACCTGCTCGCCGGAAACGACGTTCCGGAACGTGATCTCATACTCGAACCTGATGTACTCGCTCACCGGTTCCGACACCACACGGGCGCGTCGGACCTCGACGCCTCGGGCGGTGGTTTCGTGGATCAGCTGCAACCACGGGTTCCACCACGACGAGCGGTCGGCCGGGTCATCCCGGTGCCCGTTGAGCCAGCGCACCAACAGGGGGTCGTCGCGCATGTAGCCGTCGCGCATCTCAAGGTGAAGCGCCGACTGGGTGCAGGTCTGCAGCAGGTCCTCAAGCGTGGGGGCCGCCGTCACCGTTCACCTCCGGGAAGAACTGCATCATTCGTTTGGGGAATTCGATCACGGTCTCGTGCCCGGGGACATCCATCTGCGCGAGCCGGTCCGGGTCGAGGACCTTCCAGCCCTGGAGGATGTAGTTGCCCGTCGCATCGTCGAAGTAGACGGTCGGGGACTTGCCGTCGGGGCTCTCGGGGTCTTGTCCGAGCTTGTGCAGCGCCATCGTGGGCCTCCTCGTGGTTGGAGTCGATCGCTGTGAGAGAGCTTGCCGCACAACTCGGGACCCGCACCACGAACTTGCTTGAACTTGCCCGGCGAGAGCCAGCAGGTTCATGCAGCGGAAGTCGCTGACGTTGTTTTTGATGACCTATCAGATCCAGCTTTCGGCAGCCGAGGTGAGCAGCCGCCGGGCGTCCGTGTCGTAGAGCGCGCTCGGGGCCAGCAGGTCGAAGACCTTGCGGTACTGGGCGATCTCCTCGGGCAGGCCCAGTCGGAGTTCGCCGCTGACGACCTCGACGGAGGCCAGTTGGTCGTCGAAGATCCAGAATCCGTGCACGGGTGAGGCCGGCAGGCGTGTGCGGAACGGCACGATGCCCAGGCGCAGGGCCGGGAGGGTCGTCGCGGAGACCAGGCGGTCGATCTGGGCGCGCATCACCTCGGCGGAGGCGGTCCCGTAGAGCAGGGCGGCCTCGGTGAGGAGGATGTGCCAGTGGCGGCCGCCGGGCGAGTGCGAGTACAGGATCTGTTGACGGGCGAGGCGGGCGGCCACGGTGGCGTCCGTGTCCGGCGGGCTGTCGTTGAGCTGGGCGTGCTCGCGGAACCGTGCGGCCGCGTAGTCGGCGGTCTGGAGAAGACCCGGCACCCAGCAGGGTTCGAATGCGCGGATGGTCTGTGCCGCGGCCTCCATGTCGGCCCAGGACTTCTGGACTGCGGCGTGGCCGTGCCGCAGCTCGCGCCGCCATTGGGCGTACCGGTCGTCCAGCTCGTGCAGTTGGACGACGAGTTCCGCAGCCGCCTCGGGGACGTCGCAGGCGTCGACCCAGGCTCGGACGTCGGCGACCGTAGGGGATTGCCGCCCCTGCTGGAGCTTGGACACCTTGCTCGTGGGCCAGCCGAGCCGGCTCGCGAGGGTGCGTCCGTCGAGCCCGGCCGCCGTGCGGATCGTGCGAAGGCGGCGGCCGAGTTCCAAGCGGGCTTCGTGGACACCCTGTCGTGCGGTGCTCAACGCGGGCTACCGATGAGTCGCAGCTTCACGATTGCTCCTCCTAGCCGAAATTTCTCAAAATTTCTCACCGGCGTGGTCGTGTCGGAAGGCTGGAATCGGCCAACGATGCGTCATGGCGGGCTCTTTGAGGGCGGGAGGCCGGCCGGGCAACGGGAGGTGCCCGCTCGTTGGGATCGACGAGCGGGCGAGGGTGTGTAGCTGTGGAGCGGGGCTGCCTCAGATGGCGAAGAGGCGGCGGCGGGGAGCGCGCGCGATGACCTTGGCGTGTTTGAGGGTGCCGGCGAGCTCGATCCGGAGCCGGGGCCCGGTGGCGTCGCCGCCGCCGGCGGAGCGCTGCTTGACCTTGGAGAAGACGACGGTGAGATCGTCGGTGTCGACGGTGACGAGGCCGGGCGGGCTGATGATGAGCAGCTTGCCGTACTTCAGGGCCATGTCGATCAGAAGGGTGTCGGCCGTGATCACCGCCTCGGTGAAGTCGAGGGTGACCGTGCAATGTTTCGGCCGCAACTCGATGTGCCGGGGGACCACCCAGCGTCCGGTCCGGGTGTACTTGCCGCCGCGCTGGTCGATGACCAGCACGTCCTTCGGCGTGGGCACGGCCGACGCGAAGCTCGGCAGGTCGGTGGTCAGCTCAGCCAGCTCGGCGAGCGTCCGGGCCGAGAGCGCGGATTCCAGCCGGGCTTCGAGCTCCTCGGGGGTGAGCCGGCCGTCTGCGGCGGCGACCTGCAGCGTTTCTACGGTGCGGTCCCGGTCCTGATGGGATGCCCGTAGCGCGGGCAGGTCTCTCGACATGGGTCCACGCTAACCCAGTGCGGGCGGCCCGGAACAGGGAGCTGAGCGGAGGCGGTCAGCACCGAGTGTGCTGACCGCCGGGCGTGCGTGGAGTTCAGGCTCGGACGAGATGGTCGAACTCGCCGGCCTTGGCGCCGAGGAGGAAGGCGCGGAGTTTGGGGACGGTGGTGGTGACGATGACGTCGGGGTCGTCGGACTCGCGGAAGTGACGGAGGCTGTCGACCCCAGTCGCTAGTTCAAGACATGTGCTGCCGCCGTCTGCGTCGCTGAAGGATGACTTCTGCCAGGCAAGGTCGGACATCGGGCGCCTTTCACGTTTGAAGCTGGTAGATGAGGTGCTGAAGGAGTCCCCACGAGTCACGAGAGGAATCACGCCTGGGCTTCGACGCATCCACGGCCGGTAATGAGAGATCGCAGGCCTCGCGAAACTTCTGGTGGTAGGCCACTACATCTGATGGATCCCCAAGGTGAATAGCGCGCTTGGGCCCATCCAGGATGATGGTCGACAGCGCGGTGCACCCGGGGTCGCAGATCAGGAAGGCGCCTGTGTAGGGGACCTTCTTGGGGGCGTCGAATGGAATGATCTCGATCGTGACATTGGGTAGCTCCGCCATATCGACGAGGTGAAGAAGCTGCTCGTGCATGACCGACTTGCCGGCGAACCGCATCTGAAGAGCTGCTTCGTGGATGACGAATCGAAACTGACGCCTACTGTCGGTCAGGACGCGCTGCCGCTGTAGACGGAACTGGACGGCGGTCGCCGTGTCCCAACGGCCATCTTGGTAAGCATCCTTGTAGATAGCTTCGATATAGCCCGGGACCTGCAAGCTGCCGGGGATATGGAGCGTATCGAACACTGAGAAGGTCTGTGCCCTGTCCTCCGCCTCGGCCAGATCCAGCGCGAGTGTCGGAACTTTGCCCTCGAACTCGCTCCACCAGCCCTTGCCGCTGCTCCGCCCCATCTCGGTAAGACCCGCGCGGTATACCGGGTCCGTGCAGCCATAGGCGTCGAGCCAGACTTCGAGGCGTTCGGGGTTGAGAGTGATCCGACCAGCCTCGGTGTGGCTCACTGCCGGAACCTTCATACCGACCAGTGCCCCGGCGTCGGCAGACGACAGCCCGGCGGCTGTCCGCAGGTGCTGCAGCTCCTCGCCGAATCGGCGCTGCCGTTGGCTGATTGGTCCCTTGTATCCCACGATCGTCCTTCCCTGTCGGCGCAGTCTCGCGCACAACCCCTCCGGGATGCCACCAACGAGTGATGGCTGGTACGAGTCTCCTGGATCTGCTTGCAACCTTGCCAGACAGACCCCTACTCTCAGTGTTGCACTGATCACATGACGGAGCGTCAGTCCGGTTCATGGCGACGTTTCCGCCGATTCCCCTCCTCTCCTCCTGGGGTCTCCCATGCGTGCTTCCAACCCTCCCGACTGGACCGCCGCCCGCACCGAGCTGTGCGACCTCCTCACCACCGCCGGCTGGCCGCCCCCCACCATCTCCGACGCCGAACTCGCCCTCCACGAACTCTTCTTCAACGCGTGGAAGCACGCCGGGAGCCTCGCGCCCCTCGTCGTGCTGTCCCTCCTCAACCGCAGGCTCCGGGTCTCGGTCTGCGACGACAGCCAGACCCTCCCGCCCGAGCCGTGCGTCCCCGCCGACCCCCTCGCCCTCTCCGGCCGGGGCCTCCACCTCGTCCGTTCCCTCACCCACCGCTTCGGCACTGACCTGCGTAAGCAGGGCAAATCCGTCTGGTTCGAACTGCAGTTGGACGCCGCCTGATGCCTCTTCCCCGCCGCTACCCGATGCTGCCGACCGACCCCCGGATCCGGTACTACACCGACGACCACATCCGCACGCTCCTCGCCGAAGTCGACGAGCGCGGCCGCAGGTTCGGCCTCATCTTCCCCTCCGCGACCACCGACCGCACCATCGACGGCCGCATCCTCGTCCGCTTCAACACGGCCCCCGCCTCCACCCTCCTCAACCTCCTCTCCCTCCTCCTCGCCGCCGACCGAGACTGCGACGACCCGTGCGCTTTCTGATCGCGGCCGCCTTCGCCGTCCTCCTCGCCCTGGCGATCGCCACCGTCGTCCTGGGCGTCATCACCGCACTCAACGTTGCAAAGCCCGACGAGGAGGACCCCTGACATGTCCGACCCCGCCCCGGAGCCCGACTTCGGCCCCAACCCCCTGGCCAACGCCCTCGCCGCGACCCACTACGCCGTCGCCGCCGCCTTCAACACCCTCGCCCCCGGCGCCGCCCAGCCCGTCCCCGACGACTTCGACTGGCGCGAACTCGAAGCCTTCATCTTCCACTTGGGCTTCGCCGCCGACGACTCCGACGCCGCTCTCAACCTCTACCGCCTGCTCACCGCCGTCCAGCGCATCGCCTACCGCGAGGCCGCCGGTCGCAACGCCGCCGGGCACCCCGCCCGCCTCAACCCCCACCTCAACCCCAGCCCGAGCCCTCGCTCGTCCTCGACCGCGTTCACCCGTGGGAGTGGTGCCGGGTGAATGCCACCGACCGCGCCCCGCGCGGCCCCTAGCGTGGGCAGCGCCAAGCGCCAGCCACCCCAGGGGAGGGGACCCGACGTGTCCGACGTCGCCGAATACCTGCTGCTCTACGTCGAGGGCGACGCGGTCGTGGCGCACGACGCCGACCTGCGCCCGCACACGTTCCCCCTCCCGCCCGGCGAGCTGGGCGCCACCATTGCCCGGGCCGACGCGGCCGGCGGTGCGCAACTCCTGTTGACCGTCAGCTCGTCCGTGGTCATCTCCTGCCGCAAGATCTGACGGATCGTCAATCTCCGGGCGTGTTCCGCGCCGACCGCCGTCCGTGTCTGGTTGGCTACCCGGATGCGAGGCGACAGGCGCCTCCAAGTCAAAGGAACACCGGCATGACGACAGAGCGCACCAACCCGGCGGCCCGGCTCGGGTTCGAGCCCGGGCAGGTCGTCCAGGAGATCGGCTACGACGAGGACGTCGACCAGGATCTCCGCGAGGGCATCGAGGTGCTGATCGGCCAGGACCTCGTCGACGAGGACTACGACGACGTGGCCGACACCGTCCTGCTCTGGTTCCGCGAGGACGACGGCGACCTCACCGACGCCCTGGTCGACGCCATCGGCCTCCTCGAAGAGGGCGGCATGATCTGGCTGCTCACCCCGAAGCCGGGCCGGGGCGGCTACATCGAGCCCAGTGACGTCAACGAGGCCGCCCAGACCGCCGGCCTCGCCTCGACCAAGGCCATCAGCGCCGCTGCGGACTGGACCGGCATCCGCCTCATCGCCCCCAAGCGCTGACACCCCCGGAGCAGGAAGTCGGCCCCGCCGACTTCCTGCTCCACGCCCTTCGCCTCACCGCTGCGGCAGCTCGCACCCGTCCGGCCCGCAGACCTCGCCGCTGCCCTCACCGCCGGCGCCGCCGACCAGCAGGGGCACCGCCACCCGGCTCTCCCAGGCCTGCTCCAGTGCCGCCGTGAACGTCTCGGCGGGCTGGGCGCCCGAGACCCCGAGCCGCCGGTCGAACACGAAGAACGGGACCCCGGTGGCGCCCATCGCGCCCGCCGTCGCCTCGTCCTCGCGTACCGCCTCCGCGTAGGCGTCCGGATCGGCCAGCACCGCCGCCGCGGCCTCGCCGTCCAGCCCCGCCTCGACGGCCAGGTCCACCAGTCGCCCTTCCGCGAACGCGGATCGCGCGTCGGCGAAGTTGGCCCGGTACAGCGCGTCCAGCAGCTGCCCCTGCCGCCCGTGGTCCTTGGCGAAGTGCAGCAGGCGGTGCATGTCGAAGGAGTTCGCCGCGTCGCGCCCCTCGCGGAGGTACGCCAGCCCCTCCCCGTGCGCGTTGTCCGCGATCCGCGCCTCCGCCGCTTCGGCCTGGTCCAGGCTGAGCCCGTACTTGGCGGCGATCAGCGGGACGACCGGCCGCGCCTCGGCCGGCGAGTGGGGGTCGAGTTCGAAGGAGCGGTGGACGACCTCCACGTCCCCGCGGTGGGGGAACCGCTCCAGGGCCTGCTCGAACCGGGCCTTGCCGATGTAGCACCACGGGCAGTTGATGTCGGTCCAGATCTCCACGCGCACGGCGTCGCTCCCGTCTCCAGCCGTGCGGGGCCTTCCCGCACCCGGCTCCGTGGTCAACGCCGACGACCACCTGAATATTTCTCGTGATGAAATATTCAGGTGCCCGACGGGACCGGCCTCACCGCAGCCGCGCCGTCGCGAGGTGGATCCTGAACCCGTACGGGAGGTGCCCGTCCGCCGAGCCCGACGCCGCCCGGGCCTCCGTGAGGAACGCCTCGTGCAGGACGGCGCAGGCTCCTCGTCGAGCGCTGGGATGCGCCGGTCTGCGGGGGGCCGTGAGCAGGAAGTCGGCCCGGTCGACTTCCCACGCACGGGGTCGCCGGTCAGCAGGAGATGTTGCCGCCGCCGACGTCGGTGCCGAGGACGCCGACGAACTTCTTGTAGAGGTTGATGCGGTCGTTGCGCTCGTCCGGGTTCTTGCCGTTGCACTCCAGGTCGCCGTTGATGCTGCGGATGGTCTCGCCGAAGCCCTTGCCGTTGACGATGGCGTCGTGCGCGGTCATCGTCCCGGCGCCCTTCTGGGTGTTCCAGAACCAGAGGCCGGTCTTCCAGGAGACGGCCGGGTCCTTCTCGGCCAGGTAGGGGTTGTTCAGCAGGTCGATGTGCAGGGCGTCGCCCGCGGCCTTGTAGTTGAAGTTCCAGCTGATCTGGAGCGGGCCGCGCCCGTAGTAGGCGCTCTTGCCGGCGGGACAGCCGTAGGGCTGCGAGGCGTCGCAGTAGTGGCTGTAGTTGGCGGTGTTCTGCTCGACGACGTACTTCAGGCCGCCGGTCTCGTGGCTGACGTTGGCGAGGAACGCCGCGGCCTCGCGCTTGCGGGTGGCGTCGTTGCCGGTGGTGGTGAACCCGGGGTAGGCGCTGAGGGCGTCGGTCAGGCCGCGGTAGGTGTAGAAGGAGTTCCGGCTCGGGAACATCTGGTTGAACTGGGCCTCGCTGACCACGAACGAGGCGGCGGCCGCTGGTGTGGCGTGCCCGGTGAGGGCGGTGGTGCCCAGGGCGACGGTGCTCAGGACGGCGGCCGAGGCGGCCATGGACAGGGTGCGGGAGAGCTTCATCGTCACTTCTCGCTTGTCGTCGGGGTGGGGGTGCTCCGGTGGGTGCTCCAGTGAGTGCTCCGGTGGGTGCACCGGGGGGTGCTTCGGGAGCGAAGCGTCGGGAGCGAAGCGTCGGGAACATCGTGGTGCGCCGATTCCGGGAAAAGGCGCCGACCAGCACCCAAACCACTCGTTCGGGGTGTATCCGACCTAGAGGTGAGCGCGATTCAGGCCAATTCCAGCTCGTCCGACACACCGGCAGATTGATCATCCGGTCATCAGATACGCGGGATAGCCTCGTCCGCGCACAAGGCAGACACCGCGAGCGGGGGGACGACCACATGGGGCACGCCGACGACGAGGGCGACGAGCGGCTGGCGGCGGAGGGCGAGGTGGCGGTGGCCCGGCTGGCCATCGACTCCGGAGACCTCCCGCACGCCGCCGACCACCTGGCCGACGCGATCCTCGCCGACCCCCAGCTGCCCGAACTGTACGAGGCGCTGGCCGAGTTGTGCGCCGCCGCCGGAGGACCGGCCGCCGCCCGCGACCTGTTCCCGCTGGACGGCCAGGTCTACCTGGGCACCGTCGCCTGCCGGGCCCACGTCGAGGCCGCCGCCGGGGACTGGGACACCGCCGTCGGCCTGCTCGCCTCCGCGATCCAGTACGAGCCCGCGAGACCCTGGGCGCACACCGCCTGGCTCGCCCGCGAGGACCTGCCCGCCCTCGTCGACCCGGACGCCGTCGCCCAGGCGGTGGCCCGGGCCGCCGGCGGACTGCCCGACCCGCTGCCCGCCGAACTCGCCGAAGCCGTCCAGCCGTTCGAGGACTTCGTCCAGTCCGTGGTGGCCCGCCACGGCGACCACGCCTTGCTGCTCGCGATGGCCTCCGGCCTCACCCGCCGCCTCGGCGCCACCGACCGCGCCGTCGAACTCGCCGAACTGGCCCACCTGCTGGCCCCCGGCTACCTGCCGTCCGTGATGCTCGGCAACGCCCTGCGCGCGCACGGCCGGCCGGAACGGGCGCTCGCCGTCTGGGAGGCCGAACTGGCCCGGGTCGAACCGGAGCGGGACAACTCCAGCAGCTACCTCGCCGTCGACGTCGCCGAGTTGTACGGCGCCCTCGGCCGCCCCGCCGACGGCCTGCCCTGGCTGGACCGCGTGCTCGCCACCGAACCCGACCACCCCAAGGCGGCCCCCGCCCGGTACGGCCTGCGGCACGCCGCCGACGGCGACCCCGCCCACCTGCTCGCCCTGGCCGACCACCACCGCGCCCACCCGGACCACGAGTACGCCCAGGACCTGCTGGAACGGCTCAGCCACCGGGAACCCTGGCTCGGCATGGTCTCCGGCGCCACCGAGGCGACCGTCAACGTGCTGCACCAGCTGCTCGCCGCCCCCGGCACCACCCGCGACAGCGAGATCGAGTGCAGCGCCTCCGCCGTGGAACCGCCCAGCTCCCTGCTGGCCGTCCGCCTCGCCCTGCCGCGCGCCACCGTCGACTACCGGTCCGTCGCCGAGCCCGACCCCCGGCTCCCGCTGGCCGAACCGGCCACCCGGATCTGGGCCTGGGACGGGACCGACCCGCGCCCGGCCGTCGCCCCGCCCGCACCGGACAGCGCCGAACTCGTCCGGGCCACCGCCGAGATCGTCTGGGCGACCGTCCCCGCCGCCTACGACCACGCCGTCCGGCTGGCCGGGCTGCCGCTCGACGACCTGCTCGGCGCGCTCGTCCACCCGCCGATGCCCCGGGAGGACGACCTCGGCCGGGCCCTGCTCGCCCACCAGCCCGAACTGTGGGTGCGGGCCGTCCAGGTCTTCGCCTGCCTCGGCATCGCCCACCACCGCACCGACCAGCCGTGGGAGGACTCCGACCGCCGCCGCGTGCTGGTCGACCTGCTGCTCGGGCCCGAGGACTGGGTGGTCGAGGCGGCCGGCTTCGCCCTCGTCGCGATCGGCTGGACGCACCCCGAGACCCGCGCCGACATCGCCGACCGGCTCCGGCAGCGGCTGCACTACAGCGCCCGGGCCCGCCGCACCCGCGTGGTGACCGTCCTGCGCTCGCTCGCCGCGCTGGCGCTCACCGCGCCCTGGCTGCCCCGGGCCGACCTCGACCTGGCCCGGCGGCTGATCGAGCGGGCCGAGGCCCAGGAGGCCAGGGAAGCCCGGGAAGCCGGGGAAGCCGGGGAAGTCGGGGAAGTCGGGGAAGCCCAGCAGGCCGAGGTGGCGCCCCAGGAGCAACCGGAACCCCGCCCCGGCCTCCTGCGCCGCCTCTTCCGGCGCGCCTGACGGGCGCTACAACAGAGGTCGGCGGGCTACGCCCGTCACCCGATGCCCGGCAGCGGATCCTGGTCGACGTCGAAGCGCGCGACCCGCTCCGCCGGATCGCGGCACTCCGGGCCGAGCCGCAGGATCCGCGACTCCGGGTCGTGCAGCGGGCGATGGCAGCGGCGGCAGGTGACGCGGGGCCGGATGGCCTCGGGAGTGTCGGTGCCCGGGATCGGGTCCGGGCCGCCACCGGTCGAGCCGCCGCCACTCGGGCCGTTGCTGGTCGGGCCGTTGCTGGTCGGGACGCTGGTCATGGGGAGACGGTAGCCCGGCCTCGGGGAACACCGGTACAGCGGTTGGCGCCGAGCTTGATCATGGTCGGCTAGGGACCTCTCTTTCGGATCTTGTCGAATCAGCGCGGCATCGGGCGGCCGGGAAGACCGGAGTGAGCAGGCCTGAACGTCTGCGCAGAACGGGAGAGGAGCCGGCGTCGACTGGCTGATCGGCTTCTGGACGCGGGGTCAGCCGTGGTACTCAAAGTCCTCGATGCAGAAGCAGGCCGCGCTGACCGAGGTGTCCCCTGCCCGCTCCGCCCGTGCCCACACCTGAGAGTCGCTCGGGCTGATGTCCCCGCCGCAACCCATGCGCAGGTCCAGGCCGCGGTCCTGGATGTAGCGGATGATGTCCGCCTCGACGGCGGAGGGCTTGCGGCCGATCAGTTCGATGCCGTAGAGGGACACCAGGGGGCCGCTGCGCCCGTGGACGCTCACCCGGGCCAGCACGGAACCCCTGCCCGCCTGCGACGCGTAGAAGTAGTGCGCGCTCGCCCCAGCCCGGGCGTAGTACTCCTTGCTCACGTGCCACTCCTCGGGAGTGCCCTGGTCCTCCCAAGGGCTGCCCACCGGGAAGGGGTGGTGGCCCCAGCCCTCGGCCGGCACCTCGCCGTCCAGGGCGGCCGACACCTGCTGCGGACTCATCCCGAAGCGCAGCGGACCGACTCCCTCCAGCGGGGTGCAGTACCACCGCTGTCGGTCCCCCTGCTTCCTGTTCCTCAGGCTGGCTGCGCCGCAACCGGGACCGCGGCCTGCTCCGCTTCCGGCACTGGCCGTCCCGGACCCGCCGCCCTCGGTGCCGCGCTCGACGGGCTCTTCAGCAGCAGGGCGCAGGCCAGCGCGGCCAGCAGGGCGAGGCCGGCGGAGACCAGCAGGCACAGCCGCATGCCGTCCAGGAAGGAGTTGCTCAGCGCGGCCAGGGCCTGTCCCGTGGCGGGGCCGAGGTCGAGTCCGGCGACGGCGCCCAGGCCGTGTTCGCGGGCGGAGTCCAGGACACGCGCGCCGGTCTGGGCCGGGACGCCGGCGTTCGCGAGCTGTGCGGGCAGGGCGTTCAGGGCACGGGTGGTGAGCAGCGCCCCGAGGACGGCGGGGCCGAGCGCGGCGCCGACCTGGCGGATCGCGTTGTTGCCGGCCGCGGCCATCCCGGCCAGGTGGAAGGGAACGGCGGAGACTGCGGAGGCGGTCATCGGGGTGAGCACCGCGCCCATGCCGAGTCCGAGCAGCACCAGTCGCCAGGTCAGCGCCGCGTAGGAGGTGTGGGCGTCGACGCCGGTCATGGCGAACATCGCGGCGGCGACCAGCGCCAGCCCGGAGGTGATCAGCACCCTCGGCGGGATCCGGTGCATCAGCCGTCCGACAGGGAGGCCGGCCACCAGCGAGGTGCCGGACACCAGCACCATCCGCAGTGCCGCCTGCATGGTGCTCAGGTGCTGGACCAGGCCGAAGTACAGGCTGAGCACGAAGAAGAAGCCGATCAGGCCGAGGAAGCTGACCACGGCCACCAGTGCGGTGGCGGTGAACGCGGGGCTGCGGAACAGCGCCAGGTCCAGCATCGGGCTGGTACTGCGGAGTTCCACCAGGACGAAGGCTCCGGCGGCGACCGCGCCGAGCGTCAGCGCGGTGATCACAGCGGGTTCGTCGAAGCCGTCCGCGCCGCCCTCGATGACGCCGTAGACCAGTGCGGTGACGGCGGTGGCGGCGGTGATCTGGCCGGGCCAGTCGAGCCGGCGGCCGTGCGGGGCGCGCGAGTCGGGCAGCCGGAACGCGGCGACGGCCAGCAGGGCCACGGAGAGCGGTATCGGCAGCAGGAAGATCCAGCGCCAGGTGGTGTGCTCCAGCAGGGCGCCGCCGATCAGCGGGCCGACGGCGAGCGGGGCCGTCAGGCTCATCGCCCAGAAGCCGATGAACTTGCCCCGCTCACGGTGGTCGGGCACGGCATGGCTGATCAGTGTGAGTGTGGTGGGCAGCAGAGCGGCGGCGCCGATGCCGGAGACCGCCTGCCCGACCCACAGTGCCTGCACCGAGCTGGACAGCAGCGAGATCGCGGCGCCCAGCGCACAGAAGACCATGCCGGTCTGGAAGACCTTCTTGCGGCCGTGGACATCGCCCCAGACGCCGGTGGTCAGGATCAGCGCGGCCATCGGCAGCACGAACGCGTCCGACACCCAGGACAGTTCGGAGGTCGACGTGCCCAGCGCGCGCTGGATCGCCGGCAGGCTCACCGACACGGTGGTGACGGGCAGGTAGGCGACGAAGACACCCAGGCAGGCCATGACGAGCGTGGCGGCCCGTCCGGCCCTGAGGTCCGGCGTCGTTGTGGAGTTCACGGGGTCGTTCCTTCGGCTGCTGCGGGGGAGGCCCCGCATTCTCGGAGCGCCGCCGGGAGCGTGCGCCCGCTCCCGGGGGCGACGGCCGATGGCAGCCGCCCGTGGAGCCGCCGATCAGCTTCTCCCCGAAGCGCCCGAAACCCGCAGTCGATCCCAAGAAGCCTCCCGGAACCTCCGCCTGAGCGCCTGGCGATGGGACCATTCCTCCATGGCTGATGATCTGGACCGCAAAATCATCCACGGTTTGCAGTGCGCGCCCCGGGTCTCGTTCCGGCGGCTCGGGGAGGTCATCGGCGTGTCCGAACAGACTGTGGCGCGCCGCTACGCCGCCCTGCGGCGGGACGGCCTGCTGCGCGTCGTCGGACTGGGCAACCTGAACGCCGACGGCCAGGCGGAGTGGATCGCCCGGCTGCGCTGCCGACCTGATGCGGTGGCACCGCTGGCCCAGTCACTGGCCCGCCGGTCCGAGGTGGCGTACGTCGGCATCGCCTCCGGCGGCTCGGAGATCATCTGCATCATCCGGTCCCCCGCCGGAACCGACCATGACGACCTGCTGCTGCGCCAGCTGCCGCGAGCGGGCGCGGTCCTGGACGTGAACGTCGACCTGGTCGTGCGTATCTACGGCGGTCCCGGAACCGCGCCCTGGACCGACCCCGACGCCTCGCTCACCCCCGAACAGGTGCGGCGGCTGACCTCCGGCCACCCCACCCCGGCAGTGGCCTCGTCGACGCCCCTGGGTGAACAGGACCTGCCGCTGCTGCGCGCGCTCGCCGAGGACGGCCGGGCCACCCATACCCACCTGGCCAAGGTCACCGGCTGGTCCAAGCCCCGGGTCGCCCGTCGCCTGGAGGCACTGGAGGCAGCAGGCTCGCTCACGTACGACGTCGACACCCTGGCCGAGCGCCTCGGCTACCGGCTCAACGCCACCCTGTGGCTGCAGGTCGACCTACCGCGGTTGCACCAGGTCGGCGAGGAGGTCGGCGGCCACCACGAGTGCGCGTTCGTCGCCGCGATCAGCGGACGCCACAACCTGATGGCCGTGGTCGCCTGCCGGGACACCCCCGACTTCTACCGTTACCTCACCGGCCGCCTGGCCCACGTCGAGGGCATCCGCGGCTACGAGATCAGCGTCCGGGTGAACCGGCTCAAGCAGTCCGCCTCGCTCATCCACCACGGGCGGCTGATCCACCCGGCGCTCGTATGACGCCGGCACCGGGCTGCCGAACCGCCGAGCGACCGTCCGTCGCTCCGTCGAGCTGTCGGCGGGGCCGTGAAAAGATCCCCCCATGGCCACGGACCGCAGCAGCGCAGGAGATCCGGCGCGCACCCTCGCCCTGCTCTGGGGGCTGACCGCCGAGGAGAAGCCCGGCCGGCGCGGCCCGCGGCAGGCCCGGTCGACCGGCGAGATCGCCGCCGTGGCCATCGCCCTGGCCGACGCCGAGGGCGTGGACGCCGTCACCATGCGCCGGGTGGCGCAGGAGCTGGGGCTGTCCCCGATGGCGCTGTACACCTACGTCCCCGGCAAGGCCGAACTGCTCGACCTGATGCTGGACACCGTCTACGCGACGACGCCGCGCAGCACCCCCGCCGACGACGGCTGGCGGGCCAGGGTGACCGCCGTCGCCGACGACAACCGGGCGCTGCACCGAGCCCACCCGTGGGTCTCGGCGGTCTCCACCAGCCGCCCGCCGCTCGGCCCGGGCCTGATGGCCAAGTACGAGTACGAGCTGCGCGCCTTCGAGGGCACCGGCCTGCCCGACGTCGAACTGGACGCGGCGCTCACCCACCTGCTGGGCTTCGTCCAGACCTGCGCCCGGATGGCCGCCGACGAGCGCGCCGCCCGGCAGGACAGCGCGATGACCGACGCGCAGTGGTGGGCCGCCAACGCCGAGCTGCTCGCCAAGGTCTTCGACGCCGAGCGCTACCCGGTCGCGGCCCGGGTGGGCGCCGCCGCCGGCGAGGCCCACGGCGGCGCGTACGACCCGGACCACGCGTACGCCTTCGGCCTGGCCCGCGTGCTGGACGGGCTGGCGGCCCTGATCAGCGAACGCTAGGCCGGGCGTCGTACTCCGCGCGGGCGGCCTCGACGGCGGGGACCCGCTGCTCGGACCAGTGCGCGAGGGCGGCGACCAGTTCGGCGGCCTCCCGGCCGAGCGGGGTGAGGCTGTAGTCGACCCGGGGCGGGATCACCGGGTGGGCCTCGCGGTGCACGAAGCCGTCGCGTTCCAGCGTCTGCAGGGTCTGCGCGAGCATCTTCTCGCTGACGCCGGAGACCCGTCGGCGCAGTTCGCTGAAGCGGTAGCCGCGCTCGCGCAGCGCGCCGAGCACGAGGACGCCCCAGCGGCTGGTGACGTGCTCCAGCACGCCCCGGGACGGGCACATGCGGTCGAACACGTCCGCCGGCGGCAGCTCGCGCACCGGGACGGCCGGGCGGCCTTCCTCCAGGGTCTTCATGACTGTCCTGCCATTACCTTCATGTCAGTACCGTACTTTGAAGTGCGTACTTTCGAAAGGTTAGTGCAGTCCCTAGGGTGAGTTTCGAGGCGGGAACCCCGTCGAGGCAGAAACCCACCCAAGGAGCATCCCCATGTACGTCGTCACCGGTGCCACCGGCCAGCTCGGCCGTCTCGTCGTCGAGGGCCTGCTGGCCGCGGTCCCCGCGAGCGAGGTGGCGGTCGCCGTCCGCTCCGCCGAGAAGGCGGCCGACCTGGCCGCGCGCGGGGTGGCCGTCCGCGTGGTCGACTACGACGACCCGGCGTCCCTGGCCGGCGCCTTCGCGGCCGGTGACCGGGTGCTGCTGATCTCGGGCAGCGAGGTCGGCCGGCGGATCCCGCAGCACCGCGCGGTGGTCGACGCGGCCCGTGCGGCCGGCGTCGCGCTGTTCGCCTACACGAGCGCGCCGGGCGCGGCGACCTTCCGGCTGGCCGACGAGCACAAGGCGACGGAGGAGCTGATCCGCGCATCCGGCCTGCCGTCCGTCCTGCTGCGCAACGGCTGGTACACCGAGAACTACCTGGGCGACGCGGCCGGCACGGTGGCGCGCGGCGTGGTGCTCGGCAGCGCCGGGGACGGCCGGGTGGCCACCGCCCCGCGCAAGGACTACGCGGACGCGGCGGTCGCCGTGCTCCTCGGCGAGGGCCACGAGGGCCGGGTGTACGAGCTGAGCGGCGACGCCGCGTGGAGCCTGGCGGAGCTGGCGGCCGAGCTGGCGCTGGTCTCCGGGCAGCCGGTCGCGCACCAGGACGTGGCACCGGCGGAGCACCTCGCGGCGTTGGTCGGCGCGGGCCTGCCTGAGGGCTTCGCCGAGGTGCTGGTGGACGTGGACGCGGGCATCGCCCGTGGCGAGCTGGCCGGCACCCCGGGCGACCTGGCCCGGCTGATCGGCCGCCCGACCGTCCCGCTGGCCGAGTCGGTGCGCGCCGCGCTCCGGGCCTGAGGCGCTCCAGGCCTGAGGCGCTCCGGGCCTCAGGTCCTCCCGCACTCCGGACCCGCCGTGGGCCCGCGTTTCCCGAGGTCAGCGATGTCATGACCAAAATGCGGAAACGGAGATGACAGCCTGCCCCTCCGCCCGCTACCGTCACCTCGACACACGCGCGCGGAGGGCAGGCGGCCATGCCAGAGACAACCCAGCAGGACAGCGGCCGAGGCCTCTGGTACGGCGTCGCGGCCTACGGCATCTGGGGCCTCTTCCCCCTGTTCTGGCCACTGCTGGAGCCCGGCGCCGCCGACGACATCCTGGCCAACCGGATGGTCTGGTCCCTGGTCGCCGTGGTGCTGCTGCTGATCGCCCAGCGGCACTGGAGCTGGATACGCCCGCTGCTGCGCCAGCCCCGCCGGCTCGCCATGCTGGCCGGCGCGGCCACGGTGATCTCGATCAACTGGGGCGTCTACATCTGGGGCGTCAACGCCGGGCACGTCGTCGAGACCAGCCTCGGCTACTTCATCAACCCGCTGGTCACCATCGGCTTCGGCGTCCTGGTGCTCAAGGAGCGGCTGCGGACGGCGCAGTGGGCGGCGGTCGGTGTCGGCGCGGCCGCCGTCGCGGTGCTCAGCGTCGCGTACGGGCGGCTGCCGTGGATCGCGCTCACCCTGGCGCTCTCCTTCGCCACGTACGGGCTGCTGAAGAAGAAGGTCGGGCTGAGCGGCCTGGAGAGCCTGGCGGCGGAGAGCGCCTTCATGTTCCCGTTCGCGCTCGGCTACCTGGTCTACCTGGAGGTCAGCGGGCGCGGCACCTTCGGCCACACGGTGGCCGGCTCGTACGGCTGGGGGCACTCCGGGCTGCTGCTGCTCAGCGGCGTGATCACGGCGATCCCGCTGCTGTTCTTCGGCGCGGCGGCCGTGCGGGTGCCGCTGACCGTGCTCGGGCTGCTCCAGTACCTGGCGCCGGTGTTCCAGTTCCTGATCGGCGTGGCGGTGTTCCACGAGTCGATGCCGCCCGCCCGCTGGGCCGGCTTCGGCCTGGTCTGGCTGGCGCTCGCGGTGCTCACCTGGGACGCGCTGCGCCAGGTGCGGGCCGACCGCGCGGGGCGGGCCGCGGCCGTGCCGCAGCCCGCCCCCGCCGCCTCGGCGGTCAGGCGCTGATCCGCTCCCGCTGATCCGCTCCCGCTGGTCCGCTCCCGCTGGTCCGCTCCCGCTGGTCCGCTCCCGCTGGTCCGCTCCCGCTGGTCCGCTCCCGCTGGTCCGCTCCCGCCGAGGCGGCGGTCAGACGCTGATGTCCCGGCTGGTGAAGCGGGACCAGGCCGCCGCGCCGAACACGGCGACGTAGGCGGCTTGGAGGCCGAGGTCCTTCCACACGCCGTCCCAGTACATCGGCTGGCGCAGCAGGTCCGCGAAGCTGAGCCAGTAATGGGTGAACAGGAACGGCCTGACGGCGTCCAACTGCGGGAAGGCGTCCAGGATCTGCACGGTGACCACCAGCCCGACGGTCGCCGCCATCGCCGCGATGCCGCTGCCGGTGAGCGTGGAGACGAACAGCCCGATCGCCACCAGCCCGGCCAGCGAGGCCGCCACCACCCCGGCCACGAGCACCGCCCGCAGCAGCGCGTCGCCGAAGCCGATGGTGTCGCCGGAGATCAGCGTCACCTCGCCGAGCGGGAACAGTGCGGCGCCGGTGGCCAGCGCCGCCGCCGCGACCGCCACGGTGGCGGCCAGGCAGAACACCAGCCCGGCGGTGAACTTGGCGGCCAGCAGCCGGGTGCGCCCGGCCGGCGCGACCAGCAGGTAGCGCAGCGTCCCGGTGGCCGCCTCGCCGGCGACCGAGTCCCCGGCGACCACGCCGACCGTCATCGGCAGGAACACCGGCAGCGCGACCGCGAGGGCGGTGAAGACCAGGAACAGGCCGTTCTGGGTGGTCTGCGCGATGAAGTTCACCCCGCCGCCGCCCTCGTGCGGGCTGCCCGTGTTGAGCTTGACGACCACGCCGATCAGGATCGGCAGCACCGCCAGGATCCCCAGCAGCACCTTGGTGCGCATCCGGCGGAAGGTCAGGTGCAGTTCGTTGCGGAACAGCGCCAGGAACCCGGCCGCCGTCTGCGGCCTCCGCCCGGTCCGGACCGGCTGAGCCCCGACCGGCACCGCCCCGGCCTGCGACATCCCGGCCTGTGACACCCCGGCCTGCGACAGCTCAGCCTGCGACATCGAAGCCCTCCCCGGTCAGCGCCACGAAGGCGTCCTCCAACGTGCCCCGCTCCAGCCCGAACCCGTGCACCCGCACCCCGGCCTCGACCAGCGCCGCGCACAGCTTCGGCAGCGCCTCCTCGACCGGGGAGCCGAGCGAGCCGAGCGCGCCGAGCTCGCCGTCCACCCGCCCGTCGCCGGGCAGCAGGGAGCCGACCCGGTGGGCCGCCAGTACCTCCACGGCGTGCGCCACGTCCGGCGTGCGGACCACCAGTCGGCCCTGCGCGCGGGCGGCCAGTTCGGCGACGGTGCCCTGCACCACCAGCCGGCCCCGGGACATCACCGCCGCGTGCGTGCAGACCTGCTCGATCTCGTCCAGCAGGTGCGAGGAGAGGAACACCGTGGTCCCCTCCGCCGCGACCTCCCGCACCAGCGCCCGGATCTCGCGCATGCCCTGCGGATCCAGCCCGTTGGTGGGCTCGTCCAGCACCAGCAGCTCGCGCGGCTGGAGCAGCGCCGACGCCAGGCCGAGCCGCTGCTTCATGCCCAGCGAGTACGCGCGGGCCTTCTTGGCCGCCGCGGCGCTCAGCCCGACCCGTTCCAACGCCGTCTCGACGCGCAGGCGCCGGGTGCGCGGGTCGGCGGTCGGGTCGGCGGCGTCGAACCGGACCAGGTTGTCCCGCCCGGAGAGGAAGCCGTACAGCGCCGGGCCCTCGATCAGCGCGCCCACCCGGGGCAGCACGGAGGCGACGGACTGCGGCATCGGCTCGCCGAGGACGGTGGCGACGCCGGAGGTGGGGGCGATCAGGCCCATCAGCATCCGGATGGTGGTGGTCTTGCCGGAGCCGTTCGGGCCGAGGAAGCCGAAGACGGAGCCGCGCGGCACGCTCAGGTCCAGGCCGTCCACGGCGAGCTGGCCGCCCCGGAAGCGCTTGGTCAGACCGCGGGTCCTGATCACGTCGTCGGGCCGGGAGGAGCCGGGGGAACCGGGGGAGGAGGTGGAGGGGGAGGTGGAGGTGGAAGGCACGGGGCCCGGGCGCTGCTCGGCGCCCGGACCCCCGGCCGACTCCGTAACGTCCCCCGTTACGGGAGCCTTCGTCATCCGTCAGTTCACCCCGGCGGCGTGCTGGAGCACCGGCAGGGTCACCGCGCCGGCGAACACCCGGCCGTCGTCGGTGACCAGGACGTTCACCACCTTGGTGCTGATCAGCGTGCCGCCGCCGACCGGCTTGCCGAGCGACTTCACCAGCGCCTGCGGGTTCAGGGCCGCGCCCCGGCCGCCGTGCTTGCCGCCCTTGCCGCCGTCCTGCGGCGCGTCGACGGCGCCGCCGGGCAGCTGCGCCGAGACCACGGTCGTCCAGCCCTCGCCGATCACGTTCACGCCGCCGTGGTCCCGGCCCGAGGCGTCCTGACCGGCCTGGCCCCCGGGCGCGGAACCCTTGGGCGCGAAGCCCTGCGGCACCTCACCCTTGGCGCCCTCGTCCGCCTTGTGCTCCGTCACCTTGGCGCCCTTGGGCACGGTGAAGTCGAAGGTCTTGGCGGCCGGCTTGGCGAAGGACACGTCGGTGAAGTGGACGTCCAGCACGGTGGAACCGTCGACGCCCTTGACCACCACCGAGAGCGGCACCCCGTTGTCGGCGGCGACCGCGATCCGGACCTCGGCGACGGTCGAACCGGACTGCGCGGGCTTGACGCTCAGCTGGTACGCCTTCTGCCCGGCCACGTTGGCGGTGCCGGCCACGGTGACCGACGTGGTGCCCGCGCTCGCGGTCAGGAACTGCCGGGCGGCCTCCTGCGGGGTCGTCGGCACCCCGGTCAGCGGTGCCCCGGCGTGCTTGCCGGCGGTGTCGGGGTGCTGGGCGGGCGCCTGGCCGGTCAGGCGCACGGCGGTGTTGGTCGAACTGTCCCAGGCCCAGGCCTGGTCGCCGTTGTGGACGACGGTGTAGCCGGCCATGTCCTCCAGCAGGTCGACCCGCTGGCGGTCCGGGCCGTCCACCGCGACCCGCAGCGTCTGGTCGCCGCCGAGCAGGCCGAGCAGCTTGGCCTGCGGGTCGGCCGAAGAGGAGCCCTGGCCGCCGCCGCGCCCGGCCGCCGCGCCGATCCCGCCGGCCGCGACGCCCAGCAGCTGGCTGGGCAGGCCGAGGTCGGTGGAGACGGACACCGTGCCGGAGAGGCTCTGCGCGTCGGAGCCGAGCACCTTGGCCACCAGCTGCTCCGGCGTCAGCGAGGGAAGTTCGGGCGGGGCGTCGGCGGCCAGTGCGGGCACCAGGCCGATCCCGGCGGCGATCACCGCGGCCACCGTCAGCGGCACCCCGGCCCGCACCAGCATGCGCCGCCGGGAGCGGTACGGCACGCCGCCGTCCACGTTGTCCCCCGCCGCCGTGTCATTGGTCATGGCGTCCTCAACTCCTCTACGAACACGAGCGATTGGCTGTGCCCTTCCATTAGAGGCCCGCACTCCGGCCCCGTCATCGCCCTGCGGGGCCAGTTCGGGGTCAACCTCGCGGGTACATCGACCCTGAGACGCCCTCAGGGTTGGCTACTCCGAACGTACGACACCTGGCGTAGGGTCGCGCCATGGACGGAACCGCCATGGACGCAAGCAACCCCCCGACCGCTAACGCGATGCGGCGCGCCCTGCGCCGAGCCCGGGACGGCGTCGCCCTGGACGTCACCGAGACCGCGGTGCTGCTCCAGGCCAGAGGCGAGGACCTGAACGACCTGTGTGCGAGCGCCGCCCGGGTCCGCGACGCGGGGCTGGCGGCGGCCGGGCGGCCCGGCGTCATCACCTACTCCAAGAGCGTCTTCATCCCGCTCACCCGGCTCTGCCGCGACAAGTGCCACTACTGCACCTTCGTCACCGTCCCCGGCAAGCTGCGCCGGGCCGGCCACGGGATGTTCATGTCCCCCGACGAGGTGCTGGACGTCGCCCGGCGCGGGGCCGAACTCGGCTGCAAGGAAGCCCTGATCACCCTCGGCGACAAGCCCGAGGACCGCTGGCCCGAGGCCCGCGAGTGGCTCGACGCGCACGGGTACGACGACACCATCGCCTACGTGCGGGCGATGTCGATCCGCATCCTGGAGGAGACCGGCCTGCTCCCGCACCTCAACCCCGGGGTGCTCGGCTGGACGGACTTCCAGCGGCTCAAGCCCGTCTCCGCCTCCATGGGCATGATGCTGGAGACCACCGCCACCCGGCTGTGGAGCGAGCCCGGCGGCCCGCACTTCGGCTCGCCGGACAAGGAACCGGCCGTCCGGCTGCGGGTGCTGGAGGACGCCGGGCGCAGCTCCGTCCCGTTCACCAGCGGCCTGCTGATCGGCATCGGCGAGACGTACCAGGAGCGCGCGGAGTCGCTGTTCGCGCTGCGCAAGGTCTCCCGGGCCTACCACGGCGTCCAGGAGCTGATCCTGCAGAACTTCCGCGCCAAGCCGGACACGGCGATGCGCGGCATGCCCGACGCCGAACTGGACGAGCTGGTCGCCACCGTGGCGGTGGCCCGGCACGTGATGGGCCCGGCGGCCTGCCTGCAAGCGCCGCCGAACCTGGTGGACGGCGAGTACGGGCGGCTGATCGCGGCCGGCGTCGACGACTGGGGCGGCGTCTCCCCGCTCACTCCCGACCACGTCAACCCCGAACGCCCGTGGCCGCAGATCGAGCGGCTCGCCGAGCGCTCCGCGGCCGCCGGCTTCGAACTGCGCGAGCGTCTCGCCGTCTACCCCGAGTACGTCCGGCGCGGCGAGCCCTGGCTGGACCCGCGGGTGCTGCCGCACGTGCGCGCCCTCGCCGACCCGGAGACCGGGCTGGCGAACCCGGACGCGGTGGTCCGCGGCCTGCCCTGGCAGGAGCCCGAGGACCTGCCCGTCTCGTACGGGCGGACCGACCTGCACGCCACCATCGACACCGAGGGCCGCACCGGCGACCGCCGGGCCGACTTCGAGGACGTCTACGGCGACTGGGAGGTGCTGCGCGAGCAGGTGCTCGCCGAGGGCGCGCCCGAGCGGCTGGTCGGCGACCTGCGCGAGGCGCTGGCGGTGGCCGCCGACGACCCGACGCGGCTCACCGACGACCAGGCGCTGGCGCTGTTCCACGCGGACGGCCCGGCCCTGGACGCGCTCTGCCGGATCGCCGACGACGTCCGCCGGGACACCGTCGGGGAGGACGTCACCTACTGCGTCACCCGGAACATCAACTTCACCAACGTCTGCTACACCGGCTGCCGCTTCTGCGCGTTCGCCCAGCGCCGCACCGACGCCGACGCCTACACCCTGTCGCTGGAGCAGGTCGCCGACCGGGCCGCGCAGGCCTGGGAGGTGGGCGCCACCGAGGTCTGCATGCAGGGCGGCATCCACCCGGACCTGCCCGGCACCGCCTACTTCGACATCGCCCGCGCGGTGAAGGAGCGGGTGCCCGGCATCCACGTGCACGCCTTCTCGCCGATGGAGGTGGTCAACGGCGCGACCCGCACCGGGCTGTCCATCCGCGACTGGCTCCAGCGGGCCAAGGAGAACGGCCTGGACAGCATCCCGGGCACGGCGGCCGAGATCCTGGACGACGAGGTCCGCTGGGTGCTCACCAAGGGCAAGCTGCCAGCCGCCACCTGGGTCGAAGTGGTCACCACCGCGCACGAACTGGGCATCCGCTCCTCGTCCACCATGATGTACGGGCACGTGGACACCCCGAAGCACTGGCTCGGGCACCTGCGGCTGCTGGCCGAGATCCAGCAGCGTTCCCTGGAGACCAACGGCACGGGCGGCTTCACCGAGTTCGTGACCCTGCCGTTCATCCACACCAACGCGCCGGTCTACCTGGCCGGCATCGCCCGGCCCGGCCCGACCGCCCGGGACAACCGCGCGGTGGTCGCGATGGCCCGGCTGCTGCTGCACCCGCACATCCCCAACATCCAGACCAGCTGGGTCAAGCTGGGCGCGGAGGGCGCCGCCGAGATGCTCCGCTCGGGCGCCAACGACCTGGGCGGCACGCTGATGGAGGAGACCATCTCGCGGATGGCCGGCTCGGCGTACGGGAGTTACAAGTCGGTGCGCGACCTCCAGGCGATCGCCGAGGCGGCGGGCCGCCCGCACCGCCAGCGCACCACCACGTACGGCGAGGTGCCGGCCGAGCGCCGGGCCGCGGCGCTGGCCTCGGACGGGCACCTGCCGGAGCTGCTGCCGGTCCTGGACTGATCCCGCCACCGGCCTCCCGGTTCCGCCGGTCCCGGCCTCCCGGTTCCCCCGGCCCCGCTGCCGCCCGTACGGCGGCCGGGGCCGGGGAACCGGAGCACGAGGGACGCCCTTGATTCGCTCGGGTCTTCGAATACAGTGCCAGGGCGCGCGCCGCGGCCGTGCGTCGCGCAGCCCCCTGCCCCGAGGAAAGGCGCCCCGTCGTGATGCCACTGTGGTCACGCGCCCAGCAGCAGGACTTCCGCAGCCGGGTGCGGGGCTGTCTGCTCGGCGGTGCCATCGGCGACGCGCTCGGCGCCGGCGTCGAGTTCGAGCCGCTGGAGAAGATCCGGGCCCAGCACGGCCCGCAGGGCGTCACCGGCTACGTCCCCGCGTACGGGCGCACCGGCGCCGTCACCGACGACACCCAGCTCACCCTGTTCACCGTCGACGGCCTGATCCGCGCCCACATCCGGCGCGACACCGGCAGCTGGCACCCGCCCACCGACCTGCACCTGGCCTACCTGCGCTGGGCCGCCACCCAGCGCGACTGGGGCCCCGACGAGCGCCGCCCCGACCTCGGCTGGCTCGGCCGCGAGGAGTGGCTGTACGCCCAGCGCGCCCCCGGCCAGGGCTGTCTGTCCGGCCTGACCGGGGCCGACGCCGAGTTCCTCGGCACCGTGGAGCGGCCGAAGAACCCGCACTCCAAGGCCTGCGGCACGGTGGTGCGGGCGGCGCCGTTCGGCCTGCTCACCAGCTGGGAGCCGGGCCTGGTCTTCCAACTCGCGGTGGAGTGCGCGGTGCTCACCCACGGCCACCCCACCGGCTACCTCGCGGCGGGCGCGCTCGCGGTGATCGTCCAGAGCGTGGCCCGCGGCGGCACCCTGGAGGAGGGCGTCCACCTCGCCCTGGCGCTGCTCTCCGAGCGGCAGGCGCACGAGGAGACCACCGCCGCGCTGCGGGCCGCGCTGGACGCGGTCCGGGCCGGCGAGCCGTCCGCGGACCGGGTGGAGGCGCTGGGGGAGGGCTGGGTCGCCGAGGAGGCGCTGGCGATCGGGGTCTACTGCGCGCTGGTCGCGCACGACGTGCGCTCGGGCCTGCTGCTCGCCGTCAACCACTCCGGGGACAGCGACTCCACCGGCGCGGTCTGCGGGAGCCTGCTCGGGGTGCTGCACGGTGACACCGCGCTGCCGTCGGGGCTGGTGGCCGGGCTGGAGGGGCGAGGCGCCATCCTCGAACTCGCCGACGACTTCGTGCTGGAGCTGATGCACGGCACCGAACTGCACGATCCGCGCACCCCGGAGGGGCTGACCTGGTCCGAGCGGTACCCGGTGGTGCGCTGAACGGGGCGGACGGGACGGACGGGACGGGCGGGGCGGGAAGTTCGGGCGGGAAGTTCGGGCGGGAACGACGTTTGCCCGTAGCGTCGGCCGCCGGCGAGGGCGACGGCCACTGCTACGGGCAAACGGGCCGAGCTCGGATTCGCACCGGGGGCGCGGGGCCGGGTCGGTGGCCGCCGCCGCAGGGTCAGTGGCGGCCGAACACCCCGGTGGCCGCAGCGCTCGCGAACGCGGTCCAGGCCTCGGCGGAGAAGCGCAGCTGCGGCCCCTGAGGGTCCTTGGAGTCCCGTACCGCCACCGCCCCCGTGGCCGGCGTGGCGATCTCCACACAGGCGCCGTTGCCGCCGCTGTGGCTGCTCTTCCGCCAGCGGGTTCCGTGCTCGGAGGTGGTGCTCATCAGTGGTATCCCTCTTCAATCTCAGCTATCAGTGCCCGGCTCTCCGCCACGCCGAGTGCCGCCGCCCGCAGGTAGTCGTACAGACCGGTATAGCGGCGGACGTCCGCGTCCTTCTCCAGGTAGAGATCGCTCGTCACCCCTTCGAAGTAGACAACCGTGGAATCGGCTGACTCGGGGAACTCCAGCAGGGAGAATGTCCCGGTCATACCGGGGTGGGCCCCGGCCGAGAACGGGATCACCTGGATGGTGATGTTCGGGTGCTGGCTCAGCTCCATCATGTGCTTGAGCTGCTCGGCCATCACCTCGCGGCTGCCGACCTCGCGGCGCAGCACCGCCTCGTCTATGACGGTCCACAGGCTGCCGAGCTGGTTCTCGCCCTGGATGCGGTCCTGGCGCTTCATCCGGACCTGCACCCGGCGCTGCACGGCGAGCGCGTCGGTGTCCGGCTGGGTGCCCTCCACGACGGCCTGCGCGTACTGCTCGGTCTGCAACAGGCCCGGGACGAAGGAGGATTCGTACGCGCGGATCGAGGAGGCCTCGGCCTCCAGCCCGATGTAGACGCTGTACGGGGTCGGCATGTCGTTGAAGTCGTGCCACCAGCCGCGCTGGCGGGACTCCTTGGCCATCTCCATGAGGCTGGCGCGCATCTGCTCGTCGTTCACGAGATAGACGTCGCAGAGGTCGCGCACGTCGCGCTGGCTGATGCTGCGGCGGCCGTTCTCCAGTCGGCTGATCTTCGACTGGGAGACCATCAGCCGGCCCGCCACCTCCTCCGCCGTCATCCCGAGGCCCTCGCGGAGTTTGCGCAGCTCCGAGCCCAGGCGCCGACGGCGCACGGTGGGATTGATGCTCGTCGACACATCGACCTCCGGCCGGACCTCTGGTGATCGTTGGAACGGCAGCCCTCGGAACACTTCGGACATTGGGACCAACCCCCCTGACTTGGAGCAGCATGTCACCTTGGGCCAGGTCGGCGTCAGGGAATCACAGCAGCGCAGTAGAACAGATCGTCGGAAAAGCACTTCTGTGAGACGGCGAGGGCCCTCAAGTGGTAATGCGGCTCAGCGGCTCGAACCGGTACGGGCTAAGGATGTGCTCCCCGGCGGCGCAGGTGCCATTGGCACGTGCGAGGGCAGGACCGCCGGGCTCCCCGGACGGGCCCCAAAGGGCCTTCGGGGACGGCAGAGGGGCGGTCGCCGGGCGACTTCCGTCGCGGGGCGACCGCCCCTCCGTGCTCCTGGTGGTGCGGGTGCTGCTTCGGTGGTGCGTCGGGTCCTTCAGCGCCGTTGCTCAGCGCCGTCGGGCGGCGTGAACGGGGCGGCGCGCGCCGGTGGAGGTGCCGCCGGGCCCGTGGTGCCCGTGGTGCCCGCCGGTCCCGTGGTGCCCGCCGGTCCCGTGGTGCCCGCCGGGCCCATGGTGCCCGCCGTCACGGGCCGTACGGGCCGTGCGGGCTGCACGTGCCGCGCAGGCCGTACGGCGATCGGTGCGGTGTCCCGCGCGCCCGGGCGGTCCCGGTCAGCGGACGCCGACCCGTGAGGCGGCGACCCGCCCCGAGCCCCGGCCCGCCGCGCGGGCGCCGGAACGCCCGGTGCCGGTACCGGTCCCGGAACCCTGGGCAGAACGGTTCTGCTGCGCCGGCAGGCCGTTCTGCACGTCCATCACGGCGTGCGCGACCATCCCGCCCAGCGGGTCGTACCGGATCAGGTCGCGCAGCCGCGACCGCGAGGACCGGCCCTCGTTGCCCGGATACAGGTGCTTGCCCAGGCCCACGGAATGGGCCAGGGCCGCCAGCGCCGCCGTCCGCGGGTCCGGCGGCACGCCGGTGCGGATGGCGGTGTCCAGCCGCTGTTTGATCGCGGCGTTGGTGCAGTCGTCCGACGCCTGATAGCGGGTCGTCGGCAGCACCCCGCACACCTGGCCCGGCACGGCCGTGACCATGCCGCAGCGCTCCAGGTGCGCCAGGTAGGTCTGCCGCAGCCCCAGCCGGGGCCCGCCGATCCAGTGCGCCGCGCGGACCGGACTGCCGCGTCGGCGCAGCAGTTCCAGTGCGTGGTCCAGGGTCGGGTCGCCGGTCGGCCGTGCGAGCACGACAGCGATCCGGTCTCCCTCCGGTACGATCCGTCCGGCCAGGGACAGCTCGACGAGCTGGGCCCCGGCGAGTCCGAGGTCGAGGGTCTGCGGCTGCGCCGTGGTACCCGTGGTCGGGTCCAAAGCGAGCAGCAAGAGTTCCTCGGGAACAGTTCTGCGGCTCTTGCCCATCCAAGCCTCCCCGCGTGGATGAGAGACAGGGTGACGCCTCTCACACGGGCTTGTCGAGTACGCCTCCGAATCGTGACCTTGCGGTGGAGGCGGGGAACCAGGGGCGGCGGGCCCGGCGTCTGACCGGTGAACAGACCGCAGTACGCCCGTGCGACGGCAATAAGCGCCGGTCGGGCGGGGTGTGCGCGGCCGGATCGGCCGGCGGTGGCGGAGACTGTACAGGTACACGGGGCGGGGCGTCGGCTTCCCGAAATCGGGTCTGCCGGTGCCCCGCCGGGCGTTGAGGAGGCTGGGATACGTGGGCGAGTCCCCCGACAGGGTGCTGAGGGACGGCGAGCGGGCGCAGGAGCGCGAACGCGAACGGACCGGGACGGCCGGCGGTGCGGGTCCGGACCCGGACGGTGCTCCGGACGGCAACCCGAACGGCAGCCGGGAGGCCGAGACCGGCCCCGGCGACACGCCGGCGGCGGGGGCCAAGCGCGGCTCGACCGTACAGCTCCGTGTCCGGGATGTGGACAGCAAGACCACGATGCTGCGGCTGCCGGTGGACAGTGCGACCACCGCGCTGCGGCTGCCCGAGGAGCTGACCAGGCCCGCCGGTGACGGAAGTTCCGACGTCGCGGCCGGGGAGGCGGAGGCCGTGACGGCCTCCGACGGCGAGGAGAAGGCGGCCGGACGGCCGACCGGAACCGACCCGCGTCTCGCCATGCGGACGGCCGCGGCGGGTGCGGGAGCCGTGGCGGGGAGTGCGGAGAAGGGCACGGAGAAGGGGGCGAGGGAGGCCGGCGAGAAGGCCGCGTCCGAGGGCGACACGCCCGGGGCCGCCGCACCCGCCGAGGTTGCCGTGCCCGCCGAGGCCGCCACACCCGCCGAGGCCGCCGCACCCGCCGCGCCCGAGAGCGACGAACCGGACGAGGCGGCAGCCGGGCCGGCCAAGCCCGGGGAGCCGGCCAAGCCCGCGCCTGCGCGCGCCTCCGCCGCCGCCACGGCCCCCGCGGCCGCCGCGTCCGGCACCGTGCCCGAGCCCCCGGCGCCGACCCCGCAGCCCGAGCCGTCCCCCGTCCCGGAGCCGGTGCCTGAGCCGCACCCGGCGCCCAAGCCCCTCCCCGAACCCGAGCCGCAGCCCGGTCCGGAGCCGCTGCCGAAGCCGACTCCCGCCCCCGTGCCCGGCCCCGCCCCGGCCCCCGAGCCACTGCCCACCCCCGACCCGCGGCCGGTGCCGCCCGTCCCGCCGCTGCCGAAGCCCGAGCCGCTGCCCCTCCCGGAGCCGCCGCCCGCGCCGGAGAACACCGCCGAGGCGATGGAGGTCCTGGCGACCCTCAACGCGCGCCCGGTCTCGCCGCTGCGCCGCGCGCTCAAGCGGATCACCATCTGGACGGCCTTCCTCGCCGTGGTGCTCGGTGCGGCGGTGGTGGCCCAGCTGCTGCGTCCGCTGCCGGACGCCAAGGTGCGGATGTCCGCCGCGGGCAGCTTCAGCTTCGCCGGCGACCAGCTCGACCTCGCCTGGCCGGCCAAGGGCCAGTCCGCCGCCGAGGTGGTCGGCGTCGGCAGCCTCGGCAGCTCCGGGCAGGAGACGCCGTCCTCGATCGCCAGCGTCACCAAGGTGATGAACGCCTACCTGATCCTCCAGAAGTTCCCGCTGAAGAAGGGGGAGAGCGGCCCGAAGATCACCGTGGACAAGCAGGCCGCGCAGGAGTCCGGCAACGTCGACGAGTCCCGGGTCACCCTCACCGAGGGCCAGGTGCTCACCGAGTACCAGGCGCTGGAACTGCTGATGCTGCCCTCGGCCAACAACGTGGCCCGGCTGCTCGCCCGCTTCCACTCCGGCTCCGAGGACGCGTTCGTCAAGCTGATGAACGAGACGTCGGCCAAGTTCGGCATGACCAACACCACCTACGCCGACCCGGCGGGCTTCCTCGCGGACACCAAGTCCACCGCCAAGGACCAGCTGAAGCTGGCCGAGCAGGTCATGCAGGACGAGATCTTCCGGCAGATCGTCTCCACCCCGGAGACCAACTTCAACAACGCGAAGATCTCCAACACCAACAACCTGATCAACCCGAAGACCGGGGTCATCGGCGTCAAGACCGGCTCCAGCACCCCGGCCGGCGGCTGCCTGATGTGGGCCGCCTACAAGGAGATCGGCGGTGTGAAGCGGCTGATCATCGGCGTCACCCTGGGCCAGCAGGCCACCTCGCCCAACCCCGGCGACGGCATCCTGCCGACCGTGCTCAAGGTCAGCGGCAAGCAGATCCAGGCCGCGCAGGGCGGCCTGACCGGCCAGACCGTGGTGAAGAAGGGCGACGTCGTCGGCACCGTGGACGACGGCCTCGGCGGCAAGGTCCAGGTCGTCGCGACCAAGGACCTCGTGGTGGCCGGCTTCCCGGGCATCACCGGCACGGTCACCCTGGACGCGGCCAAGCTCGGCCACACCGCGAAGGCCGGCCAGGAGGTCGGCCTGCTGCGGGTGGGCGCGGGCGACGACAAGACGGAGGTCCCGGTGGCCCTCCAGTCCGACCTGAACCCGCCGTCCATCCAGTCCCGGCTGACCCGCACGCTCTGACACCGCGACGACGGAGGGGGAGCCGGTTCGCCCGGCTCCCCCTCCGTCGTGTTTCCGCGTGCTCCGGGTCTCGCTCGTCAGTTGTCGCGTGCTCCGGGTTCGTCCCGTCAGTTGTCGCGGTCGAGCAGCGCGACCGTGAACCCGCCGAGCGGCGTGACCTGGTCGGGCGCGCCGTACTGCGTGCGGAGAGCCTGCGCCTGGTCCTCCGGCATGGTGGTCAGCGGGTCCTCGGTGTCCCCGAGGACCAGCAGCCAGATCCGCGCCGCCTGCCCCAGACAGGCCTCCGGCTGCGGGCACGGCGTCGGCGACAGGTCCTCCGCGTCGTCGGCGCTCTGCGCGACGAACACCGGGTACGGGTGGACGTCCGACGGCAGGTAGTAGCTGACGCCCGGCCACACCATCGCCCAGGCCTGGTTGCCCAGGGGGGCCGCCATCCCGTCCCCGGACCGGTAGCCCGCGGCGATCACCCCGGCCGCCGCCCGGAACGGCTCCTCCGACCCGTTGTGCGAGCCCACGTAGCGCACCGCGGGCTGCTTCGGCAGCGCCGCCACGGCCGGGGCGGCGAGCAGTCCCAGCGCCAGCAGTCCCACCGCCGCCCTGGCCGGTCCCGGAGCGCGGAAACGTTTCGCCCAGGCCGCCGCGACGCCGTACACCGCGCCGACCCCGCCCCCGGCCAGCACCGCCCACGCGGGCACCGTGAACAGCATGTACCGCTCGATGAAGTACGAGGTGCCGCCCTGCGACACCACCCACACGCCCATCACCGGCAGCTCCGCGAGCAGCAGCGCCTGCCCGGCCTGCACCCGCCGGCCCGGCAGCAGCAGCGCCGGCAGCGCCAGCAGCACGAAGGCGTAGAACACCGTGTGCGAGCCGAACAGGTGCTGGCCGAAGTGCACCAGGCCCCCGAGGTTCGGCGTCTCGATCCAGCCCAGCTGCCGGTCCGACTGCCGGCTGCCGAGCAGCACCACCGGCAGCACCGGCACCGCCGCCACCCCCACCGCCACCGGGTACTGCCACAGCAGCCGCCGCTCCGCCGCCCCGCGCGTGCGCCACAGGTGCAGCAGCACCAGCGCCACCTGCCCGGCCACCGTGCTGAACGAGATCAGGTGCCCGGCGCCGGCCACCGCCATCGCCGCGCAGTACGGCGCCCACCGCCGCCACGTCGGCCGCTCCAGCGCCCGCACCAGGAACCAGGTGGCCGCCGCGATCGCGAAGGTCACCAGCGCGTACGCGCGCGCCTCCTGCGCGTACCGCGACACCTCCGGCGGCACCGCGAACAGCAGCCCCGCGCCGACCGCCGCCACCCGGTTGCCGAACAGCCGCTCGGCGGTCAGCGCCACGAACGCGGCCGCCCCCGCCATCGCCAGCACGGAGGGTATTCGCAGCGCCACCACGGAGTCGCCGAACACCGTCGTCCAGCCGTGCATCAGCAGGTAGTACGCCCCGTTGCTGGCGTCCACGTGCTGGAGCAGCCGGAGCAGGTCGCCCAACGACCGGGTGGCCACCGTCCAGGTCGCCATCTCGTCCCGCCACAGCTCCGGCGTCCCCAGCCGGTACCCGCCCACCGCCAGCATCACCACCGCGGGCCACACCCACACCTGCCCCAGCAGTCGCACCACCGGGTGCCCAGCAGGTCTCATCGGGTCCTTCGTCTCCTTCGCACGGCGCGGCAAGGCGGTCGAACACTTTTCCGGCAGGCTACTTGACCCGCTCTGACCCCTCGTCGGCACCCGCACCCCCACCCGGTCCCGACCCGGCCAGGCGCGGTCCCGACCAGGCCCCGGCGCGGACGCCGACCGCTCCTGGCCGGAACGGTCCAGGGCCACTTCCGTCCAGCCGAAGTCCCTTCCACCGCCGCTGAGCGGCGACGAAGCTGGTGATCGCCGCCAGGGAGCACCGCTCAGGGCGGCACCGGAGAGCGCGTCACCGCGGGACGCGGCCACCGGATCCCACCCTCACGTCGCAGCAGGAGAGGACGCCGTCATGCTCCGCACCGTCATGACCGAGGCCACCGCGGTCGCCACCCTCGCCGTCGCAGGCCGGGCCGCCGCCGCGGCTGCTTCTTAGCGCCTGTCCGGGGCTGACGGCCCCACCACCTCGCCCCGGCCCCGCCGGGCCCCATCGACCGGCTGCTCCTGCGGGGCGGCCGTCCCGCCGGGCCCGCTCCCGAGGCAGGCCGATCCGAGCGCCGTACCCCGGCCTCGCCGAGCGCCGCACCCCGCAGCGCCCCGCACCAGCGCGTCGAACCGCCGCCAGGCCGGCTGCTCCCGCAGGGCAGCCGACCGGAATCCGCGCGCCGCGTGAGCCGCCCGTCACCGTCGGGCCCCGAGCACCTCGAAGCCGGGCCCAGCCGCCAACCCCGTCCACCACGTCCGGAGGTCCGCCATGTCCGCCAACCGTTCGAAGCTCGCCAACGTCGCCCTCGCCGGGGCCCTCGCGCTCGGCGCGGTCGTCTCCACCGTGTTGCTGACCGCACCGGCGCAGGCCGTCGGCACCTCGTCCGTCAACGGCCCGATCAGCCGCTCCGAGATCATCGCCCGGGCCCAGAACTGGGTCGACCAGGCGGTGCCGTACAGCCAGAGCCTCTGGCACAGCGACAGCAACGGCTCCTACCGGCAGGACTGCTCCGGCCTGGTCTCGATGGCCTGGCACCTCGGCTCCAGCCGGGTCACCTCCACCCTCGACGACATCTCCACCCAGCTCGGCAGCCTCGACGACCTGCAGCCCGGCGACATGATCGACAACATCAGCACGCACGTCGTGCTGTTCGCCGGCTGGACCGACGGCAGCCACAACACCGCCGTGGTCTACGAGGAGCCGCGGCCGGGCCTGACCGCCCGCAAGATCAACTACTCGCGCAGCTCCCTGATCAGCGGCGGCTTCAAGCCCTTCCGCTACGACAAGACCGTCGACAGCACCCCGCTGCCGCCGAAGCAGGGGGCCGTGGGCTGGGGCGCCCAGGTCGTGGTGAACGGTGGCGGCAACGTCTTCCACACCACCCGTTCCTCCAACGGGAGCTGGACCGGCTTCGGGAACGTGGAGAGCGTCGCGGGCGACATCGGCGGCGTCCAGTCCATCGCGGACGCCGGCATCAACGGCGACACCCACCTGCTCGCCGTCGGCGGCGACGGGAACATCTACCACACCATCCGTCGCTCCGGCGGCAGCTGGGACCGCTTCACCGACATCGGCCCGCAGACCAACAGGCTGGGCAACGTCACCAAGGTCTCCGCGGTCTCGATCGGCGGCGACCTGCACGTCGTCGCCGTAGCCGACGGCAAGCTCTTCCACACCGCCCGGCTCGCGAACGGCACCTGGCTGCCGTTCGGCGACATCACCCCGGCGGGCGGCGCCGTGACCAGCGCCTCGGTCGCGAGCGTCAACGGCGAACTCCAGGTCGTGACGGTCTCGGGCGGCACGGTCTACCACGCCATCCGCGCCGTCAGCGGCTCCTGGTCGGCCTGGGGCAACGTCTACGACGCCGCCGGGAACGTCGGCCCCGCCCAGGACGTGGCGGTCGCCGGCACCGGATCCGACGCGCAGATCGTCGTGGTGAACAACAACGGCCAGCAGTTCCACGGCGCCCGCTACGGCAACGGCACGTGGCAGCCGTTCGCCGAGCTCGCCCCCGTGATCGGCTCGTTCACCGCCAACCGGGTCAGCGCCGCCAACATCGACGGCGAGTTCCAGGCCGTCTTCATCACCAACGACGACCGGATCATGCACACCATCCGCGACGGCTCCGGCAGCTGGGACCCGGCGGCCCCGATCCAGCTGAACGGCGTGAGCGGCAACCACTACGCCGTCTCCATCGGCGGCACCTACAACTGACCGTCCCCGCCCGCCGGTTCCACCCGCCGGCCCACCGCCGCCCCGCCGCGGTGGGCCGGCCCCCTCGCCGCCGCTCTCCTGCCGTCTCGCCGCTCGCCCCCGGCTCCGACCCGCGCGAGCCGTACCGCCCCTCCGAGAAGAGGTCACGATGTCCCGCGCCTCCCGCCGACCCCGCGCAGCCCTCCTCACGTTCACCGCCCTCGCCGCCCTGAGCCTGTCCACGGTGGCCGCCGGCTCGGCCCAGGCGGCCTCGGTGGCCACCTGGGACCGGGTGGCGCAGTGCGAGAGCAGCGGCGACTGGAGCTACTACAAGGCCGGCTGGCCGTACTACGGGGGCCTGCAGATCACGAAGAGCACCTGGGAGGCGTACGGCGGCACCCAGTACGCGCCGATGCCCCACCAGGCCACCAAGCAGCAGCAGATCCTGACGGCGGAGCGGATCCTTGCCGGCCAGGGCGCCGGGGCCTGGGCGGCGAAGTGCAACGGCGGTCTGAGCACCGACCACGCCAACCCGTACCCGTCGCCGACCGCGCCGGTGAGCAAGGCCGGCGACCTCTTCCACGCCACGCGCCTGGTGGACGGCAACTGGACGTCCTTCAGCCCGCTGGACGGCTACGCCGGCTCGGCCTTCTTCAACGGCTCGCAGGACGCCATCGCGGCGACCCCGGACGGCTCGACCCAGACGCTGGCCACCGGTGCCGACGGCAACCTGTACCACACGGCGCGCTACCCGAACGGATCCTGGACGGGCTGGGCGCCGCTGGACGGCTACGCCGGGTCGGCGCGGTTCGCGGCCCGGGCCGAGGCGATCGCCGGAATGCCGAACGGCGACACCCAGGTGATGGCGATCGGCAAGGACGGGAAGATCTACCACAACGCCCGCTACGCCTCGGGCGCCTGGCAGGGCTGGCTGCCGATCGGAGACTGGGGCGCGCAGAAGATCGCGGCCGCAGGACTGCCGGACGGCAGCATGCAGGTGCTGATCACCGGCAACGACGGCAACGTCTACCACAACGTCCGTTCCGCGAACGGCGCCTGGCAGGGCTGGAACGCCGTCGCGGGCGTCGGCGCCGCGACCTTCCAGGCGAAGGACGTCGCGATCGCCGGAATGCCGAACGGCGACACCCAGCTGCTGGCGACCGGCAGCGACGGGAAGATCTACCACAGCGCCCGCTACGCGAGCGGCTCCTGGCAGGACTGGAACGTGGTCGACGGATACGCCGGCGCGGCGAGCTTCCAGTCCGGGAGCTTCGCGATCACCGGCATGCCGAACGGCGACGCCCAGCTGATCGCCGTGGGCAACGACGGCGTCGTCTACCACAACGCCCGCTACACCTCGGGCAGTTGGCAGGGCTGGTGGAGCACCTCCTTCGGCGGGCAGAAGGTCGCCGTCGCCGGCCTGCCGGACGGCAGCGCCCAGATGGTCGTTTCCCGCAGCTGAGCACCGCCCCCGGCCCGGCGGGCAGCCGTCACCGCCCGCCCCGACGCCCCGTCGGAGCCCGGAGGGCGGCACGTCCGGCCCCGTTCTCGGCAAGATCGCGAAGCCGCCGCCCGGGCGCCGCCCGACCCGCTACACTGAGCCGGTAGCGGCTTGCCCTCGGGCCGGCCGCCCCCGGATCCGCTTACGGGATGCAGTCGCTCCCCGGCGGATCCTCGCCTCAGTAGCTCAGGGGATAGAGCACGGCTCTCCTAAAGCCGGTGTCGCAGGTTCGAATCCTGCCTGGGGCACCAGAGACGCGTGTGTCGCCGTAGGCCCCCCACCCACCAGGGCGGGGGGCCTACGGCGTTTCCGGGGCCGGGCCGGGTCGGGGGCGGCGTACCTCTCGGGGAGGAGGGGGCGCGGTCGGCCGTCCGTCCTCGGAGTGATCATCGAGGAGACTTCGTGCTGACGGGCCGGGGCGGGTGCGGACCCTAGGCTCGGTGAGGCCCCTGCCAGTGCGTCGTGCCTGGTCAGGGCGGACGAGCCGGGGAGCGATGACGACGTACCGATACACCGTGGCCGAGCTGCGCGGGCAACTGCGGCAGCTGCTCCTGAGCGGGGCCGCGATCGCGCTGGGGGTGGCCTTCCTGATCGCCTCGGTCAGCGGCAGCGGGGCGCTGGTGGACTCCTTCAGCCAGACCGCGGCCGCCGAGGTCGGGCCCGGCGACGTGCAGGTGACCAGGACCGCCGCCGGCGGTGGGCTGGACGCCGCCGCCGAGCGGGCCCGGCGGACGGCCGGGGTGGCCGGGGTGGCGCCGCGACTGGTCGGCAAGGGATCGGTGCTGACGGCCGACGGGCGCCCGCTCGACCAGACCGCCGCGGTCAGCGCGGTCGCCGACGACCCGGCGCTGCGCTGGCAGTTGCTCACCGGCGGCCACTGGCCGGCCGGGCCCGGCGAGGTGCTGCTCGACGCCGACACCGCGCACCGGCTCGACGCCGCCCCCGGGGCCGAGGTGCGGCTGGCCCGGGCCGACGGCTCCGCCGCCACCGCCCGGCTGGCGGGCGTCCTGGACGGCCGGGGCGCGCCCAGCCTCGCCGGGCGCCCGATCGTCGGCGTCCCGGCCGGTGCGGTCGCCCAGTACGCGACCGGCGTCACCACCGCCCAGCTGGACGTCCGGGTCCGGCCGGACGCCTCGCGGGCCCGGACCGTCGAGGCGCTGCGCGCCGTCCTCGGCGACGGCGTCGAGGTGCGCACCCGAGACGCCTCCGTCACCGAGGCGACCCGGCAGAGCCGGACCCTCTACGGGGTGGTGCTGATCGCCGCGCTCTCCTTCGTGCTGATCGCGCTCGCGGTGGCGCGGATGGTGGTCGGCAACACCTTCACGGTGGTGCTGGCCCAGCGGACCCGCCAACTCGCCCTGCTGCGCTGCGTGGGCGCCGACCGGCGGCAGCTGCGCCGGCTGATCCGCCGCCAGGGGCTGCTGCTCGGGACGGGAGCCTCGGCGGCGGGCGTGCTGCTGGGGGTCGGCCTGTGCGCGGCGGGGACGGTGGTCGTCGGCACGCTCGACCTCGGCCCGGTGCACCTCTCGCTGGCGCCGGCCCCGCTGACCTGCGCGCTGGCCGGGCTGTTCGGCGTGCTGCTCACCCTGCTGGCCGTCCGCGGCCCGGCGAAGGCCGCGGCGGCGGTGCCGCCGGTGGCCGCGCTCGGCGGCACGCACGGGCCGGTCGGCGGGGCGGCCAAGGCCCGGGCGGCGGTGTGGACGGCGGTGCTGCTGTGCGCGGGGACGGCGCTGCTGGTGGCCGGCGCGGTGGCCCCGCCGCCGCTGTCGCTGCTCGCGGTCACCGTCGGCGCGATCGTCAGCTTCTTCGGCGTGCTGCGGCTCGCCGACCGGCTGCTGCCCGCCGTCGTCGGCGTGCTGGGCGGCCCGGCCCGGCGGCTCGGTGGGACGGCCGGGCGGCTCGCCACCCAGCAGCTGCGGCTCAACCCGGGCCGCACCGGGGCGACCGGCTCGGCGCTGCTGCTCGGCGTGACCGTGATGGTCGGCGCGGTCACCGCGCTGGAGATCACCTCCAACTCCCTGGTGCCGGCGGTGTCCGCGCGCCAGCCCGGGGTCTTCTCGGCGGTCGTCACCGGGGGCGGCGCGCTGCCCGCCGGGGCGGTCACCGCGCTCGGTGCGCAGCGCGGGCTCGCCGTCACGCCGGTCCGCTCGGCCACCGTCGAACTCGACGGCCGGCCCACCCTGGTCGCGGCCGCCGACCTGGCCCGGCTCAACCCCTCGGCGGACGGCGTCGACCAGGCCGGGGCGCTCGCCGACGGCGCCGCGCTGAGCGGTCTCGGCGGCGGCGGGGTGCGCCGGGTCGGGGGCCCGGCGGGCGGGCCCGGCACCGACCTGCGGGTCGAACCCGGACGCAGCAGCCTGCCGTTCACCCTGCAGACCGGTGCGACGCTGCTGGTGACCCCCGCGACCCTGGACCGGCTCGCCCCCGGCGCGGCCGTCACCACGGTCTGGATCAGCCCGGGCGCGGGCGAGGACCGGTCGACCGCCCGCCGGGCGCTGGACCGGGCGCTCGCCGACCACCCGGAGGTGGCCGTCACCGACACCGGCGCGCAGGTGGAGACGCTGCGGCTGCTGCTGGACCGGATGACGACCGTCAGCATGGCCCTGCTGTCCTTCTCGGTCGCCATCGCCGGGCTCGGCGTCGCGGCCACCCTGATGCTCAGCGTCAGCGAACGCGCCCGCGAGATCGGCATGCTGCGCGCCATCGGGATGTCCCGGCGGCAGCTGCGCCGGATGCTCACCCTGGAGGCGGTGCTGCTGTCGCTGGCCGGGGCGTTGGTCGGCACCGGACTGGGCGTCGGCTACGGCTGGGCGGCCGCGCGTTCGCTCACCTCCACGGTGGGGACGGTCGGCGGCCCGCCGGTGGTGCTGGTGCTGGCCGCGCTCGGGCTGACCGTCCTGACCGGGCTCGCCGCCGCCGTCCTGCCAGCCCGTCGGGTCGGCCGGATGACCGTGGTGGACGCGATGCGGACCGCCTGACCGGCCAGCGCACCCGGCTCGGAGCGGCCGGGCCACCCCGCCTGCCCGGAGCGGCCGGGCACGGAGGTCGACCGGCTCAGGCCAGGGTGAAGAGGGCGCGCGGGGCGGCCGGGCGGGCGCCGGCGACGGCCAGGTCGGCGAGCATGGTCTCGGTCTCCCGGGCGGCGCGCAGGACGGCCGGGTCGAGGTCGACGACCACCAGTTCGCGCCGGTCCTCGCCGGCCTCGGCGAGCAGCCGGCCGTCCGGGGCCCACACCGCGCTGCCGCCGCAGGTGTGCCAACCGCCGGTGTGGCCGATGTGGTTGGCGAGCACCGTGTAGAGGGTGTTGTCGAGCGCGCGGGCGGGGAACCAGGTGCGGGACTCGTGGTGGCCGTGGCCGACGCTGAACAGCGCGCCGACCAGGTAGGCGTGGCAGCCGTCGAGTGCGGCGGCGCGGGCGTGCTCGGGGAAGCCCGAGTCGTAGCAGACGCCGAGGCCGAGCCGCCAGCCGTCCAGCTCCAGGGTGCAACCAGCCGCCCCGGGGCGGTAGTAGTCGCGTTCGGTCTTGAACAGGTGCTGCTTGTCGTAGCGGGTGACGAGGCCGCCGTCCGGGCCGAGGACGAAGGCGGAGACCCGCAGCTCGTCGCCCATCTGCGCGGCGGCGCCGACGATCGCGGCGGTGCCGGTCTCGCGGCAGGCCTCGGCGATCGGCGCGAGGCGCGGATCGCCGGGCTGGACGGCGCACTTGAGCGGGTCGGTGCGGATCAGCTCGGGCTCGTAGCCGGAGAGGAACTTCTCGGCGAACAGCACCAGGCGGGCGCCGGCCGCGGCGGCCTCGCGGATCAACTCGGCGGCCTGGGCGGCGTTGGCGGGTATGTCGCCGGCCACGGCCTGGGCCTGGACGGTGGCGATCCGCAGCGGGCGCTCGGGGTGACGGACGGCGGCGGTGGGGACCGGGTCGGGAGACATGGCCGTCACGCTAGCGGACGGCTTCGGGCAGCCCCGGACGGCCTCGGACGGCCGCGCGTGGATGCCGACGGCCTCAGTGGACGGCCCCGTCCGGGTGGTCGGTGGCGGCGTCGCCCAGCGGGTCGGTGCCGCGCGGCGACCGGACCGACGGCACGGTGATCCGCTGGACCCTCGGCCGGGTACGCCAGTTGACCCGCCGTACGTCGCGGGCGAGCGCGCCCGGTCGCCAGAGTTCGACGACGGCCGTCACGGCGCCCAGCACGAATCCGGCGGCCAGCCAGCCGGCGACCACGTCGCTCGGCCAGTGGACCCCGAGGGCGATCCTGGTCCAGCCGATGGTCAGCACCGTCGCCGCCGCCACCGCGCAGGCGGCGATCCGCCCGCGTCGACGGACCCGGTACCAGACCAGGCCGACCAGCACCGCGCAGGTGATCGCCGAGGCCATGGCGTGCCCGGAGGGGAAGGCCGGGCCGCCGGCGTGCGAGACCGGGTCGGCGAAGGAGGGCCGTTGGCGGTCGACGGCCAGCTTCAGCGCCCACTGGCCGCCCCAACCGACCAGGGTCTGGGCGGCCACCCAGCCGGCCAGGACCCGGGCGCCGATCAGCCACAGCCAGACGGCCGCGATGCCGAGCAGGGTGCGCATCGTGACCGTGCCGCCGATGTCGGAGAGCGTCTGCACCGAGGCGGTCCAGATCCGGTGCCGCCGGGCGAAGGTGTGCAGTTCGCCGATCCAGCTCTGGTCGAGCTGTTCCAGCGGATGCCAGTGTCGGGTCACCAGGGCGGCCAGGAGGCCGAACAGCGCGGCACAGACCACCGCGAGCGCCGAATCCCGCAAGAGGCGGCGGTGACGCGCAGTGACGGCGGTCGAGCTGTTGGTCAGGTGCATGGCTGACACCTTCCCAGTGTCCCGGGGCGATCAGGACCACGGGTGATAGCGATTCGGCATCGTTTGTGGGGAGAACCTGCGTGCGCCGGGGAGCGGGCGCCGGTGGAAGGCGGGGGCGCGCGGGAACGCGCGTGCCCGTTCGGGGGTTTCACCCTGTATGGCGGCCGGTGGGGCGGCGGGCGCGTGTGCGGGGCGTGACGGAAGCGTTCGGAAGCGGTAGTGGAAACGACACCGTAGGTGTTCGTCCGGTCGCCCGGTGTCCATGGCCGGGGTGAAAACCAGCAGGGTACTGCATCGCGGGGAAGAATCTGAGTGACTTGGGAATGTTGTCCGGATTCTGTTCGTTGGATCGTTACGTGTGAGCCCCGGCGGGGCCCGCACTTCTTGCCCTCTCGGGGGGCAGGCAGGCAGACCTCGGCAATTCCAGCAAAGGGAGCAAGCATGGCCACCCGTGCCGTCGTTCGCGACAGGGCCGACCGGACTCGCGCGGCCCGCCCGACCAACCTTGAGGCCGACCGCGACCTGGTCGGTATGTACCTCGACGAGATCGCCAGGACACCCCTGCTCGATGCCGCCGAGGAGGTCGAGCTCTCACTGCGGATCGAGGCCGGCGTGTACGCCCAGCACCTGCTGGAGGAGGGCGTGTTCCCCGAGGGCGTGAAGCGCGAGGAACTGGAGGCGATAGCCGAGGACGCCGAGCGCGCCAAGGACGTCTTCATCCGCTCCAACCTCCGGCTCGTGGTGGCGGTCGCCCGCCGGTACCCGCGCAGTGGCCTTCCGCTGCTGGACCTCATCCAGGAGGGCAACGCCGGCCTGGTGCGCGCCGTCGAGAAGTTCGACTACGCCAAGGGCTTCAAGTTCTCCACCTACGCCACCTGGTGGATCCGGCAGGCGATCACCCGGTCGATCGCCGACCAGTCCCGCACCATCCGGCTGCCCGTGCACCTGGTCGAGGAGCTGGGGCGGATCCGGCGGGTGCAGCGGGAGAAGTCGAAGGAGCTGGGCCGCGAGGCCGAGCCGGCCGAGATCGCGGCCGAGCTGGACACCACCGAGGCCCGGATCAAGGACGTGCTGGACTGGGCCCGCGACCCGGTCAGCCTCAACATGGCGGTCGACGACGAGGGCGAGACCCAGTTCGGCGACCTGGTCGAGGACACCGGGGCGACGTCCCCCGAGGACGCCGTGATGGTGATGCTCCGCCGCGAGGAGCTGGACGGCCTGATCGGGCGGCTGGACGACCGCACGGCCTCGATCATCCGCTCCCGCTACGGGATGGAGGACGGCCGCGAGCGCACCCTCACCGAGGTGGGCAAGCAGCACGGCCTCACCCGCGAGCGGATCCGCCAGATCGAGAAGCACGCGCTGGCCGAGCTGAAGAAGATCGCCGACCACGCGGGCTTCGAGGCCGCCTGAGAACCCGAGCCAACTGCCTGCGGCTCCACCCGGCCCCGGGCCCTGGTGCGGAGCGCTCCGCACCAGGGCCCGGGGTGTGTCGCGGGGCTCTTAGGCTGGAGGGACGGGACGATCCGGACGGCAGTCGACGGGAAGCGGAAGTGAGCAGGGTGAGCGAGCAGGGGCAGGCGCGGGAGCCGGAGCAGGGGCAGGGACAGGGACAGGGTGAGCAGCAGGGGCGGGAGGAGCGGCCGGCGGCGCCGAAGGCCCGGCTGGTCTTCCGGGACCCGCTGGACCAGCAGTCCCGGGACGACACCGACACCGGCTGGGGTGAGCGCCCCGGGGCGGGGGAGAGCGGTGGGCGGGGGCTGGACTGGTACCTGAGCCAGCGCCCGCCGCACCACGGGGACTGAGGAGCGGTGCTCAGCGCTGCGGGGCGATCAGCGCGTCGCGGATCTCGGTGAGCAGTTGGACCTCCTTGGCCTCGGCCTCCGCCGCCGTCTCGGCGGTGCTCTTTCGCCTGGCGGCCAGCCTGTTCATGGGCACGATCAGGACGAAGTAGACGACGGCCGCCGTGATCAGGAACTGCAGCAGGGCGCTGAGCACCGATCCCCACAGGATGAGGATCCCGGACGTGACCTCGCCGGTGGCGTTCAGCTCGCAGGGGCCCTTGAGGCAGGAACTGTAGGACGCCAGGTCCTTCGTTCCGAAGACGCCGACGATCGGATTGATGACGCCCTTGACGAAGGCGTTGACGATGTTGGTGAAGGCCGCGCCGATGACGACGGCGACGGCGAATTCGACGACGTTTCCACGCAGCAGGAATTGCTTGAAGCCTTTCATGCCGCCGTGAACGACGAAGTCGTTGCCCGGTTACGGGTGATCTTCCGTTGGGCCGGATTGACAACCCGTCCGGCCCACCGGGCCGCCCGGCGGCGCCGGCAGCCCGGCCCGCGCGGGCCCGACCGCGAGCGCCGCGGCCACCGCGAGCAGCACCAGCGCGGGCACCCCGGCCCGGTGCCGTACGGCGTGCCGCCAGCGGTGCCACCCGCCGGCCCCGCGCCGGATCGGCGGGAAGCGCGGTACCTCCCGCCGGGGCGGTACGGCGGGTGCGGGCAGCGGTACGGAGAGGCTCATGGTCGTCATGGTCACCACCGAGGTCGTGGGGGCCGCTCCTGTGCGGGCCGGTCGTTCTCCGGCGACCCCTACGATGTGCGCCGCGCGCCGCCCCGGAAAGCCCTTATCCGCAGCCTGTGGACAACTCGGGCCCTGTGGACGAATTCGTACACCCGCACGAGTGCATCCGGCCCGCCCGGGATGACGAACCGGGGCGACGAGTGGTGACGGCGAACCGGGACGACGAAGGCCCGCCGCCCCGCGAAGAACGCGGGGTGGCGGGCCTTGTCGATGCGCTGGGCGTCCGGCGCCGAGGTCAGCTCGCGGCCGGAGCCGGGCTGGAGGAGCTGGAAGAGCTCGAAGAACCGGAGGACGAGGACGTCGATGACGTCGAGGACGACGCCGGGGTCGAGCCGGACGACGACGCCGAGGAGCTACCGGAGGAGCCTGCGCCCACCGTGCTGCTGGAGGACGAACGGCTGTCGGTGCGGTAGAAGCCCGAGCCCTTGAACACGACGCCCACGGCCGAGAAGACCTTGCGGAGCCGTCCCTGGCAGTCGGGGCACGTGGTCAGCGCCTCGTCGGTGAACTTCTGCACCGCCTCCAGGCCGTTGCCGCACTCGGTGCACTGGTACTGGTACGTGGGCACTTGTCTTCCTCCTGGCACTCTCGCCTGATGAGTGCTAACGATGGTCAATGATGCGGCATTCCGCTGGATCAGTCCAGCGACTCCGATGTGAGATGAGCCGTGGCCGAGCCGCGCACGCTCTTCCACCGCGGCTCCGCGCCGCCCCCACCGCGCGCCGCCCACGGCTTCGCGCGGTGCGCCACCGCGTGCCCGCTCAGCCCTTGGCCGCGCCCACCAACTGCGGCGCGGCGCCGCGCTCCGGTGCGGCCGCGACCACCTGGCCCGGCGCGGTCAGCAGGTGCCGCAGCGACACCAGCGCGATCAGGCCCAGGCCGGCGCCGGCCACCGGCACCAGGAACCCGCTGGACGGCCCGTGGCCGTCGATCAGCTGCCCGGCGATCATCTGGCCGACCGCCAGGCCGAGGCCGATGGCGCCGGTCAGCCAGGTGAACGCCTCGGTCTTGGCGCCGTCCGCGACGAGCGTCTCGACCAGGGTGTAGCCGCTGATCAGGGTCGGCGCGATGGCCAGGCCGCAGACCAGTCCGGCGACGGCGAGCGCGATCAGGTTGGGCATCGCCCACAGCGTCGAGCAGCCCAGCACGAGCAGGGCGTAGCTCATGATCATCCGCTGCTGCACGGCCCGCCGCCAGGCGATCACGCCGTACAGCACGCCGGCCACCATCGAGCCGCCGGCGAAGATCCCGTACACGGTGCCGGCGGCGGCGTGCTGCCCGACCGAGTCGGCGAAGGCGTTCACCGAGACCTGCATGCCGCCGAACACGGCGCCCACCCCGAGGAAGGCCCCGGCCAGCAGCCGGACGCCGGGGGAGGCGAGCGCGGAGGCGCGCCGCACGCCGGGCTGGGGCACCGCCCGGGCGGGCGCGGTGCGCCGCTGGGCGGCGAAGGCCAGGCCGCCGACGAGGGTCAGCGTGGCCTCGGCGATCAGCCCGGCCGAGGGGCTGACCGTGGTGGCGACGGCGGTGGCCAGGATCGGGCCGATCACGAAGGTGAACTCGTCCGTCACGGACTCGAAGGCGAACGCGGTGCCCACCTTGGCCGCGGACGAGGCGGACGCGCCGTCCGCGGTGAACTCGGCGATCCAGCGGGACCGGACCATGGCGCCGATCTGCGGAACGCTCGCGCCGGCCGGGACGGCGGCCAGGAACAGGCTCCAGGCCGGTGCGTGGCCGAGCGACAGTGCGATCAGCGCGCCGACCGAGGCCGCGTGCACCACGACGGTCGGGACGAGGACGGCGGTCTGGCCGTACCGGTCGGCGAGCCGGCCGGTCTGCGGGCCGATCAGGGCCTGGGCGACGGCGGCGACGGCCGCGACGGTGCTCGCGGTGCCGTACGAGCCGTGGGTGTCCTTGACGAGCAGCAGGATGCCCATGCTGAGCATCGCGTACGGCAGCCGCGCGAGGAACGCCGGTGCCAGGAACGTCCAGGCGCCGGGCGTGCGCAGCAGCGCGCCGTACCCGACCCGCACGGGGGCGGGGGCGCCGGCGGCATCGGCGGTGCCGCCGGCAGGGGTGGCGTTGGCGGTGTCACGCGGGGTCGCGGTGTCCGCGGGGTCGTCGACCGTTCGGCGGGCCGTCACGGTCGGTCCTTCCTGCTGCCTGGTAGCGCGGCAGGGCATGGGGTGGCCCCGACGGCGCCGAGAGTCGTCCTCTCGCGCGTCGACCGGGGTAGATACCGGGCCGGCCCGGCGTGGTGGCCGAGGTCCGGACCGCGGCCGCCGAACGGTCGCGCCAACTCTGCTTCAGGCAGATGCTGGGTGTGATCTGACCATCATACATATACGCGCGTAGATGTCGCGCGAATCCCCAGACTACAAGGCCCGTCCAAAATTGTCCTGCCCATCGAAGGTGAACAGCTGGTGAGGCCTTCCGGTCTTCCGGCCTTGCGGTCGCCACCCGCCGCCCACTTGCCCGGCTCAGCGCCCGACGGCGGGTCCCACCGCCCGACGGCGGGTCTCACCGCCCGTTCAGCCACCCCGCGAGCTTGCCGCCCTTGTCCACGGCCCGCAGCCGCCGTTCGGCCGCCTCGCCGACCTCGTCGGTGGTGACCACCAGCAGCTCGTCCCCGCCGCGCAGCACCGTCGCCTTGTCCGGCACGAAGGAGCTGCCCTCCCGCACCACCAGGGTGACGGCGGCCCCCTTGGGCAGCCGCAGCTCGCTGACCTCCACGCCGGACATCCGGGAGCCGGGGGAGAGCGCGACCGACAGCAGGTGCCCGTGCAGCTTCTCCAGCGGGGCGGACTCGATGTCCAGGTCCTGGCCCATCGAGCCCTCGCCGATCCGCAGCTGCTTGGCCACCCAGGGCAGGGTCGGGCCCTGGAGCAGGGTGAAGACGACGACCAGGATGAAGACGATGTTGAAGACGTCCTGGGCCTTCGGCGCGCCCGACACCAGCGGGATGGTCGCCAGCACGATGGGCACCGCCCCGCGCAGCCCGGCCCAGCTGAGCAGCGCCTGCTCCCGGCCCGGAACCTTGAACGGTGTCAGCGTCAGCACCACGGACAGCGGCCGGGCCAGGAAGACCAGCACGCCGCCGATCACCAGCGCGGGGACCACCGCGGAGCCCATGGTCTCGGGCGTGCAGAGCAGGCCGAGCAGCACGAACATGCCGATCTGCCCGATCCAGGCCAGGCCGTCGGCGAAGCCCCGGACGGCCGGGCCGTGCGGCAGCTTGGCGTTGCCGAGGATCACCGCGCAGATGTAGACGGCGAGGAAGCCGGAGCCGTGCAGCAGTGCGCCGCCCGCGTAGGCGAGCACGGTCAGCGCCATCACCGCGATCGGGTACAGGCCGGAGGAGGGCAGCGCGACGTGCTTGATCCCGTACGCGCCGAGCTTGCCGACCGCGAAGCCGACCGCCGCGCCGATCGCCAGCTCGGCGATGATCGTGCCGACCAGGACGTACCAGGAGTCCAGCTCGCCGGTGGTGGCGAAGGCGACGACCAGGATGACCACGGGCGCGTCGTTGAAGCCGGACTCGGCCTCCAGCAGGCCGGTGAGCCGGTGCGGCAGCGGGACCATGCGCAGGACGGAGAAGACGGCGGCGGCGTCGGTGGAGGAGACGATCGCGCCGAGCAGCATCGAGGTCCGCCAGTCCAGGCCGACCAGCCAGTGCGCGCCGGCCGCGGTGACGAACACGCTGACCCCGACGCCGACGGTGGCGAGCACGGTGGCGGCCGGCATCACGGGTCTGACCTCGCGCCAGCTGGTCTTGAGGCCGCCCTCGGCGAGGATCACCACGAGCGCCGCGTAGCCGAGCACCTGGGTCAGCTCGGCGTTGTTGAAGGAGACGCCGATGCCGTTCTGGCCCAGGGCGACGCCGATCCCGAGGTAGATCAGCAGGCTCGGTAGCCCTGAGCGGGTGGATATCCGCACGGCGACCACCGCGACCAGCAGGATCACGGAGAACTCGAGGAGGAGCTGGTTCAGGTGGTCGATGTTCACGCAGTGGCACCTCGTGCAGGCAGGGGCGGGCGGGGTGTCTGGTGGTGCTGGAGGGCGCGACCCGTTAAGAAGGCGTCAATGCTCCTGTTGCGGATCGTTACTCAGTCTAACATTTTGCCATATCTTTAGTTTCTTTTCCTCCTCGGGCCCCCAACCGCCGCTTCCGGGCCTCCTCGTTGACCTCCTCCGATCCCACGGTGAGCGTCCCCCGTGCACGCCGCTCGGCCGACTCGGCCTAATGTGGTGCCCTGTCACGGCCCCCGGCCCTGGACACGCCCGCCCGCCCCGAAGTCAGGACCGCAAGGACCCAGATGCCCCGCTCGAAGAAGTTCCGGCGCGCCCGTCTGATCGTGATCGTGCTGGTCGTGCTGCTGGTGGCCGGCGTCGGCTACGGCGGCTACCGCGGGGTCACCGCGGTCCGCGCGTCCTTCCCGGAGGTCGACGGCACCGTCAAGGTGGCGGGCATGAGCGCGCCGGTCGACGTCAAGCGGGACGCCAACGGCATCCCGCAGCTCTACGCCGACACCAACGAGGACCTCTTCCGCGCCCAGGGCTACGTCCAGGCGCAGGACCGCTTCTGGGAGATGGACGTCCGGCGGCACATCACCGCCGGCCGGCTGTCCGAGATGTTCGGCGACGGCCAGGTCGACACCGACGCCTTCATCCGGACCATGGGCTGGCGGCAGGTGGCGCAGAAGGAGTTCGACACCAAGCTGTCGGCCGACACCAAGAAGAACCTCCAGGCCTACGCGGACGGCGTGAACGCCTGGCTCGCCGAGCACCCCGGCGGCGAGAAGGCCTCTCTGGAGTACGCCCTGCTCGGCGCCGTCAACGGCGACTACCAGCCCGAGCAGTGGAGCCCGGTCGACTCGGTGGCCTGGCTCAAGGCGATGGCCTGGAACCTCTCCGGGAACCTCCAGGAGGAGATCGACCGCTCGCTGCTGGCCCAGGACTTCGGTCCGGACAAGATCGCCGAGCTGTACCCCGACTACCCGTACACCCGCAACGGCACGATCGTGAAGACCGGCACGGTGGCCGGCGACAACTACCGCCCCGCCGACGGCTCGCCCCCGTCCGGCGGCGGCACCGCCACCACCCAGGGCGCGGCCACCACCAAGGCGCTGCTCCAGGGCCTCACCGACCGGATCGACGGCATGCCGCAGCTGCTCGGCCGCCCCGGCCAGGGCATCGGCTCCAACTCCTGGGTCGTCGCCGGCACCCACACCACCACCGGCAAGCCGCTGCTGGCCAACGACCCGCACCTCGGCCCCGGCCTGCCCTCGGTCTGGTACCAGATGGGCCTGCACTGCCGCACCAGCTCGCCGGCCTGCCAGTACGACGTCTCCGGCTTCAGCTTCGCCGGCATGCCCGGCGTGATAATCGGCCACAACAAGGACGTCGCCTGGGGCTTCACCAACCTCGGCGCCGACGTGACCGACCTCTACCTGGAGAAGGTCACCGGCCCGGACACCTACCAGGTCGACGGCAAGGACGTGAAGTTCGACCTCCGCAAGGAGACCATCAAGGTCGCCGGCGGCGACGACCGCACGATCACCGTCCGCACCACCCAGACCGGCGCCCCGCTCATCTCCGACCAGAGCACCGAGCAGCAGAACGTCGGCAAGTACGCCCCCAACGGCAGCGCCGCCCCCGACCGCGGCACCGGCGGCTACGGCGTCGCCCTGCAGTGGACGGCGCTGAACCCCGGCAAGACCATGGACGCGGTGTTCGAGCTGGACCGGGCCCGCAACTGGGACGAGTTCCGGGCCGCCGCCAAGGACTTCGCCGTCCCCGCGCAGAACCTGGTCTACGCCGACGCCAAGCACATCGGCTACCAGGCCCCCGGCGACATCCCGGTCCGCGGCAAGGGCGACGGCACCTACCCGGCCCCGGGTTGGGACTCCACGTACCAGTGGAAGGGCTCGATCCCCTTCACCGCCCTGCCGTACAGCCTGGACCCGTCCGCGGGCTACATCGTCACCGCCAACCAGGCCGTGGTGGACCCGAGCTACAAGTACTCGCTCACCAAGGACTGGGAGTACGGCACCCGGGCCAAGGAGATCACCGACCAGATCGAGGGCCTGCTCAAGAACAACGGCAAGATCTCGCCGGACGACATGCAGACCATGCAGCTGGACAACACCAGCATCATGGCCAAGACGCTCGTCCCGCTGCTGCTCAAGCAGCAGATCGACGACCCGTACGTGCGTGAGGCGCAGGACCTGCTGAAGGACTGGAACTACCACCAGGACGCCGACTCGGCCGCCGCCGCCTACTACAACGGCGTCTGGCGCCAGCTGCTCAGCCTCGCCTTCGGCCAGAAGTTCCCGGCCGACCTGCGGGCCAAGGGCAACTGCCTGCTGGTCCGCCAGCAGGACGACCCGACCAGGCCGGACAGCTCCAGCAAGATCGTCACCGAGTGCGGCACCCGCGACCCGGGCAAGGCCCAGCCGGACGGCGGCGACCGCTGGACCGAGGTGGTCCGGCAGCAGCTGGACAAGCCGGACAGCTCCTGGTGGACGTACATCGACTCCCAGCACAAGGAGCAGAAGGGCCTGGACAACCTGCTCAAGGAGGCGATGAAGGACGCCCGGCAGGACCTCACCTCGCTGCTCAGCAAGGACATCTCCACCTGGAGCTGGGGCCGCCTGCACAAGCTGACCCTGCGCGAGCAGACCCTCGGCACCGACGACTCCTCGATCGCCTCCGGCGCGGTCCACCGGCTGCTCAACCGCGGCCCGTACCGGCTCTCCGGCGGCTCGGCGGCCGTCGACGCGGCCGGCTGGAACGCGGCGGCCGGCTACCAGGTGGACTGGATCCCGTCGATGCGGATGGTGATCGACCTGAGTGACCTCGACTCCTCGCGGTGGATCAACGTCGGCGGCGCCTCCGGCCACGCCTTCCACGACAACTACAACGACCAGACCGACCTCTGGCTCAAGGGCAAGCTGCTGACCTGGGCCTACACGCCGGACGCGGTCGAGAAGGCCACCAAGCACAAGCTGGTGCTCACCAACGGCTGACCCCGCACGACCCGCACGACCCGTACGACCCCGGCGGCCCCGCTCCCTCCCCGGAGCGGGGCCGCCGCCGTCTCACCCCAGCCTCCGCAGCCCGGCGGGCGTGACCGCCAGGTCCACCGGGCGGTCGTGCGGTTCGGCCGGCACCTCGTCCAGCAGCTCGTGCTCGTAGAGCAGAACCGCCAGCACCGGCCGCGCGCCCGCCCGCCCCAGCCGGGCCAGCACCCGGTCGTAGCTGCCGCCGCCGCGGCCCAGCCGCAGCCCCCGCCGGTCCACCGCCAGGCCCGGCAGCAGCACCACGGAGGCCTCCGTGACCGCCTCCGGGCCGAGCCGAGGGCCGACCGGCTCCAGCAGCCCGCGTCCGGCCGGGGCCAGCTCCTGCGGGCCCCGGTAGGCGGCCCAGTCCAGGTCGTTGTCGGGCAGCAGTACCGGCAGCAGCACCCGCACCCCGCGCGCCCGCAGCGCGTCCAGCAACGGCCTGGTCCCGGGCTCGGCGCCCACCGACACGTACGCGGCCACGGTGGCGCCCGGCGCCGCCAGCTCCCCGGCGTGCCCGGCCAGCGCGAGCGCGGCCTCCGCGCGCCCCTCGGCGGAGAGCGCGCGGCGCCGGGTCAACAGCCGTGTCCTCAGATCGCTCTTCTCGTTGTGCATCGGATCCTCCGCAACTCTGTGCCGTCGAGCCGTGCCGCCGACCGGTCCCGCCGGCCGGCGCCATCGACGCGCAGAGCCTGACACGCGAAAGGGCGCCGCGATTGTCCACCCCGCTGCTGGTCCAGGCCCTGGCCGTGCTCAGCGCCCCCGCGCTGGCCGGCGCCACCGTGCTCGGGCTTCGGCTGCGCCGGGGCGGCGCCGAAGCCGCCGCCCGGCAGGAACGGCTGCGCGAGCGGATCGCCGAACTGGAGACCCGCTGCGCCGACCTGGAGCGCACCGCCTCCTGCGACCCGCTCACCGGCGTGTGGAACTACCGCCACCTGCAGCTCACCCTGGACCGCGAGATCGAGCGCGCCCGCCGCGCCGAGCGGACCGACCAGCCCGAAGGGCCGCGCCCGCTGGCCGTGCTGCTGCTGGAGATCACCGGCTTCGACGCGGTCGTCGCCGAGCACGGCCGCGGCCGCGCCGGCGCGGTGCTGCGCGACCTCGCCCAGCGGCTGGCGATGGAGATCCGCCGTGCCGACACCCTCGGCCGCTACAGCGGAGAGGAGTTCCTGGTGGTGCTGCCGGACACCGGCGCCGAGGGCGCCGCGCAGGTCGCCGAGCGCCTGGTCTGGTCGGTCCGCCGGCACCTGCTGCTCGACTGGTCCTCCGGCCCGCGCGAGTCCCGCCCGGCCCACGGCAACGGCCTCACCGCCGCCGTCGGCGTCGCCGTGCTGCCCGAGGACGGCACCCACGCCGCCGTGCTGCTGCGCGCCGCCGACCGCGCGCTCGCCGAGGCCAGGGCGGCCGGCGGCGACTGCTGGCGGGTCCGCCCGGGCCCCGGCGACCGGTCGGCGGCGCGGCCGGCCGCCCCGCCCGCCGCCGGTGCGCAGCCCAACGCGACTGCCGAGCGTGACCGTTCGGGAAAGCCGGGTAGTCTGTCGCCCTGTGCCGGCGGGGACCCCCTCGCCCAGCCGGTCAATTCCCATACGCCTGCCGCCGTGGCCGGGCCCCGCGACGTGCTGTCCTAGCCGTCGACCGCGCCCGGCCGGGCGAAAACGTGCCTGAGTAAGGTAAACGCATGACGACGACCAACTCCCGAATCCCGGTAACCAAGGCCGTGGTACCCGCGGCCGGACTGGGCACCCGCTTCCTCCCGGCAACCAAGGCCACTCCGAAGGAGATGCTGCCCGTCGTCGACAAGCCGGCCATCCAGTACGTCGTCGAGGAGGCCTCCTCCGCGGGGCTGTCCGACATACTGATGGTCACCGGCCGTAACAAGCGGGCCCTGGAGGACCACTTCGACCGCGCCTACGAGCTGGAGGAGCTGCTCGCCCGCAAGGGCGACGAGGACCGCCTGCGCCGGGTCCGCGAATCCGTCGAGCTGGCCAACATGCACTACGTCCGCCAGGGCGACCCGAAGGGCCTCGGCCACGCCGTCTCGGTCGCCGAGCAGCACGTGGCCGGCCAGCCCTTCGCCGTCCTCCTCGGCGACGACCTGATCGACCCGCGCGACCCGCTGCTCGCCCGCATGATCGAGGTCCAGCAGGAGCTCGGCGGCTCGGTCGTCGCCCTCATGGAGGTCGACCCCTCCCAGATCCACCTCTACGGCTGCGCCGCCGTCAAGGCGAACGGCTTCGGCGAGGACGTCTTCCAGGTGACCGACCTGGTCGAGAAGCCCGAGACGAACGAGGCCCCCTCGAACTACGCCGTCATCGGCCGCTACGTCCTCGACCCGCTGGTCTTCGACGTGCTGCGGGAGACCCCGCCCGGCCGCGGCGGCGAGATCCAGCTCACCGACGCCCTGCGCGAGCTGACCACCCGCGAGCCGGAGGCCGGCGGCCAGGTCCACGGCGTGCTCTTCAAGGGCCGCCGCTACGACACCGGCGACCGCGCGGACTACCTGCGCGCTATCGTCCGACTGGCCTCCGAGCGCGAGGACCTCGGCCCGGAGTTCCGCTCCTGGCTGCGCGAGTTCGTCGCCTCCGAGCTGCAGGACTGACACGACGACAGAGAGCGAGCCGCCGATGACCGGGTCCACCCAACACACCACCGGATCCGCCGCAGCCTGCTGCGACGGAACCACGGACCCGGCACCGGCGGCCCCCCGCCTCTGGACGGTGGACGAACACCTCTCCGACGTCCTGGCCGCGGTCGGCCCGCTGCCCGCCATCGAGCTGCAACTGCTCGACGCCCAGGGCTGCCGGCTCGACGAGGACGTCCTCGCCGACGGTGACCTGCCGCCCTTCGACAACAGCTCGATGGACGGCTACGCCGTGCGCACCGCCGACACCGCCGGCGCCACCGACCCGTACCCCTCGGTGCTCGCCGTCGTCGGCGACATCGCGGCCGGCGCGGGCGAACTGCCCCGGGTCGGGCCCGGCCAGGCCGCCCGGATCATGACCGGCGCCCCCGTCCCGCCCGGCGCCCAGGCCGTCGCCCCGGTCGAGTGGACCGACGGCGGCACCGGCACCGGGGTGCCCGCCGACGCGATGACCGCGCCCGTCGAGGACGAGGAGGTCCGCGTCCTGCGCCCGGTCGCCGAGGGCGCCCACATCCGCCACCGCGGCAGCGACGTCGCGGCCGGCACCAAGGTCCTGGGGGCCGGCACCCGGCTCGGCCCCACCCAGCTCGGCCTGCTCGCCGCGATCGGCCGCGCCACCGTCAGGGTCCGCCCGCGCCCCCGGGTCGTAGTGCTGTCCACCGGCAGCGAGCTGGTCCAGCCCGGCGAGCCGGTCGGCCCCGGGCAGATCTCCGACTCCAACAGCTTCACCCTCACCGCGGCCGCCCAGGACGCCGGCGCCATCGCCTACCGGGTCGGCGCCGTCCCGGACCAGGCCGACCGGCTGCGCGCCGTCCTGGAGGACCAGCTCGGCCGGGCGGACCTGATCGTCACCAGCGGCGGGGTCAGCGTCGGCGCGTACGACGTGGTCAAGGAGGTCTTCGAGTCCTACGGCGGCGTCGACTTCCGCAGGCTGCGGATGCAGCCCGGCAAGCCGCAGGGCTTCGGCCGGATCGGCGGCCCGGCCGGCGTGCCGCTGCTCGCCCTGCCCGGCAACCCGGTCAGCGCCTACATCTCCTTCGAGCTGTTCGTCCGCCCGGTCATCCGCACCATGCTCGGCGCCGCCGACGTCCACCGCCCGGTGGTCCGCGCGCTCTGCCCGGCGGCGCTGCGCTCCCCGGCCGGCCGCCGGCAGTTCCTGCGCGGCCGCTACTCGGCGGCGGACGGCACCGTCGAGCCGGTGGGCGGCGCCGAGTCGCACCTGGTGGGCGCCCTGGCCCGGGCGAACTGCCTGATCACCGTCCCCGAGGCCGTCACCGCCCTGCCCGCCGGCAGCGAGGTCGACGTGGTCCTGCTCGGTTCCTAGGACATGTCTCGCGGACCAGGCCCCTCCCACGGGGTGTGGCGGGGGAGCTGTACGGTAGCGCGGTATTCGACCTGCGTGCCCCTGGAGCCACCCGTGACGACACCTCCCCCCGGCGACCGCCTCACCCATGTCGACGACCAGGGCGCGGCCCGGATGGTCGACGTCTCCGAGAAGGCCACCACCGCGCGCACCGCCGTCGCGGCCGGCCGGGTCCGGGTCTCCCCGAAGGTGGTCGAGCTGCTGCGCGGCGAGGGCGTGCCCAAGGGCGACGCCCTCGCGGTGGCCCGGATCGCCGGGATCATGGGCGCCAAGAAGACCCCCGACCTGATCCCGCTCTGCCACCCCATCGCCGTCTCCGGCGTCACGGTGGACCTCACGGTCGCGGACGACGCCGTCGAGATCACCGCCACCGTGAGGACCGCCGACCGCACCGGCGTCGAGATGGAGGCGCTGACCGCCGTCGCGGTGGCCGGCCTCACCGTCATCGACATGGTCAAGGCCGTGGACAAGGGCGCTGCCATCGAGTCCGTCCGGGTGCTCAGCAAGACCGGCGGCAAGAGCGGCGACTGGTTCGCGCCGGAGGCGGGCGAGTGAACGGGCGGAGCGAGCTCACCACCGAGGGGTCCGGACGGATGAGGGCCCTTGCGGTCACCGTGTCCAACCGGGCCTCGGCCGGCGTCTACGAGGACAGGGGCGGCCCGCTGCTGGTGGCCGGCCTGACCGCGATGGGCTTCACCGCCGACGGCCCCCGGGTCGTCCCGGACGGCGAGCCGGTGGAGGCCGTCCTGCGCGAGGCCGTCGCGGCCGGCTACGACGTCGTGCTCACCACCGGCGGTACCGGCATCTCGCCGACGGACCTCACCCCGGAGATGACCGCCCGGGTGATCGACCGGCAGGTCCCCGGCATCGCCGAGTCCATCCGCGCGTACGGCCGGGAGAAGGTGCCGACCTCGGCGCTCTCCCGCGGGCTGGCCGGGCTCGCCGGACGTACCCTGATCGTCAACCTGCCGGGCTCGACCGGCGGCGTCAAGGACGGCCTGGCCGTCCTCGAACCGCTGCTCGTCCACGCCATCGACCAGCTCGGCGGCGGGGACCACCCCCGGCCGGACGCACCAGCTTCCGGGAGAACGCACTGAACGCCGGTTGGCCGGTAGAACTCCACGAGGGGGAGGTCGTGCTGCGCCCGATCCGGGCCCGCGACCAGCGCGAGTGGCAGGAGGTCAGCCTCCGCAACCGGGACTGGCTGCGCCGCTGGGAGGCGACCGTCCCGCCCGGTCCGGCCGGGCAGGCCGCCGGGCCGCGCCCGACGTTCCGGCAGATGGTGCGCTTCCTGCGCGGTGAGGGCTCGGCCGGGCGGATGCTGCCCTTCGTCGTGCTCTACAAGGGCCAGCTGGTCGGCCAGCTGACCGTGGGCGGCATCACCTGGGGCTCGATGTGCTCGGCGAACGTCGGGTACTGGATCGACGAGGCGGTGGCCGGCCGGGGCATCATGCCGACGGCCGTGGCGCTTTCCGTCAACCACTGCTTCCGCACCCTCGGCCTGCACCGGATCGAGGTCTGCATCCGCCCGGAGAACGGCCCGAGCCGCCGGGTGGTGGAAAAGCTCGGCTTCCGCTCGGAGGGAATCCGCCCGCGCTATCTCCACATCGACGGCGCCTGGCAGGACCACCTGGTGTACGCGCTGACCGCCGAGGAGGTGCCGGAGGGGATGCTGGAACGCTGGCGGTCGATCAGTTCAGGTCGCGAGTCAAGTAATTGAATATATGTTCGAAACAAATATCGATATGGCATCGTCGCGACGGCGGACTGGCACAAATACCGGCAAAATAGTCGGAGAATCAGCTTGATCACACGACACGCCGAGCCAAATTGCTGCCAGGCCTTCCCGGCGCCCGTACGGTGTGGATCGTGAGCAGTAGCGGCCTTATCTACGCCGTCATCGTAGGGGCCTGGGCCGCCTATCTGGTGCCGATGTGGCTCCGCAGGCAGGACGAACTCAACGAGGCGCGCCCGACGGAGCGCTTCAGCACCGCCATCCGCCTGCTGGCCGGGCGTTCGGGGCTGGAGCGGCGGGCAGCCCGGGCCCTGGGCGACGAACCGCGTGACGACGAGCACAGCAGCGACGGCCCTCCCGGACGGGACGGGGCCGCCTCCGGCGACCCCGCGGCGGACTCCGCGCCGCCCGCCGTGGGGCCCGAGTCCCCGCCCTCCGTCGAGCCTCCGCCCGCGCCGGTGCCCGCGTCCGCGTCCGCGTCCTCGCCCGCATCCTCGTCCTCGCCCGAGCGGGGCGCCCGGGGAGAGCGTCCGGGCTCCGCGCCGCACGGCGGGGCGCAGCGCCGGGCCCGGCTGCTGGCCCGCCGGCGTCGGATGGTCACCGCCCTCTTCCTGGCCTTCGCGCTCGGCGCCGTGGTCGCGGCGGTGGCCGGACTGGCCTTCCTCTGGGTCCCGGCCGTCCCGGCGATCCTCCTCACCCTGTACATCGGCCACCTGCGCAAGCTGGAGCGCCAGCGCTACGAGGTGAAGCTCGACCGCGCCCGGGCCGCCCAGGCGGCCGAGCGGCTGCGCAAGCGCGAGCAGCAGCGCGCCGCGGCCCGGAGCGTCCCTGCCGAGGCCGTTGACACCCAGGCCCACACCCAGGCCCACGTCCGGGCCCAGGCCCCGGTTCGTGCCCAGGCCCCGGCCTCCGAGGTGCGGGCCGGACGCCGCCCGCACCTGCGGCTGGCCGCCGACCCCGGCGAGGCCGCCGTCTCCGCGCCGTCCGCCTCCGCGGTGGCCGAGGCGACCGAGCACGAGGAGTGGGTCGACGGCATGCGCGAGCGCGGCGCGGCCGGCCCGGACTCCTGGGAGCCGGTGCCCGTCCCGCTGCCGACGTACGTCACGGCGCCGGTCGCCCCCCGGGTCTCCCGCGGTCTCGACCTGACGGCCCCCGGCACCTGGACCGCGGGCCGCCCCGCCGAGTCCGCCCGCAACACCCCGCTGTTCGACCAGTACGCCGAACCGTCGGCCCCGGAGGCCCGCCCCCGCGCGGCCAACGAGTGACCTCCCCGGCCCCCGGACCAGCGCCGCATCGCCGGGGGTGGTCACGGCCCCCCTCCGGAAGGTGCTAGAGTTTCTTCTCGTTGGGGCTGTGGCGCAGTCCGGTAGCGCACCTCGTTCGCATCGAGGGGGTCAGGGGTTCGAATCCCCTCAGCTCCACCCAACGACTGTTCACGAGTCTGATTCGTGAGTGGTCACGAGATCCCGCTCGACCGATTCGGTCGGGCGGGATTTCTGCTTTGGGCGGGTCTGTTCGAGACGGCGTGCGATGGCGATGGGGCTTCGTGACGTAGATCACGCGACTGCGCGGGCTTTCTCGGGGCCGGCCGAGCTGTTGCGGTCGTGCGGAAGCCGCCGTCGAGCGGCGGGCCAACGGCTTTGTGGGGTAGGCCACTTCGGGGTGTCTGCGAGTTGTTCGTCAGCTGTGCGGCGGGGGCAGGCCGTTGAAGTCTGCGGGGGCGGGCGTGAGGCCGTCGTAGTCCTCGATGCTGTTCGCCGCTGTCAGCCCGGGGCTGCTGGCGCGGAGCCGGTCCTGGACGGTCAACAGGTTGATCATGAAGACCATCAGGGCGAGCAGGACCGCTTGGGCGACGCGTCCGCCGGTACTGGAGAAGATCCGTGTCCCGCGGACAGGGCCGGGCAGGCCCCGGAAGACGCCCGACAGCGTGGCCGCCGACAAGGCCTACAGCAGCGGCCCGTGCCGCGCCTGCCTGCGCAGGCGCGGCATCCGGCACACGATCCCGGAGAAGGCGGACGGTCAGGCCGCCCGCCTGCGCAAAGGCTCACGCGGCGGGTGCCCACCGGCCTTCGACGAGAAGCGGTACAAGAAGCGCAACACCGTCGAACGGGCCATCAACAAGCTCAAGCACGCCCGAGCGGTCGCAACCCGATACGACAAGCGCGGATACGTCTACCTCGGCACCGTCACCGCAGCCGCTCTCGTCATCTGGCTCCGCGCATGATCGCCCGGACAGCTTTGCCTGGTACTCCAGCGAGAGTTCTCCATTGGGCCCCGCTCACCAAGCCACGGGCAGTGACCGCATCCCGTAGATGAACGACTCGGTACGGAACTCGCGCTCGCCGGTCAGCCGCAGCCCCGGCAGCCGGCGGAACAGCGTCTCCAGGGCGATCTGGAGTTCGGCGCGGGCCAGCGGCTGGCCCAGGCACTGGTGTACGCCGAAGCCGAACGCCAGGTGCCGCCGGGCGTCCCGGTCCAGGTCCAGCTCGTCCGTCGCCCGATGGCCGGCGCCGCCGAACACCGCCTCGTCCCGGTTGGCGGTGGAGAGCATCGCCATCACGCCCTCCCCGGCCCGGACGGTGACGCCGCCCAGCTCCACGTCCTCCAGCGCCACCCGGGGCAGGCCGGTGTGCACGATGGTCAGCAGCCGCAACAGCTCCTCCACCGCGCCCGGCAGGGTGGCCGGGTCGGCCAGGCCGGGGATCTGCTCGGGGTGCTCCAGCAGCAGCGCGGTCGACAGCGAGATCATGTTCGCGGTCGTCTCGTGCCCGGCGACCAGCAGCAGCACGCCCATGCCGGCCACGTCGTCCGGGGTCAGGTCGTCCCGCGCCGCGAGTCGGCTGAGGGCATCGTCCTCCGGTTGTGCGCGCTTGCGGGCCGTCAGGTCGCGAAGGTAGTCCCGGACCTCCTCCTGGGCCTCCCGGAGCTGCTCCACGGTGCTCTCCCGGCTGAGCATCGTGCGGCTCAGGTTCTGGAAGCGGTCGTGGTCCTCGTACGGCACGCCGAGCAGCAGGCAGATCACCAGCGAGGGCACCGGCAGCGCGAAGTCGGTGACCAGGTCGGCCGTGGTCCGGCCCGCGGTCATCCGGTCCAGTGCCTCGTCCACAATCCGCTGGATCTCCGGGCGCAGCGCCTCCACCCGCTTGACCAGGAATTCCCCGGTGATCATGCGGCGCTGGCGGGCGTGCTCGGGGTCGTCCAGCCGCAGGAAGTCCGGATTGTCGGTGATCAGCTCGCGAGCGCCGGCGACCAGCAGCGGGAAGGTCGGGTGGCGGATGTCGGCACTGAACCGGCGGTCGGACAGCACGGTGCGGACCTCGGCGAAGCCGGTGACCAGCCAGCAGAGGTCGCCGTCGGGCAGCTCGGCTCTGGTCACCGGCCCGGTGGCGGCGGCCTCGGAGTACGCGGGCGGCGGGCCGAACGGGCAGCCACCGGAGTGCCGGGCCGGCAGCGGGAGGACGGGGGTGGTGGATGCGGTGGTCAAGGCGGGGGTCTCCTCACGTCGCGGGTGTTCTCGTGGGGTTCGGGGCCCGGGAAGGTTCCCGGCGCGGCCTGCGGGGCCGGCGGCGGGGGTCCGTCAGGCCCCGGTCCGCGCGGGCTCGTCCCCGGTGACGGTGATCGCCCGGCCCGGGCAGAGCTCGGAGGCGAGTCTGACGTCGTCGAACTGCTCGGGCAGCAGGACGGTCTGACGGAGTCTCACGAGACTGTCCCGGTCGTCCTGGTCGAAGACCGCGGGGGCGTTCATCACGCACATGCCGGAGCTACAGCAACGGTCCCGGTCGACGCTCACCTGCATGTCGGGCACCTTTCGCCAGGGCGGCGCCGGCTGCCCGGCGGCCGCCTCTCGTTGTCACGGTCAACCTAGCCGTCGCTGGTCCGTTCACGGAGGGGTACGGTGGCCGGATCGAGAATGGCTGACTCGGCCCCTGTGTGTGAACCCCCATTGCGGCGCAATGCGTTTCAACCGGCGGTACTTCGCCGGACGGGTCGGCGGACCAGGCCGCGCGGACGGCCTCACAAGAGCCTTCGGCGGTGGCCAACTCCCGTGCGGAGGCCACCGTGTCGGCCTCGGCGGCGCTCTTGTCCGGCCGGTAGCGCACCACCCGGGGTGAACCGCAGGGCCAGCCCGGCGGGGTAGCGGGGGCCGCGCTGGAGGCCGTCGAAGGCGACCTCGACGACCAGTTCCGGCCGGACCGGCACCGTCCGGGCGTCCCGCCCGGTCTCCCGGGCGAGCAACTCGGCGGTCTGCCAGGCGAGCGTCCGCTCGGTCAGCCCCTTGAAGGTCTTGCCGAGCGTCACCCACGGGCCGAGTCCCGGCTCGCCGGCCGCCCGGGCGGCGGCGAGGCCCTCGGACGGTCCCGGTCGCCGGTCGGTCGCGCACGGGGGCGGGAGCGGGAACCGGAGCGGGAACGGCCGAGGGCCGGCCGGGGGAGTCCGGCCGGCCCTCAGGGTTGGGCGGGGTGGGTCAGGGGCGCTGGGAACCGGCGTAGGGGCCGGGCTGGGGGGCGCCGGACTGCGGCGGGACGGCGCCGTAGCGGGGCGGGCGGTAGCCGCGTGGGTGCCGGGTCAGGTTGTAGCCCAGGACGCCCGCCAGGGCGGCCAGGGCGCCGCCGCCGATGGTCCAGTACCAGCGGCTGTTCCAGCCGGAGAACCAGCCGGTGTACCAGTGCTCCTCGGCCGCCACCGGGGCGGCCGCCTTGGCGGTGCTGGCGCCGCCGCCGGCCGGCGGGACCAGCGGGGCCTTGAGCTCGCCGCCCTCCGGCTGGGCGTTGTCCGCGTTGCCCTTGGCACTGACGTGCAGCTGGACGGAGGTGGCCAGGCCCAGGTCGGTCTGCGGGACGTCGCTGACCGAGAGCCGCACGTAGTAGGTGCCGGGCAGCGGGTCGCCGGACCACGGCTCGGCCCAGGAGCGGATCTCGCGCAGGGTGCAGCTCAGCGTGAGCGTGCCGGTGTTCTGGTCGCCGGTGGCGTTCTGGGTGCCGGCGGTGCAGGACTGGCGGCGGCGGAGCCCGTCGAAGACCTCGGCGGACCAGGTCTGCGGGCCGTGCCGGTCGGTCGCGGGGGCCAGGTTGACGGTCAGGCCGATCGTCGGGGTCTGGCCCTCGGAGGTGCCGAACGCCCAGTACAGGTAGTCACCGGTGGAGGCGGCGACGTTGGCGTCCTGGCCGGGGGAGAGGTTGGTCGCGGTCAGGAAGGAGGTGCCGGCCTTGGTGGCCGGGGCCGGGGCGCCGCTCGCGCTCGCCGAGGGCGAGGGGGAGGCGGCGGAGGCGGTCGGGGCGGCCAGCGCGAGGGCGGGCAGCAGGGCGAGGGCGGCGAGGGCGCCGCGAAGGGTCGTGCGCGTGGTCGGTCGCATGGTCAGTTCTCCCGCCAGACAGAGATCCGCCAGCGGGCGATCCAGCCGAACACCAGGCCGAACAGCAGTCCGGCGAGGGTGAGGGTGAGCAGCAGGATCCAGCCGCGGCCCAGGCCCATCGCCGCGCCCTCGGGGGCGGACGAGGCGGTGGCCAGGTCGACGGTCAGCTCCAGCGGCAGGCCGGGGTCGGCCTGGACGCCGGCCTGCGGGGCCAGCGAGTTGCTGACGACCAGGCAGACGGTGGTCTCCGGCTTGGCGCTCGACGAGGAGGTCGGGCCGGTGGTGATGTAGCCCTTGGAGTCGCTGGTGGACCAGCGCAGGCCGGTGGAGATCACGTCGGTGCGGCTGCTGCCGGCGTCGGTGCCGCGGACCAGCTCCTGGCCGGTCGCGCTGGTGGCCTGCAGCAGGACGCCGTAGTCCCGGGCCACCGCGCGGTCCAGACCGACGCTGACCGAGGCGCGCAGCTCCTGGCCGGACTTGACCGGGACCTTGTAGACGCGGTGCTCGGAGAACTTCTCGCGGTCGCTGTACACGCCCGGGGCGAGCACCGGGGCGCTCTCGCACTTGTCGGCGCCGGAGGTCTTCACCGGGGTCACCGCGTAGGTGTCGTTGGAGCGGTCGACCAGCTGCTTCACCTTGTCGGTGAGCTGCTCCTGGGTGCGGACGTCGGTGTAGGTGCCGCCGGTCGCGTTGGCGATGCAGAGCAGCTGCTGGCGGGTCTTGTCGTCGTGGGCCAGGCCGAGGGTGTCGACGACCAGGTGGATTCCCTGGGAGGCGAGTTCACGGGCGACGTCGCAGGGGTCCGGCGGGGTGCAGGTGTCCTCGCCGTCGGTGATCAGCACCACCCGGCGGGTGGTCTCGCCCTTGCCGAGGTCCTGGGCCGCGCCGCGCAGGGCCAGGCCGATCGGGGTCCAGCCGGTGGGCCGCAGGGTGGCGACGGCCGTCTTGGCCTCGACCTTGTTGGTCTTGCCGACCGGGTACAGCTGCTTGGTGTCCTGGCAGCCCTGGGTCTTGTCGTTGCCGGGGTAGTTCGCGCCCAGGGTGCGGATGCCGAACTCGGTCTCCGCGGGCAGCGCGTCGATCACGTCGTTCAGCGACTGCTGGGCCACCGAGATCCGGCTCTTGCCCTGGATGTCCCGCTCGTTCATGGAGCCGCTGACGTCCAGGACGAGGTCGACCCTGGGGGCCTCCTTGGGCGCTGCGGCTCCGGCTGATGGTTCGTCGGCGTGGGCGGGCAGGCCGATGAGCAGCGAGGCGCCCGTTATCGCCAGGGCGCCCAGCAGGCTGCCGAGCCTGGTCTTTGGTCGTCGTCCGGTAGTCACCCGGTGATCCTAGGGATCATCAGTTCGCGATGGCCAAACGAGAGCGGATCGTGTGCCACCTCGCCACGGCGTGAACTCCGGCGCGTGGAAAGGCGGTCGGGGCTGCGCGGACTTACGTCCGCCCTACCCGGGCTGGATAGCCTTCCGTGCGGGTTTCGTGCGAGTCCGGGCGGGAATGGGGGCGCGGTGGAGCTGACGGGGGTCGGAAAACGGTACGGGCGGCGCGGGCGATGGGTCCTGCGCGGGGTCGATCTCGCCGTCGGGCCGGGGGAGTTGGTGCGGATCGCCGGGGCGAACGGGAGCGGCAAGTCGACGCTGCTCCGGCTGGCGGCCGGGATCGAGCGGCCGACCGCCGGGCGGGTGGCCCGCCCGGGCGGTGCCGCGTACGTGCCCGAACGCTTCCCGCCCGCGCTGCCGTTCGACGCCGCCTCGTACCTGCTGCGGGTGGGCCGGGTGCACGGGCTGTCGGCGGAGCGGGCGCGGCGGCGGGCGGGGGACTGGCTGGACCGCTTCGGCATCGCGGACCGGGCGGGCACCCCGCTGAGCCGGCTGTCGAAGGGCACCTGCCAGAAGGTCGCGGTCGCGCAGGCGCTGCTCGCGCAGGCCCCGGTCCTGCTGCTGGACGAGGCCTGGACCGGGCTCGACCCCGACGCCAGGGCGGTGCTGGACGAGGCGGCCGCGGAGCGGGCGGCGGACGGCGGGGCGGTGCTGTTCGTCGACCACGACCCGGCCCGGCTGGCCGGGCTGACCAGCGCCGCCTACCAGGTCGGCGCGGACGGCGGTCTGCGGCCCGCCGAGGAGGCGGGGCCCGTGCCGGACGGCGGCCCGGAGACGGAGGTCGAGGTGGACGTCCCGGACGGCACCCCGCTGCCGCCCCGGCTGCCCGGGGCGCCGCGGCTCACCCCGCTGGCCGGCACGGCCGTGCGGCTGACCGTGCCGGCCGCGCACACGGAAGCGCTGCTGCGCCGGCTGCTGCTCGGCCGACCGGCCGTCCGGGTGCTGGCGGTGCGGCAGCGGGAGGGGCGGCGGTGAGGCAGCTCGGGGCGCTGACCCGGTACCACCTGGAACTGCTGGTGCGCTCGCACGCCTGGCTGCCGCCGTTCCTGGCGTACGCGCTGCTGCTGGTGGTGGGCGTGTCGGCGGGCAACCCGCTGCTGGGCGACCTCGGCTACGGCGCGGCCGTGCTGCTGCCGGTGAGCGCCTGGTACGTGCGCAGCGCGCTCGGGGCGGAGCCGCCGGCCTCGCGGGCCTGCCTGGTCGCGGCGGCGGGGCCGCCGCGGGTGCACCTGGGCGCGCTGCTGGCGGCGCTGACGGCCGGGCTGGTGCTGGCGGCGGCCGAGGTGGCGGCGCTGTGGTGGCTGAGCGGGACGGTGGCCAACCCGGGGGTGGAGCGGCAGCCGCCGGTCGGACCTGCGCTGGCGGCCGGGGCGTCGGCCGCGGTGGTGTGCGTGCTGCTGGGGGTGGCGGCCGGGGCGCTGGCGAACCGGCCGGTGCTGGCGCGGCCGCAGTACGGCATCGCGCTGGCGCTGGCGTTGGCCGCGTTGGCGTTGGTGGCGCCGCTCTCGCCGGCCAACGCGGCGGTCCGCGGTCTGGTCTCGGCGGCCCGCACCGGTCGGGTCGCCGTGCCGTGGGCGGAACTGCCGCCCGCCGCCGCCCTGCTGGCCGCGGCGGCGGCCGGGGCGGCGGCACTGGCCGGACGGCGGCCCGAGTGAGCGGAGGATTCATGCCAAGGGCGGACACACCGCAGCAAAAAGCCGATAAATATGGATAGTGCTCGTTAGGGTGACGAACCTGGGTGAACCGGCTTCGTGTCGCCGGTCCATTCCGATTGGCATCCCCCGGAACAGCGCTCCGGCTCCCCGCGACCCCCAGGACGGTCCGTGGCGACACCCCCCGCCGTGACGAGAACCGCAGCCCGGCCGAGCCGGCCGGTGCCGACCAGGCGCACCACCGAGCTGCTGCTGGTCCTGGCCGCCGTGCTGATCGCCGTGTTCGGCTACGTCGAGGTCGGCGTCAACCTGGACGGCAGGGTGCCGGCCGACGCGGCCGAGTACGGCGCCGCGCTCGGCGTGCTCGCCCTGCTGGCGCACGCCGTGGTCCGCCGGCGGGCCCGGTACGCGGACCCGCTGCTGCTGCCGATCGCGGTGCTGCTCAACGGGATCGGCCTGGTGGTGATCTACCGGCTCGACCGCGCCACCTCGGGCGTCGGCGCGGCCTCCACCCAGCTGCTCTGGTCGAGCCTGGGGGTGGCGCTGTTCATCGCGGTCGTGCTGCTGGTGCGCGACCACCGGCGGCTGCAGCGGTACGCCTACCTCGGGGCGCTGGTGGCGCTGGTCCTGCTGGTGCTGCCGATCTTCTTCCCGCCGGTGTACGGCTCGCGGATCTGGATCGTCCTCGGGCCGCTGTCCTTCCAGCCGGGGGAGTTCGCCAAGATCCTGCTGGCCGTCTTCTTCGCCGCCTACCTGGCGGTGCACCGGGACGCGCTGGCGCTCACCGGCCGCCGGGTCTGGCGCTGGCAGCTGCCTCGCGGCCGGGTGCTCGGGCCGGTGCTGCTGATCTGGGCGGCGTTCGTCGGCGTCCTGGTGCTGGAGACGGACCTCGGCACCTCGCTGCTGTTCTTCGGCCTGTTCGTGGTGATGCTGTACGTGGCCACCGCGCGCACCGGGTGGATCGTGATCGGGCTGGTCCTGGCGGCGGTCGGGGCGGTCACGGTGGGCTGGCTCTCGCCGCACGTGCACAGCCGGGTGACGGACTGGCTGGACCCGCTGGGCTCGATCGCGGCGGGCAAGGGCGCCAACCAGATCGCCCAGTCGCTGTTCGCCTTCGCCTGGGGCGGGGAACTGGGCACCGGGCTCGGCGACGGGCACTCGGTGCTGATCGGCTTCGCCGCCAAGTCGGACTTCATCCTCGCCACCATCGGCGAGGAACTCGGCCTGACCGGGCTCGTCGCGGTGTTCCTGCTGTACGCGCTGCTGATCTCCCGGGGGTTCCGGACGGGCATCGCGCTGCGCGACCCGTTCGGGCGGCTGCTGGCGATCGGCCTGGCCGCGATCGTCGGCCTCCAGGTGTTCGTGGTGGCCGGCGGGGTGCTCGACCTCATCCCGCTGACCGGGATGACGCTGCCGTTCGTCGCGCAGGGCGGCTCCTCGGTGGTCACCAACTGGATCATCGTGGCGTTGCTGGTGCGGATGAGCGACATCGCGCGTCGGCCGGCCCCGGCCCCGGCCCCGGTCCTGCCCGTGTCCGTGTCCGCGCCCGTGTCGGAGGAGGACTGATGGTGCGCACCCGCTCCCGTCCGCGCGCCCGGGGCAACGGGCCGCAGGGCCTGCCGGGCATCTCCGTCACCGGGCGCCGCGCGGGCGTCTTCTGCCTGCTGCTGGTCGCGGCGCTGTGCGTCCAGGCCACCCGGGTGCAGGTGTTCCAGGCCAAGGACCTCAACCACAACGCCGCCAACCAGCGGCTCACCATCGAGCGGTACTCGCAGCCGCGCGGCGACATCCGGGTCGGCGCGGACACCGTGACCGGCTCCGAACCCACCGGCGGCCGGTACGACTACAAGCGCACCTACACCGACGGTCCGACGTACGCGGCCGTCACCGGCTTCGCCTCGCAGGCGTACGGCAACACCCAGCTGGAGGGGGTCGAGGACGACCTGTTGTCCGGGACGGACAGCAGACTGGCCGGCTGGGCGGTCTGGGACGCCGTCGCCCGCAGGCAGAACCCCGGCGGGGACGTCTACACCACCCTGAACCGGGCCGCCCAGGAGGCCGCGGTGCGCGGGCTCGGCAGCCAGAAGGGCGCGGTGGCCGCGATCGAGCCGGCCACCGGCCGGATCCTCGCCCTGGCCAGCACGCCGTCCTACGACCCGGGCAGCTTCGCCGGCTCCGCCGCGGCCGACCAGGCCGCCTGGAACCGGCTGCAGGCCGACACCGACCAGCCGATGCTCAACCGGGCGCTGCGCCAGACCTACCCGCCGGGCTCGACCTTCAAGGTGGTCACGGCGGCGGCCGCGCTCGCGGCCGGGGTGGTCACCGACCCCGACGCGCCGACCGACGCGCCGTACCCGTACGTGCTGCCCGGGACGACCACGCCGCTGGTCAACGACACCTCGGCGTGCGACCGGCCCGGCCAGTCGCTGGACACCGCGATGGTCTACAGCTGCAACAGCGTGCTGGGCTACCTCGGGGTGCGGACCGGGCTGGACCCGATGGTGGCGATGGCCGAGAACTTCGGCTTCAACGACGCCAGGCTGGACATGCCGGTGCGCCCGGCCCGGTCCAACTTCGACACCACGATGAACCAGTCGCAGGTGGCGCTCTCCTCGATCGGGCAGTTCGACACCGCGGCGACCCCGCTGGTGATGGCGATGGTCGCGGCCGGGATCGCCAACGACGGGACGGTGATGCGTCCACAGCTCGTGGACAGACTGACGAAGGGCGACGGCACCGCGGTGCAGCTGATGAAACCCGCCGTGTACCGGCGGGCGATGACCCCGGCGGTGGCCGGGCAGGTGCAGAAGCTGATGACCGACGTGGTGGAGAACGGCACCGGCGGCAACGCCCGGATCGGCGGCGCGGTGGTCGGCGGCAAGACCGGCACCGCGCAGCACGGGGTGGACAACAGCGGGACGCCGTACGCCTGGTTCATCTCCTGGGCCAAGCCCGCCGGCTCGGACGCGGTGCCGCCGGTGGCGGTGGCCGTGGTGATCGCGGACAGTGACGCCACGGACGTCACCGGCGGCGGGCTGGCCGCGCCGATCGCCCGCTCGGTGATGCGGGCGGTGCTGGGCCGCTGAACTGCTGCCTTAGCTGCTGGACGGCGAATCCGCCGTCTGCGAAGTGTCCGGTTTGTATAGACTCATGCGCCAATTCGTACAATGCGCCGATCCGGACTGTTCGTTTGCGACACTGGTGCTTTCGCGGGGTACTGTCCCATCTTTGTTCGGTTGGTCCCCGATGACACCCCATGACGCGTCGAGTGACCGGCCGCCAGGACACCCTCCCCCGCCCAGAAGGACCGCAGCTGTGACCAGCAACTCTCTCGGTGCGCGTCTGCTGCGACGCAAGCCCGTCTCGTCCCTCATCGCCGAGAGCGAGGGCCGGGACGGCCTCCCGGCCGGTGCGCCCGAGGAGGGCGGACGCTCCGGCATCCACCTGCGTCGCACGATCGGCCTCTGGCAGCTGTCCTCGATCGGCATCGGCGCCACCATCGGCACCGGCATCTTCTTCGTGCTCAGCAGCGCGGTGCCCTCGGCCGGCCCGGCCGTCATCCTGTCCTTCGTGCTCGCCGCGGTCACCGCCGGACTCACCGCGCTCTGCTACGCCGAGATGGCCTCCGCGATCCCGGTCTCCGGATCCTCGTACTCCTACGCCTACGCCACCCTCGGCGAGGGCGTCGCGTTCGGCGTCGGCATCTGCCTGCTGATGGAGTACGGCGTCTCCGCCTCCGCGATCGCGGTGAGCTGGGCCGAGTACCTGAACAAGTTCTTCGACCTGACCTTCGGCTTCACCATCCCGGAGCAGTTGTCCGGCGCGCCGAACGACACCCACTGGTTCAACCTGCCGGCGCTGCTGCTGGTCGCGATGGTCTGCGTGCTGCTCATCCGCGGCGTCAGCGAGTCGGTGAAGGTCAACGCGGCCATGGTCGGGATCAAGATCCTGATCCTGCTGCTGTTCGTCGGCGTCGCGCTCACCGGCTTCCACTCCGGCAACCTGACCCCGTTCATGCCGCTCGGCATCGGCGGCGTGCAGGTCGCCGCCTCCAGCATCTTCTTCTCCTTCATCGGCCTGGACGCCGTGTCCACCGCCGGTGAGGAGGTCAAGAACCCGCGCCGCACCCTGCCGCTGGCGATCATCATCTCGCTGGTCGTGGTGACCCTGCTCTACATCCTGGTCGCCCTCGCCGGCATCGGCGCCCAGCCGTGGCAGAAGTTCCAGGGCCAGGAGGCCGGCCTCGCCCAGATCCTCCAGGACATCACCGGCCAGACCTGGCCCTCGATCGTCTTCGCGATCGGCGCGATCCTCTCGATCTTCAGCATCACCCTCGTGGTGATCTACGGCCAGACCCGCATCCTGTACTCCATGGGCCGCGACGGCATGCTGCCCAAGCGCTTCGCCGAACTCTCCCCGCGCACCGGCACCCCGGTCTGGAACACCCTCGTGGTGGGCCTCGGCGTCGGCGCGCTGGCCGCCTTCGTCCCGCTGAAGGAGCTGGCCGACATCACCAGCCTCGGGACGCTCATCGCCTTCTCGGTCGTCTCGATCGGCGTGATCATCCTGCGCCGCACCCAGCCCGACCTGCCGCGCGGCTTCAAGGTCCCCGGCTACCCGGTCGTCCCGCTGCTCAGCGTCGCCTTCTGCGCCTACCTGATCACCGGCCTGCACGCCGACACCTTCCGGGCCGGCGCGATCGCCCTCGCCGTCGCCGTGGTCGTCTACTTCGGCTACAGCATCAAGCACTCCAAGCTGGAGCAGCAGGCGCAGGCCGCCACGGCGGACAGCTCCACCGGCCGCCGCAACAGCTGAGCCGGACGAATCCGGACATGGGGGGCCGCCGATCACGACACCCGGCGGCCCCCCTCATGCCACCTCCCGCTACGTGCCCCACGCCATGGCGACAGGGCCCGGCCACCACCCATAACCTTCCACCATGGTGAGCACCCGCACGCCCGGCTTCTCCCGCCCGCGCGGCCGCTTCACCGGCCGCAGCAGAACGCCGGCCCCGCCGACCCCCGCCGGAGCGCCGTCCGGACCAGGACGACCGCCCCTCGGCTTCTCCAGTCGGCCGTTCCCCCGCCAGCGTGGCGAGAGCACGTTCCCGCCCACGCCCGATCGGCTGAATCCCGCCCGACTCGCCTCGATGCGCACCGTCCAACTGCTCGGCTGCCTGATCGCGGCCGGCTGGGCGGCCGCCTTCCCGCTCGTCTCCGACCTGCCCAACCAGCGGATGTGGGGTTTCATCGCGGCCCCCGCCTACGTCCTGGCCGGGCTGCTCTGCCTCACCCTGCCGCGCCGCTACGCGGCCCGCGCCGCCGCCGTGGTCGCGCTCGCCGGGGCCGTCCTCGCGCCGCTCGCCCTGCTCGCCGTGCAGGGCCGCCACCAGTCCGAGGTGATGGTGGTCGAACGCTCGGCGCACCTGCTGCTCACCACCGGCAGCCCGTACCTGCCGCACCCGGTGGTGGTCACCGACTACAACCCGTACCTGCCGGCCATGACCCTGTTCGGGATGCCGCGCCAACTGCTGGGCGACGGCTCCGACCTCGCCCAGGTCGCCGGGGACGCCCGGATCTGGTTCGCGCTGGCCTTCGTGGTCTGCCTGCTGGCCAGCTGGCGGCTGCTGCGGCCCACCCGCGAGCGCGCGCCGCTGCTGCCGCTCGCCGTGCTCACCGCCTCGCCGCTGATCTCGCTGGCCCTCGTCGTCGGCGGGGTGGACCTGCCGCTGATCGGCCTCTGCTGCCTCGCCATGGCGCTCGCCGAGCGGGACCGCACCGTCGGCGCCGGCCTGGTGCTCGCCCTCGCCTGCACCCTCAAGTGGACGGCCTGGCCGGCGCTGCCGGTCGCCGCCCTGCTGCTGTGGCGGCTGTACGGCCGCCGACCCGCCGCCCGGACCACGCTGATCGCGGTCGGTACCGGCCTGGCCGTGCTCCTGCCCTCCGCGCTGACCCGGGCGGACGCACTGCGCGAGCAGGTGGTGCGCTTCCCGCTCGGGCTCACCGCCATCCGCACGCCGGCCGGCAGCCCGCTGCCCGGCAAGGTGCTGGCCGGCTTCGGGCCGACCGGGCACTCCGTCTCGCTGGCGCTGATGACCATGGGCGGGATCGGGGTGGCCATCTGGCTGCTCGCCCGGCCGCCGGTGTCCGCGATCGCGGCCGCCGACCTGCTGGCCGCCGGGCTGGCGATCGCGTTCATGCTCGCCCCGGCCGGGCGGTTCGGCTACCTCGCCCTGCCGGTGGTCCTGGTGATCTGGCCGCGGCTGGCGGCCCGGCGCTGGAGCAGCCGGCGCCCGATCCCGCCGCACCGGCTGCCGGGCAGACCGGAGCCCGCCCTGCCACGGGGCTGAGCGGGCTCCGTCCGGACGGGTTGTTCTAGCGGCCCGCGGCCTTGAGCAGCGAGGCGACGGCCGGGCCGGCCGCGTCCACGCCGTGGCCGCCGCCCTGCACCTCGGCGGCGACCGCGATGTTGCCGCGGAAGGCGGTGAACCAGCTGTTGGTGGTGGTCGCGCCGGCGACCTCGGCGGAGCCGGTCTTGGCACCCGCGTTGTCGGTGATCCCGGCCATCACGTCCTTGGCCGTGCCGCCGGTGGCGGTGGCGTTCATCATCGCGCGCAGCTTGCCCGCGACGTCCGGCGCGATCTGGCGGGCCGCCGCCTGCTGCGGCAGGCCGGCGACCAGGATCGGCTGCTTGAACGCGCCGCTCTGGACGGTCGCGGTGATCGAGGCGATGGCCAGCGGGTTCATCTGGACCTTGCCCTGGCCGATGTAGTTCATGGCCTGCTCGTCCTTGCTGCCCGGCGTCGGCGGCACCTTGCCGTCGGTGTTCGGCAGACCGGTCTTCCACTCCAGGCCGATGCCGAACACGTCCTTGGCCGTGCTGGACAGCGTCTCGGGCTTGAGGCTGGTCAGGCCCTGGTTGATGAAGGCCGTGTTGCAGGACACCATGAAGTCCTGCTGGAGCGTGTTGTTGGGGAAGGCGCCCGGGAAGTCGTTCGGGATCGCGACCGGGTTGCTGCTCTTCTCCGGGCAGGCCACCACGGTGTCCGGGTTGACCCCGGCCTCCAGCAGCGCCGTCGAGGTGACGATCTTCATCGTCGAGCCGGGCGCGAGCAGGCCGGTGAAGGCCCGGTTCTGACCGCTGGCCGGCGCGTTGGCGAAGGCCAGCACCTGGCCGGTGCTCGGCTCGATCGCGGCGATCGACCCGGACTTGCCGCCCAGGTCCGTCATCGCCTTCTCGGCCGCCGCCTGGATGGTGTTGTCGATGGTCACCTTGAACGGCTTGCCGGGCTTGGGCTCGACGATGGTGAACAGCTTGTCCGAGGCCCCCTTTCCGGCCGGGTCGCTGATCACCACCGCGCTGCCCGCGTCCTGGTCCTTGTTCGGGTCCGGCGGCAGCAGCTTGTGGGCGTTGTCCTGGAGGGTGGACAGCAGCGCCGGGGTGAGCGAGGCGCCCTGCAGCGGCTTGCCGTTGCGGTCCACCACGGTGGACGGCGGGGCGAAGACCTGCTGGGTGGCGATCGTCTCGTTGCCGGACAGGTGCGGGTGGATCACCGTCGGCGCCCAGTGCACGGCCGGGGTGTTGTCGCTCATCTTCACGACGTTCAGGAAGCCGTTGTAGTCCCAGACCCGGTTGGTGCCGGCGAACTCGGCGCGCGCCTTGAAGCCCATCAGCACACCGGCGGGGCCGGCCGAGGCGGAGGCCGACGGCGAGTCGGTGGCACCGGGGGTCGCGCCCGCCGACGACGTGGCCGAGGCTCCGGCGGAGGGCTTGGCCGGCGCGGGGGTGCCGGTGGCCGACGCGAAGGCCTGCGGGGTGGCCGGGCCGGCCGGGGCCAGGGTCAGCGCGCTCGGCTTGACCTGGTCGCGGAACGCCGTCAGCGCGGTGGTGGCCGCGGCCGGGTCGTCCGTCAGCGCGGCGGCCTTGTCCAGGTCGCCGGCCGCCCAGGCCGCCAGGAAGTCCTTCGCACCGTTGGTCGCCTGCTCGGCCGAGGGCGGCTCGGCGACCACCGTGCGGGGCTTCTTCGCCGAGGACGATCCGGAGTCCGAGCCGCCCATCAGGCTGTACGCCCCGTAGCCACCGCCCGCGAGCACGGCGACGGAGACGCCGGTGATGATGCCGATCTTCGCGCCTCTGCGCATGGTGCTGTTCCCCCAAGGGTCTGCCGGACGGGCGCGACCGACCGGGGCCGGACACGTTGTTCCCCCCACCCTAGGCAGCGCCGATCGGTGCGCCGACGAAATGCCCGCGAGTTGTGACGGATCTGGTACGTGTCGTGCACCGCATACGGACGATTCGGGGAACAGCGGTGTCGATCAGATCCAGCTGTTGAACCACATCCGCTGGCGCCAGTCGTCCATCGGAATCGTCTGCCCGGTGAACAGCGGGAAGAAGAAGAGGAAGTTCCACACGATCAGCAGCACCAGCAGCCCGGCCGCCGCCGAACCGATGATCCGGCGGTCCCGGGAGGCCCCCGGAGGCCCGATCAGCGCACCGACCAGCATGGTCACCGCGAGCACCAGGAACGGGACGAACACCACCGCGTAGAAGAGGAAGATCGTCCGCTGCTGGTAGGCGAACCACGGCAGGTAGCCGGCGGCCAGGCCGCACAGCACCGCGCCCGCCCGCCAGTCCCGCCGCGCCACCCAGCGCCACAGGCAGTACACCAGCGCCACCACGGCCGCCCACCACAGCAGCGGGGTGCCGATGCCCAGCACCTCGCGGGCGCACTCGGCGGCCGTGCAGCCGCTCTGGCCCTGCTTGGGGGACTCGTAGAAGAACGAGACCGGCCGGCCCAGCACCAGCCAGGACCACGGGTTCGACTGGTAGGTGTGCGGGTCGCTCAGGTGGGTGTGGAAGTCGTAGACCGTCGAGTGGTAGTGCCACAGGGCGCGCAGCCCCTCGGGTATCCACGGGTAGTCGGTCGAGCGGCCCACCGCCCAGTCCCGGCCCCAGCCGCCCTTGCCCGGCACGTTGCTGCTGGCGAACCAGCCCCACCAGGACGTGACGTAGACGACCAGCGACACCACCACGACCGACACGAAGGCCGGCACCACGTCCCGGGCGAGCGTCGCCAGGTACGGGCGCGGGGCCCCGGCCAGGCGGCGGGCGCCGACGTCCCACAGCACCGTCATCACGCCGAAGGCCGCCGCCACGTACAGGCCGCTCCACTTGGTGGCGCAGGTCAGGCCGACGCAGACGCCGGCCGCGATCCGGTACGGGCGCCAGCCCAGGTTCGCCCGCTGCGCCAGCACCGCGTCCGGCACCCCGCCGAGCCGGTCGGCCAGCCGGGCCCGGGTGCGGTCGCGGTCCAGCAGCAGGAAACCGAAGGCGGCGAGGATCCAGAACATCACCACCAGGTCCAGCAGCGCGGCGCGGCTGAGCACCAGGTGCAGGCCGTCCACCGAGAGCAGCAGGCCGGCCACGCAGCCCAGCAGGGTCGAGCGGAACAGCCGGCGGGCGATCCTGGCCACCATCAGCACCGACAGCGTGCCGAGCAGGGCCACCGCGAACCGCCAGCCGAAGGGGTTCATGCCGAACAGCATCTCGCCGGCGCCGATGATCCACTTGCCCACCGGCGGATGGACCACGTAGGAGGCCGCCGATCGGTACGGGACGGCCGCGCCGGGCGTCATGATCTGCTCGTTGGCGCCGTCCGGCCAGTTGATCTCGTAGCCGCCGTGCCAGAGCGCGTAGGCGTCCTTGGCGTAGTACGTCTCGTCGAAGATGATCGCGTGCGGCTGGCCGAGGTTGGTGAAGCGCAGGATCCCGGCGAACACCGCCACCGCGATCGGGCCCAGCCAGCCGGACCAGCGGCACAGCCACGACCACACGGCCGGCGGCACGGACACGCCCAGCCGCAGCAGCAGCGGCGACGGAGGCACCACCGCCGGGGTCACCCCGGGGCCGTCCGGCATCGGCGGGACCAGGCGCTCGGCCAGCGGGGCCACCGGGCGGCCGGCGTAGCCGAACCCGGCCAGCCGCTCGCGCCAGCTGCGCGCGGCGCTGCCGGGTTGGTCGGGTCGGCCGGGTTGGTCGGGCTGGTCCGGGCGGTCGAACTGGTCGGGTTGGTCGGGCCGCGCGGGGCTCCCGGCCTGGTCGGCGGGCCGCGGAGCCGGGACGGCGGAGGACGGCAGGCCGGCCACGTCGCCGCCATCCTGCGCGGTGTGGTCTGTACCAGTGGGCGTGCGCGCCGCCGTGTCGCCGTTCATCCGCCACATCGTAGGGGCGCTTCTCACACGTGTGACCGCTCCCTCGGAAGCTGCCCGAATCGTCACCAAAAGCCCCCGGGCCGCGGTAGCTGCAAGGATGGGGCCCGTGACAGGAGTACTCGTTCTCGCAGGCACCCCCATCGGCGACGTCTCGGACGCCCCGCCCCGGCTGCTCACCGAACTGGCCACGGCGGACGTGATCGCGGCCGAGGACACCCGGCGGCTGCGCCGGCTCACCCAGGCGCTCGGGGTGACCCCGGCCGGGCGGGTGGTCTCCTACTTCGAGGGCAACGAGGTCGGCCGCACCCCCGAACTGGTCGAGGCACTGCTCGGCGGCGCCCGGGTGCTGCTGGTCACCGACGCCGGCATGCCGTCCGTCTCCGACCCCGGCTACCGGCTGGTCGCCGCCGCCGTCGAGGCCGACGTCAAGGTCACCGCGGTGCCCGGGCCGTCCGCCGTGCTCACCGCGCTCGCGCTGTCCGGCCTGCCCGTCGACCGCTTCACCTTCGAGGGTTTCCTGCCGCGCAAGACCGGCGACCGGGCCCGGCAGCTCGCCTCGATCGCGGCCGAGCCGCGCACCATGGTCTTCTTCGAGGCGCCGCACCGGATCGCCGAGGCGCTCGCCGCGATGGCCGAGGCGTTCGGCGCCGACCGGCCCGCCGCCGTCTGCCGCGAGCTCACCAAGACGTACGAGGAGGTGAAACGCGGACCCCTCGGCGACCTGGCGGCCTGGGCCGCCGAAGGCGTCAGGGGCGAGATCACCGTCGTCGTCGCGGGCGCCCCGCCGGCGGCGCCGCAGGAGCTCACCCCCGCCGAACTGGCCCGGCTGGTGGCCGTCCGGGAGGAGGCCGGGGAGCGCCGCAAGGAGGCCATCGCGGCCGTCGCGGCGGAGCTCGCGCTGCCGAAGCGGGAGGTGTTCGACGCGGTGGTGGCGGCCAAGAACGAGGCGAAGAGCGAGGCCTCGAAGGGGGCGGGGACGGGGCCGTGAAAGAGGGGTGAATTCCGGGGGGTTGCGTGACCCCGGGGGAGTCGTACCTTTGAGGGAAGGCCCCGGTAAACGCCCACGGAGCTGAAAGTTCGGTCGCGGTTTCCGGAACGATCCAGGCCTTTCGTATAGGAGTTCCCAACCCGCGTCCAACTCTTCACAAGCAGGGCATCGGCCGAGGCCGTCAGGGCATTTCCTGGAATGGAAAGACCCAGCCGGGCGAGCGCCCGGCGGGCGCTGGGAGACGGCTATGAGCGAGATGATCGGTAGCCCCCTCGGTGGCAACGCGCTGAGCGCCCCCGGCCTGGCCGGACGGCCGCACACTCCCGTCGAGACCGTGCGGGAGGCCTACTCCTTCGCCTGCCTGCGATGCGGGTACGGCTGGGAGCAGGCGTACGACATCGAGCACCACGCCGGCAAGGACGGGCACGTCGTGTTCGAATACCACGCCAACGGTGTCCGGGTACCGTCCCCGCTGCTCAAGCCGACCTGCCCGGGGTGTGGCGGACACACCGTCCGGATCATGCGCGAGGGCCGGGTCGCCACCGCCGACCAGTCCTGGCACCACGCCCCCGGCTACCCGGCGCACGCCGAGCCGGCCGGGGCGGCCCCGGTGACCGACCCCGCGAAGCCGCGCGGACGCTGGGCCCGGTTCTGGTCGCGGCTGCTGGGCTGACCGCCGGCACCGGGAGCGCACCCGGGGGCCGCCCGCCGCGAGCAGCGCGGCGGGCGGCCCCCGCCGTCGTCGGCCGGGCGGCAATCCGCCGAGGGCGGCGGGCGGCAATCCGTCGAGGGCGGCGGGCGGCAATCCGGTCGAGGGCTGCGGGCGGGCCCGACTAAGCTTTCCGACCATGGCGGCCACTGCAGACCACAGCACCACCGGGGCGACCGCCCCGGCGTACTACGTTTCCACCCCGATCTACTACGTCAACGATCGCCCGCACCTGGGCCACGCGTACACCACCGTGGCGGGCGACGTCCTCACCCGCTGGCACCGCCAGCGCGGCGAGAAGGTGTGGTACCTGACCGGCACCGACGAGCACGGTCAGAAGATCATGCGGACCGCCGAGGCCAACGGCGTCAGCCCGCAGGAGTGGTGCGACAAGCTGGTCGAAGAGGCCTGGAAGCCGCTCTGGGAGCACCTGGAGATCGCCAACGACGACTTCATCCGCACCACCCAGCAGCGCCACACCGACCGCGTGCAGGAGTTCGTCCAGGACCTGTACGACAAGGACGAGATCTACAAGGGCGGCTACTCCGGCCCGTACTGCGTCGGCTGCGAGGAGTTCAAGCTCCCGGCCGAACTGCTCGACGGCGCCACCGAGGACGAGAAGCTCTGCGCCGTGCACAAGCGGCCGGTCGAATGGCTGGAGGAGGAGAACTACTTCTTCCGCCTCTCCGCCTACGGCCCGAAGCTGCTGGAGTTCTACGCCGCCAACCCGGACTTCATCCAGCCGGCCTCGGCCCGCAACGAGGTGCTGCGCTTCGTCGAGCAGGACCTGAAGGACCTCTCGATCTCCCGCTCCACCTTCAACTGGGGCGTCCCGCTGCCCTGGGACGAGAAGCACGTCCTGTACGTGTGGGTGGACGCGCTGCAGAACTACATCACCGCGGCCGGCTACGGCAGCGACCCGGAGCGCTTCGCCGAACTGTGGCCGGCCTCCGTCCACCTGGTGGGCAAGGACATCCTGCGCTTCCACGCCGTGATCTGGCCCGCCATGCTGATGGCCGCGGGCCTGCCGCTGCCCAAGCGGGTCGTCGCCAACGGCTGGCTGATGGTCGGCGGCGAGAAGATGTCCAAGTCCAACCTGACCGGCATCTCGCCCACCGACCTCACCTCGCACTTCGGCGTGGACGCCTACCGCTACTACTTCCTGCGGGCGATCCCCTTCGGCACCGACGGCTCGTTCTCCTGGGAGGACTTCACCGCCCGGTACACCTCCGAACTCGCCAACGACTTCGGCAACCTGGCCTCCCGGGTCGCCGCCATGGTCGGCAAGTACTTCGACGGCGCGCTGCCGGCCGCCGCCGCCCACGGTGACGCCGAGCAGGCCATCGCGGACGGCCTCGCCACGGCCCTCGCCACCGCCGACCGGAAGATCGGCGAGGAGCTGGACTTCGCCGGCGGCCTCGCGGCGATCTTCGAGTTCGTCAAGCAGGTCAACGGCTACCTCACCGAGCAGGAGCCGTGGAAGGTGGCCAAGGACGACTCGGAGCAGGGCCGGGCCCGCCTCGCCACCATCCTCTACACCGCCGCCGAGGCGCTGCGCGGCACCGCCGTCATGCTCAACCCGGTGATGCCGTCCACCGCCGAGAAGCTGTGGACCTCGCTCGGCGCCGAGGCCGGCCTCGGCGCGCTCGCCGCGCAGACCATCGCCACCACCGCCGACTGGGGCCGGCTGCCCGCCGGCAGCACCGTCACCAAGGGCGAGATCCTGTTCCCGCGCCTCGAAGAGAAGCCCGCCTCCTGATGTCTGCCAAGGACGACGCCCGGTCGACCCCGCCGCCACTGCCGGAACCCCTGGCCGTGGCGGTGGCCGACTCGCACACCCACCTCGACATGCAGGCCGGCACCCCGGCCGAGGGACTGGCCCGGGCCGCCTCGGTCGGGGTCACCACGGTCGTCCAGGTGGGCTGCGACGTGCCCGGCTCGCGCTGGGCCGCCGAACTGGCGGCCCAGTACGAGCAGGTGCACGCGGCCGTCGCCCTGCACCCCAACGAGGCGCCGCGGATCTTCCTCGGCGACGCGGACGGCTGGTCCGGCCAGCAGCGGAAGGCGGGCGGCGAGGCCGCGCTGGAGGAGGCGCTCGCCGAGATCGACCGGCTCGCCGCCCTCCCGCAGGTCCGCGCCGTCGGCGAGACCGGCCTCGACTACTTCCGCACCGGCCCCGAGGGCGTCGAGATCCAGAAGGAGTCGTTCCGCCGCCACATCGAGATGGCCAAGCGGCACGACAAGGCCCTGGTCATCCACGACCGCGACGCCCACGAGGACGTCATCGCCGTCCTGCTGGCGGAAGGCGCCCCCGAGCGGACGGTCTTCCACTGCTACTCCGGCGACGCCGAGATGGCCAAGGTCTGCGCCGAACACGGCTGGTACCTGTCCTTCGCCGGCCCGGTCACCTTCAAGGCCAACCAGCCGCTGCGCGACGCCCTCGCCGCCACCCCCCTCGACCGGGTCCTGGTCGAGACCGACGCGCCCTTCCTCACCCCCCACCCCTACCGCGGCCGGCCCAACGCCCCGTACCTCATCCCGGTCACCGTCCGCTCGATGGCCGGCACGCTGGGGCTGCACGAGGACGAGCTGTCCACGGCGATCGCGGAGAACACGGCCCGGGCCTTCGGGTACTGAGCCGGTCGAACGAAAGTCTGATTCCGGCGGAACGATTCGGCACTCCCGGCTGCTTCTTGGGCTGGCTAGCATGAGTGCAGTGAGGGAGGTGGCGATGACCGCCGAGCCGATCGACTGGATGCATCCGCCGTCCCAGGGCTGGACGTACGAGCAGGTCAAGGACCTCGACCTGCCGTTCGATTGGGAACTGGTGGACGGAGCCGTCGTGGTCCGAGGGATGGCGAAGTGGTGGCACGACCAGGTGCGCGATCAGCTGCTCATCAGGTTGTCCGGCGCGCGGACCACGCCTTACGTCGTGAACGCCGAGCGCTGCGTCCTGCTCGACGAATACAACACCTCCAAGCCCGACGTCGTCGTCATCGACAAGACCGGCCTCGACTTCTTCGAGCTGGAGTGCACCCCGCCCGAGTCGGTGGTCCTGGCGGTCGAGGTCGTATCACCCGGCTCCAGGGTCGTCGACCGTTTCCGCAAGCCAGGCCAGTACGCCGAGAAGAAGATCCCGTACTACTGGCGGGTCGAGCGCGGCCTCGACAACCTGCCGATCGTGCACGAGTTCCACCGGGACGATGAGAAGGGCGTCTACCTGCCCGTCGCCCAGCATGAGGGCGTGCTCCGCACCTCGGTGCCGTACCCCGTCGAGATCGACCTCGCCCAGGTCGTCGAACTCTGAGGGCCCCGCGCGCCCGTATCCTTGGCGCGTGAGCACCACCGACCCCACCCCTGACAGCCACCTGCTGGGCGCCGCCGACATTCGGGAGCTGGCGGCCGCGTTCGGCGTGAAGCCGACCAAGCAGCGCGGGCAGAACTTCGTCATCGACGGCAACACCGTGCGGCGGATCGTCCGGGCAGGCGGGGTGACGGCCGAGGACGCGGTGGTCGAGGTCGGACCCGGGCTCGGGTCGCTGACGTTGGCGCTGCTGGAGGTGGCCGCGCACGTCACGGCGGTGGAGATCGACCCGGTACTGGCACAGCACCTGCCGGCGACCGTCGCGGCCCGGATGCCCGGCAAGGTCGACAGCTTCGACCTGGTGTTCAGCGACGCCATGGAGGTCACCGAGCTGCCCGGGCCGGCGCCCACCGCGCTGGTCGCCAACCTGCCGTACAACGTGGCCGTGCCCGTCCTGCTGCACATGCTGGCGACCTTCCCCAGTATCGAGCGCACCCTGGTGATGGTGCAGGCCGAGGTCGCCGACCGGCTCGCCGCCAAGCCCGGCAACAAGGTCTACGGCGTCCCGTCCGTCAAGGCCAACTGGTACGCCGACGTGAAGCGGTCCGGTGCCATCGGCCGGAACGTGTTCTGGCCCGCCCCCAACGTCGACTCCGGGCTGGTCTCGCTGATCCGCCGCGAGCCGCCGAAGACCACCGCCAGCCGCAGGGAGGTGTTCGCCGTCGTCGACGCCGCGTTCGCCCAGCGGCGCAAGACCCTGCGCGCCGCGCTGGCCGGCTGGGCCGGCTCCGCCGCCGGGGCCGAGCAGGCGCTCGCGGCGGCCGGGATCGACCACAAGCTGCGCGGCGAGATGCTCACGGTGGAGCAGTTCGCCGCGATCGCCGAGCACAAGCCGGTGATCTCCGAGCACGAGCCGGTGATCTCCGAGCACGAGCCGGTGATCTCCGAGCACGAGCCGGAGGCGGACTCCCAGTGATCACCGTGCGGGTTCCGGCCAAGGTCAACGTCCAGCTCGGGGTGGGCGGACTGCGCGCCGACGGGTTCCACGACCTGGCCAACGTGTTCTTCGCCGTCGCCCTCGGCGACGAGGTCACCGCCACGGCGGGGGAGGGCGTCACGCTCTCCTGCACCGGGCCGGACGCCCACGTCGTCCCCCTCGACGACAGCAACCTCGCCGCCCGCGCCGCCCGCCTGCTCGCCGCCCACCACGGCATCGCCGACCCCGGCGTGCACCTGCACATCGCCAAGGCCATCCCGGTCGCCGGCGGCATGGCCGGCGGCAGCGCCGACGGGGCCGCCGCGCTGGTCGCCTGCGACGCGCTCTGGCAGCTCGACACCGCCCTCGACACCCTCCTGGAGCTGGCCGCCGAACTCGGCTCCGACGTGCCGTTCGCCCTGCTCGGTGGCGTCGCGCTGGGCCTCGGCCGGGGCGAGATCCTGCAGCCGCTCACCGTCGACGGCGCCTTCCACTGGGTGTTCGCGGTCGCCGACGGCGGCCTCTCCACCCCCGCCGTCTTCCGCGAGTGCGACCGTCTGCGCGAGGAGGCCGGCACCGGCTCCAGCGACACCGACGTCCGCACCCCCGACGCCGACCCCGCGCTGCTCGCCGCCCTCGCCCAGGGCGATGCCGTCGCCCTGGCCGCCGCCCTCGCCAACGACCTCCAGCCCGCCGCCCTCTCGCTGCGGCCCGCGCTCGCCGCCACCCTGCGGGCCGGCACCGAGGCCGGCGCGCTCGGCGCCCTCGTCTCCGGCTCGGGGCCGACCTGCGCGTTCCTCGCCAAGGACGCCGACGCGGCCGCCGCCGTCGCCGAGGCGCTGCGGGCCTCCGGCACCTGCCGGACCGCGCACGCCACGTACGGGCCGGTGCCGGGGGCGGCGCTGGTGCCGTAGGGCCCGCCGGTGCCGGGGCGGCGCCCGCGTCGTAGGGACCCCGCTCGCGTCGTAGGGGCTTCGCCGGTTCGGGGCCCGCCGGTTTCGGGGCCCCCGCCGCCGCAGGCGGTGAGGGCGCTTCGGCGGGCCCATTAGGCTGGGGAGATCGGGGCGTCCCCGACAGGGGTGCCCGGCCGCGACCGGCGGGCCGCCCCGAGACCGCCAATCCCAGGAGCGCAGCAGACGTGGCCGTCAACCTCGCCACCATCGAGTCCGTCACGAAGGTCTACGGCACCCGCGCCCTCCTGGACGGAGTCAGCCTCGGCGTCAGCGAAGGCGACCGGATCGGCGTCGTCGGACGCAACGGCGACGGCAAGACCACCCTGATCCGGATGCTCGCCAAGCTGGAGGAGGCCGACAGCGGCCGGATCACCTGGAACGGCGGCCTCCAGCTGGCCGTCCTCACCCAGCACGACTCGCTCGACCCGACGGCCACCATCCGGCACGAGGTGATCGCCGACCGGGCCGACCACGAGTGGCTCGGCGACGCCCGCATCCGCGACATCGTCGAAGGCCTCTTCGGCGGCCTCGACCTGCCCGGCTTCGCCGACGGCCTCGACACCGTCATCGGCCCGCTCTCCGGCGGCGAGCGCCGCCGGATCGCCCTCGCCAAGCTGCTCCTCGGCTCGCCCGACCTGATCGTCCTCGACGAGCCCACCAACCACCTCGACGTCGAGGGCATCAACTGGCTCGCCCAGCACCTGCAGAAGCGCCGCTCCGCGCTGGTCTGCGTCACCCACGACCGCTGGTTCCTCGACCAGGTCTGCACCCGGATGTGGGACGTCCAGGGCGGCGCCGTGCACGAGTACGAGGGCGGCTACTCCGACTACGTCTTCGCCCGCGCCGAGCGCTCCCGGATCGAGGCCGTCGAGGAGCAGAAGCGCCAGAACCTCGCCCGCAAGGAACTCGCCTGGCTGCGCCGCGGCGCCCCCGCCCGCACCTCCAAGCCGCGCTACCGGATCGAGGCCGCCAACGCCCTGATCGCCGACGTGCCGGAGCCCCGGGACCGGTCCGAGCTGATGAAGTTCGCCAACGCGCGACTGGGCAGGACCGTCTTCGACCTGGAAGGCGTCACCGTCAAGGCCGGCCCCAAGCTGCTGCTGGAGAACCTCACCTGGCAGCTCGGCCCCGGCGAGCGGATCGGCCTGCTCGGCGTCAACGGCGCCGGCAAGACCTCGCTGCTGCGCGCCCTGCGCGACGCGTACGCCTCCGAGGGCGACGTGCAGCCCGCGTCGGGTCTGATCAAGGTCGGCAAGACGGTGCGGCTCGCCTACCTGTCGCAGGAGGTCGTCGAACTGGACCCGGCCATCCGGGTGCTCCAGGCCGTCGAGCAGGTCCGCTCGCGCGTCGACCTCGGCAAGGGCCGGGAGATGAGCGCCGGCCAGCTGTGCGAGCAGTTCGGCTTCGGCAAGGACAAGCAGTGGACGCCCGTCGGCGACCTGTCCGGCGGCGAGCGGCGGCGGCTCCAACTGCTGCGCCTGCTGATGGACGAGCCCAACGTGCTGTTCCTCGACGAGCCCACCAACGACCTCGACATCGAGACCCTCAACCAGCTGGAGGACCTGCTCGACGGCTGGCCCGGCTCGATGATCGTCATCAGCCACGACCGGTTCTTCATCGAGCGGACCACCGACGTCGTCCACGCGCTGCTCGGCGACCAGAAGATGCGGATGCTGCCGGGCGGCGTCGACGAGTACCTGGAGCGGCGGGCGCGGATGGCCGCCTCGATCGCCGCCGCCGCTTCGGCCGCGTCGGGTGCTTCGACCGCCTCGACCGCTTCGGCCGCGGCGTCCGGCGGCTCGGACGCCGGGACCGCCGCGTCGGCCCTGTCGGGCGGCGACCTGCGGGCGGCGAAGAAGGAGATGCAGAAGATGGAGCGGCAGATCGCCAAGCTGGACCAGAAGGAGTCCAAGCTGCACGCCCAACTCGCCGAGCACGCCGCCGACTTCTCCAAGGTCGCGGAGCTGGACGCGCAACTGCGCACCGTCCGGGAGGAGAAGGAGGAGCTGGAGCTGAGCTGGCTGGAGCTGGCCGAGCAGGTCTGAGCCCCGGTCGGAGTTCCGGCCGGAGTCCTGATCGGGGTTCTGGTTGGAGTTCTGGTCGGAGTCTTCTGGCCGGGACCGGGACTCCGGTCGGGCCCTACCGGGCCAGCAGGGCCTCCAGCTCGTCCGCCGCACGGCCCAGCGCACTGCGCGTCGGGTCGTGCGGCGCCGTCGGGCGGGCCGCCGCCCCGGTCGGCGGGCGGTGCTCGCGGGCCGCCGCCGTCAGCTCGTCCAGCGCCCGGCGCACCCGCCCCACCTCCGCCGGATCCGGCACCCGGCCGCCGTACCGCAGCTGCGCCGCGAACGCCGCCACCGCGCCGCCCAGCCGTTCCAACGCCGCCGTCGCCGGCAGCCACTGCTCCGCCAGCCGTCCCGTCGGCGGCGGCTCGGCCAGCCCCTGCCGCACCTCCTGGCGGGCGTCCTCCAACGCCCGGTACGCCGTACGGCGCAGCCACACCTCGGCCCGGCCCGCGTCCCCGGTGACCGCGTCCAGATAGGCCCGCAGCGCGGTGGCCGCGTCCACCAGCCGGGGCTCGATCCGGTGCCGCGGACGCTCGGGCCACAGCAGATAGCCGAAGAGCAGCACGATCGCGCTCGCGAGCACCGTGTCCAGCACCCGCGGCCAGAACTCGGCCGCGCTGCTCTGCCCGCCCAACTGGAGCAGGATCAACGCCATCGGCGTCATCGCCACCGTGTTCAGCCCGTAGTGCGCCGCCGTCGCGTACGGCAGTAGGGCCACGCAGAACGCGGCGATCGCCGTCAGTACCCACGCGTCGGTCGTGAGCGACACCACGGCCGCCGTGACCGCCACCCCGAGCACCGTGCCGACCGAGCGGCTCACCGCCCGCAGGAACACCGAACCGAGATCCGGCTTCAACACGAAGGCGATCGTCATCGGCACCCAGTAGCTCTTGCTGAGCGGGTAGCTGGCCGTCACCGCCGAACCGACCGCGATGCACAACGCCACCCGCAGCCCGTACCGGACCGAACCGCGCGACAGCAGCCGCACCCGCAGCCGCCACGGATCGGGCGGCGGTGCCGGTGCGGTACCGACCTCCGCCTCCCGGCCGGCCACGGTGTCGGCCGCCGCGCGCAACGCCACGTCCAGGGCCTGCCGGGACGGCGTGTCCGGCTGCCACTGCGGAACGGCGACCTCGCCGCCGCCCCGCCGGACCGCGTCCGCCAACCGGAGCGGTACCTCCGCGACCTCGGGCGGCACCGGCCGCCACGCCCACAACAGGCCCGTCGCCGCCTCGGTGGCGGCCAACGCCGCCTCGTACATCCGGCGCAGCCGAACCGTACGGGCGGACTCCGACCCCGGGCGGTGCGGTCGCGGGAGGAGGTCCTGCAACTGGTTCAACCGGGCCGTCAACACCTGGCGCGAAGCCGCGCCCTGCGGCGTGCCCAAATCGGCCAGCGTCCGGCCGAACGCCTCGTACGCGGCCGCCAGCGCACGGTTGCGCGGATCCGAGGCGGGACGGCGGTGCGCGCCCCCCGGCAGACCCAGTACCACCACGAACGCGGCACCCGCCAGCATCATCGGCGCCGCCGCCCACCACGGATCCGGCAACGGCATCCCGCTGCCCAACGCCGCCGACACCAGCAGCAGCATCCCCGCCGCCGAACCCCGCGGGCCCGTCGCACTCAGCGCGCCGGACGCGAACGCCGTGAACGTGAGCGCCGCACCGAGCACCACCGCCGAAACGTGCGCGTGCTGGAGGGAAGTGCCGATCAGCATGCCGAGCGCCGAAGCCAGCACCGCCGACGCGATCCGGGGCACCCGCAGGCCGCTCGGCTCCGCGCGGTCGTTCATCGTCGCGTGCATCGCGCCCAGACCGGCGAACACCCCCAGATCCAGCCGGTGCGCCAGCAGCCCTGCGGCCAGCGGCACCGCCATGCCCACCGCCGCGCGGGCCATCAGCGCCAGCGGCAACGGCGGCTGGGAAGGACGGGCGGCACGGGCCCACCAGGAGGGGGCGGACTCGTCTGCGGGCATCAGGTCACGTCCGTTCTGCGGCCAGGGGTCGCTGCTGTGCGACATTGCGCGGCAGATGGGGGCGTACCCGGTCCAACCGGGCGAGACCAGTCTACCGGGGCCCGGCGCGGCACCCCCGAGGGCCGCACGTGTCAAGTTCGTACCGATCCCGCACAGGCGGGCCAAGGGCCCTGCCGACCCGACAGGGGCGGTGGCTACGATTACGGAGGCGGAGACCGCCCCCAGGGCGGGCGGTGCACCGACCAGCACTGTACGACCGAGAAGTTGACGGTATGTTGCGGAGCGGCGGCCCCGGGGTTACCCCGAACCGCCGCCCGTACGGGGGAGAGGTGAACTGCTGTGGCAGGAGAGGTTCCACCGAACACGGGGGCCAGTCCGGACACGTCCGGTGACGTCACGCCATTTATGCTCAGCCACATGATGGGGTTCGGCCCCCTCGTCAGCACCGTGCAGATGAACGTCAGCGCCGCCGACCTGGTGTCCGCCTTCGGCAAGAAGGACGTCAAGGTCGAGCTCGACACGCTCACCGCGTTCGCCAAGAAGATCGAAGCCCTGCTCCAGGCCATGGAGGGCTCCCCGGCGGCCCCGTACAAACTCCAGGAACAGAAGCTGACCGGCGGAAGCTTCGCCAGCGCGGAGTTCGCCGAAGCGACGGCCCTGACCGCGGCCTACGACAAGGTGCACACCCAGCTCGTCAAGCTGCACAAGGACTTCGTGTCGCAGATCGAGGCGATGAAGACCGCGGTCGCGGCGACGGCGGGCAACTACTCGGCCAACGAGGACGACACGGCGGCCGCACAGAACGCCGTCGCGAAGAACGCGGGCGGCCCCACACCGCCGCGGGCCGACTCGACGTTCTGATGGCTGCGCCAGGAGAGACCTACGGGGAAACGGGGAGTAAGTAGTGGCAGGCGGAACGAACTTCGAGAGCTACGACCACGACAATCTGAGGAAGATGGTCGACAGCACGGACCCTTCGAAGGTCCTGAGCCGAGGCACTCAGCTGCAGTCGGCCGGCCGTGTTCTGAAGGAACTGAGCGCGGCACTCAAGTCGCACATCGACCAGGTTCACTGGGAAGGCCCCGCCGCCGAGAGCTTCAAGACCTGGGCCGGGAACCTGCATCAGTCCGCCGGGCTGCTCGGCGACTACTCCAAGACCGCCGGCGAAGCCATGCACCAGGCCGGTGAGGCGCTCAGCACCGCAAAGTCCGCTGTGCCCGAACCGCCGCACACGGAGATCGCGACGGTCACCAAGCGCAACAGTCAGACGGTCTACATGCCCTCAAGCGTGCAGCTCGCGGTCGGTCAGTCCGTCGACGATTACATGAAGACGGTCAACAAGGGCTGGGTGACTGGGACCGAGGCCGCCCAGGCCCAGGCGAAGGTCCAGAAGGAGCACCAGGAAGCCGTCCTCCAGATGGAGAAGCTCGCGCAGGCGTACGACGCGGCGACGACGAAACTGGCCGGGCTTGGGCCAGTGGACCTCCCGGGGACGCCTGGCAGTAAGGACAGGAGCACAGACTCGGTGTACACGGGCGGTGGCGGCAACGGAGGCGGCTCCGGTGGCTCCCTCCGAAGCCCCCGTTCGGGCGATGGTTTCAGCAGCGGTGGGAGCTCCCGCCCGTCCGGAGGCAACTACAGCGGCGGCTCGGTGGCGATTCACAACCCCAGGTCGGACTCGCAGGTGCCGAGCGAGCCGGGACACGGTGGCCCGATTCCGCCGCGAAGCGGTGGCGAGGTGCCGCCGACGCCGGTGGACCCGGGCTCCTCGACGCCGCCCTCTGTGCCGTCGGAACCCGTCCACCGTCCCGGTACCGGCCTCGACAGCCTGCCGACCGTGCCGACCCTGCCAGGTCAGACCGGCCCGCTCGGCCCCAGCGGTGGTGGAAGTCTCTCGCCTGACGGTCCGAGTGGGATTCCCGGATATCCGGGTGGCCCCGGTGGCACCCCGGGATATCCGGGTGGCGGCCCGGTGACCGGTTTCCCGGCCGGGGCCGGCGGCGGCTCGATTCCGGCCAAGGGTGGTGGCGGATCCGTCTCCGGCAGGGGCGGTGGCTCGATCCCCGTCCGTACGGCTCCGTTCGGCGGCGGCTCGGTGCCGGGCAAGTCCGGTGGCAACCCGGGTCTGCCCAGCGGGACGGTCTTCGGCGCCCGTGAGACCCAGGCTGGTCGGGCGGGAGCGGCCGGCAGCGCGGGCGGGGTGGGCGGCATGCATCCGGGGATGGGTGGTGGTTCCGGAGCCGTTGGTTCGGGCGGCAGCTCGCGGGGCCGGGGCCTGACCTCGACCGGAGGAGGGGCGGTCGGCGGCCGCAAGGGACCGGCTGCTGGCGGGGAGTTCACGCCGGGTGGTACAGGCCTGCGTAACCGGGCTGCTGCTGCGGGAGCCGTTGAGGGCGAAGCCCGCTCCGGGCAGAACGGCATGATGGCCCCGGGAACGGCAGGTCACTCAGGGCGGAACGAGCGCGATCGCCGCAAGCGGGCCGACTACCTCCACGAGGACGAGGAGACCTGGACCAGCGGTACGCCGCACAGCAACCCGGACGTGATTGAGTAGGACGGCAACGACTGCCCGGCCACTGGGCTCTCCCAGTGGCCGGGCAGACCTGTTCGGGGCGTATTTCTCGATCGACAGGAACTGACGAGGGGTTGTGATGGGGCGGAAACGAGTGCGTCAGCGTGTGTTTGCAGCGTCGCTCCTGGCTGCGGGAATCATGGTCGGCCCGGTTGCAGTTCCTGCGATTGCCGACGATTCGATCCGTGCCGATCAGTGGCACCTGGATGCCATGCATGCGTCGGAGATGTGGAAGATCTCCAAGGGTGAAGGTGTCATTGTTGCTGTGATCGATGGCGGCTTCAGGCTGGATCATCCAGACCTGGCCGGACAATTTCTTCCGGGGAAAGACTTCAGCGGTAGCCCTGGGGGAGTCGGTTCCTACGATAACGGGCATGGCACAGAGATGGCCAGCCTCATTGCAGGGACGGGCAAGAATCGAGGGGGTAATGGGGCCTACGGCCTTGCGCCCAGTTCCAGAATTCTTCCACTGAAGATCAATAACGGGTCTGCAGGTTCGGTTACCACAGCCGATTTTCTCGACCAGATTGGGCAGGCCGTCACCTATGCGGTCGACCAGGGGGCCCGGGTAATCAACATCTCGCAGGGCACGGCAGCTGTGGCGGCATCCCCGGAGGGTGTGGCCAAGTTGAATGGAATTCTCGCGACTGCGAGGGAAAGGGGATCCCTGGTGGTCTCCAGTGTCGGAAATTCGGCACAGTCGGGGAATCTGATTGAATATCCGGGCGCTCTGCCCAATGTCGTCGGAGTTGGAGCCGTCGACCGCGATGGAACCGTGACATCGGAGTCTCAGATGGGCCCGCAGGTCGCCCTTGTGGCTCCAGGCATGGACATGATTGAAGCTTGCACCTCTTCCACGGGCTACTGTAAGAGTCACGGAACGTCCGACGCGACCGCCCTGGTTTCCGCTTCGGCCGCATTGGTGTGGTCGGTGCATCCGGACTGGACGGCCAATCAAATTCTGCGGGTTCTCATCAATACGGCGGGCAAGTCGAGTGATGGGGCCATTCGAAACAACGATGCCGGTTATGGAGCGGTCAGGCCGCGGATCGCGCTGACGAGTCCTGGCGACCCGGGGCCGGCGGATGTGTCGCCGATCTCGATTCCAGAGGCCTCGGCACCGGCCGCTCCGTCTCCCTCGGCGAGCCCGTCGGCTACTTCGACGCCCTCGTCGAGTTCGGCCGCCCCGAGTCCGAGTGATGTGGCGGTGGGGGCGCCTCCGGTGGGGCCGGCGGCGGAGAAGTCCTCCGGTTCGGGTGGTGCGTTGCCGGTCGTGGCCGGTGTGGTGGGTGGGTTGGTGCTGGTCGCCGGTGTGGTGTTCGTCGTGCTGCGGCGGCGGAAGGCCAGTGGACAGCCTGCGGTGCCGCCGGGGGAGGACCCGTACGTGCGGTGATCCGGGGGCCTGCGCTGGTGTGCGCCTGCGGTGTTGAGCCGGGGGCGCGTGGGGTGGGGGTGTGCGCGGGGGTCACTCGGGTGGGGGCTGGTGGCGGGGCGGGCTGGTGTCCAGGGTGGTGGTATGGATGCGGAGGAAGCCCGGCGGGCGGGGCAGTTGAGGCGTGCGGCGGCTGCGGCGCTGATCGGTACGGCGATCGAGTTCTACGACTTCTTTTTGTACGGGACGGCGGCGGCCTTGGTGTTCGGGTCGGTGTTCTTTCCTGAACTGGGCACGGTGGGGGCGCTGTTGGCGGCGTTCTCGGTGTACGCGGTGGCGTTCCTGGCCCGGCCGCTGGGGGCGGTGGTGTTCGGGCATTTCGGGGACCGGGTGGGGCGGAAGGCGACGCTGGTGGTGTCGCTGTTGTTGATGGGGCTGTCGACGGCGGCGGTGGGGGTGTTGCCGGGGTTCGGGTCGTGGGGGTGGTGGGCGTCGGTGGCCCTGGTGGCGTTGCGGGTGTGTCAGGGCGTGGGGTTGGGCGGGGAGTGGGGCGGGGCGGCGCTGCTGATCGCGGAGAACGCGCCGGCCGGGCGGCGGGGGCGGTACGGGGCGTTCCTGCAGTTGGGGCCGACGAGCGGGTTCGTGTTGGCGAACGGGGTGTTCCTGGCGGTCCAACTCGGCCTGGACGAGCGGGCGTTCCGGGAGTGGGGCTGGCGGGTGCCGTTCCTGGCGTCGTTGGGGCTGGTGGCGGTGGGGCTGTTCGTGCGGCTGCGGTTGGAGGAGACGCCGCTGTTCCGGCCGGACGAGCCGAGGGACCGGGCGCCGGTGGTGGAGGTGTTGCGCGGGCACTGGCGCACGGTGCTGCTGGGCTGTGGGGCGATCACCGTGGGGTACGCGCTGTTCTACCTGACCACGACGTACGCGTTGGCGTACGCGACGTCCGGGCTCGGGGTGGCGAGTTCGCTGGTGCTGGTGATGCTGCTGGTGGGCGCGCTGGGCATGGGCGTGACGGTGTGGGTGAGCGCGTCGCGCAGTGACGGGTGGGGGCGGCGGCGGACGCTGAGCTGGGCGACGGGCCTGGCGGCGGGGTGGTCGTTGGTGCTGTTCCCGCTGCTGGAGACGGTGCGCCGGCCGTTGATGTTCGTGGCACTGGCGGGTGCGCTGGTGGTGCTGGGGTGCCTGATGGGGCCGGTGGCGGCGTTCCTGCCGGAGTTGTTCCCGACCCGGGTGCGGTACACGGGTGCCGCGTTGACGTACAACCTGGGCGGCGTGGTGGGCGGGGCGACGACGCCGCTGGTGGCGACGCGGCTGACGGAGGCGTACGGGACGGCGGAGCCGGTCGGCTGGTACCTGGTGGGGTTGGGTGCGGTGGCGCTGGGGTGCCTGTGGCTGCTGCCGGAGACCGGCGGCGCGGAGTTGGGGGCGGTGGACGGCGGACGCCGCCGGGCGCCCCTCCTGGGGGCGGACCCGGCGGCGTAGGTGCCGACCGTGCGGTGCGGTCAGCCGGCGAGGGCGGCGCGGCCGGCCAGCACGACGGCGGTGTGCTGGGCGACCCGCTCGCCGAGGTACTCGGCGGTCGCGATGTCGGCCTTGTGCACGGCCTCGGGGCCGGCGTCGGACGGGCTGGAGGCGGCGGCGCCGTTGAAGAAGCCGAGGCGGTTGAGGTCGTTCTCGGTGGCGGTGGTGGCGTTCCAGCCGGGCTTGAGGCCGAGGTTGACCCAGCTCATGGCGTGCTGGGCGGCGAGGGTCTGGAAGAAGCCGAGGGTGCCGGCCTTGTCGCCGCTCTTGGAGGCGGAGTTGGTGAAGCCGGCGGCGACCTTGTCCCGCCAGGCGTCGGAGAACCAGCGCTTGCTGGTGGCCTCGGCGAAGACGTGGAAGGCGCCGGAGGCGGTGCCCATGTAGGTGGGGGAGCCGAAGACGATCGCGTCCGCGGCGTCGAGCTGGGCCCACTGCTCGTCGGTGATGGTGTCGACGGCGATCGAGACGGCCTCGGCGCCGGCGGCGGCGGCGCCGCGGGCGACGGCCTCGGCGATGACGGCGGTGTGGCCGTAGCCGGAGTGGTAGGCGAGGGCGACGGTCGGGCGGATGGCGGTCATGCGGGGGCACTCCTATACGGGTACGGGCAGGGGCAGGGGCAGGGCAACGCAGGCAAGGCAGGGGGAAGGCAAGGGGCGGCGAGGGCCTGCTGCCGCACCCCGGCCCGTCGAATGGTCTCTAATATAGACCAAGTCTCCATTGGTTACCAAGGGTGGATTGGAGACCGCGGGGCTACCCTGGACAGCATGACGACGGAGGAAGCGGCCCGGGCGGAGAGCGACACCGGGCGGCAGGGGCAGGAACGGGAGGGCGGGCAGGACCGGGAGCAGGAGCTCGACGTCTTCGCCCAGCTCTGTCCCAGCCGCGCGATGTTCGCCGAACTGGCCGACAAGTGGTCGATGTTGATCCTGATGAGCCTCGCCGCCTGCGGGCAGCAGCGGTTCTCCGAACTGCAGCGCGGCGTCGGCGGGGTCAGCCGCAAGATGCTCACCCAGTCGCTGCGCAGCCTGGAGCGCAGCGGACTGGTGCGCCGCACCGTGTTCCCGGAGACGCCGCCGCGGGTGGTCTACGACCTGCTGCCGCTCGGCCGGGAGCTGGCTGTACTGCTGGCGCCGCTCGGCCGGTGGACGGAGCAGCGGACCGGGCAGATGCTGGCCGCCCGCGAGGAGTTCGACGAGACGCACGCCGAAGGCTGACCGCGCGCACGCCGAAGGCTGGCCGCGCGCGCCGAGGGCTGGCCGGGCCCGCGCCGAGGGGCGGGTGCCCGCCCGCCGGGGGTCGGTCCGGCGTGCGCCGGGGCCGCGGACCCGATTTCCCTTCCTGGCCGCCAGCCGTGTAATGTCTTCCTTGTTCGACCGGCCCGGCGAAAGCCCGGCAAGCCCCTATAGCTCAGTCGGTAGAGCGTCTCCATGGTAAGGAGAAGGTCTGCGGTTCGATTCCGCATGGGGGCTCCATTCGAAGGCCCTCGCTTCATGGCGAGGGCCTTTTGCTGTTCCCCGATCAGACCGTCGGGCCCGGTGCGGAGGCCGAGCGCGGCGGCCTAGCGGGTCGGGTACGGAATGCGCTGTGATGGTGCGTCATCGGCCGCCCGCCCATGGGGTGCGGGCGCGAGCCGAACCCCGACCGGGAGGGCGTCATGGGCGTTCGACTCGTGGTGGTCGACGATCACCGGCTGTTGGCCGAGGCGCTGGCCACGGCGTTGCAGCTGCGCGGCCACCGGGTGCTCGCGGTCGGCTGCCCGGCCGGGGTCGCGGCCGATCTGGTGGTCGGCCGGCGGCCGGAGGTGTGTCTGCTGGGGGTGTCCGCGCCGAGTGAGCCGGCGGCTTTCGACGGGCTGCGCCGGATCCGCCGGGAGCGTCCCGAGGTGGCCGTGATCGTGCTCGGTCCGGTGGGTGAACTGCGCGGTGTGGCGGGGGCGTTCGCGGCCGGGGCGGCGGGGTACGTGCCGAGCGACGAGCGGATCGGGGTGGTCGAGCGGGCGATCGGGCGGGCCCGGGCGGGCGAGGCGGCGGTGGCCGTGGACGTGCTGCGCGGGGCCTTCGACCAGTTGCTGCGGCCGGTCGCCGAGCCGGACGACGAGGCGGTGCGGCTGCTGCGGCTGCTGACCCGCCGTGAGGTGCAGGTGCTGGCCCGGATCGCGGACGGGGAGGACACGGCGGCGATCGCCGCCGGGATGCGGATCGCCGCGAGCACCGCCCGGACGCACGTCCAGCGGGTGCTGATGAAGCTCGGTGCGCGGACCCGGCTGGAGGCGGCCGCGGTGGCGGCCCGTACCGGGCTGCTGGAGCGGATGGCCGGCGGCTGAGGGGGGCTCGGGGTCCGTGAAACCGGCTCCCGGGCGGCCCGTTCACATGGTCCTGGGCACTCCGGCGGGCAGGGAGAATAGCCTCAGTCGTACACACGTCATCGACGGCCGCCGCTGACCGGCGGACCGTCGCCCGCTGGAGGTCTCATCATGAGTAAGTACCTGGTCACGGGTGGCGCCGGCTACGTCGGCAGCGTGGTGGCCGCCCACCTGCTGGAGGCGGGGCACCAGGTGACCGTCCTGGACGATCTCTCCACCGGTTTCCGCGAGGGCGTCCCGGTCGGTGCCGAGTTCGTCGAGGGTCGGGTCCAGGAGGCCGGCCGGGTGCTGGACGGTTCCTTCGACGGCGTGCTGCACTTCGCCGCCTCCTCGCAGGTCGGCGAGTCGGTCGTGGACCCGGAGAAGTACTGGCGCAACAACGTGGCGGGTTCGCTGGAGCTGGTCGCGGCGATGCGCGCGGCGGGTGTGCGCAAGCTGGTGTTCTCGTCCACCGCCGCCGTCTACGGCGAGCCGGAGGTCGTGCCGATCGCGGAGACCGCCCGCACCTCGCCGACCAACGCCTACGGCGCCACCAAGCTCGCCGTGGACCACCTGATCACCAGCGAGGCCGTCGCGCACGGCCTGGCCGCCGTCTCGCTGCGCTACTTCAACGTGGCCGGTGCGTACGGCGCGTACGGGGAGCGCCACGACCCCGAGTCGCACCTGATCCCGCTGGTGTTCCAGGCGGCGCTGGGTCAGCGCCCGCACATCGCGGTGTACGGCGAGGACTACCCGACCCCGGACGGCACCTGCATCCGCGACTACATCCACGTCGCGGACCTGGCCGACGCGCACCTGCTGGCGCTGGACGCGGCCAAGCCGGGCGAGCACCTGATCTGCAACCTGGGCAACGGCAGCGGCTTCTCGGTGCGCGAGGTGATCGAGTCGGTCCGGCGCGTCACCGGCCGGGAGATCCCGGTGCAGGCGGCCGGCCGCCGGGCCGGCGACCCGGCCGTGCTGGTGGCCTCGGCGGCCCGCGCCCACGAGGCGCTGGGCTGGACGCCGCGCCGCCCGAACCTGGACGACATCGTCGCCGACGCCTGGAAGTTCGCCCTGGAGAAGCACGGCAAGTAGGCCGCAGGACCCCGCAGGCGCCGCTCCCGGAGGTTCGGGGGCGGCGCCTCGGCGTTGCCCGCTTCGACCGGTGATGGCGTGAAATCCAGCCACTCGCGCACCTCCTGACGAAACTTCACCAAACCGCCACGAGGGGGTTTCCCGGCCCGTACGCTGAGTGCGGTACCGGTGGGGGCCGGCGCCCTTTTCGGCCTCACCGGCCACCGGTGGGCGGGCGGAGTGACGGGCCCAGACCGCGGGTGCCGGGGCCGGTCCCCGCCCCCGGGCTCGGGCCGGTCTGAGCAGGGGGGTAGTGACGATGGGGCGGATCCGCGTCCTGGTGGTCGACGACCACCGGATCTTCGCCGAGGCCCTGGCCGCGGCGCTCGCCGCCGAGCCCGACGTGGAGGTGGGGGCGGCCGGCAGCGGGGCCGCCGCCGAGCGGGCGCTGGAGCGTGCCGCCGTCGAGGGGCGGGCCTTCGACGTGGTCCTGATCGACGCCGACCTGGGGGCCGAGGGCACTGCTTCGGCGGGTGTCCGGAGCCGGCTCGGCCCGGACGCGGCCGACGCGGCCCGGCGGCGGCCGGCCCCGGCGGTGCCGCCGCCCCGCCACCCGGTCGGCCCGCCGGTGGCGCAGTCCGGCGGCCGCCCGGTGGACCTGCTGCGCCCGGGCGGGCGCGGCACGGAACCGGCCCGCTCCGACGCGTACCGGGCCGACCAGCTCAGAACCACGCCTCCGGCACCGGACGGCATCACCCTGCTCGCCCGGGTCCGCCGCGCCCATCCGGGGCTGCGGGCGGTCGTGCTGGCCGTCGCCGACGACCCGCACCGCGCCGCCCGGGCCCTGCACGCGGGCGCCACCGGCTGGGTGGCCAAGGAGAGTTCGCTGGCCCGGCTGCTCTCCGTGGTCCGGGGGGTGCTGCGGGACGAGACGCACCTGCCGCCCGCGCTGCTGACCGGGGTGATCCGCGAGCTGACCACCGCCCGGCGGGACCGCACCGAGAGCGAGCGGCTGGTCGACACCCTCACTCCGCGGGAGAAGCAGATCCTGCGCTGCATGGTCGCGGGCCTGGGCCGGCAGGCGGTCGCGGAGCGGCTCTACCTGTCGCCGCACACCGTCCGGACGCACATGCAGAACGTGCTCGGCAAGCTCGGGGTGCACTCCACGCTGGCCGCGGTGGCGGTGGCCCGCCGGGCCGGGGTCAGCCCGGCCGAGCCGGCCCTGCCGGCGCCGCCGTCCGTCGTGACCGCGGTGGACCGGACGTGAACTCCGGGGCGCGGATCAGCCCGGGATGTTGTCGAACGGGGCGACCAGCTGCCGCAGGAGCGCGGCGAGTTCGCCCTGCTGGCCGGAGCTGAGCTGGGCGAGCAGTTCGCGTTCGTGCGTGAGCAGTCCGGCGAGCGCCTGGTCGGCGCGGTCGCGGCCGTCGTCGGTGAGCCGGACGAGCACGCCGCGCCGGTCGTCCGGGTCGGGCAGGCGCTTGACCAGGCCCTTGCCGGTGAGGCGGTCGATGCGGTTGGTCATGGTGCCGGAGGTGACCAGGGTCTGGGTGAGCAGCTGGCCGGGGGAGAGCTGGTAGGGGGAGCCGGCCCGGCGCAGGGCGGTCAGGACGTCGAACTCCCAGGGCTCCAGCCCGTGCTCGGCGAAGGCGGTGCGGCGGGCGCGGTCGAGGTGCCGGGCGAGTCTGCTGACCCGGCTGAGTACCTCCAGCGGCTCCACGTCGAGGTCGGGGCGCTCTCGGCGCCACGCTGCGACCAGCCTGTCGACCTCGTCCTCCATGACGATCAGTGTATCGGTGGATGTGTCGATGTGAAGTCTCTTGACGTCGAGAAATGTGCCAGCAAGGCTACCTGGGATATCTTGATGTCGAGATACTTGTGAGGTGGACCATGACCAGTCCCGTCTGGGACCCGGCGCAGTACCTGCGCTTCGCGGACGAACGCACCCGTCCGCTGCGCGACCTGCTCGCCCGCGTCCCCGCCCTCCCGAACCCGAGCGATCCCGTGATCCTCGACATCGGCTGCGGCCCCGGCAACTCCACCGCCGTGCTGCGCGCACGCTGGCCGCACGCCCGCCTCACCGGCGTCGACAACTCCGCCCCGATGCTCGCCACCGCCCGCACCGACGGTGAGCCCACCGCCGACTACCTGCTCGCCGACGCCCGCGACTACGACCCGGCCCCGGCCGGACCCGACCTGATCGTCTCCAACGCCACGCTGCAGTGGATCGACGGCCACCTCGACCTCGTCCCGCGCTGGGCCGGCGCCCTGCCGCCCGGCGGTACCGTCGCCTTCCAGGTCCCCGGCAACTTCGACGCCCCCAGCCACACCCTGCTCGCCGAACTCCGGCGAAGCCCCCGCTGGCGCGGCCTCCTCGGCGACGACGCCGCCAGGGCCGGCGTCCACCCGCCCGAGCGCTATCTGGACGCCCTCACCGCCGCCGGCTGCGCGCCCGACGTCTGGGAGACCACCTACCGCACCCTGCTCCCGGGCCCGGACCCGGTCCTCGCCTGGGTCAAGGGCACCGCCCTGCGCCCCGTCCTCACCCGGCTGACCGACCCCGCCCGCCGAGCCGCCTTCCTCGCCGAGTACGGGGCGCTCCTGCGCGAGGCCTACCCGGCCGGGTTGCACGGCACCGTCTTCCCGTTCCGGCGGATCTTCGCCGTCGGGACCAGGGCCTGATGCGGGGCGGGAGGGCCGCCGGCCCTTCCGCCCGTCGGTCGCTCCTTCCGCCCGCCGGTCGGCCCTACCCCGCCGCCGGTTCGCCCGCAGGTCAGTCCTTGCGCCCGCCGACCAGCCTCGGGTGCCGCTCCAGGCCCTCCAGCCCGTGCCAGGCCAGGTTCACCAGGTGCGCCGCGACCTGCGCCTTGTCCGGCTTGCGGACCTCCAGCCACCACTGCCCGGTCAGCGCCACCATGCCGACCAGCATCTGCGAGTACATCGGGGCCAGTCGCGCGTCGAAGCCCCGGGACTTGAACTCCAGGCCGAGGATGTCCTCCACCTGCGTCGCGATGTCGCTGATCAGTGACGCGAAGGTGCCGGTCGACTGGGCCACCGGGGAGTCCCGGACCAGGATCCGGAAGCCGTCCGTCGAGGTGTCGATGTAGTCCATCAGCGCGAACGCGGCCTGCTCCAGCAGCTCCCGCGAGTGCCCGCCGGTCAGCGCCCCCGTGACCATGTCCAGCAGCAGTTGCATCTCGCGGTCCACCACCACCGCGTACAGCCCCTCCTTGCCGCCGAAGTGCTCGTACACCACCGGCTTCGACACCCCGGCCCGCTCGGCGATCTCCTCCACCGAGGTGCCGTCGTAGCCGCGCTCCGCGAACACCGTCCGGCCGATCTCCAGCAGCTGCTCCCGCCGCTGCTTGCCGGTCATCCGGACCCGCCCGCCCCGGCGGCGCGGCGCCGGGGCGGGCGCACCCCCCGAGGCGCCCCCGCCCGCCGGTGCAGCGGTTCGCGGACGGGCCGGCGCCGCGTCGGGCGCCGCGTCCGTCCGCGTGCTCTGGTGGCCGCCTGTGCTGTCTGCGCTGCTCCCGTTCACCCCTACATCATGCTGGAAGCGACGACTCATGCGGCGCGGCGGGCGGCGATCCGCTGCGCGTCCGGCCAACGGACGTCCCGGACCCAGCCGGCCAGCTCGAACCAGCGGATCAGCCGGGCCGAGGAGTCGATCTGCCCGCGCAGCACCCCGTGCCGGGCGGCCGTCGGGTCCGCGTGGTGCAGGTTGTGCCAGGACTCGCCGCAGGAGAGCACCGCCAGCCACCAGACGTTGCCCGAGCGGTCCCGGGAGCGGAACGGGCGGCGGCCGACGGCGTGGCAGATCGAGTTGATCGACCAGGTGACGTGGTGCAGCAGGGCCACCCGGACCAGCGATCCCCAGAAGAAGGCGGACAGCGCGCCCGACCAGGACAGCGTCACCAGCCCGCCGACCAGCGGGGGGAGCAGCAGCGAGATCATGGTCCAGAGCCAGAACAGCCGGGAGATCCGCCGTATGGCCGGATCGCGGACGAGGTCCGGCGCGTACGTGAGCTGCGGGGTCTGCTCCTCGTCGAACATCCAGCCCATGTGCGCCCACCACAGGCCCTTGAGCAGGGCCGGGAGGCTCTCCCCGTAGCGCCACGGCGAGTGCGGGTCGCCGTCCTTGTCGCTGAACCGGTGGTGCTTGCGGTGGTCGGCCACCCAGCGCACCAGCGGGCCCTCGACCGCCAGGCTGCCGGCGACCGCGAGGGCGAGCCGCATCGGGCGGTTGGCCTTGAACGCGCTGTGGGTGAAGTAGCGGTGGTAGCCGACGGTGATGCCGTGGCAGGTGAGGAAGTACATGGCGACGGTGATCGCCGCGTCCGTCCACCCCAGTCCCCACCCCCAGGCCACCGGCACGGCGGCCAGCAGCGCGGCGAACGGCAGGAGGATGAACAGCCCTAGCGCGAGCCGTTCGGCGAGGCCCTGCTTCTCCCCGCCGCGGGTGGCGGACAGTCGGGTGGCGGTGTCGGTGGGATCGGGGGATTCGGTGGGAAGCGCGGCGTTCCCCGCGCTCGGCTCGCCGGCCTTGGTGGTCATGGGCGTCCCTTTGCGGCATCCCTGTGCGGGAGGGAGGAGCGGAGGCTACGTTGGCGTAACCTACGGCATCGTAGGTTGCGCTCCGTGGCGAAGGGAACACGCCGCCGCACGGCGCTTGAGTGAATTCACCCGACTGGATGGATGAACCGGCGGCCCGGCTTGTTCGACCGTTCCCGGCGGATCGGGGCCTGCGGATCGCGGCAGTTGATACCCATGGCAGGGTCGACTCGGGTAGGGTCTGAGCAACCATCCGCCGTGGTGTAATGGCAGCACAGGGCCCTTTGGAGGCCTTTGTCTGGGTTCGAATCCTAGCGGCGGAGCCTCTGCACGCCTCAGGTTCGGGCGTACCGCCGAACCGCCGGTATTGTCGGTGCTGCTCGGCGGACTGTGCGAATGGCGACCGGCCTCGGTCCGGTCCGGGCCCGTTCTGCCCGCTCTGTGAACCGACCGAGGAGCCTCCCCGCATGGGTGCCAATTCGCTTGCCGCCGTTGTCGTGCTCGCCGCCGGTGGCGGGACCCGGATGAAGTCGAACAAGCTGCCCAAGGTGCTGCACGAGGTCTGCGGCCGGTCGCTGGTGGGTCATGCCGTCTCGGCGGCCAGCGAACTGACGCCGGAACAGCTCGTCGTGGTGGTCGGACACCAGCGGGAGCAGGTCCAGGAGCACCTCGCGGCGCACTACCCGGCGGCCCGTCCGGTGGTGCAGGAGGACCAGAAGGGCACCGGGCACGCGGTGCGCACGGCGCTGGAGGCGCTGGCCGTCGACGGCGTGGTGCTGGACGGCACGGTGATCGTCACCGCCGGGGACTCCCCGCTGCTGACCGGGGACACGCTGCGCCGCCTGGCGAAGGCCCACGCCGGCCAGGACAACGGGGTCACCGTCCTGACCGCCGTCGTCCCCGAGCCCTTCGGCTACGGCCGGATCCTGCGGGACGAGGACGGCACCGTCGCCGCGATCGTCGAGGAGCGGGACGCCACCGCCGTCCAGCGCTCGATCGCCGAGATCAACTCGGGCGTCTTCGCCTTCGACGCCAAGCTGCTGGTCGAGGCGCTGGCCGAGCTCACCACGGACAACTCGCAGGGCGAGGAGTACCTCACCGACACCCTGGAGATCCTGCGCACCGCCGGGCACCGGGTGGGCGCCGTGGTCGCGGAGGACCACCGGGACATCCTGGGCATCAACGACCGGGTGCAGCTCGCGCAGGCCCGCCGGCTGCTGAACGACCGCCTGCTGGAGCGGGCGATGCGGGCCGGCGTCACCGTGGTGGACCCGGCGACCACCTGGATCGACGTGCAGGTGACGTACGAGCCGGACGCCCTCGTGCTGCCGAACACCCAGCTGCAGGGTGCCACCCACCTGGGCGAGGGCTGCGAGGTCGGCCCGAACTCGACCCTGACGGACACCTTGATCGGCGCCGGTGCCCGTGTGAGCAACACCACGGCGGACCGTGCCGAGGTGGGCGAGCTGGCCACCGCCGGCCCGTACGCCTACCTGCGGCCGGGGGCCAAGCTGGCCCGCAAGGCGAAGGTCGGCACCTACGTCGAGGTGAAGAACTCCGAGCTGGGCGAGGGGGCCAAGGTGCCGCACCTCTCCTACATCGGGGACGCCACGATCGGCGAGGGCGCCAACGTCGGCGCGGCCTCGGTCACCGTGAACTACGACGGCGTCAACAAGCACCGCACGGTGATCGGTGCGCACTGCCGCACCGGTTCCGACAACATGTTCATCGCCCCGGTGGCGATCGGGGACGGCGCCTACACCGCGGCCGGTTCGGTGATCACCACCGACGTGCCGCCCGGCGCGCTCGGAGTGAGCCGGGCGCACCAGCGCAACATCGAGGGCTGGGTGGAGCGCAAGCGCCCGGGGACCACCTCCGCGCAGGCCGCGAAGGCCGCGACGGACGGGGCCGCGGACGCCTGACGGGACGGGCGGGAGCCCGAGGGCGGTCCCGGGGCGGACGGTTTCTGCGTGGGCGCGTAACCTTGGGGTCATACGTGCGCCACTGGGCTTACGGCCCGTGTCCAGGCGTACCGACAATTCCCCCGACCCCGTGCGAGCCGGCTGCGCCTGCCCGCACGGGACGACGGGGTTCAGCGTCAGCAACGCGAGGAGACGGTGCAGTGAGCGGGATCACGACGTCGGGTGAGAAGAAACTCAAGCTCTTCTCCGGCCGTGCCCACCCGGAACTGGCGAGGGAGGTGGCCGAGGCGCTCGGGACCGAGCTCGTCCCGACCAAGGCCCTGGACTTCGCCAACGGCGAGATCTACGTCCGCTTCCTGGACTCGGCCCGCGGCGCGGACTGCTTCGTGATGCAGAGCCACACGGCTCCCATCAACCAGTGGATCATGGAACAGCTGATCATGATCGATGCGCTGAAGCGGGCCTCCGCCAAGAGCATCACCGCGATCCTGCCGTTCTACGGGTACGCCCGCCAGGACAAGAAGCACCTGGGCCGCGAGCCCATCTCGGCGCGCCTGGTCGCCGACCTGCTGCGCCAGGCGGGCGCCGACCGGCTGATGGCCGTGGACCTGCACACCGCGCAGATCCAGGGCTTCTTCGACGGCCCGGTGGACCACCTGTTCGCGCTGCCGATGCTGGCGGACTACGTGGGCGGGAGGGTGGACCGCTCCAAGCTGACCATCGTGTCGCCGGACGCCGGCCGGGTGAAGGTGGCCGACCAGTGGTGCGACCGGCTGGACGCGCCGCTGGCGATCATCCACAAGCGCCGCGACATGACCCAGGCCAACACCATCCTGTCGGCCGAGGTCGTCGGTGACGTCAAGGACCGGGTCTGCGTCCTGGTCGACGACATGATCGACACCGCCGGCACGATCTGCGCCGCAGCCGACGCGCTGTTCGACAACGGTGCGGCGGACGTCCTGGTGGCGGCCACCCACGGCGTGCTCTCCGGCCCGGCCGCGGACCGGCTGAAGAACTCGCGGGTGAGCGAGTTCGTGTTCACCAACACGCTGCCGACCCCGGCGCAGATCCAGCTGGACAAGATCACCACGCTGTCCATCGCCCCCTCGATCGCGGCCGCGATCCGCGAGGTGTTCGAGGAGGGTTCGGTCACGAGCCTCTTCGAGGGCGTGCACTGACGAAGCCCGACGGCGGCGGCCCCGGTCCGGATCGGACCGGGGCCGCCCGCGGTTTTAAAGGGGGGCGGTGAATCGGGGTTGAACGAGTAACAACACGGCGAGGGGATCCCGGTTGCAGCTTGCCCGGT
>NZ_JBIVJF010000022.1:0-111969 GCF_044750105.1 Kitasatospora sp. NPDC088861
GGTTACATTCCGAACCCGGAAGCTAAGCCTTACAGCGCCGATGGTACTGCAGGGGGGACCCTGTGGGAGAGTAGGACGCCGCCGAACAATTATTCAAGGCCGCGGCCCCAGCGACTCGCTGGGGCCGCGGCCTTTTTGTGTTTTGCGAACGAGTAGTACCCCGGCAGGCCGGGACCTTCGCCCAGGCGGAGTGTTCCGGGATGTCGGACAATGGAGATGGTGCGCGGCCAGGAGGCCGGCGCCGAAACCGCGTGACGGCAGCGGAGTTGCTCAGTCCGCGGTGGAGCTGAAGCAGCAGAAGGAGTCACCACGATGTCGAACCAGCCCCAGGACCGTCCCGAGCGTCGATCGGACGACGGCCGAGGCTACGAGCCCCGGTCCCGTGGGGGCTGGTCGAACGACCGTGGCGGCGCCCGTCGGGACGACCGTCAGGGCGGCGGCGGCTTCCGCCGTGACGACCGCCCCTCGGGTGGTGGTTTCAACCGTGACGACCGTCCGCGTCGTGACGACCGTCCGTCCGGTGGCGGCTTCAACCGTGACCGTGGCGACCGCCCGTCGGGTGGTTTCAACCGCGATGACCGTGGTGGCGACCGTGGCGGCTTCCGTCGCGACGACCGCCCCTCCGGTGGCGGCTTCAACCGCGACCGTGGCGACCGCTCGTCCGGTGGTGGCGGTTTCCGTCGCGATGACCGTCCGGGCGGTTTCAACCGTGACCGTGACGACCGTCCGCGTCGTGACGACCGCCCGTCCGGTGGCGGCTTCAACCGTGACCGTGACGACCGCGGTGGCTTCCGTCGTGACGACCGCCCCTCCGGCGGTGGCTTCAACCGTGACCGTGGGGACCGCCCGTCGGGTGGTTTCAACCGCGATGACCGTGGTGGCGACCGTGGCGGCTTCCGTCGTGACGACCGCCCGTCCGGTGGCGGTTTCAACCGCGACCGCGGCGACCGTCGGGACGACCGCGGCGGCTACCGCGGCAACCGCGACGACCGCCGTGACGACCGGGGCGGCTACGACGACCGTCGTGGCAACTACGAGCCCGTCAAGCGCCTGCCGATCCCGGAGGACGTCACCGGCTTCGAGCTGGACGGGGACGTGCGCCAGGAGCTCAAGAGCCTTCCCAAGACGCTCGCGGACGATGTCGCCCGCAACCTGGTGATGGTGGCCCGCCTGCTCGACACCGAGCCGGAGGAGGCCTACCAGTTCTCCCGCGTCGCGCTCCGTCTGGCCTCCCGCGTGGCCGCCGTCCGTGAGGCGGCCGGTTTCGCCTCGTACATGACGCAGCGGTACTCCGAGGCGCTGACCGAGTTCCGTGCCGCCCGTCGGATGACCGGCCGCGCGGACCTGTGGCCCGTGATGGCCGACTGCGAGCGCGGTCTGGGCCGTCCGGAGCGGGCACTGGCGATGGCCGGTGAGCCCGAGGTGAAGCAGCTGGACAAGGCCGGCCAGGTCGAGATGCGCCTGGTGTCCGCCGGCGCCCGCTCCGACATGGAGCAGTTCGACGCGGCCGTGGTGACCCTGCAGAGCCCGGAGCTGGCCTCCAGCGCCGTGCACCCGTGGACCGCGCGTCTTCGGTACGCCTACGGCGAGGCGCTGATCGCGGCCGGCCGTGGCGACGAGGCCCGTGACTGGTTCGCGAAGGCGGCCGAGGCCGACACCGACGGCACGACCAACGCGGCGGAGCGCCTGGCCGAGATCGACGGCGTGGAGTTCGTGGACGCGCTCGACCCGGAGATGGCCGAGGAGGAGTCCGAGCAGGCCGACGCCCCGGCGAAGAAGCGCGGCGGCGAGGCCTCCGACGACCGCGTCATCTTCGAGGACGAGGAGGACGTCGAGGAGTACTACGACGAGGACGACCTCGAGATCGACGAGGAGTTCGACGGCGTGGTGCCCGCGCGCGCCACCGAGGCCAAGGACGAGGCGAAGGCTGACGCCGAGGCCAAGGGCGACGCCCGCAGCTGAGCGGCTCCGACCGACGAGTGAGGCCCTGCCCGCTTCCCCTGGAATTCCAGGGGAAGCAGGCAGGGCCTCTTCGCGTTTCGGCGGGGAACCTAGCCCAGTTCGAGGTTGCGCAGCACCAGTCCGGTGGCCGGCTTCGGCCCGAAGGAGGTGGACTTGCGCGGCATGGTGACGCCCTGTTCGGCGAGCCTGCGGACCACGCTCTCCCGGACCGGGTGCAGCAGGACGGCGGTGCCGCCGGTGCGCGCGGCCTCCTGCTCGGCGGCTGCGGCGGTGTGCAGGTAGCCGATGTCGTCCGGGCCGTCGGGGACGTGCCAGGTGCGGTCGAGCAGGGTGGCGTGCAGGACCGTGGCGTCCAGGTGGCGCCACTCCTCGGGCCGGTCGTGCGGCACGGTGGCGTCGAGCAGTGCCTCCTCGGGCTCGCCGAGCAGCCAGTACACGCCGTCCCCGCCGGTCAGTATGAAGCCGTTGCCGCCGTGCCGTTTCTGTTCGGCGAGCGCCTGGAGGGCGGCGGTCAGCGGGCCGGGGACCTCCTTGACCTTCCACTGGTCGCCGAGCCTCTCCAGTGCCTCGGCCACGGGCAGCCGGTACAGCACCCGGTGGATGGCCCGGACTCGCAGCGGGTAGCGGGCGGTGTCCACCAGGAGCACCAGGCCGCGGTCCCACGGGCTGCGCGGCAGGTGGCGGTGCTCGCGCTGGAGGCGGAGGTACATCTCCCAGCGGTGGTGGCCGTCGGCGATCAGGGCCCGGCAGGTGGCGAGGTCGCGGCTGATCTCGGCGATCTCGGCGGGGTCGGCGACGGCCCAGAGGCGGTGGTGGGTGCCGTCGCTGGTGGCCGTGGAGAGCAGCGGCTCGCCCTGGACGGTCCGTTCGATGACGCCGGAGGCGCCGCCGCCGCCGCGGTAGGTGAGCAGCAGCGGTTCGAGGTTGGCCCGGGTGGTGCGCATCAGGCCGACCCGGTCGGCGACCGGCCGCGGCATCACGTCCTCGTGGGGGAGGACCACGCCGGCCTCGCGACCGCTCACCGCGAGGGCCCCGATCAGCCCGCGCTGGAGCAGTTCGGGGGAGTCGCCGGTGGCGGGCACGCGCTGCTCGTAGACGTAGAGCGCGGGCGCCGCGTCGGCGGCGAGGATCCCCTCGCGCTGCCAGGCGGCCAGGAGCCGGGCGGCGTGCCGGTACTTGGTGTCGCGGTCGGGCCGATCGCCGGCGTCCTCGGGCTCGGGCCTGGGCAGGATCAGCCGGACCACGTTGTGCGGGTCGGCGGTCTCCAGGTCGAGCCGGCGGCCGGGGTCGACGACGTCGTACGGCGGTGACATGACCGCGGCCAGGGCACCGACCCGATCGGGGACGTAGCGCAGGCCTCGGAAGGGTGACAGGGACAGGCCTGCGGTGGCGACGTGCCCGGGATTGCCGGGGCCGCCCTCGGGAGTCTCGACTCCGTCTTCTGCACTGGGTGTGCTCATTCTGGGCATCGTAACCGGGTACGCGTTGTTGAGAGATCGGAATACCCGTGCTGACCTGTGGGACGGGTGTGCGACCGAGGGCGAGGTACCGCATGGACGACGGGCAGGAACGGCTGGACGGCAGCGGCCCGGCCGAGCAGGGCGGGCCGGCCGGCGTCGGCGGCGGGGGCGCTCCGGCGCACGGCGGCGTGCCGGCGCAGGGGCGTTCCGGCGAGCCGACCGGGGACGTGTACGACTGGTTCCGGCGCGGCGGCAGGCTGCTGGCCCAGGGCAACCCGGCGGCCGCCGAGCAGCTGCTGGTCCGGGCGGCGGCGGCCGAGCCGCAGTCGCGCAGCATCCGGGAGACGCTGGCGCGGGCCCAGTTCGACACCGGTTCGTACGCGGCGGCGCTGGAGAACTTCCGGGCCGTCGCGCTGGCCGATCCGTCGGACGACTACGCTCAGTTCGGGTGGGGCGTCGCGGCGGCCCGGCTGGGCGACTTCGAGACGTCCGCCGAGCACCTGGCGCTGGCCGTGGCCATGCGGCCGGGCACCGAGCACTACCAGGCGGCGCTGCGGCAGACCAGGGCGACCCTGGCGGCCCGCGCCGGGGCGTTCGGCCCGCTGCTGCCCGGGGCACCCGGGTACCTGGCGCCCCCGCCGGGCCCGGACGGGGCGCCGACGGGCGACGCCGGTGCGGACGACGAGGTCTGACCGGCTCGGGGCCCACCCGCTCAAGGGCCCACCGGCTCAAGGGCCACCCGCTCGGGGGCACCCGAGGAAGCGAACGACGCAGTGAATGAGGTAGCGCAGCCATGACCGAGACGGCCACCACCGTGCGACGGACCGCCCCCGGCGGCAGCGAGCAGCCGCTGACCGAGGCGTACGACACGGCGCTGCTGGACCTGGACGGCGTGGTCTACGCGGGCCCGCACGCGATCGAGCACGCCGTGGACGCGCTGGCCGCCGCCCGGACGGCCGGGATGCGGCTCGCGTACGTGACCAACAACGCCTCCCGCCCGCCGCGGGTGGTGGCCGAGCACCTGACCGGGCTGGGCGTGCCGGCCGAGCCGGCCGACGTGATCAACTCGGCGCAGGCGGCCGCCCGGGTGGTCGCCGAGAAGGTGCCGGCCGGGGCGAAGGTGCTGGTCGTGGGTGGCCCGGGGCTGGAGGAGGCTCTGGCCGAGCGCGGGCTGGTCGCCGTCCGCTCGCTGGCCGAGGAGCCGCTCGCGGTGGTCCAGGGCTACGACCCGTCGGTCGGCTGGGCGCAGCTGGCGGAGGCCGCGTACGCGGTGCAGCAGGGGCTGCCGTGGGTGGCCTCCAACACCGACCTGACCATCCCGACCGCGCGCGGCATCGCGCCCGGCAACGGGACGCTGGTGGCGGCGGTGCGGGCGGCCGCCGGGGTGGACCCGGTGGTGGCGGGCAAGCCGCAGCCGCCGATGCACCGGGAGACCGTGCTGCGGACCGGTGCGCGGCGGCCACTGGTGGTCGGCGACCGGCTGGACACCGACATCGAGGGCGCGTTCAACGGCGGGGTGGACAGCCTGCTGGTCTTCACCGGGGTGACCACCCCGGCGCAGCTGCTGGCGGCCCCGGCCGAGCACCGGCCGACCTACCTGTCGGCGGACCTGCGCGGGCTGCTGGAGCCGCACCCGGCGGTCACGACCGGGGCGGACGGCTTCGGTTGCGGCGGCTGGGTCGCGTCGGCCGCCGGCGGCGTGCTGCGGCTGGACGGCGGCGGGGACCGCTGGGACGGTCTGCGGGCGCTGTGCGCGGCGGCGTGGACGGCGCTGGACGCGGACGGCGCACCGGCCGACGGGCGCAAGGCCCTGGCCGAGCTGGGGTTCTGAGCCGCCGCGCGGCGCTCAACGCGAGGGCGGTCGGGCCCGGAGCACTCGGGTCCGGAGCGCTCGGGTCCAAGAGGGGAGGACCACGGCGGCCGGGTTCAGAGCAGGGTGCGCAGCCGCAGCAGATCGCGGAAGCTCGCCTCCAGCCGGATCCGGCCGCCCGCCCAGGCGGACGCGAAGTTGAGCCCGCCGAAGACCACGGCGACCAGGTCGTCGCTGCTCATGGTGAGCCGGATCGCCGCCTTCTCGGCCGGGGCGCCGGGGGCCGAGGCGAGGTCGTGGATCCGGCCGTCGCGCAGTTGGCCGGTGAAGGTCAGGTCGAGGTCGGTGATCCGGCAGCTGAGCGAGCGGTCGAGAGCGGCCGCCCTGCGGACGTCACCGGTGGACTTCGCCATGTTCCGGCTGAGCTGTTCCAGCGCCTCGCGGCACTCCTCGGCGTTGGCCATGGCGGTGGTTCCCCTCCCTGGGTTCCCCGGTGGTTGCGGCAGGTGACGGCGATGGTCCCTGCCGGGCCACGGTACCGCAGGCGGGTTTTGGCGGTAGCGTCGTCCGTGGGGTGCCCGGATCGGCCCGGGCACCGACGGCGACGGAGCGATGCGCGCAGGCGCTAAGGAGGCACCCGGATGCTGCCGAGGACGGTGCGGGGAGTGGTGGAGGTCGCCGCCGGGCTGGCGGAGGAGGTCGGCAAGCGGGTCGTCGGGACGGCGGCCGTGATCCTGGAGCGGACCGGGGTCGACGTCACCGAGGTCGAGCGCCGGCTCGGCGGGCAGTTCCCGCCGTCGGCGAAGACGCTGCAGACGCTGGCGGAGGAGGCGGTCACCGCCGGGCGGGCCGGGGTGGACCTGGCCGTCGGGGTGGCGCGCGGCGAGGTGGAGAAGGCCTTCGAGAAGGTCGGCGACCAGGTGATGAAGGTCGGCGTGGTGCTCGCCTATCTGGAGAGCAAGCTGCGCGAGGTCGAGGAGGAGGCCGAGCCCGCGGTGCGGTCGGCCGGGTTCGACGAGGCGGCGGAGCCGGCGCCGGCGCCCCGGGCGGACGACCTGTTCGGGCGCGGCTGGGAGCGGGCGGACGAGCAGCCGGCGGCCCCGGCGGCGGGGGAGCCGGTAGTGGCCGAACGGGTGGAGGTGGACGAGCCGGTCGAGGTCGACCCGCCCGTCCCGCCGGTACGGCCGTCGCTACCGGGGAAGGCCGCCGCGAAGCGGACCCCGGCGAAGAAGCCCACGGCAGCGGAGCCGGCCCCGGCGGAGCAGACCTCGGCGGAGAAGGCCCCGGCGGCGGGCCGGGCCGGGGTGAAGAAGTCCCCGGCGAAGAAGGCGGCGGCCAAGAAGCCGGCGGCCAAGAAGACGACCGCCAGGAAGACGACCGTGCGCAAGACGGCCGTCAAGAAGACCGCCACCGCGCAGCAGACCGCCGCCGAGCCGCCCGCGCAGCCCAAGGCGCCCGCGAAGCGTACGGCGACGAAGAAGACCACCGTCCGCAAGGCCACCAGCACGAAGAAGCCCGATGACCGGACCAGCTGAAGCCGTCGAACCGCTCGGCGTGGAACCGACCCCGACCGGCCACCCCGTCGTGGACGCCGGGCTGGCCCGGCTGGAGGCCCTGGACGGGGTCCCGGCCGAGGCACACGTCGAGGTGTACGAAGATGTTCACCAGCGGCTGGCCGACACGCTGGCCGCGCTCGACCAGGAATGACCCTGGAACGACCCGCAGGACCCGTAGGAGCTGAAACACCAGTGGCAGTGGCACGACGCCGACTCGACGCGGAGCTGGTCCGCCGCAAGCTGGCCCGGTCGCGTGAGCACGCGTCCGAGCTGATCGCGGCCGGCCGGGTGACCGTCGGAGGCACCACCGCGACCAAGCCGGCCACCCAGGTGGAGACCTCGGCCGCGGTCGTGGTGGCCGAGGACGACAACGACCCCGACTACGTCTCGCGCGGCGGGCACAAGCTGGCCGGGGCGTTCGCCGCCTTCGTCCCGCAGGGCCTGGTGGTCGAGGGCCGCCGGGCGCTGGACGCGGGCGCCTCCACCGGCGGCTTCACCGACGTCCTGCTGCGGGCCGGCGCGGCCGGCGTGCTGGCGGTGGACGTCGGCTACGGGCAGCTCGCGTGGTCGCTGCAGAGCGACGAGCGGGTGACGGTGATGGACCGCACCAACGTCCGGGAGCTGACCCTGGGGCTGATCGGCGGCACCCCGGTCGACCTGGTGGTCGGCGACCTGTCGTTCATCTCGCTGGGCCTGGTGCTGCCCGCGCTGGCCGCCTGCGCGGCCGGGGACGCGGACCTGGTGCTGATGGTCAAGCCGCAGTTCGAGATCGGCAAGGAGCGCCTGGGCAGCGGCGGGGTGGTGCGCAGCCCCCAGCTGCGCGCCGAGATGGTGCGCCAGGTCGCCGGGCAGGCGTGGGAGCTCGGGCTGGGCGTGCGCGCCGTCACCGCGAGCCCGCTGCCGGGCCCGTCCGGGAACGTGGAGTACTTCCTGTGGCTGCGCCGGGACGCCCCGCAGCTGGATCCCGCCGAGGCGGACCGGGCCGTCGCGGAGGGGCCCCGATAGGGTGCTGTGGGGGCGTCCGGTCCGTCATGCTGTGTGACGCGGCCGTACCGGGGCCGAAGGCGACCCGGCAGGCGTGAGGGAGAGGGCAGCGGCATGAGCGATGAAGAACGTACGGTCTTCCTGATCGCGCACACCGGCCGGGCGGCGGCGCTGCGCAGCGTCGAGGCCTTGGTGCACGGGCTGCTGAAGGCGGGCATCCGGATCAGACTGCTCGCCTCCGAGGCGCTGGACCTGGACCTGCCGGACGGGGTCGAGAAGGTGGCCGGGGGGCCGGGCGCGGCGGACGGCTGCGAGCTGATCCTGGTCGCCGGCGGGGACGGGACGCTGCTGCGCGGGGCGGAGCTGGCCCGCGAGCACGGGCTGCCGATGCTCGGGATCAACCTGGGCCGGGTCGGGTTCCTCGCCGAGGCCGAGCGGGACGATCTGGCCGTGGTGGTCGAGCGGGTGGTCGACGCCGACTACGAGGTCGAGGAGCGGATGACGATCGACGTCATCGTCCGCACCAACGGCGATGTGGTGCACCAGGACTGGGCGTTGAACGAGGCGTCGATAGAGAAGGCGTCCCGGGAGCGGATGCTGGAGGTGGTGACCGAGGTGGACGGCCGCCCGGTCTCCAACTTCGGCTGCGACGGCGTGGTGTGCGCGACGCCGACCGGTTCCACCGCGTACGCGTTCTCCGGCGGCGGGCCGGTGGTGTGGCCGGAGGTGGAGGCGCTGCTGATGGTGCCGATCTCCGCGCACGCGCTGTTCGCCCGCCCGCTGGTGACCTCGCCGGACTCGGTGCTGGCCGTCGAGGTGCAGCCCAAGACCCCGCACGGCGTGCTCTGGTGCGACGGGCGGCGCACGGTCGAACTGCCCGCCGGCGCACGGGTGGAGGTCCGCCGGGGGCAGACCCCGGTGCGCCTGGCCAGACTGCACCGGGCGCCGTTCACCGACCGGCTGGTGGCCAAGTTCGCGCTGCCGGTGACGGGTTGGCGCGGGCGGGCGAACACCCACTGCTGACCGCCCGTCGGTTCGCCGGTCAGATCGCCAGCGGCGGGGTGTCGCCGGGCGGCCCGTACCGGCCGCCCGCCGTCGCCCGGGCGGCGGTCTCGGCGAGCCGCTGCACGGCGGCGGGGACGGCCGGGGCCGGCACGGTGAGCGGGATCCGGATGTGGTGCTCGAACGCGCCGTCCGAGCCGAACCGGTTGCCCGAGGCGATCCGCACCCCGGCGCGTTCCCCGGCCCGGGCCAGCGCCGCGCCGGACAGCCCGCCGGTGGACACCCAGAGCGAGAGGCCGCCGGGCGGTGGCGTGAACGACCAGCCCGGCAGGTGCTCGGGCAGTGCGGCGGCGAAGGCGTGCGCGGTCGCCCGCAGCCGGTCCAGCTGGTGCGCCCGGACGGCGGGCAGCGGCTCGCCCAGCAGCTCGGCGGCGATCAGCTGTTCCAGGACCGGCGTGCCGACGTCGCTGTAGACCCGGTCGGCGGCCAGCCGGCGCACCAGCGCGGGCGCGGCCCGGACCCAGCCGATCCGCAGGCCGCCCCAGAGCAGCTTGCTGGCCGAGCCGACGGTGACCACCTGGGTGGACCGGTCCAGCGCCGCCATCGGGCGCGGCAGCGGGACGGACTCCGGTACGCCCCAGCCGAGTTCGGCGGTGGTCTCGTCGACCAGGACGATGCTGCCGGCGGCTCGGGCGGCGGCCAGCAGCTCGCGGCGCTGCTCCTCGCCGATCAGCGCACCGGTCGGATTGTGGAAGTCGGGGATCACGTAGGCGACCTTGGGCGCGGCCCCGCGCAGCACCCCGCGCCACTCGGCGAGGTCCCACTCGGGCTGGGGGCGGTAGCCGTACGGCACCGGCACCAGGCGGGCGCCGGTGATCCGGAGCGCCTGAAGGGTGTGGGCGTAGCTGGGCGCCTCGACGGCGACCCGGTCGCCGCGACCGATCAGCGCCCGCTGGACCAGGTGCAGCCCGCCCATCGCGCCGGTGGTGACGAGGATCTGGTCGGGGGTGGTGGGCAGGCCGCGCTGGGTGTAGCGGCGGGCGAGGGCCTCGCGCAGCACCGGGACGCCGGTGGGGTAGTGGCCGTGCCCGGCGGCGTAGCAGGGCAGCTGCTCGACGGCCCGGACGGTGGCCTCGCCGAGGAACGGTTGCGGGGCCGGCAGGGCGGCGACCCCGAGGTCCAGGGTGCGGCCCTGCTCGTCCGGGGGGACGGGGTGCAGCGCGTCGCTGGGCGGCGGGGCGCCCTCGGGCAGGGCGGTCCAGCTGCCGGCGCCTCGGCGGCTGAGCAGGTAGCCGTCGGCGCGCAGGGTCTCGTAGGCGGTGGCGACGGTGGTGCGGCTCAGCTCCAGGGCGCCGGCGAGTTCGCGTTCGGCGGGCAGCCGGGCGCCGACCGGCAGGCGGCCCTCGGTGACCAGCAGCCGGATCTGCCCGGCGAGGGTCCGGTAGGCGGGGCGGCGGGCGGTGGCCGGTTCGGGCAGCCGGGCGGCGGCGAGCAGCCGGGCGAGCGCGGGCGGGGTGATGGTGGTGTGCCAGTCGGCCAAGGCTGATCAGTCCACTTGCTCGAAATTGGCCCTGGAGCGGGCTCTATTGGCCTGACCATCATGGCAGTGCGGCCGTCGAGTCCGCCACCGCCGGGGCCGCCCGGGGTGCAGCACCACCCGCAGGAGCGCCCGATGGCCACCACGACCACGCCCACGACCACGTCCGAACCCGCCCCGGAGGCCGCCCGGCCCCCGCTCGCCGCCCGGGTGCTCGGCGACACCCACGCCCTGGGCCGCCGGATCCCGCAGCTCGCCGTCGGCCTCTACCTGTACGGCGCGAGCATGGCGCTGATGCTGCGCTCCGGCCTCGGCCTCGACCCGTGGGACGTCTTCCACCAGGGCCTGCAACGCGTCGCCGGCCTCTCGGTGGGCACCTGGGTGACCATCTGCGGCGCCCTGGTCCTGCTGCTGTGGATCCCGATCCGCCAGCGCCCGGGCGTCGGCACCGTCGCCAACGTGCTGGTGCTGGGCGCCTCGATGGACCTCACGCTGCGGATGGTCGACGGCCCGCACGGGCTGCCCGCCCGGATCGCGCTGATGGCCGCCGCGATCCTGCTCAACGGCCTGGCCACCGGCCTCTACATCGGTGCCCGCCTGGGCCCCGGCCCGCGCGACGGCCTGATGACCGGCCTGCACCGGCGCACCGGGCGTTCGCTGCGGCTGATCCGCACCGGCATCGAGGTGACGGTGCTGGTCGCCGGTGTCCTGCTGGGCGGCACCGCCGGGGTCGGCACGGTCGCGTACGCACTGGCGATCGGCCCGCTGGTGCAGATCTTCCTGCCGTGGTGCACGGTACCGGGACCCGGGCAAACGCCCCGGAAGGGGTGAACTTCCGGGCACGGAGTTGCCGCGCGGCGTTGCCGCTCGTCGCGCGCCGGGGGTGGAACCTCGTAAGGTCGTCTCCGTGTTGGACGAGATGCGGATACGGGATCTTGGGGTCATCGACGACGCGGTGGTCGAACTCGCCCCCGGCTTCACCGCCGTGACCGGTGAGACCGGCGCCGGAAAGACCATGGTCGTGACCAGCCTCGGCCTGCTGCTCGGCGGTCGCGCCGACCCGGGCCTGGTGCGCAACGGGACCGGACGCGCCGTCGTCGAGGGCCGGCTGGAGCTGCCCGCCGGCTCCCCGGCGGCGATCCGCGCGGCCGAGGCCGGGGCCGAACTGGACGAGGGCGCCCTGCTGATCAGCCGGACCGTCTCCGCCGAGGGCCGCTCCCGGGCGTACGTCGGCGGGCGGGCGGTCCCGGTCGGGCTGCTCACCGAACTCGGCGAGGAACTGATCGCCGTGCACGGCCAGACCGACCAGCAGCGGCTGCTGCGCCCGGCCCGCCAGCGCGGCGCGCTGGACCGGTACGCGGGCGAGGCGGTGGCCGAACCGCTGGCCCGCTACCGGGAGACCTACCGGAGCCTGCGCGAGGTCTCGGCCACCCTGGAGGAGCTGACCACCCGGGCCCGTGAACGCGCGCAGGAGGCCGATCTGCTGCGCTTCGGCCTGGACGAGATCGCCGCCGCCGAGCCGGTGGCCGGCGAGGACACGGAGCTGGCCGCCGAGGCCGAGCGGCTGGGCCACGCCGACGCGCTGTCCTCCGCCGCGACCCTCGCCCACGCCGCCCTGGCCGGGGACCCGGCCGACCCGGAGGCACTGGACGCGGGCACCCTGCTCGCGCAGTCCCGCCGCGCGCTGGACGCTGTGCGCCACCACGACGAGCGCCTCGCCGGCCTCGCCGACCGCCTCAACGAGGTCGGCTACCTGCTCGCCGACGTGGCCGGCGACCTGGCCGGCTACGCGGACGACCTGGACGCCGACCCCGTCCGGCTCGCCGCCGTCGAGGACCGCCGGGCCGTCCTGGCCCAGCTGCTGCGCAAGTACGGCGGCCCGGAGAACTCCCTCGCCGAGGTGCTCGCCTGGGCCGAGGCCGGCTCCGCCCGGCTCGCCGAACTCGACGGCGACGACGACCGGATCGACCGGCTCGGCGCCCAGGAGACCGCGCTGCGGGCCGAGTTGGCCGAGCTGGCGGCCGAGGTGTCGGGCGCCCGGCAGGCCGCGGCCGGGCGTTTCGCCGAGGCCGTCTCCGCCGAACTCGCCGAACTGGCGATGCCGCACGCCCGGGTGACCTTCTCGATCGCCCAGGTCGACGACCTGTCGGGGATCGAGGTCGACGGCCGCACCGTCGCCTACGGCCCGCACGGCGTGGACGAGGTCGAGGTGCTGCTCGCCCCGCACCCCGGCGCCCAGCCCCGCCCGATCGCCAAGGGCGCCTCGGGAGGTGAGCTGTCCCGCGTGATGCTCGCCGTCGAGGTGGTCTTCGCGGGCGCCGACCCCGTCCCCACCTACCTGTTCGACGAGGTGGACGCGGGCGTCGGCGGCAAGGCCGCGGTCGAGATCGGCCGCCGGCTGGCCAAACTGGCCGAATCCGCCCAGGTCGTGGTGGTCACCCACCTGCCGCAGGTCGCCGCCTTCGCGGACCGGCACCTGGTGGTGGAGAAGACCAACGACGGCACCGTGACCCGCAGCGGCGTCAAGGTGCTGAACGACGAGGAGCGGGTGCGCGAACTCTCCAGGATGCTGGCCGGACTGGAGGACTCCGAGCTCGGCCGGGCCCACGCCGAGGAACTGCTGGCCGCCGCCCGGGCCCCGCGCCACCGCTAGGGCGTGTCCGGCCGATCTTGCCGGACAGGGCCTGGGGCACTTCGCGTCGAGCGCCCGGCCGGACCTGCTGCGACAGGTCCTGGCCGGGGTGCCCGACCCGCCGACAGGGTCGGGTGGCCCTTGCGGACGGAAGGCGACGCGCCCCTGGTGGCGCCGACTGTCCAAGAGGGCCGCCGACCTGGCATGGTGGCGGCTGGACATTGGCTTTCCAGTCCCGAGCGCCGCCGACGGGCAACCCTCGCGAAGCGGCGCGCGAACCTGATCGAGTCGGATGCGAGAGAACGTGGACCATTCCGCCGCCCGGGCCGCCGCTGCCACCCCAGAACCGGGACAACTGCACGTGGTACTCGTCCTGGCCGCCAGCACCGGCGGCATCGGTGCCCACGTGCGCTCCCTGGCGCAGGGCCTCGTCGCGCACGGCGTGATCGTCACGGTGTGCGCCCCGGCCGGCACGGACGCGCTGTTCGGCTTCTCCCGCACCGGCGCCAGGTTCCACACCGTCGACATCACCCCCACCGCCGGCGCCCGCAGTGACGCCACCGCGATCGGTGAGCTGCGCCGGGCCTTCACCGGCGCCGACGTGGTGCACGCGCACGGGCTGCGCGCCGGACTGCTCGCCGACCTCGCCCTGCGCACGGCAGGCCGCTTCCCGGGCCTGCGCCCGGAGACCCCGCTGGTGGTCACCTCCCACCACGCGCTGCTGGCCACCGGCCTGGAACGCCGCCTGCAGCGGCTGATGGAGCGCCGGGTCGCGCGCGCCGCCGACCTCGTCCTCGGCGCCTCCTCCGACCTGGTCGCCCGGGCCCGCGAGCTGGGCGCCACCGACGCCCGGCTCGGCCCGGTGGCCGCCCCGCCGATGCCCGAGGGCCGGCTCGACCGGGCCGCGGCGCGCGCCGCGCTGCTCGGCGACGGCCCGGACCGGCCGCTGGTGCTGGCGGTCGGCCGGCTCGTCCCGCAGAAGGCCTTCGGGCTGCTGCTGGACGCCACCCGCGAGCTGTCCGTGCTGGACCCGGAGCCGCTGCTGCTGGTCGCCGGGGACGGCCCGGAGGCGGCCGGGCTGCGCGAGCGGGTCGCCGCCGAGAAGCTGCCGGTGCGGCTGCTCGGCTTTCGCACCGACGTGCCCGACCTGCTGGCGGCCGCCGACGTGGTGGTGGTCGCCAGTCGCTGGGAGGCCCGCTCGCTGGTGGTGCAGGAGTCGATGCGGGCCGGCGTGCCGGTGGTCGCCACCGCCGTCGGCGGGATCCCCGAGCTGGTCGGCGACGCGGCCGTGCTGGTGCCGGCCGGCGACCCGGTCGCGATCGGCCGGGCGGTGCGCGGGCTGCTGGCCGACCCGGCGGGCCGCGAGCGGCTGGTGGCGGCCGGCCGGCAGCAGGCCGAGACCTGGCCGGACGAGGCCGCCACCGTCGCCCAGGTGCTCAGCACCTACGACGAGCTGGTCCAGCGGCCCTAGGCCGCCGGACCACCGGCCGCCGGGCTGCTAGACCGTCGCCTGCTCGACCCGCTCGGCCGCCAGGCCGTCCGGCTGGGCGGACAGGTAGGCGCCGCCGCAGGCGGTCAGCCGCAGTGCGGTGTCGATCAGCGGGACGTGGCTGAAGGCCTGCGGGAAGTTGCCGACCTGGCGCTTGAGCCGCGGGTCCCACTCCTCGGCGAGCAGTCCGAGGTCGTTGCGCAGCGCGAGCAGCCGGTCGAACAGCTCGCGCGCCTCCTGCACCCGGCCGATCATGGCGAGGTCGTCGGCCAGCCAGAACGAGCAGGCCAGGAAGGCGCCCTCGTGGCCGGAGAGGCCGTCGACGTTGTTGCCGCTCTCGTCGTGGGTCGGGTAGCGCAGCACGAAGCCGTCCTCGGTGGACAGCTCGCGCTGGATCGCCTCGATGGTGCCGATGACGCGCTTGTCGTCCGGCGGCAGGAAGCCGACCTGGGGGATGAGCAGCAGCGAGGCGTCCAGCTCCTTGCCGCCGTAGTACTGGGTGAAGGTGTTGCGCTCCGGGTCGTAGCCCTTCTCGCAGACGTCCCGGTGGATGGTCTCGCGCAGCTCGCGCCAGCGCTCCAGGTGGCCGTCGGAGGGGGCGTCCTCGGGGGTCTGTTCCAGCAGCTTGATCGTCCGGTCGACGGCGACCCAGGCCATCACCTTGGAGTGGACGAAGTGCCGGCGCGGGCCGCGGACCTCCCAGATGCCCTCGTCCGGCTCCTGCCAGTGGTCCTCCAGGTACTCGATCAGGCGCAGCTGGAGGTGGTGGGCGTGGTCGTTGCGGACCAGGCCGGTCATGTGGGCCAGGTGCAGGGCCTCGACGACCTCGCCGTAGACGTCCAGCTGGAGCTGGCCGGCCGCGCCGTTGCCGACCCGGACGGGCTGTGAGCCCTCGTAGCCGGGCAGCCAGTCCAGCGAGGACTCGGTGAGCTCGCGCTCGCCGGCGATGCCGTACATGATCTGGAGGTTCTCCGGGTCGCCGGCGACGGCGCGCAGCAGCCACTCCCGCCAGGCCTTGGCCTCGTCGCGGTAGCCGGTGCGCAGCAGCGAGGAGAGGGTGATCGCGGCGTCGCGCAGCCAGGTGTAGCGGTAGTCCCAGTTGCGCTCACCGCCGATGTCCTCGGGCAGCGAGGTGGTGGGGGCGGCGACGATGCCGCCGGTGGGGGCGTAGGTGAGGCCCTTGAGGGTGATCAGGGAGCGGATCACGGCCTCGCGGTAGGGGCCCTGGTAGGTGCACTGGGCGGCCCACTCGTGCCAGAAGTCGGTGGTGGCGTCGAGCATCTCCTCGGCGTCCGGGGCCTTCGGCGCGTCCAGGTGGGAGGCCTGCCAGGTCAGCGCGAAGGCGATCCGCTCGCCTGCGGTGACGGTGAAGTCGGCGTAGGTGGTCAGGTCGCGGCCGTAGGTCTCGGACTCGCCGTCCAGCCACACCGAGTCGGGCCCGGCCACGGCGACGGTGCGGTGGCCGCCGCCGGCCTGCTCGACCCGGTGCACCCAGGGCACGATGCGCCCGTACGAGAAGCGCATCCGCACCGCCGAGCGCATCCGGACGGTGCCGGACACGCCCTCGACGATCCGGATCACCTGGGGGACGGCGTCGCGGCCGGCCAGCGGGCGCGGCGGCATGAAGTCGATCACCCGGACGGTGCCACCCTGGGTGTCCCACTCCTGTTCCAGGACCAGCGAGTCGCCCCGGTAACGGCGGCGGTCGGCGGGCACCGCGGGGGCGGCCGCGGTGGGCGGCGGGACCCTCAGATCGGCGGTGTCGGTGAAGCGGGGGAGGCCGAGGGCGGGGGCGGCCGGGGTGGGGGGTGCCGCGGGGGTGGGGACTTCGGTCGCGACGGCTTCGGCCGGACCGATCCGCCAGAAGCCGTGTTCATCGGTGCCGAGCAGGCCGGCGAACACGGCCGGAGAGTCGAAGCGGGGCAGGCAGAGCCAGTCCACCGCCCCGTCCCTGCTGACCAGGGCAGCGGTCTGCATGTCCCCGATGAGTGCGTAGTCCTCGATACGGCCGGCCACGTGGATCTCCAGTTCGCAATGTGGTCACGACGCATCGGCGATCTGGGGGAGCGAGCGGTCTGCGGGGCCGGAGCCCACCCCGGGACGTCCGGCTCGCCGAGGGGTGGTGGCGGGCCTTGCTGGAGTGTCCGCGCGGGGCTCGGTCGAGCCCCTGGGGTGGGAGGGGAGGAGCTGGAATACGGGGAGGTCCGGTCGCGCATCGGGGACCGGGAGTGTCCTGACCTCCCACGCCCTCCGCGTGCTCGTGCTGTCGGCGATGCGTCCGTGCAGCTTACGACGGACGAAAGGGGCGAAGCACGCGGGCGCAGCCTCGTGTGGCGCCACAATTCGGCGGAAATGCCGTGCATCGCGAGGACGCCGGGCAGGATGGTCCGGACGGATCAGTTCCGGCTGGTCCCAGTGGAGGGGCTGTCATGGCCCGAACGGAGTGCTCCGAAGTGGCCCGGTCCGGCCGGGGTGCGACCGGTGTGACTGCTGCGCCGGATGATGCGCCGGTGGTGCGCCCCGCGCACGCCCCCGGGGCGCCGCGAGCGGGCCGGAAGGCGTCCCGGTCGCGTCACTGATACCCTGGTATCCCGTGGACCGGTGGGATCAAACGCCCCGGACCAGCCGAATCGACGACCCCCCGAGTGCCGTGCACCGCACCGCCTCCCGTCGTTCGGCGAGTCGAGAGCATCCCGCCCACGTCACCTTCGACACGCGACCCACGGGAGCCCCCTCTTGGCACAGCCCCATTCCGGCAAGGCAGCGAACGGCCGCGCCGTGACGACCAAGCACCTCTTCGTCACCGGGGGTGTCGCCTCTTCGCTCGGCAAGGGCCTCACCGCCTCCAGCCTTGGCGCGCTCCTCAAGGCCCGCGGCCTGCGCGTCACCATGCAGAAGCTCGACCCGTACCTCAACGTGGACCCGGGCACCATGAACCCGTTCCAGCACGGTGAGGTCTTCGTCACGGACGACGGCGCCGAGACCGACCTGGACATCGGCCACTACGAGCGGTTCCTGGACACCAACCTGCACGGTTCGGCGAACGTCACCACCGGCCAGGTCTACTCCACCGTCATCGCCAAGGAGCGACGCGGCGAGTACCTGGGCGACACCGTCCAGGTCATCCCCCACATCACCAACGAGATCAAGTCCCGGATCCGCCGGATGGCGACCGAGGACGTCGACGTGGTGATCACCGAGGTCGGCGGGACCGTCGGCGACATCGAGTCGCTGCCGTTCCTGGAGGCCGTCCGCCAGGTCCGCCACGAGGTCGGCCGGGACAACGTGTTCTTCGTGCACGTCTCCCTGCTGCCGTACATCGGCCCCTCGGGCGAGCTGAAGACCAAGCCCACCCAGCACTCCGTCGCCGCGCTGCGCAACATCGGCATCCAGCCCGACGCCATCGTGCTGCGCGCCGACCGCGAGGTCCCGCAGGCCATCAAGCGCAAGATCTCGCTGATGTGCGACGTGGACGAGGAGGCCGTGGTCGCGGCCATCGACGCCAAGTCGATCTACGACATCCCCAAGGTCCTGCACGGCGAGGGCCTGGACGCCTACGTGGTGCGCCGGCTCGACCTGCCGTTCCGCGACGTGGACTGGACGACCTGGGACGACCTGCTGCGCCGCGTCCACGAGCCGCAGCACATCGTCAAGGTCGCCCTGGTCGGCAAGTACATCGACCTGCCGGACGCCTACCTGTCGGTGACCGAGGCGCTGCGCGCCGGCGGCTTCGCCAACAACGCCCGGGTCGAGATCAAGTGGGTGACCTCGGACGACTGCGAGACGCCCGAGGGCGCCCGGGCGCAGCTCGGCGACGTGGACGCGATCTGCATCCCCGGCGGCTTCGGCGACCGCGGTGTCAACGGCAAGGTCGGCGCCATCACCTTCGCCCGCGAGAACCGCGTCCCGCTGCTCGGCCTGTGCCTGGGTCTGCAGTGCGTGGTCATCGAGGCGGCCCGCAACCTGGCCGGCCTGCCCGAGGCCAACTCCACCGAGTTCGACGCCGCCGCCAAGCACCCGGTCGTCTCCACGATGGCCGAGCAGCTGGCCATCGTCGACGGCAAGGGCGACCTGGGCGGCACCATGCGTCTGGGCCTGTACCCGGCCAAGCTCGCCGAGGGCTCGATCGTCCGTGAGGTCTACGGCGGCGAGCAGTACGTCGAGGAGCGCCACCGCCACCGCTACGAGGTCAACAACGCCTACCGCGCGGACCTCGAGAAGACCGGCCTGCAGTTCTCCGGCCTCTCCCCCAAGGGCGACCTGGTCGAGTACGTCGAGTACCCGCGCGAGGTGCACCCGTACCTGGTGGCCACCCAGGCCCACCCGGAGCTGAAGTCCCGCCCGACCCGCCCGCACCCGCTGTTCGCGGGTCTGGTCAAGGCCGCCATCGAGATCAAGACCACCGCGGCCGAGTAAGTCGCCGGTCGTTCACCGGACGGCGGCCCCGCGATTCCCGCGGGGCCGCCGTCCGGCGTTAGATTGTGTCGTACTGACGAAAAGGGGAGAGCGATGGACGAGCAGCGCGACCAGGGGATCGCCGACGTGGCCGAGGAGTGGGAGGTCCGGGAGAGCCGGACGCCGTTCCAGGGCAAGGTCACCGGTGTGCGCAGCGAAGAGGTCCGGATGCCCGACGGCAGCTGGGCCCGCCGCGACTACCAGACCCACCCCGGCTCGGTCTCCGTGCTCGCCCTGGACGACAAGCAGCGGGTGCTGATCCTGCGGCAGTACCGGCACCCCGTTCGCCAGCGCCTGTGGGAGCTGCCCGCCGGCCTGCTCGACGTGCCCGGCGAGAACCCGTGGCACGCCGCGCAGCGCGAGCTGTACGAGGAGGCGCACTGCAAGGCCGGCACCTGGCGCATCCTCGCCGACTACTACACCTCCCCGGGCGGCACCGACGAGGCGCTGCGGATGTTCCTCGCCACCGACCTCGCGGAGGCCGAGGGCGAGCGCTACGCGGCGGAGGGCGAGGAACAGGAGATCGAGGTCGCCTGGGTGCCGGTGTCCGACCTGATCCGGCTGATCCACGCCGGGCGGCTGCACAACCCGACCCTGGTCACCGGCACGCTCGCCGTGCACGCCGCGCTCACCGGACCGGACGGGCTGGACGGACTGCGCCCGGCGGACTCGCCCTGGCCGGCCCGCCCCTTCGAGGGGTGAGCGAACGGCCCGTACGCCTCCTGAGCACCCTGCTGTTGATCCGCAAGGGTGATTTACCGGTTCGTACGACCGGATGTCACCTCGGCTGAGCCGGACGGTCGAACTACGCTTCGCAGACAGGGCGCCCGTCCCGGGCCGCCTCCGCTGAGGCCGGATGACGTCGGGAGTGGCACGGGTGGCGAGGAAGACGGCGACGATGGACCCCGGCCCCGACGCGCCCGTCGGGGCCGTTCCGGGCCTCGACCGGCTGCCGGCCGGGCCCGCGCTGTTCGTCGGGCGGCGCACCGAACTGGCCGCGCTGCGGGCGGCCGCCGCGCGCCCGGCCACCGGCCGCAGCCCGGTGCTGGTCCTGGCCGGTCGCCCCGGCTCCGGCCGCACCACGCTGGCGGTCCGCTTCGCCCGCACCGCCGCCGCGGACCACCCCGACGGTGTGCTCTTCGCACGTCTGTCCGCCCCCGACGGCGGCCGGGTGGCGCCCGCCCGGGCCGCCCGCCTGCTGCTGGAGCAGCTCGATCCCGAGGCCCCCGTGCCGCTGCCCGGCGCCACCGGGGACGGGCGGGACGAGCCCGCCTGCGTCGCGCTGCGCGAGGCGCTCGTGGGCCGCCGGGTCCTGCTGGTGCTGGACGACGTCCGGGACGCCGGGCAGCTGTGGCCGCTGCTCGCGGACGAACCCGGCTGCCTGGTGCTCGCCACCACCGCCGGGCCGCTCACCGGCATCGAGGACATCGACCCGGTGATCCTCGGCGGGCTCGACCGGCAGGCCTCCGGCGAACTGCTCGCCGACCTGGTCGGCGGCACCCGGATCTCCTGCGACCCGGTCGGCGGCGCCGACCTGGCGGAGGCCTGCGCGGCCCGGCCGGCCGCCCTGCGGCTGATGGCCGGATGGCTGCGCGGCGACCCGAAGGCGGCCGTCACCGAGGCGGCGCGCGAGCTCACCCGGGTGGTGGGCGAGGAGTCGGCACGGTCGGCGGCGCCGAAGGGGGAGGGGGAGAAGGCGGAGAAGCCCGTTCAGGGGCCGAAGACCGCCCAGGCGCCGACGCCCGGGAAGGCCGCGAAGCCGGTACAGGGGGCGGCCCCGGGGAAGGCTGCGAAGCCCGTGCAGGGCGCGGCGTCGGGGAAGGCCGCGAAGTCCGTACAGGGGCCGAAGGCTGCCCAGGTGTCGACGCCCGGGAAGGCCGCGACGCCCCCACCGCCGGGGGAGAAGCCGGCCGAGGGCCCGCCGCCGGAGCCCGCCGCCGGCGAGACGGCCGGGGAGCAGGCGGCCTGGGTGAAGCCCGGCCCGGAGCCGGCCGAGCCGGTGCCCGTCCCCGACAGCGACCCGCTGATCGGCGCGTTCACCCTGCTGTACGGCACCCTCCCGGCCGCCCAGGCGCGGATGCTGCGCACCCTCACCCTGGCCCCGGCGCAGACCGCCGACCCGCGCACCGCCTCCGCCCTGGTCGGCTGCCCGGCACCGGAGGCGGCCGTGACGCTCGCCGCACTGGCCGAACGGGAGCTGCTCGGCCAGGAGGCGCCGGCCGCCGACGGCAGCCCGCGCTACCGGGTGCCCGGGCGCCTCTACCCGAGGCTGGTCCGGCTGCGCGAGCAGGAGGACCGGCCCGCCGAGACCGAGCTCGCCCGGGCCCGGCTGCTGGAGCGGCTGGTCCGGCTCACCGAGTCGGCCCGCGCCCTGCTGGACCCGGCGGGCAGCGGCCCCGGGCCGGACCCGCTGCCCGCCGCCCTGCGGCTGGGCTCGGCGGAGCACGCCCGGGAGTGGCTGCTCGGCGAGCGGGACCTGCTGCTCGGGGCGGTGGCCGACGCGATCGGCCAGGGCGACCTGGACGGCTCGGCGGGCCGGCTGGTCACCGCGCTGCTGCGGGCGCTGCCGCTGACCGGCGCCGCCGCCCCCGCCGACCTCTACCGGCTGCACGAACTGGTGCTGACCGTCGCCGAGCGGCACGGCAGACCCCGCCGGGCCTCGGCCGCGCTGCTCAACCTGGGCGACCTACAGGCCGCCGCGGGCCGCTGGGAGCAGGCCGTCACGCACTACCGGGCCGCCCTGGAGCACGCCCGCACGGCCGGGGACGAACCGCTCTGCGCCCGGGCCCTGGAGGGTGCGGCCGGCTGCCACCGGGCGCTCGGCGACGCGGTGCGCGCCGCCGACTGGTACGGGCGGGCACTCGGCCTGCGGCAGTCGATGGGGGAGCCCGCCGCCGAGGCCCGGCTGCTCGCCCGGGTGGCCGAGGCGCACACCGCGCAGCGCCGTTTCGACGAGGCGGACCGCGAGTACCGGGCCGCGCTGGCGGTGCTGCGCAGGCTCGGCGACGAGCGCGGCCGGGAGGCCGTCGGGGCCGCCCTCGCGGACCTGCGGGAACGGGTCGACGCCGGGTGGTGAGGGGTCTTTCGGAGGTATTGTCGAAGATGCCCGGTTAACACATCTTTGGTGGGAAGATCGCAAGGGAAGCCTACGAACCTGCCAATGTGTTCGGCAGATTTATTCACTTTGGAAGGCTGACACGCCGACTGGGCTTCATTACACTCGAACTCAGTCGCGCAGCGATCCCCGCCCCGGGCTGCCCCGGAGGCTTCCCCACGTGCGCGTCGCCCGCCGGTCTTCTCCGGTAGGGACCCCCATGGCAAGAGGACGTGTTTAGCCGTGAAGGTCGGCATCCCCCGCGAGGTCAAGAACCACGAGTACCGCGTGGCCATCACGCCCGCCGGCGTGCATGAGCTGGTCCGCAACGGACACGAGGTCTACATCGAGGACAACGCCGGTGTCGGCTCCTCGATCCCCAACGAGGAGTACGTGGCCGCCGGCGCCACCATCCTCCCCACCGCCGACGAGGTGTGGGCCACCGCCGACCTGCTGCTGAAGGTCAAGGAGCCCATCGCCTCCGAGTACCACCGGCTGCGCAAGGGCCAGACCCTCTTCACGTACCTGCACCTGGCGGCCGACCGCGCCGGCACCGACGCGCTGATCGCCTCGGGCACCACCGCCATCGCGTACGAGACCGTGCAGCTCGGCAACGGCGCGCTGCCGCTGCTCGCCCCGATGTCCGAGGTCGCGGGCCGTCTCGCCCCGCAGGTCGGCTCGTACCACCTGATGCGCCCGGCCGGCGGCCGCGGCGTGCTGCCCGGCGGCGTGCCCGGCACCCACCCGGCCAAGGCCGTCGTCATCGGCGGTGGCGTCTCCGGCTGGCACGCGGCCACCATCGCCATCGGCATGGGCTACGAGGTGACCCTGCTCGACCGCGACATCAACAAGCTGCGCGAGGCCGACCGCATCTTCGGCACGAAGATCAAGGCCATCGTCTCCAACACCTTCGAGCTGGAGAAGGCCGTCATCGAGGCCGACCTGGTCATCGGCGCGGTGCTGATCCCGGGCGCCAAGGCCCCGAAGCTCGTCACCAACGAGCTGGTCTCCCGCATGAAGCCGGGCTCCGTGCTCGTCGACATCGCCATCGACCAGGGCGGCTGCTTCGAGGACTCGCACGCCACCACGCACGCCGAGCCGACCTTCCAGGTCCACAACTCGGTCTTCTACTGCGTGGCCAACATGCCGGGCGCCGTCCCGAACACCTCCACCTACGCGCTGACCAACGCGACGATGCCGTACGTCGTCGAGCTGGCCAACCGCGGCTGGAAGGAGGCGCTGCGCCGTGACCCGGCGCTCGCCAAGGGCCTGAACGTGCACGAGGGCCAGATCACCTTCCCGGCCGTGGCCGAGGCCTTCGGCCTGGAGTCGGTCTCGCTGGAGAGCGTGCTCGCCTGATCCGGTGATCCTGCGATTCGGTGATCCAGAGATCCGCTGATCCTGCGATCCGGTGATCCAGAGATCCTGCGATCCGGTAGACCGTCCGGCGGTCGTTCGCCCCCGACCCGATCCCCTCGGGCCGGGGGCTTCGCCGTGCCCGTGAACGGGTGGTGGAGCGGACGGGTCGCTCTGTCGTCAATTTCTGTCGGTCGTGTCACCCCACCGCAGAAACGTTAGGGTCAACGGCCTACTCATCCCTTGACATCGGCCCGCCCGATAGTCGACACATCCGGCCCACTACCGTGGATTGTGTTGCTGCGAACGCCTTGAACGGCCTAGAGTCGCAAACCGTCGGCATGCTGCCACGCTGACGAATCGACATAGAGTCCTGGATGCCCAAGGAGGTAAGACGACTTGTGAATGAGTCGACATTTGCTCCCGGGGGTGGTCAGCCAGGACTGGCGGAGCGCACCGCCGGCCAGCCGAGTGAGGAGCCAGGGGCCCGGCAGCCCTCCGTGGGCTCGGCCGAGGTCGGCTCGGTCGCACTCCGCACCTTCGAAGCACGCCAGAACACAGCGCAGGTGACCACGGTGACCGATCACGACGCCGACTTGGCGGCCTACGGCCTGGCCTACGGCGAGTTCGCCTACGGCGCCTACGACGACCCGGACGCCGAGTACGAGCCGGACCCGGAGTACGCCGCCACGCTGGCCCCCGACGCCGCGCGCCAGCGCCGCGAGCGGGTCGGCCCGACCGGCCGCCCGCTGCCGTACTTCCCGATCCCCGCCCCGGTGGCCGAGCACGGCCCCGCGCAGATCATCGCCATGTGCAACCAGAAGGGCGGCGTCGGCAAGACCACGTCGACCATCAACCTGGGCGCCGCGCTGGCCGAGTACGGCCGCCGGGTGCTGCTCGTCGACTTCGACCCGCAGGGCGCGCTCTCGGTCGGCCTCGGCGTCAACCCGATGGAGCTCGACGTCACCGTCTACAACCTGCTCATGGAGCGGGGCCTGACGGCCGATGAAGTGCTGCTCAAGACGGCCGTGCCGGGCATGGACCTGCTGCCGTCCAACATCGACCTCTCCGCCGCCGAGGTGCAGCTGGTCAGCGAGGTGGCCCGGGAGTCCGCGCTGGCCCGCGCGCTGAAGCCGCTGCTGCCCGACTACGACTACGTCATCATCGACTGCCAGCCCTCGCTGGGCCTGCTGACGGTCAATGCGCTGACCGCCGCTCACAGCGTCATCGTCCCGCTGGAGTGCGAGTTCTTCGCGCTGCGCGGCGTCGCGCTGCTGACCGAGACCATCGAGAAGGTGTGCGAGCGGCTCAACCCCGAGCTGCGCCTGGACGGCATCCTCGCGACCATGTACGACTCGCGCACCGTGCACAGCCGCGAGGTGCTGGCGCGCGTCGTCGAGGCGTTCGGCGAGCACGTCTTCCACACCGTCATCGGGCGGACCGTGCGCTTCCCGGAGACCACCGTCGCCGGCGAGCCCATCACCACGTACGCGACCAACTCGGTCGGTGCCGCCGCCTACCGCCAGCTCGCCAGGGAGGTGCTCGACCGGTGCCGCCCCGCCGAGTGAGTCTCCCGGGGGCCGACGAGCTGTTCCGGACCACCGGCGGGATGGCGCTGTCGCCGTCCCTCGCGCCGCGTCCGGCCGCCGAGGCAGCCAGAGCGGAGACCGCGCGGACCGTCCACGGCACGGACGGCGCCGAAGGCGCCGAGGACGCTCAGGGCACCCAGCGCACCGGCGAGGCCGGGCGGCAGCCGTCCCAGGACCAGCAGCCGGCCGCCGGCGCCCCGGCGGGCGCCCAGCCGCCGGCCCAGCGCTCCGCCTCGTCCGCCGGGCCCCAGGGCACCGTGCCGGCCGGCCGCCAGCACCCCGGCGCCGCCGAGGAGCAGGCCGGCGGCACCGGGCGCGCCCGGCCGCGCGGCCGCGCGCCGCGCCGCCCCAGCGGGCGCGAGCGGCACGACGAGAAGATCACCGTGTACGTGTCCGCCGAGGAGCTCATGGACCTGGAGCACGCCCGGCTGGTGCTGCGCGGTGAGCACGGCCTGGCCGTGGACCGCGGGCGGATCGTCCGGGAGGCCATCGCGGTCGTCCTGGCGGACCTGGAGCAGCGCGGCGAGGCCTCCATCCTGGTCCGGCGGTTGCGCGGCCGCTAGGCCCCTTCCTGGCCGTCAGTGGTGCCTCTGGTGCTGCTGGTGCGGTGCCTCCGGTGCGGCGGTCCCGGTGTGGCATCCCTGGTGTGGCGTGTCGACGTCCTGTGGTGACGTCCTGCGGTGGCGTCGATGTCGATGCCGAGGGCCGACGCCGGGAGGCGTCGACGGCGTGACGACGGCGTGACGGCGGCGTGTCGACGGCCCCGGGGGCGGGGCGGGCGGCCGGGCCGGGTGAAGATGGACCGTCATGCCGAGCACCGCCGAACCACCCACCACCGCCGTGAACGCGACCGAGGAACAGCCGCGGGGCGGCTTCCGGGTGCGGCTGGACAACTTCGAAGGCCCCTTCGACCTGCTGCTCAGTCTGATCGCCAAGCACAAACTCGACGTCACCGAAGTGGCGCTGGCCACCGTCACCGACGAGTTCATGGCACACATCCGGGCGATGGGCCCGGACTGGGACCTGGACGCGGCGACCGAGTTCCTGGTCGTCGCCGCGACCCTGCTCGACCTCAAGGCCGCCCGGCTGCTGCCCGTCGCCGACGTCGAGGACGAGGAGGACCTGGCGCTGCTGGAGGCCCGTGACCTGCTGTTCGCCCGGTTGCTGCAGTACCGGGCGTACAAGCGGGCGGCGGCCCTCTTCGGCGAGCGCTGGGCCGCCGAGCTGGCCCGACGCCCACGCACCGTCGGGCTGGAGCCCCGGCATGCCGGGCTGCTGCCCGAGGTGGTCATCACCATCGGCCCGGAGCGGCTCGCGCAGCTGGCGGCCAGGGCCATGGAACCCAAGCCGAAGCCCGTCGTGTACGTCGACCACATCCACAGCCCGCCCGTCAGCGTGCGCGAGCAGGCCGGGCTGGTGGTCGGGCTGCTCACCGAGCTCGGCGAGGCGTCGTTCCAGCGGTTGGTCGAGGACGCGTCGGACGAGCTGGTGGTCGTCGCCCGTTTCCTGGCGCTGCTGGAGCTGTACCGGGAGCGGGTGCTGGCCTTCGAGCAGCCGGAGGCGCTGGGCGAACTGCTGGTGCGCTGGGTGGCGGAGGAGGACCGGGGCGTGGTCGAGGTGACGGACGAGTTCGACCGGCCGGTGGGTGAGCGGGAGCGGGAGGAGAGTCGATGAGTGGTGGGAGCGGGAGCCCGAGCCCGAGCGGGAGCGGGGTCGGCGGGCGGCCGGTGCGGCGCCCGCTCGGGCTGCCGGGGCGGCCGCGGGCCGGGGAGTGGCTGGAGCCGGCCTTCGAGCTGCTGGCGGAGCCGGTGGCGGGGCCCGTGACGGATCCGGTGGCGGCGGGGTCGGTGGTGGAGCCGGTAGCGGCGTCCGTGGGTGCGTCGGCGGAGGGCGAGGCCCGGGTCGTGCACCAGAAGTCGGCCCCGTCGACCTCCGGCGTCACTGATGTGGTCGGCGTCGCTGATCCGGCCGGGGGCGAGGAGACGCCCGGGGCCGGGTTGAAGGCCGAGCTGGAGGCGATCCTGATGGTCGTCGACGAGCCTGCCGGGGAGGAGCGGCTGGCCGGCGTGCTGGAGCGGCCCCGGGCGCAGGTGGCCGCTGCGCTGCGCGAACTGGCCGCCGAATACACCGCCCAGGGCCGCGGATTCGACCTGCGGCTGGTCGCCGGCGGGTGGCGGTTCTACAGCCGGGACACCTGCGCTCCGGCCGTCGACCGCTTCCTGCTGGACGGCCAGCAGGCCCGGCTCACGCAGGCCGCATTGGAGACCCTGGCGGTCGTCGCCTACCGGCAGCCGGTGTCCAGATCTAGGGTTTCCGCCGTCCGCGGTGTGAACTGTGACGGCGTGATGCGTACCCTGGTACAGCGAGGACTGGTGGAAGAGGCCGGATCCGAGCCCGAAACAGGTGCGATCCTGTATCGGACGACGAACTACTTCCTGGAACGGATGGGGCTCCGCGGCCTGGACGAGCTGCCGGAGCTTGCTCCCTTCCTGCCCGAGGTCGACGACGTGGAAGCGGAGTCCCTGGAGGGCACGATGATCGCGGAGGCGGTCGCCGCCGCTGCCGTGCAGGCCGTGGGCGGCAGTGGCGAGGCCGGTCGGGCTGCGCCTGATCGGTAGGGGGCGGTGAGGTCGGCCGAAACGACCGCACATCCCAGACGGTAACGACGTACGGACACTTTGATGCGTAGCAGTGGCAACGGCAGGAACGGCAGCGGCGGCGGCAGCGGTCGCAGCGGACAGGGCGGGGGCCGGGGCGGCGGCTCCTACGGCGGCAGCGGCAGCGGCCGCAGCGGCTCGGGCTCGGGCTCGGGCTCGCGTGGGGGTTCGTACGGCGGTGGGTCCGGCTCGGGCTCGAGCTCGCGTGGGGGTTCGTACGGCGGTGGGTCCGGCTCGGGCTCGGGCTCGCGTGGGGGTTCGTACGGCGGTGGGTCCGGCTCGGGCTCCGGCTCGCGCGGCGGCGGGTCCGGCTCGGGCTCCGGCTCGCGCGGCGGCTCGTACGGCGGCGGCAGCGGTGCCGGTTCGCGCGGCGGCTCCGGCTCGTACGGGCGTGACAGTCGCCGGGACGACCGGCGCGACGACAACCGGTACCCGGACCGCCCGCTGCGGCCCGAGGAGCGGCGCTACGACCGCCCCGAGTTCGGCGGTGGCCCCAACGCCACCCCCGCCCGCGGCGGCTACTCCGGTCGGCGCCCCAGCCCGGCCCCGCGCCCGCGCCGTGAGGGCCAGGGCGCCCCGGGCGACCCGCGCCGCCAGCCGCAGCGCTCGCGCGAGCTGCAGGCCAAGATCGAGGACGCCGTCCTCGCCCGGCACGACAAGCCGGCCGTCAAGCTGCCCAAGACCTTCGGCGAGCCCGAGGGCGAGCGCCTGCAGAAGGTGCTGGCCCGGGCGGGCATCGGCAGCCGCCGCGCCTGCGAGGAGCTGATCGAGCAGGGCCGGGTCCAGGTCAACGGCAAGCTCGTCACCGAGCAGGGCAAGCGGGTCGACCCGCAGAACGACGAGATCAAGGTGGACGGCCTGACCGTCGCCACCCAGTCGTACCTGTTCTTCGCGCTCAACAAGCCGGCCGGCGTGGTCTCCACCATGGAGGACCCGGACGGGCGCCAGTGCCTCGGCGACTACGTGACCAACCGGGAGACCCGGCTGTTCCACGTCGGCCGTCTGGACACCGAGACCGAGGGCATCATCCTGCTCACCAACCACGGCGAGCTGGCCCACCGTCTCACCCACCCCCGGTACGGCGTGACCAAGACCTACCTGGCCGCCATCCAGGGCCCGATCCCGCGCGACCTGGGCAAGCAGCTGGCGCAGGGCATCGAGCTGGAGGACGGCTTCGCGCGCGCCGACAGCTTCAAGGTGATCTCCAACGTCGGCAAGAACTACCTGGTCGAGGTGACCCTGCACGAGGGTCGCAAGCACATCGTCCGCCGGATGCTGGCCGAGGCCGGCTTCCCGGTCGAGAAGCTGGTGCGCACGCACTTCGGCCCGATCGCGCTGGGCGACCAGAAGTCGGGCTGGCTGCGCCGTCTGACCAACCCCGAGGTCGGTCAGCTGATGCGCGAGGTCGGTCTGTAGACCGGTCGGTATATTTCTATAGACCGGTCGGTATATTCCGATTGGGCTATGTAGACCGGTCGGCATATTCTCCCCCGGAGTCTGTAGACCGGTCGGTATATTCGGGCTTCTGCTGAGGGCCTCCCCGTCGAAAGGCGGGGAGGCCCTCGGTCGTTCGGTGGGGGTGGGCGGGGTGCGAGGCGGGGCGCAACCCCTGGTCACGGCCTTGTCAGCGCCATGATCCGTGGCAGAGGATTGCCACCGGACCACCATCCGCCCAGTGGCGGGACTGCGCCAGGGCCGGCGCCGGTGGGGGGGCGAACGGGGGAGACGGCGTCGTGTCGGATGCACCACTCAGCGCACTGGGACTGGCCGAGCCGGACGGACAGGTCTACGCGGCGCTGGTGGCCAATCCGCAGTCCACCGCGGAGGAACTGGCCGAGGGCTGTGGCCTGACGCTCCAGCAGAGCGTGCGCGCCCTGGACCGCCTGGCGCAGCAGGGCATGGCGACCCGGGCGCCGGTGGACCGGCAGCGCTACCTGCCGGTCGCCCCCGACGTCGCGATCGGCACCCTGATCGGCCACCGCGAGTCCGAACTGCGGCACGCCCGGGCCGAGATGCACCGTCTGATGGACGCCTTCCGGGAGGCCTCGCGGTACACCGATCCGGCGCACTCGGTGGAGGTGCTGACCGGTGGCGAGGCGATCGCGCAGCGGCTGGAGCACATCACCGAGACCAGCCAGTACCAGGTCCGCGGCTTCGACCGCCCGCCGTACATCCAGGATCCGGTGACCCCGATCCCGTTGCAGCGGCGGCGGTTGCGGGAGGGCCTGCGGCTGCGGACCGTCTACGACCGGGACGCGGTGGCCTGGCCGGGCCGACTGGAGCGGAACATCCTGGCCGGGGTCGCGGACGGCGAGGAGGCCCGGGTCCGGCCGTCGCTGCCGATGAAGATGATCATTTCGGACGACCGGATGGCGATCATCCCGATCAGCGTGGGCGACAGCGTCCTCGACGCCGCGTACGTCATCCACCCCTCCGCGCTGCTCCAGGCGCTGGACACGCTGTTCGAGGCGGAGTGGGAGCGTGCCGTCCAGTTGCAGGCCGCGATCGGCACCGGGGACGCGACGCTGGAGCCGGAGGCCGACCACCGCAAGCTGCTGGGCCTGCTGGCGGCCGGCCTCACCGACGAGTCGATCGCCCGGTCGCTCGGCTGGAGCGCCCGCACCACCCAGCGCCGGTTGCAGAGCCTGATGCGCTCGCTGGGCGCCACCACCCGCTTCCAGGCCGGTATGGCGGCCCGGGAGCGGGGTTGGTTGTGACAGGAGTTGGCTGTGCACCGGGCCGGGCGGACGTCGGGGGTCGGGCGTCAGCTCCAGGGGGTGAGGGCGGCCCAGCGGCCGTCCGGGCCGCGTTCGACCTTCAGCAGGCCCTTGACGGCGGAGCGGTTGAGTCGTCCGTAGACGTGCGGGAACAGCAGGCCGGGGGTGGCCCCGGGCGGCGGTGCGCCGTGCGGGGCCTCCCACTTGACCATCGGTTCCACCTGTGACTCCTCGATCAGCAGTGCCATCAGCGGGTCGGGAGTGTCGGCGAAGAAGGCGTTGGCCACCGCGAGCGCCGTCTGTTCGTCCGCCGAGCAGTGGATGAACCCGTCGGTGAGCAACGACGCGGTGGTGTACGGCCGACCGGGGTCGGACAGCCAGTCGTCCAGGGGTGCGAGGTGGAGGATCATGTTCCTGTTCTACCCGGTTTGGTCCTGAGCGGTCGTCACGAGCGGACCGGTGTTCAGACGGCGGCGGAGGCCGGGCTCCTCAGAGTCCGGCGACCTTGGCGGTGGCGGAGACCTCGTAGACCAGCGTGACCGTCCGACGGGCGCCGGGCCCGAGCGGGACGTCCCAGCGGAGGATGCCCTCGGCGTCGAAGGCGTCCGGCGACGGGGAGCACTCCTCCTTGCGCAGCCGCACCTCCACCGCCGACACCTCGGAGACCGGCACCCGCTCGCGGACCGCGACGACCTGCTCGTCCCGCTCCTCCGGGCCGGAGAAGCGGGAGAGGTGCAGCCGCACCGTCCGGGTGGTCGTCTGGCGGCCGGTGAGCCCGGCGGTGGCCTGGCGTTCCTCGGCCTCGCGGACCACCCGGTAGCCGTCCGAACTGCCGAACGCCAGCTCGGCGTCGGCCCCGGCGGCGGTGAAGCCCAGCTCGCCCCGGCCGGTGAAGCCGCTGCCGCGGACCAGTTCGACCGGACCCGCCAGCAGCGGGTGCCCGGCCGTGTTGCGGAACCGGACCACCTGGGTCACCAGCGGGGACAGCTCCGGCGCGCACGCGTACTCGCTGCTCGCCTGCCCGGTGAAGGCGCCGAGCGGCACCCGGTGCGCCCGGCCGTCGGAGGGCACGGTGGCCGGAGCGGGCGCGGGCAGCACCCGGACCTCCCCGCCGTCGTCCACCCCCGGTACCCCGGCGGCCGGGCCGAGCGCGCTGATCGCCTCCTCGCGCAGCTCCACCTCGACCGTGCGGCGCTCCTCCGCGGTGCGCTCGCGCAGCATCAGGACGTCCTCGGCGACGGCGGGCGGGTCGGTGGCGAGGGCCGAGCGGGCGGTGGAGAAGGTGAGCCGGACGCCGGTCCAGTCCTCGCCGGTGCGCTGCCAGACCACCGCCTCCGACTCCAGCCGCAGGCTCCCGCCGTCCAGGGTGGCCCGGTACGAGGGACGCCAGAGGGCGCACGGCACCAGATGGGTGACGGCCAGCCCGCTTGGGCCGGGCTGCGCCGCCTCGACGGTGAGCTCCAGGTGGGCGACCAGTTCGGCCGGTTCCTCCTCGGCCTGGTCGAGGGTGAGCAGGGCCTGCGAGCGCTCCTGGTCCAGGCGGCGCAGCCGGGAGTGGGTGGTCCGCAGCTCCTCGCCGTGGCGCTCGCGTTCGGCGTCCACCCGGTCCAGTTCGCGGGCCCAACGGGTGCGTTCGAGCTCGCCGATCCCGGCGCCCTCGCCGATCTCGCGCAGCAGGTCGGCGGAGAGCTGGGCGAGCAGTGCCAGCCGGGCCTCCAGGCGGGCGCGGGTCTGGTCGGCGAGGCGGCTCGCGGTCTCCAGCTCGTGCAGCCGGTGGCGCAGCCGGGAGTCCTCCGGGCCGGGCGGCAGCGGGGCGCGTGGGATCCAGTCGCGGACGATCCGGGCGTCCAGCACGCGGGTGCCGGGGGCGGTGGTCTCGGCGCGCAGGGTGCGGTCGACGGCGAGCGCGGTGAGCGGGCCCAGTCGCAGCCGCTGGACGCCTGCGGTGAGGTTGACGGTGGTGGTGCGTTCGACCTGGCTGCGGTCCTCCAGGCAGGTGACGGCGGTGACGGGGAGGGGGATGGTCGTTCCGGTCATCGTTCAGTTCCTCCGGTTTCCACCGACGATGGCCTTTCCGGCCGGGATCTTGATCTGGTAGCCGCCGTCCAGCTCGGTGCGGCCGCCGGGCGGCAGCTCGACCCGCCAGAGCCGGGTGCTGGGCGGGCAGTCCGGCGTGGAGACCGCCGGGGCCTGCCAGTCGGCCCGCTCCTCGATCCGGATCTCGGCGTCGGAGGTGACCGGCACGCGCTCGCGGACCTCCACGGTGACGGTGCGGCCGAGCCGGTTCGCCAGCTGGACGCGCACCCGGTGGTCGAGCACGGTACTGCTGCTCAGCATGCCCGCGGTGGACTCGTGCAGCTCGGTGCGGCGCGCCACCTCGATGCTCTCGGTGACCCCGATGCCCAGGCTCCGCAGCCCGCCCGGGGCGAGGGTGGGCAGGGCGGCGGTGAGCAGGAACTCGTCGTCGACGGTGACCTCGACCGGGCCGGCCAGCACGGCGCGGTCGGTCCGGTTGGCGAGCACCAGGGTGGCGTACACCTTCTCTTCGACGGCGGGGACGGTGACGTACTCCGGGCGGACGGACACCGGGATCTCGTCGATCGTGACGGTGTGCCAGGTGCCGTCGGACGGGATGTCGGCGGGGGCGGCGGAGTCGAAGCGGTGATCGAAGGAGCCCGCCGACTCGCGGGGCGGGATGGCGTGCCGGGGGAGTGCCAGATGGCGGACCCGCTCGCCGCCGGTGTCACCCGGGGGCATCGCCGCCGGCCCGTAGTGGTCGGCCTGCTCGGCCTGGGGGCGCAGGGTGCCGCGGTGGGCGGCGGGTGCGTCGGGGCCGGCCAGGACGAGGCCGGGGTAGTCGAGCAGGGAGGCGTCCGGGGCGAAGCCGGTGCCGGGGGCCTCGGTGCCGCCGCCGCTTCGGCGGGAGCGGCGGGCGAGCGGGTGCAGGTCCGGCGGGGGCGCGCCGCCCGGTGCCACGGGGGCGGGCGGCGGCGCGGGGGCCTGGGGCATCGAAACCTGGGGCATCGAAACCTGGGGCATCGAGGCTTGGTACATCGAGGCTTGCGGCAGGGGGGCTTGGGGCATCGGGGCGGCGGCGGGTGCACCGCCGTATCCGGCGAAGCCGCTCGGGGCGGGCGGGGGCTCCGGTACGGGTTCGTCGATGTCCAGGGTGCCGCCGCGCCCGGTGGGGGCGGCCAGCCGGGCGGCGTCGGCCACGAGGCCGGCGTCGGCGGGCCGGGCGCCCCCGAGGCGGTTGAGCCGGGCGGCGGATCCGTACGGGCCGGGGGCCGAGACGGCGAGCGGGGCCTTGCGGCGCGGGGCAGGGCGGGCTCCGGCTCCGGCGTCGTCGTAGCCGGTGAAGAGGTCGGCCAGGCCGGCCGGGGGCTCGCGCCAGCCGGACGGCGGCGGGGCGGGCTGGCTGCGGCCGATCCGCAGCGAGCGGAGCCGGGGCAGGTCGGTGCGGCGGTCGAGGTCGGCGGTGGAGAGGGCGAGCCGGACGCCGGTCCAGTCCTCTCCGGTCTGCTGGGCGACGGAGGCGCGCAGGACGAGTCGGCCGGTGTCGGCGCCCTGGCGGTAGGAGAGGCGGTAGGCGGGCGCCCAGCGGGCGGCGGGGACGCCGTACTCCAGCTCGATGTCGAGCCGGGCGGGGGGCTTCTCGGGGGCTGGGGCGACGGGTTCCCCGGCGGATTCCGGGGCGGATTCCATGGTGGGTTCCATGGTGGGTTCCGGGGCGGGCTGTGCGGAGAGCGCCGAGGCCTGCGCGGTGGTGAGGGTGAGCAGGACGGTGGCGGCGGTCCCGACCGGGTGGGCGGGGCCGGCCGTGGATGCGCGGTCCAGCCGGTCGGCGGCCAATTCGCGCTCGTGGTCCGCGAGTTCGACTTCCTTGGTGAGCTCCTCGGCGCGTCGCTGGAGCCGGGTCAGGCGCTCGTCGACGAAGTCGGCCAGCTCCAGCCAGGCGTCGGCGGGCGTCCGCCGCAGCGGTTCCTCGGGCCGCCGCTGCGGTGGTACGGCGCGCAGGGCGGAGGTCTCGGCGATCGCGGTCAGGACCAGTCGGCGGCGCTCGGTGAGTGCGCCCTGGCGCTCCATGGCCTCGTCCAACTCGCGGCGGAGCCGGGGGAGTTCGGTCGGCTCGTGGAACTCGGCGAGCAGCTCCAGCCGGGCCTCGGTGACCGCCGTCCCGCTCGGGCCGTCGAGCACCCGGGCGCGCAGCGAGCGGCCGTCCAGGGAGGAGGGCAGACCGGTCAGCCGCAGCCGGCCGTCGGCCGGGAGCGGGACGCTGGCCCGGCGGCGGCACACCGCGCCCTCGGCGTAGACCACGACGGAGTCCAGGACCGACGGGTGGGCGGGGACGGCGGGGGGTTTCGGGGGCCCGGCCTCGCCGACGTGTCGGGCCTCGCCGTTCTGCTGATCGTCGCCGCTGTGCTGATCGTCCATGCGCAATCCCTTCGTTCGCGTGCCGTGTTCCGCGTGTCGCCCGCGCCGTGCCCGGGCGGCCAGTCTGCCCCGCTTCGGTGCGGGCGTCGCCGGATTTCGCGGGGTGCGGCGTGTGTGCCCGTTGGCGGGTCTGGCGGTCTGGCGGTCTGGCGGTCTGGCGGTCTGGCGGCCTGGCGCGTTCGCGGTCCTGTGGTGCCCGCCGTGTCCGGCGTGCCTCCGCATGGTGTGGGACGGGGGCGGGGCCGCCGTGGTTGCCCAGCGGGTGGGCGGTGGGGGCGTGGGTGGGGCGGATGCGAGAGGATGGGGCGCGGGTGTTCCCGGCCGGTGCCGGGGCGCCGACCGGACCGAGAACCGGCGAGGTCGGGCAGCCCGGAACGCGAAGCCCGAGAATTCGAGAAGGAGCGCGACCCGCCATGCGCACTGCCGTCGTCGTCGGTACCGGACTGATCGGCACCTCCGCCGCGCTCGCCCTGGCCGGCCGCGGGCTGACCGTCCATCTGGAGGACGCCGACCCGGACGCCGCCCGGACCGCCGCCTCGCTCGGCGCCGGCATCACCGAGCCGGCCGACGGCCCGGTCGACCTGGCGATCATCGCCGTGCCGCCCGCCCTGGTCGGCAAGGTGCTCGCCGACTGCCAGCGCCGCAACCTGGCCCGCTGGTACACCGACGTCGCCAGCGTCAAGGCCGGCCCGCGCATCGAGGTCGCCGCGCTCGGCTGCGACACCGTCCACTACATCGGCAGCCACCCGATGGCCGGCCGCGAGCGCTCCGGCCCGCTGGCCGCCCGCGCCGACCTGTTCGAGGGCCGCCCCTGGGTGCTCACCCCCACCGACGACACCGACACCGAGACGCTCAACGCCGCCCTGGAACTGGTCGCGCTCTGCGGTGCGATGCCGATCGTGATGGACGCGACCGCGCACGACCGGGCCGTCGCCCTGGTCTCGCACGCCCCGCAGCTGGTGTCCTCGCTGGTCGCCGCCCGGCTGGAGCACGCCGACGAGACCGCCATAAGGCTCTCCGGGCAGGGTGTCCGGGACGTCACCAGGATCGCCGCCTCCAACCCCGGCATGTGGGTCGACATCCTCTCCGCCAACGCCGGCGCGGTCGCCGACATCCTGGAGGAGGTCGCCTCCGACCTCGGGGAGACCGTCACCGCGCTGCGCGCCCTGGACGCCCCCGAGGAGGGCGAGCGCCGGGCGGGCGCGGCCGGGATCGAGGCGGTCATGCGGCGCGGCAACACCGGCCAGGCCCGCATCCCCGGCAAGCACGGCGCGCCGCCCACCCGGTACGAGACGGTGGCCGTGGTGCTCGGTGACCAGCCCGGCGAGCTGGGCCGGCTGTTCGGCGAGGTCGGCGCGGCCGGGGTCAACATCGAGGACGTCGTCATCGAGCACTCGACCGGCCAGCAGGTGGGCTTCGTCCAGCTGTCGGTGGCGCCCGGGGCGGTCAAGCCGCTCACGGTGGCGCTGCGGGCGAGCGGGTGGAGCGTCCGGGACTGATCGGGCTGCGGGGGCCGGTCGGCTTCTGGGACTTCGGTTGAGCGGTTCGGTCGAGCGGTTCGGTTGAGGGGGAGCAGGGATGATCATCGAGTTGCCGCTGGGCGAGACCCGGCACGGGTCCTACGGCCGGCCGGTGGACCTGGGGAACGAACGGTTCCTGCGGGCGGTGGTGGGTGGGGACTTCCGGATCCACCACCGCAGCGTCGAAGCGCTGGTCGAACTGCCCCGGCCGACGCCGCCGGACCCGGAGTCCACCGAGCCGGAGCCGACCTGCAGCCTGCTGGTGCGGGCGGTCCACGCCGCCTTCGCGGAGCACCTGCCGCTCAGCCTGTCGCCGGACGTGCTCTGGTACGCGGTGGTGCACGAGGTGGCCGTGCACGCGCGGATGTACGCGCCGAGGTACCGGGCGCTGTTCGGCGGTGCCGAGGGACGCCGGGAAGCGATCGTGGTCCGCGACGACGCCCTGGCGGCGCCCGGCCCGGACTGGTCGCGGTCGGTCCGGCTGGTGCGGGAGCCGCTGGCGGCGGCGGTCGGGGCCGAACTGGTGGAGCTGTTCCAGCCGGCGTTCTCGACGACCACGCCCGACGACGCCTCCTCCGCGCTGGTGGCGCTGATGGACGTGGTCAGTCCCTACTACGCCTTCCGCTGGGAGACCCGCTGTGGCATCCCGCGGATCCGGCTGGAGGGCACGGTCGAGGACTGGGCGCTGCTGGTGGCGCGGGTCGCCGGGCTGGCGGAGCGCTTCGACTGGCTGGCGCCGTGGTTCGCCGAACTGCGCCCGGTGCTCGACGAGATCGCGGCGACCGCGGCGGGCGGGACGGTCGACGACGAGTTCTGGCGCTCGCTCTTCAAGTGGCGGTCGATGTCCGGCGGCCCACGGGTGACCGGCTGGCTCACCGCCTTCCTCGCGCACACCCAGACCCCCGACGGGCCCCGGCTGCGCCAGTCCTTCGGCTGGCGGGAGGCGGACGCCAACCCGTACCACCGGGACTCCTTCGCGGTGAACGACTTCCCCTCGCACGTCTCCAAGGTGCCGTTCGTCTGGGACCACCTCGGCCGCGAGATCCCGATGGCCTTCACCGCCGGCATCCTCGGCATCGAGTGGGACGGGGAGTACCTGCGGCCCCGGCTGGGCAACGCCGTCCTGCGGATCCTGGGCCCCGACCAGGGCTGATACCGGGGCCGATATCGGCGCTGATACCGGGGCTGTACCGGAGCCAAGGGGGCCGGCAGGGGGCTGGCACTGGGCTGATCGGGTGGCGGAGTGGGTAGGGCGGCGGTCCATTAACCTTGAGGGAGACAACCCCCTGCCGTCTGCCTCCCCAGGCCCCGGCTTTCACGCCCAGAGAGAGGTTCGGCCCCGTGGACACTGCCGACCGAGCGCACGCCCCGGTCGTCGTCGCGATCGACGGACCCTCCGGTTCGGGCAAGTCGACCGTCTCGCGGGCGGTGGCGGCCCAGCTGGGCCTGAGCTTCCTGGACACCGGAGCCATGTACCGGGCGATGACCTGGTGGATGCTGGCCAACGACGTCGCCGTGGCCGACCCGGAGGCGGTGGCCGTCGCGTGCGGCAAGCCGGTGATCGTGTCGGGCACGGACGCGGACGGTCCCACCATCACGGTGGACGGCCAGGACGTCTCCGGACCGATCCGCGGCCCCGAGGTGACGGCGCAGGTCAGCGCCGTCTCCGCGGTGCCGGCGGTGCGCTCCCGGCTGGTGGAGCTGCAGCGCGGCTGCGCCGAGGTCGCCGAGCGCGGCATCGTCGCCGAGGGCCGGGACATGGGGACGGTGGTGTTCCCGAACGCCACCGTCAAGGTGTTCCTGACCGCCTCCGAGCAGGCCCGGGCCGAGCGCCGGGCGGCCGAGCTGCGCGCCAAGGGCGTCGACGAGGCGACCATCACCGCGATGGCCGCCGACCTCGCCCGCCGGGACGCCGCGGACTCCTCCCGGAAGACGGCCCCGCTGGCCCAGGCCGCGGACGCCGTCCTGGTGGACACCAGCGAGCTCACCCTGGAGCAGGTGATCGACCGGATCGCCGCGCTGGTGGAGGAGCGGGCCGGGATGTCGTCGGTCTGAGAGGACGGACAGGCCTGAAGGGACGGACCGGTCTGAAGGACGGACCGGTCTGGACGGCCACAATGGTCTGAACGGCAGGAACGGCAGGAACGGCAGGAACGGTCTGAACGGCCGGAACAACCGGAATGGCCGGAACGGCCGAATGAGCTGCGGTGCCGCCGAGGTGCCGCGGAGAAAACCATCGCGCTGCCCCGAGCGGGGCAGGTACGCACGGCGCGCCCCTGGGAAGGGCCGCGCCGGGAAACGGAACAGACGAACATGACCGCAGAGCACTCCGACACCGGCCACGGTGGACTGGACGCCGCCGACTACGCCGAGTTCATGGCCATCGCCGCCGAGGAAGGCTTCGACGTCGACGGCGTGGACGGCTTCGACGGCGCCGAGCACGTACCGCTGCCGGTGCTGGCCGTCGTCGGCCGCCCGAACGTCGGCAAGTCGACCCTGGTGAACCGCATCATCGGCCGCCGTGAGGCCGTCGTCGAGGACAAGCCGGGCGTCACCCGCGACCGGGTCACCTACGAGGCCAGCTGGAACGGCCGCCGCTTCAAGGTCGTCGACACCGGCGGCTGGGAGATCGACGTCCTCGGCATCGACGCGATGGTGGCCGCGCAGGCCGAGCTCGGCATCGAGCAGGCCGACGCGGTGCTGTTCGTGGTCGACGCCACCGTCGGCGCCACCGACACCGACGAAGCCCTGATCAAGCTCATCCGCCGGGCCGGCAAGCCGACCGTGCTGTGCGCCAACAAGGTCGACGGCCCGTCCACCGAGGCCGAGGCCGCCTACCTGTGGTCGCTGGGCCTGGGCGAGCCGTACCCCGTCTCCGCGCTGCACGGCCGAGGCTCGGGCGACCTGCTCGACGCCGTCATGGACGCGCTGCCCGAGGCCCCGCCGCAGACCTTCGGCGACGCCGCCCCCGGCGGCCCGCGCCGCATCGCGCTGATCGGCCGCCCGAACGTGGGCAAGTCCAGCCTGCTGAACAAGGTCGCCGGCGAGGAGCGGGTGGTCGTCAACGAGCTGGCCGGCACCACCCGTGACCCGGTCGACGAGATGATCGAACTCGCCGGCAAGACCTGGAAGTTCGTCGACACCGCCGGCATCCGCCGTCGCGTCCACCTGACCGCCGGCGCCGACTTCTACGCCTCGCTGCGGACCTCCGCCGCGCTGGAGAAGGCCGAGGTCGCGGTCGTCCTGGTCGACGCCAGCGAGACCCTCGCCGAGCAGGACACCCGGATCATCTCGATGGCCGTCGAGGCCGGGCGCGCCGTCGTCATCGCCTACAACAAGTGGGACCAGATGGACGAGGAGCGCCGCTTCTACCTGGAGCGCGAGATCGAGCGCGACCTCGTCCAGGTGCAGTGGGCCCCCCGGGTCAACGTCTCGGCCAAGACCGGCCGGCACATGGAGAAGCTCGTCCCGGCGATCGAGACCGCGTTGGAAGGCTGGGAGACCCGCATCCCGACCGCGCGGCTGAACGCCTTCCTCGGCGAGCTGGTGGCCGCCCACCCGCACCCGATCCGCGGTGGCAAGCAGCCGCGCGTCCTGTTCGGCACCCAGGCGGGCATCCGTCCGCCGCGGTTCGTGCTGTTCGCCTCGGGCTTCCTGGAGGCCGGCTACCGGCGCTTCATCGAGCGCCGGCTGCGTGAGGAGTTCGGCTTCGTCGGGACGCCGATCTCGATCTCGGTGCGGGTCCGGGAGAAGCGCAAGAGGAAGTAGGACGTCGTGATCCACCGGCAGTAGTCGGTGGGTGCCGGCAGCAGGTGTGGGCGAGGGCCCCGTCACGGTGGTGGCGGGGCCCTCGTCGCGTGTACGGGGTCGTGCGGGCGCTGTGCGGGCGCCGTGGGGGTGGTGCGCAGGCGGGCGGTTCAGTGGTGGTCGCCGTTGCGGCCCGGGGGGAGGGAGAGCATCTGGCGGTGGCGGCCGCCGGTGGGTGCGGCGGTGGCGACGCCGGTGGCGGTGCCCATGGCCGGGGCGGGGGCCGGGGGCGGCGCGGGCATCGCGTGCGGGATCGGGCCGAGGTAGCCGGCGGCCACCCAGCCCTGGCCGTTGGTGAACTGGGGCGGCGGGGGCGGGGTGTGCTGAGGGGCGGTGGCCGCCGGGGCGGCCTGGCCGAAGCCGTCGCTGGTCGGGGCGGCGGGCTCGGCGTGCGGGTGCGGCTGAGGGGCGCTGTGGCCGGTGTGGCCCATCGCGCCGTGATGGGTGTGGCCGGTGGCGTTGTGGTGGGTGTGGCCGGTGGCGCCGTGGCCGGAGTGCCCGGTGGCGCCGTGGTTGGCGGCGTGCCCTGCGGAGTGGCCGTGCTGCTGGCTCGGCATGTACTGCGGCAGGCCGGGCGCCTGTCCCCCGTAGCTGTGGAAGGCCTGGTGCTGGGGCGGGTACGGGCGCGGTTCGCCGAGCACCGGGTAACCGTCGCGGACTGCGAAGCCGGTGAACTTCAGGTCCTCCTCGCCCGAGCGGTCGCCCGGGAGCGCGCGGAACAGCCGCCGGTACTCGGAGTACAGCTCGTCGTAGATCGGCGTCGTCGAGTGCGGGTGCTCCGCGTCGTACGACGGGCGCATGCCGGGGATCGAGCGGGGGGCGGTGGTGGACCGGCCGGGGGACGCGGAGACGTCGTAGCTGTACACACAGGGGCCAACGAGTGAGGGGGCACAGGGATGCGGGGTTGCCGGGGCCCGGCCGGAAGGCGGCTTGTGCCGAGGGGGAGGCCGCCTTCCGGCGGGTGCGGAGCCCGGGCGTGGAGCCCGGGTGCCGGCGGGTTGGGGCGCGGCTGGGGCTGGGGCTGGGGCTGGGTCGGGCGCGCGCTGCTGGGGCTGGGTGCCGAGGGGCTCAGGTGCCGGCGAGGGGGAGGGAGGCGGCGACCACCTGGCCCAGTGCCACCGCCCGCTCCAGCGCCTGGCGGAGCAGGTCCTCGCGCGGCTGACGGCCCACCATCCCGGCCGGGACGGCGTACATGGTGACCTCGGAGAGCTGGCTCGCGGCCATCCGCCAGGCGTCGGTGACCTGGAGCGGCTGGTGCGCCTGCCACCAGCCGGTGCTGCCGCCGGCGGCAGCGGGCTGCAGGATCGCGTGCAGCTTGCCCATCGCCACCAGGACCGACCAGCCGCCCAGTTGGTCCGGGGTCTCGTCGAGGTCGGTGATGGCCTGGAAGCCGGCGTCCTGGAGCAGGTCGAGGAACTCGTCCTCGCCCGAGGTGCTGCCGGGGCGCCCGACCGGACCGGTCGGCTCGACGACCAGCGAGGCGTGCCCGACCTTGCCGTGCAGCACCAGCCCGCAGGTGATGCCGAGGATGGCGGCCTGGCCCGGCGCGCTGGGCTGGAGGGTGGGGGCGGTCGCCGGGGTCGGCGCGGGAATGGGCACCAGCGGGTGCGCGGGCGCGGCCGGGGCGCCGGTCTGGGCCTGGCTGATGCTGCGGACGGCGCCGACCAGTTGCTCCTCGGCCACCGGCACCACCTGGGACGGGATGCAGCGGGCGTGGGCGAAGGCGAGTACGGCGGTCTCCTCGCCGACGAACAGGACGGTGCTGGTGGGCTCCGCGTGGGTGTCGCCGGAGGTGCGGCAGGAGGTGCATTCGTAGCTGTCGGGTGCGCGGTCGCCGCCGAGGAGGCGGTCCGCCTCGTCGTCGCCGATCTCGGACCGGACCTCGTCGCTGACGTCGAGCATGCGCGGCACGGGTTCTCCTCTTGGTGGGTGCGGTTGGCGGTCGGGGGGCGGGTACGGGGAGGTCGCCATGACCAACGGGCCCTTGTGTCAGGCGTCACGGGTGGTCGACGAGGCTGACGGGAATTGCCTCTGATCCGACCGCGCCGCGTGTTCTCGTGGTCGCAATGTGTCGATGTCGGTGGCAGGCCTGCCGGAATGAAGCCGTGAGGTGAGTCACGCCGCCGTGATGTTTGATCTACGAATCGACGGCTAAAACGGGCATTTCGGGCGAGATTGTGCGGTCATTACCGCCGGTAACCCTTGGCTGAGCTGGGCAGACCGGTGGAGTTTTGGTTTCCCCGCCGACCGGCTCGTAGCTTCATTGGCGGCGCAACGAGCGCCACCCGGGTTCACCCCCGACGCACCGCCCCTCCGGCTTCCCGCCGGATGCGGCAGGTGCCCGCCGACGCGATCGCTCGAACAGGTCGCCGGTGAGCGGCTGGGTGGCCGGGGCGGCAAGCGGCACGTCCGACACGTGCACGGTCGCCCGATGGACGCGGCAAGTGAACGCGGCCCTCTCCAGGGCCTGGTTCCGCATGCCCGCCCGGGGCTTTCGAGAGGAACCCCATGACCTTCCGTCACGAGACCGCCGCTGCCACCACCTCCACGGCCACCAAGCGCAACCGCGTCCGGATGGCTGTCGTGGCGGGCGCCGCTGTCGCGGCCCTGCCGGTGGCCGGCCTCGTCACGGCCACCTCGGCCTCCGCCGCCTCCGTCTCCACCTGGGACTCCGTCGCCCAGTGCGAGAGCGGCGGCAACTGGGCCATCAACACCGGCAACGGTTTCTACGGCGGACTGCAGTTCACCTCCAGCACCTGGGCCGCCTTCGGCGGCACCGCCTACGCCTCGCAGGCCAACCAGGCCACCAAGGCGCAGCAGATCGCCGTCGCCGAGAAGGTCCTCGCCTCGCAGGGCCCGGGCGCCTGGCCCGTGTGCTCCGTCAAGGCCGGCCTGACCAAGGGCGGCGCCCCGGCGGCCGTCGACACCTCGGCCGGTTCGACCGCCGCCAAGCCGGCTGCCCCGGCCGCCAAGCCGGCGCAGACCCAGGCCCCGAAGGCCGCCGCTGCCCCGAAGGCCGATGTCGCGCCGAAGGCCGCCGCCCCGAAGGCCGCCGCTGCGCCGAAGGCTGACGTCGCGCCGAAGGCCGCGCCGAAGGCCGCGCCGAAGAACGACGCCGCCAAGGGCGCCAAGGGCTGGACCGGCTCGAACGACGCCAAGCCGGCCAAGGGCGACAGCTACACCGTCAAGTCCGGTGACACCCTGAGCTCGATCGCCGCCGCGCAGGGCCTGGACTGGCACGACCTGTACAAGAACAACGCCAAGGTCATCGGTGGCAACCCCGACCTGATCCTCCCGGGCCAGACCCTGAGCGTCTGATCAGTTGAGCCTCTGAGCCTCTGAGCCTCTGAGTGTTTGAGCAGCTGAGCGTTTGACACCGGCTCTCCGGGGTCTGCCGCCTGATGTCGGGTGTCCGACGTCCCCGGCCTGAGCTCGGTTCAGCGGGCCTCCCGGCCCCGGCGCTGTGCTGACACCACGGCCGCTTCTCCGCTGTGCGGGGGAGCGGCCGTTGGCGTTTCCGGTGCTTCTGGCGTCTCTGGTGTTTCTGGCGCGTTCGGCGCGTTCGGAGTGTCGTTGGGGAGGGTCGTGCGGCGACCAGCCTAGGGTCGGCTGCTGTGCTGCCTCCGTGTGACGAGCGTATGTGCCGGGTCGTGCTTCGGCTGGGCGTCGCCGTGGTGCTGCTGGCGGGGTCGGCGGCGATCCCCTGGGAGCGGGCCGGTGCGGCGGTCCGGGTCGCGGACGTCGTGTGGGACGGCCTCGCCGAGTGCGAGAGCGGCGGCGACTGGCAGGCCGACACCGGCAACGGCTACTACGGCGGCCTGCAGATCTGGCCGCCCACCTGGGAGGTCGCCGGAGGCTTGCGCTTCGCCGACCGGCCGGACCACGCGAGCCGCCGGGAGCAGACGACGGTCGGCGAGGAGATCCTCCGACGGCAGGGCTGGGAGGCGTGGCCGGACTGCGCGCGGGAGCTGGGGCTGATCGGCGGATCGCCGGCCCCCGGCGGCAGCCCGACCTCCGGCGGCAGCCCGACTCCCGGTGGCGGTCCGCCCCCCGGTGGCGGTCCGGGCTCCCGAGACCGGCCGGGTTTCTGAGGCTGGCCGGGTTTGTGAGGCCGACAGGGATTCTGAGGCCGGCCGGGCTTCGGCCGTGGCGGTGCGGGAGGATGGTGGGGTGATCCAGGGCGAACTGTTCGGTGACCTGCCCGGTGCCGTCCCGGCCGGCCGGTCGGGGTCCGCTGCCGCGCGCGGGCGCGCCGAGCCCGCCCCCGGTGCCGTCCTCCTCCCCGGCTGGCTGGACGCCGATGCCCAGCTGCGCCTGGTCGCCGCCTGCCGGGAGTGGGCCCGCCCACCGGCCGGCCTGCACGCCGTGCGGATGCCCACCGGCAGAATGATGTCCGTACGGATGGTCAGCCTCGGATGGCACTGGTATCCGTACGGTTATCGGAGGGACGCGGAGGACGGCACGCCCGTCAAGCCGTTCCCGCCCGAACTCGACCGCCTCGCCCGCCGGGCCGTCGCCGACGCCTACGGGACGGACGCCCGGCAGATCGCCGGCGCCGCGTCGTACGAACCCGACATCGCGATCGTCAACCACTACCCGCACGGCGCGAAGATGGGCCTCCACCAGGACCGCGACGAGCGGACCGACGCGCCCGTGGTCTCGCTCTCACTCGGCGACGCCTGCGTGTTCCGGCTCGGGAACACCGAGACCCGGACCCGCCCGTGGACCGACCTGGAGCTGCGCAGCGGGGACCTGCTGGTGTTCGGCGGCCCGGCCCGGTTCGCTTACCACGGCGTGGTGCGCACGCTGCCCGGCACGGCGGATCCGGCGCTGGGTCTGGTCGGCCGACTCAACATCACCGTGCGGCAGTCGGGGCTGGCGGCGGGGGAGGCCTGAGTCCGGGTGGGCGTTCGTTCGTCCGTCCACCTGGCGGCCGCTCGTCCGCTCTCCCCCTACTGCTCGCTCGCCGCTCGCTTACTCGTTCGAGTGAATCGGCTCCTTCGGCCCGGTGGGCGGGAATGACCCCGGTCGCCGGAGAATTCGAGTGGGTTGGAGAATTCGATCAGGACGGGCACCGGAGCCGGGCGGAAGACCTCCGCCGGGGCCGTGGGCCTGGAGAGGAAGCGCACGCATGGGTACCCCCGTCGACGACCTTGTCGACCTGCTCGACCTGGAGCAGATCGAACTGAACATCTTCCGCGGGCGCAGCCCCGAGGAGGCGCTGCAGCGGACGTTCGGCGGCCAGGTCGCCGGGCAGGCGCTGGTCGCGGCCGGGCGCACGGTGGACGGCGACCGTCCGGTCCACTCGCTGCACGCCTACTTCCTGCGCCCCGGGGTGCCCGGCGTGCCGATCGTCTACCAGGTCGACCGGATTCGCGACGGCCGCTCCTTCACCACGCGCCGGGTGCTCGCCATCCAGGGCGGTCGGTCGATCTTCGCCCTCACCGCCGACTTCCACCGCCCCGAAGAGGGCGGCATCGAGCACCAGCACCCCATACCGGACGTCCCCGCGCCCGAGGACCTGCCCAGCGCTCTGGAGGAGGTCGGCTCCCGACTCGGCGAACTCCCCCCGTTCATCAGCCGCCGCCAGCCCTTCGACATCCGCTACGTTGACCGGCTGCGCTGGACGAAGGAGGAGCTGGCCGGGGTCGAGGCGCGCAGCGGCGTCTGGCTGCGGACGGACGGCCCGCTGCCGGACGACCCGCTGATCCACGTCTGTGCCCTCACCTACGCCAGCGACATGACGCTGCTCGACGCCGTCCGCGCCCCCGTCGAGCCGCTCTGGGGCACCCGGCATTTCGACATGGCCTCGCTGGACCACGCGATGTGGTTCCACCGCCCGTTCCGTACGGACGACTGGCTGCTGTACCAGCAGGAGTCCCCGATCGCCCACGGCGCGCGCGGCCTCGCGCGCGGGCAGATCTTCGACCGGAGCGGGCGGCTGGTGGTGTCGGTGGTGCAGGAGGGGCTGTTCCGGCCGCTGGGCGCCGGCAGCTGACGGGGCGGGCGCGTGGGTGCGTCGGGTGCCGGGTGCCGGGTGCCGGGTGCCGGGCGTCGGGCGTCGGGCGTCGGCCGAGTGGGCCGGCCTTCGTCCTGGCGGGCGTCGTGTCCGTGGTGTTGCCGTCGTGACGCCGTGTTGCCGTACGGTGGCCGCCCTGTGGCGGTTCCGGCAGGCGGGAATGATCCGTCCGGGTGCGCGGCGTTGTGGTGGGTGACCGAGTTGGACGGCCCGAACAGCGGGCCGTCCGAGAACCGCAGTGGGAGGGTGTACCGATGACGGCGACGGCCGCGGAGGACTGGAAGCACTGGAGTGACGGCCGGGCGGCATCGGTGAGCGCGCCACACGGCCAGCTCGCACTCACCGGCACGCACTGGTTGGAGCCCGAACCCGCCGAGATCGTCGGCCTGCCCGGGCGCTGGTGGGCCGACGCCGAGGGCGTCCGGGTCCGGGCGGCGGCCGCGGACGACATCACCGTCGGCGGCGCCGACGGCCCGGTCGACGGCGAGGCGCTGCTCCGCCCCGACACCGATCCGGCCGCCGACACCGCCACCCTCGGCGACGTCCTGCTCGTCCCGATCGAGCGCGAGGGCGAGCTCGCCCTGCGGGTCTTCGACCCGGCCGCGCCGCGCCGGACGGCCTTCGCGGGCATCTCCGCCTACCCGTACTCGCCGGAGTGGGCCGTCCCCGCCGTCTTCACCCCGTTCGAGCAGGACGGCGCCCAGTCCGTGCTCGTCCCCAACGCGGACGGCAAGGAGCGCCCGCTCGCCGTCACCGGACAGATCGCCTTCACCGTCGCCGGCGAGCACCGCGAGCTGACCGTCAGCCGCTCCGGCGACCGCCTCACCGGCGTCATCGCGGACGCGACCAGCGGCATCGACACCTACCGGTTCCGCTTCATCACCCTCCCCGCCCCGGACGCGGACGGCCGCACCGTCCTCGACCTCAACCGGGCCTACCTGCCGCCGTGCGCCTTCGCGGACCACTTCATCTGCCCGTTCCCGCCGCCGGGCAACCGGCTCGACTTCGCGGTGGAGGCAGGGGAGAAGCAGGTCCTGACCAGGTAGGACGGGCCGCTGCCCGGCCCCGGTGCGGGGAGCGGGGAGGCCGGGGCGGACCATGGAGGGTTGTGTCGACCAATCATCCTGCCAATCCCGCCCCGGCGTCCGATCCCGCCCCGACGCCTGCCCCTGCCCCGGCGCCCACCCCTGCCCCGGCGTCCGATGCCGCCCCGGCCACCGCCGCTGTTCCGGCGGAGGAGTCACCCTCCGACGCCTCCTCTCCGCCGGCCGGAACCGAGGCCCTCCCCTGGTACCGGCGGGCCTTCGCCGACCTCAGCCCACTGCGAGACCACCCCGACTACCGCCGGGTCTGGTTCGGGCAGGCGGTCTCCTCCATAGGCCAGCAGATGACGGCCGTCGCCGTCTCCGTCCAGGTCTACGACGAGACCGGCTCCGCCTTCGCGACCGGCCTGGTCGGCCTCTTCTCCTTCTTCCCGCTCGTCGCCTTCGGCCTCTACGGCGGCGCGATCGCCGACACCGTCGACCGGCGCAAGCTCGGCCTGATCGGTTCGGCCGGGCTCGCCGCCGTCTCCGCCGTCCTCGCCGTGCAGGCACTGGCGGGCCTCGGCCAGGTCGCCGTCCTCTACGCCGCCGTCGCCGCCCAGGCCGGCTTCTTCGCCCTCAGCTCGCCCGCCCGCTCCGCGATGATCCCCCGGCTGGTCCCCAGCCACCAGCTCCCCGCAGCGAACGCGCTGAACACCGTCAGCATGAACCTCGGCCTCACCGTCGGACCCATGATCGGCGGCGTCCTCATCGGCGCCTACGGAACCCAGGCCGCCTACCTGGTCGACACCGTCGCCTTCGCCGGCACCCTCTACGCGATGTGGCGGCTGCCCGCCATGCGCCCGCTCGGCGACCGCAAGGGCCGCGCCTCCGTCCTCGACGGCCTCCGCTTCCTGCGCGAGCAGCCCAACCTGCGCACCAGCTTCCTCGCCGACCTGGCCGCGATGATCTTCGGCATGCCGCGCGCCCTCTTCCCCGCCATCGCGGTCACCTTCTACGGCGGCGACGCCCGCACCGTCGGCCTCCTGGTCGCCGCCCCCGCCGTCGGTGCCCTCACCGGCGCCCTCTTCTCCGGCTGGGTCGGCCGCATCCACCGCCAGGGCGCCGCCGTCCTCGTCGCCGTCGCCGCCTGGGGCCTCGCCATCGCGGCCTTCGGCGCCCTCCACAACCTCTGGCTCGGCCTCCTCCTGCTCGCGGTCGCCGGCTGCGCCGACACCGTCAGCATGATCTTCCGCAACACGATGATGCAGGTCGCCGCCCCCGACGAGATGCGCGGCCGCCTCCAGGGCATCTTCATCGTCGTCGTCGCCGGCGGCCCCCGCCTCGGCGACTTCGAGTCCGGCGCCGTCGCCGCCCTCACCAACCCCGCCACCTCCGTGATCACCGGCGGCCTCGCCTGCGTCGCCGCCGTCGTCCTCCTCGCCGCCCGCCGCCCCGCCTTCCTCACCTACGACGCCCGCCACCCCACCCCCTGACCCACCCCGACCCGCCCCTGACCCGCCCACCCCCAACCCGGCAGCGAGCACCCCTCCACGTGCTGTATTGTTTTCCACGTCGCCGGGACAACCGGAGACAAGGTCGAGAAGCCCACAGCAGAGCCCCCCAGGCCCCGCTACCGGGCACCGAGACCACGGGACGTGGCGCAGCTTGGTAGCGCACTTGACTGGGGGTCAAGGGGTCGCAGGTTCAAATCCTGTCGTCCCGACTTGCGTAACCGCAGGTCGGAGGCCGTTCTCATCTGAAGATGGGGACGGCCTTTTTGTGCGTGTCTCGGGGTAGTGGTCGCAGGGTGGTCGCACCTCGTCCGGCCGTGGAGCGCAGCCGGGCGCGGGCTGACCTAGTCAACTCGCCGCTGTATGGCTGGAGTTAGCGCACATGGCCCGATCGGCGGCCGGATCGTTAACCACTCACGACGTCCTGTGGAGGGTGACCCCGTGGCGCGGGGTTGACGCGGCCGGGCGTGAGCATCGTTCAATTTATGCGCCTCCTTCCGCTCTGTCCGCATTTTCCGGATCGGATGTCGGTGCGGGGGCGGCCTCGCAAGGCGGAGGTTTGCGACCACCATGCGACCACCACGCAGGCGGGAGCCGCCCTGGCCGGGTGGTCCTCCTTGCTGGGGCGCAAAGGGGCCCGGCAGGCCGTGGGCTTCGGGAGACGTTGTGCTGAGGGGTGGAGCGCGCCTGGTGCGGCTGGGGCAGATCTTCGGCGATGACGTGCCCCTGGGTGCGCTGGGTTCTCTCCTCCTGGACTGCTACAGCGTCCCCGGGAGCCAGGCTGTGCTTCACGGCGACCTGGCATGCCGCCAGTTGGGCCGGGTGCGCGGCTGCGCCGTGTTGGGCTCGCGGCCGGGCCGTTGTGCGGGTCCTGCGCGTGGATGTTGCCGGCGGACCATCCCGTGAGCGAGTTCGCGGTCGCGGTGGCAGGGCTGAGAACTCCCGCAGTGGTGCCGGGCGCCGGCGCGCCGGCGGGTCCGGTGCCGACACCAGGGCCTGCGGGCGCTGAGCCCACCCAGGCGGTGCGGGTGTGGCGGCGCGCGCAGACGCGCACGCTCGAGGGCTTCGCGGCCGCTGCCGCTTTCCCTTGGCTGGAGCCCTGGGTAGGGCCCAGGCTGTCCGCGCTGACCGGCGCGGTCGAGCAGGCTCGCGGAGCGGTTGCCCGCCGTGTTGACCCGCGCGAACTGCTGACGGCTGCCTGCGTGGCGGCCCTGCCCGTGCCGGTCGGGCTGCGGGAAGGGCTGCCGGCGTGTGTGGGGAGTTGGGGGGTCGACGGGGAGTGGCTGCTGCTGGAGGCGTGGATGCGCGGGCAGAGCGCCTGCGCCGAAGGCGAGGCGCCGGTGGCGGACTGCGTGCGGGCGGCGTCCGCAGCGGTCTACGAAGCGTTCGGCAGACGGCGCAAGGCGCGTGATGAGGCGCTGGACAACGTCCAGCGCCTCATCACGGCCTCGACCGACCAGGCATGGCGGCTCGCTGAAGAGGAGTACGCCGGGCCCGGACACCTGGTTCAGATGGCGCTCCCGCTACTTGAGAAGGAGCCGTTCACCGGTCGGGAGCACGATTTCCTCACCTTCTGGCAGGCCGAGGTGATAGCGGCCCACCAGACCGGTGTCGACTGGCTGGCTGGCCAGGCCTCGCTCACCGTCCCCCAGGCGGTGGCCGATCTGCTCCTGGGCAGCTGACACCCGGGCCGGTCAAGCAGCGTGGCGGGGCTGGAAACCGGCAATCCTCAAGGTCCGTGGCGGCCAGTTCGTAGGCATGGGCGAGCGCGTTGACCGCGTCGTCCGTAGCGTGCTTGAGCAGGTGCCCATAGATGTTGATGGTCGTCGCGATGGTCGAATGCCGCAGCGCCTTCGACACGATCGCGATGGACACCCCGGAGGTGATCATGATGGTCGCCACCGTGTGCCGCAGATCGTGAATCGTGATCTGCGGCAGCCCGGCCTCGGCCTGGCGGCGGCGCAGCTGGTCCAGGAGGTACTGCGGGTGCAGCGGGGCTCCGTCGACGTCCGCGAAGACGAGTCCACGCAGTGGTGCTCCCGGAGGGAGCAGGGACTGCTGGTGGTCGGCTTGGCGCTGCAGCGCGGCCAGGACCCGCGGGTTGGCGCTGACCCAGTTCCTGCTCGCCTTGGTCTTCGGCGCGCACAGGTGCAGTTCGTTGTTGTCGATGGTGGCCAGCGTCCAGCGGACGAAGATCTTGCGCTCCATGAAGTGGACGTCCTCCCAGTGCAGCCCCAGCGCCTCCCTGCGCCGCATCCCGGTTCCCAGCATCACCTCGAACACGTCGGCGACCTGGTCGCGGTAGTACAGCTCGTTGTGACGCAGGAACGCCGCCGCCTGCACCGCGGTCCAGCACAGGCGCTCGGCCGCCGCCGGCCGCGCGCCGATGGCACCCTCGGCCGCGTTGTAGCCGATCAGACGTTCCTTGTGGACGGCATGATTCAGGGCACTGCGCAGCGTCGCCCCGAGCCGGTAGACCGTCGGCGCGCCGCGGCCCTGATCCCGCAGGTTGGCCTGCTAGGCGGCGACGTGCCGGGAGCGCAGGTCTTTCAGCCGCATCCGGCCGAACACTGGAAGAAGCTCCTGGCGGACGCACTTGCCGTAGGAGGCCGCAGTGGACGGCTTGAGCGTCCGCTCCTTCAACGCCACCCACTCCAGCAGGAACGCACCGACCGTCAGCTTGCGGTCCTCGAACACGCCCGTCGCCTCCGCGTTCAGCACGCACTGCAGTGCGTACACGGCATCCTCCCGTGACCCGTAACCGCTGCGCCGCCGAGTACTTCGCCCCTCCCCGTTCGTCGGCATGTTCACCGCGTACGCCCAACTCCCGTGCAGGTCATCCGCCGCCAGTCGCGGGCAGCGCGCCCCGGTCGGACGTCGATCCGCGCCCCGGCAGCCACAGCGCCGATAGACCCGCCCACGCTCGAACTCAGCCGCAGTGCTCACCATTGAACTTTCCCTTCACGCAAGCAACTTCCGCCACATGCATGCCCGCCAAGCAGCCACGAAGTCGCACCGAGTAAAGGGACCCGAAGCACACCCACAGCGCACGACACGGTGCTCACCCCAATCCGACTCGGAGCCAGGGTTGACCCGGCGGCGCTGGGTGCGCGCTCTGCCAATCTCGTGGGCGTAGCCGCAAGAGGCGACGCATCTGGGCACGTCGGGCTCAGGGGCAGCTGCTGCTCGGGCTCGTTGGCCCCCTCTCCGGCTGACGTGGTGCTCGCGCGGACCGGGTGGGCGACGGACTTCGGGCCGGGGATCTCGTGACGGGGGTCGCGGGGGCATGCAGCCCGGCGTGGCCACCGAACGCCTACCTCCGCAGGACCGCCTACACGGTGTCACCGAATGGCGGGGCAGCTGGGCTGGTCGATACGGCGCTGGTGCTCCAGCGGGCTCGGGAAGAAGGAGCCAGCGTGGATCCTGGGGATGGCCAGTTCCAGGTGGCCGGCCTGAGTGGTCAAGGGCTTGTCCCAGCGACGGTTGCGCCAGGCGGTGATGCGGGCCTCGGTGTGTTCGCCCCGCTCCGCGCCGATCCGGGCGGTGGCCTCGGCCTCGATGCGTTCCTGCAGGATCCGCTGGGCGAGAGTCCTGATCAACTCGATTCCGTCCGCTGTACGCAGTGACTCCATGAGACGGAGTAGGGCAGGCTAGGAAAAGGCCATCTCGCACCTCTCCCTTCAACGAGCACCAACTCGGAGAATTGCGCGGTGGCTGCTTCATGACCAGGGGTTGCACCAAGATCCCTGCTACACCACTCCACGGGACGCCATACTGCTCTGTCCGTCGCCTGCTTTGGGCGTCGCAGACCAGGAGCATAGAGGCGGCAGTCGGTTGCGCAGGTGTCCTTGCCAGGGAGACCGGGCAAGGACACCTTTCCAGTCAACCGCGCGCTTGCAGAAGCTGCCGCCGAGTGCCCCCGGTGCCCGGGAAGACCCGATGTACGCGGGGGCGCTCGTTCGACGTTGTCGCGCTACACGATCGCCCCGCGCCGAGCTTCGTCAAGGACGGCCTCGAGGAGGCCGGGCACGTCCCGACCGCCGAGGACGAGTTGGCGGTCCAGCAGGCGGTTCGCCGTCTCGCACGAGGTCTCGCTGACGAGCGCGCAGCCGTGGCATGCCGACAGGTTGAGCGAGGAGGAACCCTGATGGTCGCTCTCGATGCACACGGGATCGTTCGAGCAGACATCCGCGTCGTTGAGGGCGGCCAGTAGCAACGGGAGGAGCTTGTCGGTGGCGCCGAGTCGGACGAGTCCGCCGAGTGTGCCCTGGGCGTCGCCCGCAGCGGTGTAGATGAGGATGCCGGCGGTGCGGTCCGCACGGTCGGAGTTGGCGTAGACCCTTTCCTGGAGTGCCGCCGATGCGTAGCCGCTGGCGAACGCGAGCCGGCGGATGAGCAGGTGGGCGATCGTGTGCAGGGCGATGAAGCGGGGCTCGGGGGAGTCGAGCCGATGGGCCCACTGGCTCGCCGCGCGTCGGTCCACCAGGATCTCGGCCCGGTCACGAACCTTCGGCAGGTTCTCCCAGTGCGAGAGCCGCTCCTCGTCGAAACGGAGGAAGATCCCTTCACCGAAGACCTCGACGGCCGGGTAGACCGGCATACGCCGCCGGTCGGGGCCGAGATCGGCGGGGATGAGGTCGGCCTCGGCGTCGTGGCGCCGGAAGCCCCTGAGGGCCCGTACCTCCCGGACGCGCCGGACCTGACCGACATTGACGAGGTGGCTCGTCAGAGAGGAGGGCCACTTCGGGCCGGCGGGGACCTTCCAGCCGTCGACGACGAAGTCGCCGGCGCCGTCGTCCCTTCCGGCTTCGAGCTTCCCGAGGAACGCGGCCCACTCGCCGTCCTTCAGGTCGAGGAGGGGAGTGTCCGCGGAGTCGTCGTCCCCGGCCGCGACGCGCAGGACCTCCTCCGCCGTCACGCCGACCTCGCCCGCGATCCATCCCGCCACCATCTCCGCCTGCGGACCGCCGTTGTCGGCGACCACCTTGTCGAAGTAGAGGTGGCCTCGGATGCGTTCCGTGACCTGTGCGGACTGCGGACGTTCCTCGGGGATGTCCAGGGCCGAGAGACGTTCGGCGATGTAGTTTCCGGTGGCACCGCGCTGGACGGCGACGAGCCGGTGGTCGCAGACCTCTCCTGGCTTCGGCTCCTCCCACGGCTGGGTGCCGTCGCAACGGACGTAGTCGCGGTGCAGGGAGTCCTCGCCGGTCAGATCGGAGAGCGGGCGGGAGCGCTTGCACGCGCTGCAGTGGACGCGAAGCGCGGCCAGGCCCTCACCGTGCCGCATCGAGCGGACGAACTTCAGCTCCGTGAACGCGCGGCAGTGTCGTACGACCTCGGTGACGCCGCCGTCGGTGCCGCGGTGCGCCCACTTGAACCAGGGGATGTCCTGGATGTGGCTGCCCTTGCGGCAGACGGCGACATAGCGCATCGGCACGAGCGCGCCGCCGCAGTCGCACTTGTTGATCCAGCGGCCGTTCTTCCTGCCGGTGACCTTGGAGAGTCGCGTGCACTGCTCGCAGAACCGCCAGGCGGGGAAGCGCCAGTAGAGCAGATGGTCGGTGTCCTTGGCCGCCCGCCCGGCGTGAGCGGGCGCCTGGCGCAGTACGCCGGCGCCCAGCCGCGCCAGCAGCCGGTCACAGCTGATCTCCGGGGCCCGTTTGCGGTCCCACCACGAGGTGTCGGGGGCGATCAGAGACTCCCCGAGCACGTCCACCACGGCCCCCACCCCGAAGGGCGTGATCGTCTCCGAGAGACGCAGGTCATGCAGGATTCGTTCCACGGTCGGCTCCTTCCGACGGCTCGCGTACCTGTACGGCGACGTTCGGTTCGACGGACCGCATCGAGTCGCCGACGAGCCATCCCTCCCTGTTCTGGTTGAATCGCTTCAGCAGCGCCCGGTCCTCGGACTTTTTGTACTCGTACAGCAGCGGGGCGTGGTCGTCACGGGCGCGATTCGCGCGGTGGTCCCACTCGTTCAGTAGTCGCCACACCTGGGCCTCGGTCTCCTCGGCCTCGACGGCCTCCGAGCGGCTTACCAGGGCGACGAACGCCGAGACGATCCGTTCGACCGACCCACGCATCCGGTCGTCGTCCAGATCGAGGCGGTCTGCGGCGTCGTTTGCGGCGAGGGACGGCAACGAGTGCCGCAGCAGCGCCACGAGGGCGCCCGCCAACGACCGGTCACGGGACGCCGTCGACCAGGGGGTGACGCTCGTCGGCTCGACGTTGCGGTAGAGCGCTTCGTGGAAACCGCGAAAGGACTCGAAGTGTGAACGGTCCCGTGCCCGGTTGGAGCGGAACAACGTCGTGACGATGCCGTTGTTCTTCCCGCGGCCGACCCGGCTGGTGGCCTGGATGTACTCCGAGGTCGTCTTCGGCTGGCCGACCATCAGCATCAGGGCCAGGCGGGGGATGTCAATGCCGACGGAGAGCATGTTGGAGGACAGAACGACGTCGACGGCGTCTTCGGTGGTGTCGACGCTGCGGCCGAGTTCGCGCAGGTCGTTGGGCAGTTCCTCCGGGCCCCGCCTACTGGTGAGCTCCAGCACCCGCCCGGCCCTGACCCGGCGCAGCGGTAGGGCCAGCCGGTCCGAGCGCGGTTCGAGACGCCCGTTGACGTCGTCGACGACCAAAGACCCGGTGCGCCCGAGCTCGCGGAGGCTGTTGTGGTACATCACGGTTGTCCAGTACGAGTCGCGCGTCCCTCCCGAGTCGGGGGTCCGGGCGAGCACTTCCGGGATCTCGATCAGCGGCGCCGCCGCGGAGATGACCGCGGAGACCTGGGACAGGGACTGCGGCATCAGTCCGACGTAGAGACGGCCCTCGCCGCTCTCGACGGGACGGGAGAAGAAGGTGCGGTCCCCGTCGAGCCCCGCTGGCGGATACAGGGCGACCTCGCGCCCGTACAGCCCTCGGACCTGCTCGCCGGAGGCGCGGATCGTGGCCGTCGAGGCGATGATCTTGGGTGGGGTGTCACCCCGGCTCAGGAGCAGCTGGATCACGGCGTCGAAGACGGCGACCGTCGTGCCGAGCGGGCCCGAGAGCAGATGGAGCTCGTCCTGGATGATCATCGACGGTTGCAGGTACGGCCTACCGAGACCGAGGAGGGCGCCCGCCGCGGTGTTGAACTGCAGGCGGGCGAACTTGTCGACGGTCGCCAGCAGGATCGTCGGCGGATCCTCGTAGAGGACCTCATCGACCACGGCCACGGGGAGCCCTCGGTTGAACCGGCAGGCGCCGTCCGTGCAGTGGACGAGGACGTCGTTGCCGACGAGCCGGAAGCCGTACCGGGCCCGGTCCATGTTCCTGGATTCAGGTACGAGTGGGACGCCGCACCACGGACACCCCTCGATCTGGAACTTGTTCGCCTCCTCGGGCTTCGCGGCCTTGTGGAGACGGTCGAGGGCGCCCTTGGCGTCGGCCCTCGAACGGGGAGTGACCTCGTTGCCGACCCAGAGCCCGATGGAGAACCGGGCCATCCCCGCCGCCCGTGGGTCGTCGTGCCGCAGAAGCTCCATCGCACAGACGAGCGAGGCCGCGCGCTGGAACTGCTGGGCCGTCAGGAGGCGAAGCGTGTAGCGGGTGATGACCGCGGTGCCGGCGCCCTTGGTCCCGTGGACGAGCCGGCGGCGGAAGATCTCGACCGCCGCGAGACCGAGGTATGCCTCCGTCTTGCCGCCACCGGTGGGGAACCAGATCAGATCGACGAGTTCCCGGTCGCCGTGGGCCTCGTCGACGGTCGAGGCCAGCGCCACCAGCAGGAAGCCGAGCTGGAAGGGGCGCCACCGGGGCTCCTCCACGTTCTCCGAGGCCCCCTCGCGTCTGATCGAAGCCTGGCGAATCTGCAGCCTCATCGCAGCCATGCCCAGTGCGAACGCGATCCTCAGCTTCTCCTGCCCCGGGTCTCGCAGAAGGTCGACGCCGTCCGCCATCCGGTCCGCGGCGGCGCGTGCCCGGTCGGTGATCGCCCGCGCGACCGGGGCGTCCGCGCCGAAGTCCTTGACGCGCCCCTGCTGCTCCGAGACCCAGTCGGAGAAGGACCGGACGAACGCGTCGAGCATTGGCACGACCTCCTCCGGTCGGGTGTCGATCCGCGACAGGTTCTCCAGCAGCAGTGCCCGGGCCGCCTCCGAGTCGACGTCGAACCCGACGGTCTCCACGGTGGGCACCACGAACGACGGCACGGGGGCCAGGAGGACGCGCGTGCACACACCGTCCTCGACCTTCCAATCGGCCGCCATGCCGTGTCCCACCGCGTAGACCTTCTTGTCGCGGTAACGAAGGCGCAGTTCCGCCGACTCGTCGTCCACGTCGAAGGACCGCGGGACGTCGTACTCCAGGATCCGGCCGCCGGGAGCCGGCATGGCGTGGAGCGCGACCTGGAAGAGCATCCGGGCGATGTCCTTCCGGTCATTGTCCTGCGACTCCGACCGTACGCGTGCGTGGACCGTCACCAGATGGGCGTCTCCGTGGGGACGCCACCTCGAGCCGATCTCGAACTCGACGTCGCCCGCCCGGAGTGCATGCGGGGCGAGCTTCTGAGCGAGCTCCAGTCCCTTGAAGGAGAACGGGCGGCGCCGCCAGCGCGGTGGACCGTCGTCCGCGATCGGCTCGTACGTGCCTCCGGAGAAGTCGCAGAGCACCGTGGACTGGTCCGTGACGAAGGAGATCGCGACGGACGACGGGCGCCAGTCCTCGGCGAGGGGCGCGGACGCGGCGCCTTCCTCCACCTCTCCCCGGGGTACGTCCGCCTCGACGTCGTCGTCCGCGATCCCGGCCGTGGACGCCGGTTCCGTGGTGGGAGGACCGAACGGCGCGGGCGGGAACAGCATCCCGACGGCGTACTGTCGGTCCGGCAGGTTGAACACCACCTCTTCGTCGCCGCCGTCCGGTCCGACGTAGGCCGCTCGAAGGTGCTTCAGGGCGCTCCTCTGCGCCGCGGTCATGCTCATGCGGTCTCCAGCTGGTGTCGGACGAGCTGTTGGAGGCGCCGCCTGTCGTCCTTGGACGCGACGATGTGCAACGAGACACGGGCGCGGGTCACCGCGACGTAGAGCGCCGCCGTTCCGGCGTCGTCGAAAGTCGTGGGCAGATCGCAGACGACGACGTGTTCCGCCTCCAGGCCCTTGGCGTACCGCGGGCTCGTCACGACGAATCCGTCGTCTGTCCTGGCCGGAGCGGCACCGGACGCGACGTCGACAATCCAGACGTCGTCCTTGCGGACTCCGTCGGTGACCAGCTTCCGGGCGACGGCCGCGGCCTCGTCCATGCCGGTGTCCCCGTCGGGTGTGTGCCACTGGACCTTCTCGCCGTGCACGATGCCCGGGTCCCCGACGTCCGCGGCCAGGTACTCCTGGACCATGTGCACCATCGCCCGGGTATTGCGGACGTTGAGGCTGAGGTCGAACAGGGAGGCCTCGGGTTTGACGAGTTCGAGGACGTCCTCGTCGAAGTTGCCGTCGACGTGCGCCTGGTTGTTCATGTCGAGGAACATGCGCCATCGGCCCGCGGCCCGGCCGCCCGCGACGACCTGGTCGAGCGTGTCCATCGCCTCGGCGGTCATCAGGTCCTGTGCCTCGTCGACGAACACGGCGTCGTAGGTCTTGTCGGGCCCGAGCCGGTGGAACGGGACGACGTCGATGTCGAGGCCGACCACGTGGGGGGCGAAGAAACGCAGGAGCTCGGGGGAGTGGAAGGTGATCAGGACGGAGCGTCCCTGGTCCGCCTCCTGCTTGGCCGCTTCCGCGAGGACGAGTGACTTGCCCGTGCCGGCGCCGCCGAACACCATGATTCGGGGGTTGCGCGCCATCGAGGCGAGGACCCGGGTCTGGCCAGCGGTGGCGTGGTTCTGCTCCTCGATGACCGCGCCGCGCTGGGCGTCGACGACGGGCATGCGCGTGAACTCCCCGAACAGGCGCGTGCGCAGCTCCTCCGGCCGGGCGAGCCTCCGGTTCCCCGGAGGCGCCGCCGACGCCTTCGCGATCGCGTCGAGGGCGGCCGTCAGCCCCGCGACGGTCATGTCGTCCTTCGCCAGCCAGTGGGTCGGGCGCCATTCGATCGCGTGTGGGGGCGTGGGGATGTCGGGCGTGACGACGACGGCCTCGTGCGCGAACCAGCCGGCGCCCTCCTCCTGGAGGACGTCCCTCAGCGCGTACATGGCGGACTCGGCCTGCTTCATCGGAGGGTCGGACAACTTGTGCCAGTCGCCACGTCGGTCGACGCTGTACCACTTCCCGTCGTGCTTGCCGACCCCGCCCCCCTTCACCTCGACGACGATCACGACCTTCTTCCACAGGATGACGAAGTCCGCCTCCGCCCGCTGCTTGTAGGCGTGCGAGCGCAACCGCACCGAGTGGAAGGCGACGGCCTCGGGATCGCCCTCCACGTCCCGCAGCAGACGGGCGAGCCGGAGCTCGGCGTCGCTCGCGGCGTTGCGCTCGATGTCCTTCAGACCGGGAACCAGGATCACGCGCGCTGCTCCTGCCAGAGGTCCTCGTACTCGCGGTACCCGAGGAACGAGTTGATGTCTCCTCCGAAGTTGTCGGCCATGTCCACGATCAGGCACATCTCCTTTCCACCGTTCTTCGGGCCGCGCAGGCCGCGGCCGGCCATCTGGATGTAGGCGTTGGGGCTGAAGGTCGGACGGGCGATGTAGAGCGCCCGCACGCCCGGTGCGTCGAAGCCCTGGATCAACAGGTCGCAGTTGGCCAGGACGCGGATCTTCCGGTCCTTGAACCGTTCGATGATGTCGCGGCGCTCCTGCCGGCCGGTCTGTCCGCTCACCGAGGCCGCCTCCACGCCGCGGTATCGCAGCGTCGCGGCGAGTACCTGGGCCGACAGGACGCTCGGGGTGAACACGAGCACCGGCCAGTCCGGATCGCGGCTGATGATGTCCTCGACCAGGGTCTTCATCCGAACGTGGCTCTGGCCGATGCGGTCCAGAACGGTCGGACTGATGCGTCGCAGTCGTGTGGCCTCGTCACGCTCCTCGTCCTTGAGGACGACCTTGATGCCGTCGAGCACCTCGTGCTCGACCCGTGCCAGCACTCCGCGCGCGACGAGCTCCTCGTAGACGTTCCCCTCGAACGCCTTGAGCTTGTGCTTGCCGAACCGGCTGGCGAGAGCGGCTGTCCCCGTCGTGGACCTGCCCTTGAAGGGCGTCGCGGAGAGTCCCACCAGAGGCCGTTCCCAGCCGCGGCCGGCCACGCCGAGCCAGTTCAGGATCCGGGTGTAGCGCTCGGACTCGCCCGCTCGGTGCCCCTCGTCGACGATGACGGCCGAGGCCCTGCTCAACCACTCGTACTCGGCCGCGCCCAGGACGACGTCGAGCTTGGCGTCTGTCGCCACCACGACGCTGAACTCGGTGTCCGGCTGGTGTACGACGTTGTTCTCCCACAGACGCCCGATCGTCAGCGGACGCTCGTCACCGAGCCCCCGCCACACCGTGCTCCAGGTCTGGACGGCCTGCTCGCAGAGCTCCGACGACTGCGCGATCCACAGCACAGCGCCGCGGAGACGGCCCTCGATGAAGAGCGTGAGCACGGTCTCCACCGCGACACGGGTCTTGCCCGCACCGGTAGGCAGTTCCACCATCGCCTTCCGATGGCGGCCCCCCTCCTCCCGAAGAGTGAGCACGTCGGCCAGCCGGCGACTGATGTCGGCCTGGAAGTCGTGGAGGTCGTTGAGCTTCACGGCGCCCGGGACGACGAACTCGGCGGGCTGGCGTTCGGTCCGACGGCCGGCGTACTCGGCCGGAAACCCCATCCTCCGCAGCCAGGAGACGGTAAGAGCACCGCCGGCCCACGTCGTCGGAACGTCGGGGAAGCCCATGTCCCGGAACAGGGTGACGAGCAGTCTGATCGAGTCCGCGCCGTAGACCTTGAGGAAGAGGTCGGCGACGGAGGTGTCGTCGTCGACCAGACCCTGTGCCTCGAGCGCCTGCCACAGGCCCTTGGGCAAGGCGTCGCGCAGGTCGTCGGGGCCGATGTAGACGTCGAGCCGCTCCTCGTCGCTCGCGGCGGCGAGGGCCTCCTGACGGAGCAGTTCGAGTCTGTCGCCGATGCCGGTCTTGCGGACGTCCTCGAGCTCGGCGTTCGTCAGGCGCAGCTCGAAGGCGTCGTTGACGATGCGCAGGAGGCGTTGGTCGTCCGCGTCGCCGCGGGCGACCAGATCGTGCCCGTCGAGGTGCCACTCGAGCGAGTCGTCCTCGACGCCGTCGTCCTTGGTCACCCGCTTGACCACCTGGACGGCCCTGGTGATCGTGGCGTCGACAAGGCGGTCGGCCACGAGTGTGCCGCGGAGCCCGGTGAAGACGTCGAGCACCCGCTCGCTCTCCTGGACCCCCTCGACGATCATCGAGAAGGCGAAGCTGTCCTCGAACCGGCCGCAACCGGCCAACGCGACGAGTTCTTCGGCCTGCTCCTCCGTCACCCTCAGGCGGGGGCGCTGACGTGTGGAGAGGTAGTCCTCCTGCTCGTCTGTGGTGGCGAGATACACCGATGACGGGGAACGTCGCTCGATCACGCGCCCCACCCTGGCGGGGATACCGGGGGGTCGGGTACCGGGATAGGCGACGCGGCACGCCGTGCGGAGGAAGTCGACGAGCACGGTGTCCCGGGTGTTGGGATCGAACAGCGGTGCGTCGAGCGCCTCCCTGAACACATGGGCGGGCACGGCGTCGAGCTCGTCCGGCAGTTCCAGGACGTCGGCCACCCGCTGCGACCCCTTGAACAGCGGAAGCAGGCTCGCGTACTGCACGAGGGACGGCGCCACCACGTCGGCGGGCGCGTGGAAGCCCCGGTTCGACTGCAGCAGCCCGGCCTGCTCCACCGCCCAACGGACCGGTGGCCGGACGGCGTGCACCGCGCCCGTGTCGAGGTCCTCGCAGGTCCAGTCCGGGTCGCCCGTCTGAAGCAGCCCGGTCGTCCAGGTCGCGCGCAAGTGCTTCGACGCGTCCGCGTCGCGCAGGAGCAACAGGACGGAGAACGGACCCGGACCCTCATTTCGGAGGAAGTCGATGTTCTGGATCGGACGTTCACCCGGGCCCCGTTGGGCGTTGAGCGTCTCCAGGACCCACTCCCGGTACCGCCCGAGGCACGGCTCGTCCTCGAGCGCGTAGTCCTTCACGGGGGCGCGGACGACCCCGAGCCCGTGGGCGACCTCCGGCAGGCAGCGCTTGCGGTCCAACGACCTCCTCTTGTGGTCGTCGCCCCCCAACGGCTCATCGAGGTCGAGGACTTGGTGGGGCCAGGCCCAACCGCCCTCGAGCGTGGGTACCTTGACCGTGGCCGGGTGAGCGGCGAGGGCCTTGAGTGCGACGGCGCCGGTGACGCCTCGGACCGCGGTCCAGAGCTTGACGAGCTCGTCGTCGCCCGACACGGTGGAAAGGGCGGCGAGGCGCGCGTTGAGGATCGCGAGCGGGTCCAGGTCCCGGAAACCTGTTTCCCTGAGGCCCGCCTCCACTCCCGGTTCTGCCAGGAAGCTCGGGGAGACGAAGACCGCCCCCTCGATCTCGACTCCTTCCTCCTGGTGCAGGAAGACGGTGTTCCGGTCGCAGATCGCGTGCAGGCCGTCGGTGGTGGGGATCACCTTGGCCCGTTCGATGTCGGGCAGGTTCCGGTGCCCGAGCGCGAACTTGAACGCGTTCGCCGCGGACGGCGCGTCCGTTCCCTCGGCCCACTCGCGTAGCCAGGAGAGAAGCCCGCGCTTTCGCAGCTCCGTCAGCGCCCGCTTCATGTCCCGGTCGTCCTGGCCGAAGACATTGCGGGACGTCGACGCCGCGAAAAGCTGCCGAAGACGGGTGAACCGCTGTCGGGACGCGTAGCAACGCCAGTGCGGAACGTCGTCGCCGGTGTTCGGGGAGTGGATCCACGCCTGATGGACGGTCTGGTCGACCTCGACGGCGAAATCCAACGCGGTGAGTTCGGAGGAGTTCCGCAACGTGCCCGTGGCGTCGGGGACGAGCGCGTGGGAGGCCGAGATCCCCGGCATGAACGCGCACAAGTACTCGTCGCCGAACGAGAGCTGTTCCCTTCCTCGCGCCGGCATGTAGTCGAAGTGGGCCGCCTGGTCGTCGGGTGTGGCCACTAACGGCAGCACGTCGACGAACATCGCCGACAGCGTCTCGAGGATCTCCTGGTTGTATTTGTTCCTGAGCAGCGTCGTCCGGTCGTCGTTCACGCTCCACGGGGCGTTGAACAGCGCCGACGCCGAGGTCTGGTCCTGGAGCGGGAAGTAGGACCAGAACCGCCCGATGCGCTGCCTCGCGTGGCGCCTCGGAACGGCGACGGTGACCTTGACCTGGTTGCGGGAGACGGCCTCCCCGACCTGCCGGCGTGCCTCCGGGGAGGGCGTGTGCATCCGGTTCTCGACGATCCACTCGTCGCCGTTGCCGTCGGGGTCCTCGATCCTGAAGACGCCTCCTCCCAGGTCCCGGGACGTGTGCGTCGTCTCGAACGAGTCCTGCCCGAGCACCCTGAGCCGCACCTCCCGCACGGCCCCGGCGAACAGGAGGAACTCCGAGGAGAACTCCTCGATCTCCTCGCGGATCCTGCCGAGGCCGGACGCGTCCGAGAGCTTCACGACGGTGGACGCCCACGACGCGAGCCCCGCGAGAACGGGGTCCTCGGCGAACGCGGCGTCCGGGTCGAGGACCGTTGCGGTGCGGAGGACCGGATACCGCTTCACGGCAGCCGTGATCTTCGCGAGCTCGCCCCGGGCCAAAGGCGAGTTGAACTCGAACGACACCGAGCGGCTGAACACCTGAGGGACGCTCGAGACCGCGAGAACGGACTTGAACCCGAGACCGAAACGCCCGATCTCGTCGCCCCGCTTGCCGCTGAGGTGCGCGTGGGTGATCGCGGTGAGCCCGTTCCTCGAGAACGGGCGACCGTCGTTGGCGCAGTAGAGGGTCCGGTTCTGCGTGTCGAGGACGATCTCGACACGGCCGGTGAACCCGCCCTCGTCCCCGCCCACGCCCGACATCGCGTCGGCGGCGTTCTGAACCAGCTCCAGGAGCGTGCGGGTGGCGTATCCCCCGACCCGGATGGACTCCTCGTGGTTCGCGTGCTCGGAGACGAGGTGCGGGTTCGCCCGGTAGGAGGCGATGGCTCTGGCGAACTGGGTCTCGACCTCCTCGACAAGACACGAGTCCGGTGTCCAGGACAGTCGTTCCGTCGTCACAGGTGTGTACTCCTCGCGTCCGGGTCTTCCGCGCTGCGGCCAGTCGTACATCCGCTCGGAGCAGTCTGAGACTTCCTGGAGCCACGCGATGTCGGGTAGGGAAACCTTCTGTGGGCGGGGTCGCCTGCGCCGCCCGCCAGGTGATTCGTGAAGGCGCGCCTCGGGCGTCCGACGACGGCACAGTCGGCCGCGATTCGGGCTGTGTGCCGATCCTTCAGTCCGTCCCCCGCATGTCACCGCTTGCTGGCAGGACGTGCACGTCCCCCGCACATCCCCACTGCACAGGACTCTAGACCAACGGACCTGACGACACGACGGATCCGGGATGAGAGGCCGAACCGAGATCTTCCGATCAGTGACGGCCCGCCTCGTGAGCCCGGTGGACCTGTTCGATGACCAGGCGGGCCGCCTCCTCGGCGGGGACGTGTTCCCAGATGCGGATGACCGTCCACCCGTGATCCTGCAGCAGCCGTACCGTCTCGGCGTCGCGAGCCCTGTTCTTCTCCAGCTTCTCGACCCAGAAGTCCCGGTTCGTCGCGGGCACGCTGCGATGTTCCGGGCAGTAGTGCCAGTAGCAGCCGTCCACGAAGACTGCGACCCTGTCCCTCGTGAAGACCACGTCGGCGGTCCGGCGCAGGGTGGGGACCGGCCGGGCGGACACCCGGTACCTGAGCCCGGCCCGATGCAGCAGTGACCGCAGGCGCAGCTCGGGCTTGGTGTCCCTGCCCGTGTTCGAGCGCATGGACGCCCGCGTCCCCAGGGAGGAGGCCCACGAGTCCGGAGGGAGGGAGGCCTCGGTCAGCAGTCCGGCCTCCTGGGCCAGGTGCCAGCCCTCGCGCAGGTTGGCGGCTCGCGTGGGGTGATCCACCTCACCGAGGGACACGGTCTTCGACCGTCCGTCGGCGGACCAGCGCAGGACCGCCTTGATCCGGCCGGTCCGGGCGGACCTGTTCAGCACGACGCTCGCGGGCCGGAGTCGTCCCTCGCCCGCGTCCACCAGACGGTGGTCGTAGCCTCCGGCGGCCCGGTCCTGTTCCTTCGAGCGCTGGGCCGTGTCCAGTCCCGGCTTCGGCCGCCATGAGCGGTCCGTCGAGCCCGGCTTCGACGACCCGCCGGGAGCTGCGACAGCCACCGATGATCCCCTACCCGTCGTGTGTGCGGTACGGAGTCGACGATACGGCCGTGGGTCGACGCCGGGGTCCCGCCCGTCGGAACGGGGCGGAATCAGGGCCGGCGCGATGCCTCCTCGCGTAGTAGAATCCAAGTTTGCGCTGTGTGTTGTTCCTGATAGGTCCGGCCGGCTAGAGTGCCTGCATGGCCGACACCCCCTCCACGATCAGCGCATTCGACCCGCCTCGCAGCGGTAAGACCCCCCGGGCCGGGGACTTCCGGGTGATCGATCTCTTCGCGGGTTGTGGCGGCTTGACCAAGGGGTTCGTCGACGCCAGGCACCACGGGAAGTCGCTGTACCGCCCCATCGCCGCAGTGGAGCTCGACAAGGCCGCCGCGGCCACCTACGAGGCGAACTTCGGCGCTCACATCCATCAGGGCGACATCGCCGAGTGGGTGAAGCGCGAGGCGGGGATCCCCAAGGCCGACGTGGTCCTCGGCGGTCCCCCGTGCCAGGGGTTCTCCAGGCTCGGAAACCAGGATCCCGACGACGAGCGTAACCAGCTGTGGCGCCACTACCTGACCGTCGTCGCTGCGGCCGAACCGAAGTTCTTCGTGATGGAGAACGTCGACGCCTTCCGGCGGTCCCCCGAGTTCGCCCTGCTCGTGAACGAGACCCGCACCGGGGGGCTTCTCGAGGACTACCTCATCCGGCATGAACTGATCAACGCCGACGATCACGGTGTGCCGCAGCGCAGGAGGCGGACCATCCTCGTTGGGGCGCGCAAGGACCTCATCGCCCCGGGCGCGGGCAAGCGGCTCGACCAGCTCTCGGAGATGGAACTCGTCGCCCTGCTGATCCCCGCACCTACCGTCGGCCGGCCACGTACCGTCTGGCAGACGATCTCGGAACTCGTCCTGAAGAAGCAGACCCCGCAACTGCCCACCCGAGGGTCGACGGTCAACGGCGTCCCGGGTCCGTTCTCCATGGAGGAACTGCACCTCCGGCGAAGCGGCATCACCCAGAAGTCGATGGAGCGCTACGCCTCCATCCCGGAAGGCGGGAACCGCTTCGATATCCCGTTCGACCTGCTGTCCGCCTGCTGGAAGAAGCACAAGAGCGGCTCCGCCGACGTCATGGGCCGGATGTTCCGGGACAAGCCTTCCGTGACGATCCGGACCGAGTTCTTCAAGCCGGAGAAGGGTCGGTACCTCCACCCCTGGCTTCACCGCCCGATCACCCATCTCGAAGCGGCGCTCCTGCAGAGCTTCCCCATGGACTTCAAGTGGTGTGGAAGCCGCGGCCAGATCGCCCGCCAGATCGGCAACGCCGTGCCCGTCGGTCTGGCGCGCGCCATCGCGGAGCACCTCGCACCGCTTCTGGTGGCTCAGGTCGAACAGCTTCCCTCGCCCGCTCCGGAGCGGCGCCGTCGCGCCAAGGAGCTGGCCCTCGTCGCCGCCTGACAGTCGGGCCGCGCGCGACCGCGACATTGGTGCGTATGGGAACGATGGTCGCGTTGCTGTACGGTCGTCACGTCGTGGGGTCCGGCCGAACAGGGGTTTCGTGTCGGGCCGGGTGTGGGGCGGAAGGGGATCCGTGGACGAGTTCGACGCGCAGTACGAGCAATTCCGGAGCTTGATCAAACTGCATACGCCGGAGCAGGCCCTGGCGATGCTCAAGCTGTTCCGGGTGGACGAGGACATCGTCAAGCGCATCGGCGAGCGCCACCAGCGGGAGACCATCGAGATCCGCGACAAGCGCCAGCCCGGCTCGGTCGTCCGCAACAACCGCGAGACCTGGTACGTCGGCCCCCAGGAGGGCGACCGCTGCTGGCCCGCGTTCCACGACCTCCTGGGACGGCAGCCGTCGTGGCACGGCGACGGCCTTCGGGACCTCGACGCCGCCTCCACCAAGGTCGTCTCGCTGCTCGACCACCCCAAGGAGAAGAAGTTCTCCACCCGTGGCCTCGTCGTGGGCTACGTACAGTCCGGCAAGACCACCAACTTCACCGCTCTGATCGCCAAGGCCGCGGACGCCGGATATAAGTTCTTCATCGTGCTCGCCGGCATCCACAACGGTCTCCGCCGACAGACCCAGCTGCGGCTCGAGCGACAGCTCCTCCAGCCGGTGATCGACCAGTGGCACCCCCTGACCGGAGTCGACGGCGACTTCGAACCGCCCGCCGGCAACCCCGCCGCGTTCTTCACCCACAAGAGCGAGCAACACGTCCTGTGCGTGGTGAAGAAGAACGTCCCCAGGCTCAGGAAGCTCAAGGACTGGCTGGAGAAGGCCCCCGAACACCTGAAGAACTGCCCGACGCTCATCATCGACGACGAGGCGGACCAAGCGAGCATCGCGTCCAAGCGGACCAACCCGCTGATCCGCGAGATCATCGACCTCTTCCCCCGGGGCGGATACGTCGGATACACCGCCACCCCCTTCGCGAACCTCCTCATCGACCCGACGGCCAAGGACCTCTATCCGCGGGACTTCATCGTCAACCTGCCCAAGCCGCGCGGCCACTTCGGCACCGAGGTCCTGTTCGGGCGGGAACCGTTCGACGGGGAGGACCCGCAGGAGGTACCCGACGGCTACGACATGATCCGGACCGTGCCCGAGGAGGAGGTCGAACTCGTCCGACCGGGCCGGGACGAGATTGACGGATTCAGCCCAGAGATCGACGGCTCCCTCCGCACCGCCGTCCTCTACTTCTGGCTCGCCACAGCGGCCCGACGCGTACGCGGACAGGGCGTGCCCCACTCGACGATGCTCGTCCACACCAGCGTCAGCACGGTGGTCCACCAGAGCTTCGAGGAACCGCTCAAGCGCTTCAAGTCCACGATCCTGGACATGATCACGGCCGAGGAACCGGAACTTCTCGACGAACTGCGTGAACTGTGGGACACGGAAACGGCCCGGGTGCCCGCGGCGGACCTCGGTGAATGGAAAGTGCCCTTCGAGGAGCTCCTCCCGAAATTCCCCGGCGTCGTCGACGACTGCCGCGTCATCCTCGACAACTCCAAGAGCCTCGAACGTCTCGACTACGAGACCGGCCCGATCGTCGCCATCGCCGTCGGCGGCAACACGCTCTCCCGCGGCCTGACCCTCGAAGGCCTCGCCGTCAGCTACTTCGTCCGAGGCGCCTCCACCTACGACACCCTGCTCCAGATGGGCCGCTGGTTCGGATTCCGCGACGGTTACGCCGACCTCCCCCGCATCTGGATGACCGACGAACTGCGGGACTGGTTCCGCCACATCGCCACCGTGGAGTCGGAGATGAGGCGGGACATCGACTCCTTCATGATCGAGGACAAGACCCCGCTGACCTTCGCCGTCCGCCTTCGCAATCACCCTGCGCTGCGCATCACCGCCGCGACCAAGATGCGGGACGCGGTCAAGGCCAGCGCCGCCTACGGGGGGCAGCGGGTTCAGACCCGCTACTTCCGCACCGCGGACGCGGAATGGCTCCGGGCCAACCGGAAGGCCGCCGGCGAGCTCGTCGAACAGGCTCTCCGCGTCGGTGGGGCCCGTCACGAGGATCGTTCGGCCCAGGGCCGGCACCTGTTGCGCGACGTTCCCTACGACATGGTCCTCGACTTCCTCGGCCGCTACCGCTTCCACGAGAAGTCGATGGACTGCGACGCGGATCTGCTCCGTCGGTACGTGGAGAGGCGGCTCAAGGCACCGGGCGGTGGGGCGTTGAAGCGGTGGAACGTGGCGATCATCGGCAAGCCGCTCACCGAGGATCCCGACGCCGCCTACGAGTTCGCCCCAGGCGTCGCCGTGAACCGGGTGATCCGTGCGAAGTTGGAGAGCGCTCACGACGCCGCCGACATCAAGACCCTCATGAGCCGTCGGGACGCCGGCGTCGACCTCGACCTGAGCCGGTTCGAGGAGATCACGGAGAAGGTCCTGAAGGTGGCCCGCCAGACGCAGTGTCCCGAGACCGCTCTGCTGACCCTCTATCCGATCGACCGGATCTCGCCCCCCACGAAGGAACGCCGCGTACCGCTGGACGCCGCCGACCACGTCATCGGGGTCGGTCTCGTCTTCCCCCTGCCCCGCGGTGAGGACAGCGAGGTCGAGTGGTACAGCGCCGATCTCTCCGGCGTCGTCCACGACGACGAGTTCGACACGATCGACGAGGACGAGCTCGCCCTCCTGATGGAGGACGACGGCAGATGAGCGCGCCCGGCCTCCGTCTCGTCCTCGACGAACACTGGCGAGGTCTCGACGTGGCCCCGGTCGCGGAGGGACACGTCCTGAGGACCTCCTCCCTCCCGGTGACGACTGCCCACGGTCCGCTCCTGGCGGCGGTCGACGCGGACGGTATGAGGCACCTGCTGATACCGCTGGCGACGCGACAACGACTCTCGGCGGGCGTCGCCGGTGGATCGCTCCGGATCTTCGAGCGCCCGCTCGAAGACGACGATAGCTACGGCCGCTTCGCCGACGTAACCTGCACCAACCGCGAACTCGACGACGTGTTCACCGGCCTCTGCCATGACGTGCTCGTCGCGCTGGCCGCCGACGGTGATCGGCCTTACCGCACCGCCCGCGCGGTCGTGGAACGCTGGCGCCGCCTGTTCAGCGGTGGCAGGCGTCCTCTGACGGACGAACAGGTCGTCGGTCTCTTCGGGGAGCTCCTCGTCCTGATCCGCCTGCTGGAAGGCGACTCGGGAGCCGTCCGCCACTGGGCGGGCCCCGAGGGGGAGCGACACGACTTCACCGACGGCCGCCTGGCCGTGGAGGTGAAGAGCAGCACCACGGTCTCCGAAAGGAGACTCCTCCAGGTCCACGGACTAGACCAACTCGAACCGCCGGAGGACGGCGAGCTGTTCATCGCCTGGCAACGGCTTCAGCCGGATCCGCGAGGACGCACCCTCGACGAACTCGTGACACACGCGAGGGAACTGTGCGACGACGAGGTCGCGTTCCTGTCCAAGCTCGCCCGCCTCGGCTACCAGCGGTCCGACCAGGGTCAGGAGGGCCAGCGGCTCTCCCCGGTCGAGAGCCGCTGGTACCCCGTCGACGACGGGTTCCCGAAGCTCACCACGACCTCCATACCGGGCGCGGAGGTACCGGCGGGGGTCCTCGACGTCCGCTACACGGTGGACCTCGCCAGCGTCCGGACCGACCGCCTCGACGACGACGCCGTGAACGACGTCCTCGCCCGGATGGGAGAGCCGACGTGACAACGACGCCACGCTGGCTGTCCGAGTCCTACGGACCCGGTGGAGGAGGAGCGGCCGAGGGCATACTCCGACACCTCGACGCCACCGAACTTGATCCGCTGACCCTTCTCGTCCGCGAGTCGGCGCAGAACAGCTGGGACGCCCGGACCGGCGACGGCCCGGTCGACTACCGCGTCGAGCTGCGTTCCCTGAGCCCCACCGAAGCGCCGATCTGGCGGGACCTGCTCCTCGAGAACGCCCCCACGACCGAACACCTCGAACTGCGCGCCTCCCTCGCTCGACCGGTCATCCGCGTCCTCACGGTCACCGACACCGGCACCAAGGGGCTCGGCGGCCCGACCCGCGCCGACGTCGTCGCCGACGGCGACAGCGACTTCGTCTCCTTCGTCCGCAAGACCGGCAGCTCCCAGGACCTCGACAGTCGCGGCGGCACCTACGGCTACGGCAAGGTGGTCTTCCACCTCGCCTCCAAGCCGCATACGGTCCTCGTCCACACCCGCTGCCGGGCCAGCGGCCGCCTGGAGACCCGACTCATCGGCTGGGCTGTCAACGAGAGCTACAGCACCGACACCGTCGAGGGCCCGAAGACGTTCACCGGCCGGCATTACTGGGGACGCGTCCAGGACGGATACGTCGAACCGCTCGTCGGCGAGGAAGCCGACGAGGTTGCCCGAAGGCTCGGCCTGAGGGCGTTGCCCGAAGGCGAGACCGGCACCACCGTCGCGGTGATCGAACCCGGATTCGGAGAGCGGGACGACGCCGAGGCGATGCGCTGGATCGCCGACGCGATCGTCTGGAACCTCTGGCCCAAGATGCTTCCCGAAGGCGGGCAACCGCCGATGCGGTTCTCGATCACGTACGACGGGACGGACGTCCCCGTCCCCCGTCCGTCCGAGGTACCGCACTTGCGCCCGTTCCTCTGGGCCCACGGCGGCATGAACGTCCTCATCGAACACAAGACGAGGAAACGACCTCTGGGACGCTTCGGCGTACGCAAGTTCATCGCACCCCCCGGCAAGCCGCCGAGAGCCGCCCAGGAGGCCGGAATCGGGGGCCGGCTGCATCACACTTGCCTCATGCGCCCTGTGGACCTCGTGGTGAAGTACCTAGAAGGCCCGCCGTTCTTCGAGGAGCACGGGGGCTACGCCGCCGTCTTCCGCGCCGACAAGGGCATGGACCGCACCTTCGCGCTCTCCGAACCGGCCAGCCATGACAACTGGATGGTGGACCGGCTGCAGGACCTGGACGAGCGCAGGCTCGCGAAGCACGCCCTGAAGAAGATCGCGGACGAGATGAAGGCCGCCTCCGGACCCGCGGCCGTCGTGAACAACGCCGGGGACGGAGTCTCGCTCGCGGGTATGAGCAAGATGATGGCGGGGCTGATGGCGGGAGCCCCCGGACTCGGTGGCTCCGCGGTCTTCCCGGCGACCGGCGACACACGGTCCCCGGGACCGGCCAGCGGCAGTCCGGGCACCGACGCCTCGAACACCTGGGAAGCCGGGTCGAACCTGCCCGACCGCCCCGTGACACACGGCCGACGTGGCGCCAGGCTGCGCTACCTGGACGAGCCGTTCCACGACACCGTGGACGGTCGCGCCGTCCTCGTGCAGAGATTCGAGCTGGTCGACATCGGAAAACAGACGGTCCGAAGCCGACTCGCGGTGGCGCTGAACGACGCCCTGGGTCGAGAGGGCGAACCGCCACGGGGCGCGTTCGTGCCGACCGTGCTCGGGTGGCGGTCGGACACGGGGGAGATCCACAGATCCGATGAACTCTCCGCGGAGGGAGGCGACGGGCGGGTCTGGGCGCTGATCGTCACGCCCGCACCCGACACCGTGACCGAGATCGTCATGGTCTCGGAGCGTAAGGGCGGTGACGTGTGAGCCGTCGGGCCTACCCTTACCGACGCCCGCACCCGCATGCGGTGACCACCGACGGATGGCTCCTCAAACAGGAGGACGGCGAGGGCGTCCCGCTCCCGCCCTCGGTCGTCGACTGGGACTACCAACGCGATCTCGAACTCGAATGTACCGTCGAGGTGGACCTCGACACGGTCCGAGAGAGCGCGGCGCTGCCCCCGGACGCCGAACTCGCCCTCACGACCGTGTGGAGCTCGTCCGGCTCCGGCCTACGCATGCTTGCGGCCGAGGAGCGACTGACCGACGAGGGGAGGCGATCGGTGCACCTGGCCTTCACGGTCCTCGGACGAGACAGCGGAGGCGTGCTCTCGATCGACACTCAGATGATTCTCGCCAAGCACCTCGACAACCCCGACCCGACGGGACCACGGCGCGCCGGCTCCATCCTGTGGCAGCACCGTAAACAGGTCCGCCTCCAAGGAGACGCCTCACAGTTCCCGATGGCCGTCGTCGACTTCGCGGAGGCGGGCTATCCGGAGGACGCACCCTGGTACCTGGACATCGGGCCCAACCTCGAAGCCGCGACCATGGGCGCGGTCCTGCTGCTGGTCAACAGCCGAACCACGATCGTCCTCGACGCCATGCGGAAGGCCGAGAAGGCGACCCACGCGGAACGGCTGATCCAGTCGGCACTCCGTCAGGACGTCGTGCGGCTCATGATCGAGCACGCCGTCGGCAACGAGGACCTCGACGACGAATCGACCTTCGAGCCGGACACCCTGGGCCACATGCTCCTCGGCGCAGTCCGCACACACCTACCCGGCACGCCGCTGGCCTCGCTCAGACTCATGCGACGCAGCGACCCGTCGTACTTCTCCGCCTGTGTGCAGAGTGCCGTCGGCCTCTTCGCGAAGGACTCGTGATGGCGTATCTCTACCCACGCCTGCTCGCCGGAGCGGCCAAGGAACTGAGGGCGTCGTACCTCGACAAGTCGCCCGACGAACTGAGCGGCTGTGCCGCGCAGTCGCACCTCGCCATGTTCTACGCCGCGACCGGTGGCGTACGGCTACCCCCGGAGCGACTGCTGAGGCTTCGGGCCGCCATCGTCGACGCGGCCCGCGAGAGAGGCTTCCCGGCCCCACACAACCGGAAGCAGGCCGGCGGGTTCGACATCGCCGTGGCCGAGATCCTCCATCGGGACTCGGGGATCATCCCCGCCGAGGCGGTCGTGGGCGATCTCTGGGCCTTCCTCTCCCTCGTGGTCATGCCCGACGTGGCCGCGTGGCGATACACCGACTTCCACCACGACCGGGTCCTGGGTACGGACGTCACCCGGCACGTCTTCGGTCGTCTCTGGTGGCGGGCCCATCTCGTCCACGATCGGGACGTTGAGTCCGAGGACCTCTACGCCGCCCTCTCCGTCCTCGGCGAGTCCGCCTTCGACCAGATCTACGCCCGCCGGACCTCCATCGGCGGCAGCCCCCACATCGTGCGCGGGATCCTCAGGGTCTGGCAGACAGTAGATATCCCCCTGGAGACGGTGACCGAGCGGGGCTTCCTCCGAGACCTCCTGAAACGGATCCTGAGGCTTCAGGCCTTCATATCCTTTGACTCGTTGTCCGTGGAGGACCTCGACGGAGAGCTCCGGACGCTCGTCGATGACTCGCTCCGAAGCTTTACCAGCCGAAGGTAATCGGAGTTCGTGGACTCTAACCTCGCCGGCCGGGAGGGTGGATAGTGGCCGGGGCTGTAGGGGCCGGTTTCGCGAACATTCATCCGGCGGCCATGGCCGAGCATCCCATCAAGCAGTCGTCCGCCAGGCGCTACGACGCCATCGGCACCGTCTTGGACAGCATGAAATCCGCCCGAAGCGTAGTTGGCCAGGCTGGCCACGGCGGGCTGCGGAACTAGCCTGCGCGTTTCATCTGGGGTCACGTCCGGATCATGATCGGAAAAGCGAAAGTGCCTTCTGAGCTGCAACGATTGGCTGCAGGCCGGCGAGACCGCACGCCCGATACCCGCCTCGCATGCCGGAATACATCAACTACCAGGCCTGGTCCTGGACATCGACGCCACCCTGGTCACCTGCCACTCCGAGAAGGAACAGGCCGCCGCCACCTACAAACGTGGCTTCGGCTACCACCCGATGCTCTGCTTCCTCGACAACACCGGTGAGGCCCTCGCCGGCATCCTGCGACCGGGCAACGCCGGAGCGAACACCGCCGCCGACCACATCACCGTCCTCGACCAGGCCCTCGCCCAAATCCCCGACGCCCACCGCCACGGCACCCCGATCCTCGTCCGCGCCGACAGCGCGGGCGGCGCCAAGGCCTTCCTGGCCCACCTGCGCGCCCTGCGGCAACACGGGATCCGGACCACCTTCTCCGTCGGACACGCCGTCACCGAACAGGTCCGAAAAGCCATCCGTGCCCTACCCGAACAGGTCTGGCACCCGGCGCTGGAACAGGACGGCTCCCTCCGTGCCGGCGCCGAGGTCGCCGAGCTGACCGGCCTGGTCGACCTCACCGGACACCCGGACGGCACCCGCATCATCGTCCGCCGCGAGCGTCCCCACCCCGGCGCCCAGCTGTCCCTGCTCGACCAGGACGAAGGCATGCGCCACCATGCGTTCCTCACAGATACCCCGGTCGGCGAAGGTTCGCTGCAGCACCTGGAGGTCCACCGCGCCCACGCCCGCATCGAGGACCACATCCGCTGCGGCAAGAGCACCGGCTTCGGCCGCTTCCCCTCCCGCCACTTCGCCATCAACCAGGCCTGGCTGGAACTGTCCCTGACCGCCCTCGACCTGCTCGCCTGGACCCGAACCCCGCTGCTAGAAGGCGAGTTGGCCACCGCCGAACCCAAGAAGCTCCGCTACCGCCTCCTGCACACTGCCGCCCGGATCACCCGCGGAGGCCGCCGCTTCCCAGTAGTTTGGCCACATTGGTGGTGCGTACCGACTTCTCCAGCCCCGTGTCGTGGGAGCGTCTGCGCGAGGTCCTGGCCACCCCGAACGAGTACGGTTTCCTTCCCGGCGTAGAGCTTGTGGACAATCCCTATTTCGCGGGTGCGACCTGTGCTGAGGCGAGGAACCTGCTGCCGGGCGATTACTGGCACGCACTGCTCGTCCTGGCGGACGCGGATGCGCTCGGCTCGGCCGAACTGCCGGTCGTCGTCGTGGACCTGTGGGGTGAGCCGGGGCGCTGCATCAGGGTTGTCGCCGCTGAGCTCTGGGGGATCGAGAACAACCTGTCGATCGCGAACATGGACTTCGACGAATTTGCCGACGCCGTCGATGAGGACGGGGTGTTCAGGGACTTCTGAGGCGGACCGGTCGGCAGGCAGAGGTCATTGGTTGCCGCCGACCTTCTTGGGTGGTCGAGCTATCTCGCTGCCGGAGAGTGATCATGAGTTCGCCCGGACTCGGGGCAGTGGGCTGGCCGGGCGGCGAGGCGCGGCAGGGCGGCTCGGTTGTTGGCCGCGGCGCTGAGCGACCGGATTCAGTACCGTATCCGTAGCGTGTGGCGCATGACGGGCCAGAACGCGTGGCGGCAGGCGCACGAGGTATTGCAGGACCGGGGCTGACACCAGGACGAACTCGCGGTCGGACACGACCCGCTGATTCTTCCGGCTGTCGAGGCCACCATGGTGGAGACGAAGACCGCCCCGGCCTCGCCCCCCCCGCGGACCGTGCGTTCGGTCTGGCCCTGAGAGAGGTCTGCGCACGCGGGAGATCACAGGCCTGAAAGCGGCAGACGCCGGTGGCAGGGCCATCGCCGGGGTTTTCGAAGAAGGTTGGGCGCCCGTCCTCGCCTCCGTCCACCGCCAGATCGACCTCTGGCAGCGGGCCGATAGCGTGGCCAGCGGCCTGAATGGCGACTCGAAGATCCACGGCGCCCACGGCGCGGTGGGCGGTAAGCGCAACTTTCGCCGCAAGAGCGGCGGTTGATGGGCCCGGTTCACGCCGGGGGCCGCTAGACCTGGTCCTGACCGGGCGGCCGTAGCTGTACGCGACAGGCAAGGTCTTCGTTCGAGTGTGCCGGGTGCGGGGCCTTGCTTGCCGGGGATCAACAGGGCACCTGGAGAAGGCGGCGCCGGGTGCCGGCCCCGGACCCGTCCCGCCGAGCACCGCCGCCCGTGACAGTGAGGCCGACTGAGCGTGACTCTGTCGGGGATCTTGGTCGCCGCCGTGTCAGCTCTGTGCACATGGTGCAACCAGTCGACGAGCAAACGCAGTCAAACGACCTGTCCGTTCACTCCGAGGGGTTCGGTCACTGCTACACCACATCGCTGCGCTGCCGGCCACCACGGCGTCCGTGAACCTCACCTCTCCACCTGGAGGGCGTCATGACTCCGGGGGAGAGGTTGATCCAGGTGCGGCTGGCCTCGGTCTTGGGCTCGCGGAGGTGGGTCTTCCCGTTGTCGATGGCGGCGAGGGTCCAGCGGACGTAGAGCTGGCGGTCCATGAGGTGGACGTCGGACCAGTGCAGGGCGAGGATCTCGCCACGGCGCATGCCGGTGTCGAGCATGACCTCGAAGAGGTCGGTCAGCCGGTCGGCGTAGTGCTCGGCGCAGGATGGTGGCGGCCTGCTCGGGGGTCCAGCAGGTGCGCTCGGCAGCGCGGGGCCTGGGCGGGAGAGTGCTTGGCGGGGTTGTAGCGCAGCCCCCAGGTGCGCACGGCGGTGTTGATGGCGTTGCGAAGGGTGGAGACGATCCGGTAGATGGTGACCTTGCCGCGCTTGGCCTTGCGCTGGGCGGCGATCCAGCGCGCGATGTGCTTCGGGCGTAGGTCCGGGAGACGGTAGCGGCCGAGTGCGGGGATCAGGTCCCGTTCCACGCACGCCTCGTAGCCGGCGTCGGTGTTCGGAGCGAGCTCTTCCATCTTCACCGCCAGCCACTGCCGCAGGAAGCCCGCCACGGTTATGCGGCGGTCCTCGTACAGGCCGCGCAGCTCACCGTCCAGCACCGCCCTCATCTCCCGGGCCGCCTCCGCACGGCTGGCGAACCCGCCCCGCCGGCGGGTCTTTCGCTTCCCGTACTCAGGGGCCAGGTCAACGCAGTACGTCCACGACCCGCGACCCGCCTCCTCCAGCAACCGCACACACCACGGACCCAACTGCCTCTCGTGCCCGTCCGAACAAGCACACCGCCGATAGACCCGGCCACGCTGCGCACGTTGTCCCATGAGCTTCCCCTTCTCTCGGACTGGGTGGTGCCTCTGGGATAAGAGTGGCTGCCATGTCGGGTGTGGCGGCAGAGCGTGCGGGGCGGTGCACGAAGCGCGTCAGAACCATCTGGAGACGACACGCTCAAGACGACACACCGTCCGGACGATCACGATCCGCAACCGGTGGGTAAGCGAGCGTGATCCGCCCGTAGGAGGCGGCCCTGCGAGCTGACCGGCGCCGTCGGCGCAGCGGCTGCCGGGATCACGCGGTGGTGCTTGCTGAGGAGCCGACAGATCTCGGTCACGAGCAGTAGCTGTCGCGGGGTGGTCGGCCTGGGGGCCATTTTGGGACCACGCAGGATGAGCGCTCATGAACGCCGATGGGCGAAAGCGGACGCTTGTGCGCAAAGCAAACATTGGCGAACTGTCAGCTCCTCGCCGTATCGCTCTCGTCGAAAACCACCAACTCGCGGGTTCCTCAAGATGGTTGGGAAGCAAGAGCCCGAGACCTCAAGGTCCTTGTTCCCGACGATAGTTGAACCTCTTGACTTGGGAGTCAAGGTGTCGCAGGTTCAACTCCTGTCGTCTCGAGTGGAGTTCAACTCCATAGTCGTAGGCCAGAGGCCATTTTCTCGTTCACGAGAAAGCGGCCTTCGGCGTACACGTTCGAGCTCCTGGAGAGCTCACCGAGCTGAGACCAGGCCAGATACCCGCTGGCCTGACTTTTCCCGGCACTCGCAGTCTCTCGGATTACTCCGTGGCCCCTCCTGTCGCATCCCCAGCCTCCCCCGCCGGTAGGCGAGATTGCGCGTCGGCGAAGCGGTGCGGCTACTCGGGTGGGAGCCGTTCGGCGCGCGGAGCCTCCGGTGCGGCGGGGCGGGCGTCGTTGCGGGCTCCGGGCAGTAGGCCGAGCCGTACGAGCTCGCCGTAGGGGTCGACGCTGAGGACGTCGGGGGCGGGGCGGTCCTCGTCCGCGCGGCGGAGGGTTGCAGCGGTTCGTTCCTTCACGCTGATCGGCTCCTGGGTCGTCGGCGGGACTGGCGAACTGTGGTGTGCCGGGCGGCCGAGCGGATCTCGAACACGATCTGGTCGATGACGGTCCGGACGTCGCCGCGGAAGTAGAAGTGGCCCCCGGTCCGCACTCTGAGGCCGAGGAAGTGGTCGGTGTGCTCGGCCCAGCTGGCGGCCTGGGCCGGGCGGGCGAGGCGGTCCGCGGAGCCGCAGAAGGCGGTCAGGGGGACGGGTAGCGGGGCGCCGAGCCGGTCCCGCGACCAGGAGGCCACCAGATCCAGGTCCTGGCGCAAGGGAGGCTCGACGAAGGACCAGAGGGTGTCATCGGCGAGGAGACGGGGCTCCAGCCCGCCCCATTCGCTGACCAGCGCCCGCAGTTCCTCGCTGGGCAGGGCGGTCGGGGCGGGCCGGCCGCCGACGTGGTGGGCGGGGCCGGGGTGTGCGGAGACGCCGAGCCACAGCGGCGCAGGCAGGCCGTGGACGATCAGGGTGCGGGCCAGGTCGTAGCAGACCAGCGCGCCCATGCTGTGGCCGAACAGGGCGAGTGGCCGGTCGGGCAGCGAGGAGAGTTCGGCGACGAGCCGGTCGCTCAGCTCCGCGATGGTGCGCACGACCGGTGCTCCGCGGGAGCCGCCCCGGCCGGGCAGCCCGACGGCCAAGACGTCCCACTCGGGCGGGAAGTACCGGGCCCACCGCCGATATTCCACGTCAGAGCCGCCAGCGTGGTGCACCAGCACGACCCGGTGCGTCGCATCCCGGGGCCCCGGAGGGCGGGTGGGGCCGGGGTGGAGGAGGGTCATACCGGGTCGGCCGCCAGTCGTGGCGTGCGCCGGGCGGGGGCCAGCTCCCGGATCCGGCGGGCGATCCGGGGATCGTCGAACCGGCAGGCCAGCGCGATGATCCCGTCCGGACGGACCAGGATCACGCTCGGTTCCCGGGCTTCCAGCGCGGAGTGCGCCGCGCCGGTGGAGTCCGCGGGGTCGGTGGCGGCCGCCCGCCGGGACAGGACGACCTGACGGATCCCGACCGGGCTGGAGGCGGCATGGTCCCGTACCCGCGAGACCAGTCGCTGGGCCGACGCGAGCCGGCCGGGGTCGCGCCGGTCGGCTGGGAGGACCAGCAGCAGCAGGTCGTCGGGAGACAGCAGGTCCCGCAGCCACCCGCCTTCGAAGCGGACGTCGGGCAGGCGCATGCCAGCCCGCAGCGAGCCGATGCCGGGCCCGTCGCTCGGGTAGGAGTTGCTCAACTGGGCAAACCTGGCGGGCATGTAGCGGTTGAGCAGCCCGGTGCGCTGGGCCGCCGCGAGGGCGAGGTCGCGGACGGTGGCTCGCCGGCCGGTCAGCATCCACATCCGGGTCTGCCGGTCGGTGTCGGCGACCACGATGCCAGCCATGTGGCGCCGCTCGGCGGCCCATTCCTCCAGCACCTCCTCGGAGTGGATGCCTCGTTGCACCTGGGTGAGCCGCCAGCCGAGCCCGTGGGCGTCCTCGATGCCAGTGTTGAGCCCCTGGGCGCCGACCGGGCTGTTGACGTGGGCCGCGTCGCCGAGGATCAGCACCCTGCCGACCTTGAAGGCGCCGGCCAGTCGCCGCTGGACCCGGAAGTCCCCGGTCCGCTGCTTCCTGAGCAACTGGAGCGGCACCGGGCAGCGCTCGGCGGCGGCCGCCTGGACGAAGGCGACCGGGTCGTCGATCTTCATGTCCGCGGCGACACTGGCGACGACCCGGTAGTCGCCTCCGGGCAGGCCCAGGACGGTCAGGACGCCGGTGTCGGTCATGAAGTGGTGGGCTTCGTCGTGGGCCAGCGAGGTGGCGCAGGCTCCGTCGGTGAGTACGAATTTCTGTTCGTACGGCGCGCCCTCGAAGCTGACCCCGATGAGTTCACGGACCTTGCTGTGCGCCCCGTCGCAGCCCACCAGCCAATCAGTCCGGACGGTTTCGGCCCGGTCTGACCCCGGGGATACCAGCGTCGCCTCGACCTTCCCGCCGGTATCTTTGAGGTCGGCCAATTCGACGCCGAACTCGATTTGCCCGCCCATTTCCGCAAATCGTTCCCGTAGAGCCTTTTCGGTTTCCAGTTGTGGGATTGATACCGGAGAGGTGAAACGGGACCCGGCCAGCCGTTCGAAGTCGACCCTGGCCTTGCGGCTGCCGCCGGAGTAGTAGACCTGGCCGTGGATGGGCATCGACTGCCGGGCCAGAGCCGCTCCGGCCCCGAGCCGGTCGAGCACCTCGAGGGCTCGGGGCCACAGCACGAGCGCGCGGGAGTGCGGGTGCGGGCGTTCGGCGCGGTCGACCACACGTACCGAGGTGCCTCGGGAGAGCAGTTCGACGGCGAGGGTCAGACCGGTCGGGCCGGCGCCGACGACGAGAACGCCGGATGAATCAGACATCATGAATCCTTTCGGAAATCTTCCATGAATGCGGGGCGCATAGGATTTCAAACGCAGAGCTCTCGTGAACTTTCTTACACGTGGTCGTTCTGTGCCGGATGGCTAGTTTTCGACCAGCCGAGACGCGCCAGCCGAATGAGAGGCTGGAGGGTTGATCGGCGGGTTATGATGTGGGAAAGGCAGGCTTTGGGATTGGAAACATTCCCCACGGGAGGATTGTCTGTGATTTCAACGATGGAAAACCCTATCCGCATCCTCGTCGCCGACGATCACACGCTGTTGCGCGAGGTGCTGTGTGAGGTGCTCTCCGCGCAGTCCGACTTCGATGTGATCGCCCAGGCAGGGGACGGGTCCGATGCGGTCGCACTGAGCGCCAGGATCAAGCCGGACATCGCGCTGCTGGACATCGAGATGCCCGGCAGCAAACCGTTGCTCACCGTGCGCCGGCTGCGTGAGGCCTCGCCCCGGACGCAGGTGATCATCCTCAGCATGTACGCGGACCCGAGACTCATCCAGGAACTGCTCGAACTGGGCATCCGCGGCTACCTGCACAAGACCATCAGCCAGCGCGATCTGGCCGCCGCCATCAGGGGCGTCTGGCAGGACCGCGACCGGGTGATCCTCTCCGTGACAAGGGACAGCATCCAGCTCACCCCGGCCGTCGGCGACGCCGAGCTGCTGTCGACCCGCGAGCAGGAGGTTCTGGCGCTGGTCGCGGGCGCAATGAGCAACCGGCAGATCGCGGCGCGGCTGTCGATCGCCGAGGGCACCGTAAAGCTCCACCTGCGCAACGTCTTCCGCAAGCTCGACGCGGTCTCCCGGATCGACGCGGTGAACAAGGCTGTCGAGGCCTCGCTGATCAGCCGACCGGAGCCGGTGCGCGCACCACGACACATCCAGCATTCCCGTCCGATCCGACCGCGGTGACGAGCCCGACCCGGCCGGCCGAGTCCGGCCTTTCCTGCCATTCGCCCAGCAGGGCGGCCAGTTGCAGGGAGCCGGCCGCGCTGTAGCACTCGCCGAGCGCTTCCCCGGCGCGCAGGACCCGTTCGGGCACCCGCTCCAGCGCCGCGGTCACGGCGCGCTCCTCGATCCGCCGCAGTCCGCGGTGGCCGCAGGCGCCCATGGAGACGAGGTCGACCTCCTCGGGGCGAACGCCGCTCCGCCCCATGGCCCGCGTGATCACCCTGGCCAGGCCCTCGGCTAGGCGGCCCCGATGGACTTCGCCTCCCAGATAGGCGACCTCGCAGGCGAGCAGCCAGGCGAGTGGCGGGGCGGCCGATCGACCGTCTCCGGTAGGGTCCGCAGTTCCGCCGTCCGGAGCCGCCTCCGGGGCGCCGGAAACGGCGAACACCGCGCACCCCTCGCCCAGCCCCGCCTCGGGCGCCAGACCGCCCGCGAGGTGCCAGGCCCAGGCCGATTGCGGTCCGAGCTCCTCCACGCCGCCGACCAGCAGGCGTGGGGACTGCCGCCCGACCAGGGCGTTGCGCGCGTACCGGAGGGCGAGCAGGCTGGACAGCTGGCCGCCCGCGAGGGTCGCGTTCACGCCGTGCAGGCCGTAGCGGATAGCGATCTGGCCGGCGCAGCAGTTCATGACCGTGTTCGGGAACGAGCCGGCGTCCACCAGGTACGGACGGTCGTGGACCAGGGTGTCCCGGCAGAACTCCGCAGTGCTGCGGATGCTTCCGGTGCTGGTGCCCATGACCACGCCAGTGGCCGGATCCGAGGCCTGGTCGTCGGTGCTGTCCAAGGCCAACTTGCATGCCAGCAGTCCGAGTTTGGTGGTCCGGTCCAGGTGGCGCAGCCCTTTTCTGCCGAGGTGCTCGGCGAAGTCCACCGGCGGCACGGGCCTCATCGGGCCAGCCGGGTAGTCGCCCGGCTGCGGGTCGGCCGGCGGCGAGTCGGCGAGCGGCTTCCCGGCGATCGCGTCACCGAGCGCCGCCAGGCCGAGCCCGGCTGCCGACACCACGCCGGCGCCGGTGATCGCGAGGGGCTCGACCGTCCCCCGAGGAAGGGTCTTCGGCATTACGTCAACCTCCCCAGAACAGTGATGGCGTTGTTCCCGCCGAAGGCGAAGCCGTGGTTCTGCACCACGTCGAGCCGGGCGGGCCGGGCCTGCCCGGGGACGCAGTCGAGCCCCGGTCCCAGCGCGGGGTCGACGGTCCGCACGTTGGCCGTCGGGGGGAGGAAGTCGCCCTCCAAAGCCTTGCAGCAGACCAGCGCACCGAAACCGCTGGCGGCCCCCATGGTGTGGCCGATCATCGACTTGATCGAACTGATCGGTGGCAGCCGGTCCCCGAACACCTCGTGGACCGCCCGTACCTCGGTGGCGTCGTTGGTGGGGGTGCCGGTGCCGTGCGCGCAGATGTAGTCGACCTGGTCGGGCTCGATCCCCGCGTTCCGGTGCGCCTGCCGGATGCAGTTCGCGATGCTGGTCGGGTCGGGGTGCACCATGTGCGCGGCGTCGCAGTTCACGGCGTATCCGAGGACCTCCGCGTAGATCCGCGCGCCGCGCCGGACCGCGTCCTCCAGCGGTTCGAGGAGCAGCGAGACGCCGCCCTCGGCCGTGATGATGCCGGCCCGGTCGACGTCGAACGGGCGGCAGGTGTTCTCGGCCAGGGCGCCCAGCCGGTAGAAGCCGGCGTGGGTGTAGCGGTTCACCGAGTCGGCACCGCCCGCCAGCATGTAGTCCGCCTCGCCGGTGCGGACCAGGTCGTAGGCGTAGCCCAGCGCGTAGTTGCTCGCGGAGCAGGCGGTGGGGATGGTCTGCGCGTCCCCGGTGAGCTGTAGCTCGTGGTTGACGGCGTTGGCGATCCGGCTCGCCGGGACCTGGGCGATCAGGGCGGGGTCGAGCCCCTGGAGGCCGTGGGCCACCCACTGCTCGGTGAGCTGCTGGACGACGGTCGACTCTCCACTCGTCGTTCCCATCACCGAGCCAGCGGCCGAGCGGGACAGCTCGTCCGGGTCCAGGCCCGAGTCCTGGAGGGCCAACCGGGCCGCGGCCGCGGCCAGCAGGCTGCTGCGGCCCCAGCGCTCGGGGCGGATCCGTTCCAGGATCGCGGACGGCTCGAAGTCCTTCACCTCGCCGGCGTTGATGTACGGGAATCCGGCGGCGTCGAAGCTGGTGATCGGTGAGACGCCGCTGCGGGCGGCGCGGATCCCGTCGCTGAAGGCGCCGGCGCCGATGCCGAGGCTGCTGACCGCTCCCAGGCCGGTGATGACGACCCGCCGGTGCGTGAACTCAGGCACCGCTCGGTCCCCCGTCGACGTACCGGGCGACGACCTCCTCAATGGCGTCCAGGCTGACCATCGCCGTCATCTGGCTCTGCGGGATGGAGACCGCCAGTTCCCGTTCGATGCGGGAGAAGATCTGGATGAGGGAGAGCGAATCGGCCTCCAGGTCCTCGATGAAGAGCGCGCTTCCGCTCAGCTCGGCGGTCTCCAGGTCCAGTTCCTCGGCGACGATCCGGCGGATCACTTCCTGCCGGTCGGTGGTGAGCTCGGTGCTGTTCGGGGCCATGGTGCGAACTCCTTCCGGGTTTGCGGACGTCAGCCACGCTAGGCGGGGTCGATCCGCTCTCGGTTGCCGCCTATCACCAAGAGGAGTGCCGGATATAACCAAAGTGATGGGTGTACCCGGCTCTTGGGTTGATCGGCCGGGTGGAGGGGCGCGGCGGTGGCCCATCCTGCGGGCATGACGTCGAATCAACTGAGTGACACCAACCCGGAGGCAGTCGGCGTGATCAGCTTCGGTCGAACCGTGGAGCGGCAGTTGGTGCACCGCACCGCGCTCGCCGAGGTCTTCGTGACGGACATGAGGCCGGTTGGTGGCGACCGCTACCTGGCCGGCGCGCAACTGCCGCTGGCGCACTCCTACTACAGCGATCACCTGGCCGCTGCGGCCTTCGACCTCCTGCTGCTGCTCGAAGCGTCCCGGCAGGCCGCCGTCTACGGGGCGCACCGGTTCCTCGAAGTGCCGGTCCGGACCGCGTTCCTGGTCAACACGCTGGCGATCGAACTGGACGGTCCCACGGCGGCGCTCCGCGGCCGACTGCCCGGAGAGCTGCACATCAGCACCGGTTACCCGGAGGTCACGCGGAAGGGCGACCGGATCCGGAGCATCGTCGTGGACCAGCGGCTCTACCTGGACGGCTCCCCGGTCGGTTCGGCGACCATGGCCGTCAGCGCCCTCACCGCCCGGGAGCATGACGCCCTGCGCTACCTGCAGCGGCGCGACCCCCCGTCCTCCACCTCGGACGCCGGACCGGCCCCCGCAGGGACGGCGGTGGTGCCGGAACGCGTGGGACGGGGACGGGCCGACAACGTGGTCCTGGCCGATCCGGGGTGGGCCGGGGGCATGCTCCGCGCCGTCGTCGCCCCGCGCTTTGACAACCGCAGCCTGTTCGACCACGCCTACGACCACCTACCGGCGATGGTGCTGCTGGAGGCCGCCCGGCAGCTCGCGCTGCTGGCCTTCGCCGAGGGCGCCGGCCGGGTGGCGGGCCGCGTCGCGGTGGTGGGTGCCACCGCCGGGTTCCGGCGGTTCACCGAACTGGACGAGCCGGTGACGGTGGCCGTACCCGCGGCCCTGTCGGAGAGCCCGGCCGGCCGGTGGACGGTCCCGGTGGCGTTCACCCAGGGGGACGTGACCGTCGCGAAGACGACGGTGACTCTGGCCCCCGCCAACTCCGTCGAGGAGGACTGACATGGCGATCCGCGCGGTCTGGACCGACTTCGGGGGCGTGCTGACCCCGCCGATCGAGGTGACCATGGCGGCGTTCTGCCGTCCGATGGGCCTGGAACCGGAGTTGCTCCGGCGGGCCATGTACGAGGTGGCGGCGCGGTACGGCACCGATGTGATGGCTCCGCTGGACACGCCCCTGGTCTCGGAGTCGGAGTGGTCCCGGCAGGTGGAGGAGGTGCTGCGGACCGAACACGGCGCGGTGGTCGACCTCTCCGACTTCGCCGCCAAGTGGTTCACCGACCGCCAGGTCAACGAACCGTGGTTGGCGAGGCTTGCAGAGCTCCGCGATGCCGGGTACCGGATTGGCGTGCTGTCCAACATGGTGCCCAGCTGGGACGAGCACTGGCGGCGGATGGTCCCGGTCGAGCTGTTCGACGAGATCGTGCTCTCCTTCCAGGTCGGGCACCGCAAGCCGGAGCCCGGGATCTTCCGACTAGCTGCCGAGCGCCTCGGGTTGAGGCCCGAGGAGTGCCTCCTGGTCGACGACCTGGGCGCCAACTGCACGGGCGCCCGGGCAGCGGGCTGGCACGCCGCGCACTTCACCGGCACGGCCGAGGCCCTGGCCCGGCTGTCCGGTCTCACCGATGCCGGGGGTGAGGCGCCGGCGGACCTGTCGGTATCCGCCCAGGAGGGGAAGCGATGAGTCGTTCCGTACTGGTCACCGGTGGCAACCGCGGAATCGGGCTTGAGGTCGCCCGTACCTTCGCGGAGGCCGGCGACAAGGTCGCGGTCACCTACCGGTCCGGGGAGCCGCCGGCCGGCCTGTTCGGCGTACGGTGTGACGTCACCGACCCGCAGTCGGTCGAGCGGGCCTTTGCCGAGGTGGAAGCCCAGCAGGGACCGGTGGAGGTGCTGGTGGCCAACGCTGGCGCGACCCGGGACATGCTGATGCTCGGGATGTCCGAGGAGGACTTCGCGGCCGTCATCGAGACCAACCTGATGGGGGCGTTCCGGGTGGCCCGTAGGGCGGCCGTCCGGATGGCCACGGCACGGTGGGGCAGGGTGCTCCTGGTGTCCTCCACGGTCGGGATGGCGGGCTCGCCCGGCCAGACCAACTACGCCGCCTCCAAGTCCGCCCTGATCGGCTTGGCCCGGTCGATGTGCTGGGAGCTCGGCCGGCGCAACATCACGGTCAACGTGGTGGCACCCGGGCTGATCGAGACCGACATGATCGCCCACCTCACACCGGAACGCCGCGCCGAGCTGGTCGCCGGGACGGCACTGCGCCGCCCAGGTACCGCGGCCGAGGTGGCCGCTGTGGTCCGCTTCCTGGCCAGCGAGGAGGCGAGCTTCGTCACCGGCGCGGTCGTCCCGGTCGGCGGCGGCCACGGGATGGGGCACTGATCCACTCTCCACGACCCGCGGCGAGGGGCACCCGTCGGGCCATCGGCCCGGCGGGTGCCCCTCGCGTTCCCGGGCCTGGGCGGCTACCGGCCCGCAGGCTCCGCGGCCGCCTCCGCCGCCTCCGCCGCCTCCGCCGCCTCCGCCGCCTCCGCCGCCTCCGCCGCCTCCGCCGCCTCCGCCGCCTCCGCCGGCTCGTCCGGCTCGTCCGGCTCGTCCGCGCGGCGTTCGGCGAGCAGGAACCACACCGCGACCGTGGCGACGGCGCAGAGGCCGACCACCACCCAGAGGATGGTGTGCATCGCACCGGTGTAACCGTTGGCCAGCAGGTCCGTGAACGCGCCCCGGTCGGCGGCGGGCACTTGGGCGGCCGGTCCGGTGAGGTCGCCGCTTGCGACGCTGTCGGCCAGGCTGCCGACGTTGCTCGGGGTCTTCCCCGCGAAGGCATCGATGCCGTCCGCGAGCCGGCCCTTGATCAGCGAGACCAGCACCCCACCCATGGCCGCGATCGCCACCGCCTCGCCCGCCAGCCGCATGGTATTGAACATGCCCGCGGCCATGCCCGCCCGGGCCGGTTCCACGGCGGAGACGGCGGCGCCGTCCATCAGCCCGGAGGACAGGCCCTGGCCCACCCCGATGGTCAGCAGCGGCCCGGCCAGGGCGAGCGGCCCGATGCCAGGGTGGATAACCGACAGCCAGGCCACCCCCAGGGTGGTGACCAGCAGGCTGACCGTCAGCAGCACCCGGCTGGAGAGGCCGCGTTGGAGCATCCGGGAGGCCAGCAGCGGGACGACCAGGACGGGCCCGGTGAGCAGCAGCATGGTCAGGCCGGCGTCGCCGCTTGACAGGCCGTCGGCGCCGATCAGATACGAGGGCACCAGCACCACCAGGCCGACGAAGCCGAAGGAGAAGATCACCGGCAGCAGGCACAGGGCCACGAAGCGCGGCCTGGCGAGGAGGCCGAGGTTGAACATCGGCTGGGCCTGTCGGCGCTCGGCCAGCACGAAGGCCGTCATCAGGACCACGAAGAGGACCGCGAGCGCGATCATCTCCGGCCCGGTCCAGCCGAGTTGCGATCCCTCGGCGGCCGCGATGGTCAGCACCGACAGGGCCGAGGTGAACAGCACCGTGCCGATCCAGTCGACCTTGCTGCCTTGCGAGTTGCGGGACTCCGGGATGATCCGGGCGAGCAGCAGCACCACGGCCGCGATGGCGAGCTGGGTCAGGAAGATGCCGCGCCAGCCCATGAGGGAGATCAGCCAGCCGGAGGTGGTCGGGCCGAGGGCCAGGCCGGCCCCGATGACCACACCGGTCACGGCGAACGCCTGGTTGCGCGCCGGGCCGTCGAAGGTGCTCGCCAGGACGGCGGTGCCGGCGGTGAGGATCGCGGCCGAACCGATGCCGGCCACCGCGCGCGCGACGTCGAGCAGGTAGATGTCGCCGGCTAGTGAGCAGGCGAGCGAACCGGCGGCGAACAGGGTGGTGCCGATCACGAACATCCTGCGCCGGCCGATGATGTCGGCCAGCGACCCGGCCGCCAGCATGAAGCTGGCCGCCGTCACGTTGTAGGCGTTGACCGCCCACTGCAGCGGGACGATGTCGGCGTCCAGCGACCGGCTGATCGCCGGGAGGGCCAGCGAGGTGCCGCTCAGCGACACTGGGACCATCAGGACGGCGAGACAGATCGCGAGCAGGACCAGTCGTTCCCGGGGCTGCGTGGTGCCGCCCGGCGGTGAAGAGCTCATGGTGGGTCGACTCCCTGGCGTGAGGGGCGTGTGGACGGAGCGGTCTGAGGAGGGGGCCTTCCGGGCCCGCCCCGGGGCGGGCCCGGAAGGTGTCACCGGGCGCAGGGGTCGCCCGGAGCTCGATGGGCCGGTCAGCGGTGCGGGAGCGTCCGTAGGAACTCGACCAGGGTGCGCAGGAGGCGGTTCTGCTCGGGGACGGCGTACAGCAGGTCCTGGTGCGTCAGCTCCAGGTCGGTGTACGTGGTGACGGCGGGGATCGCGGTGCTCGCCCCCAACTGCTCCGCGGCGGCGGCCACCGTACCGTTGGTCAGGCTGCTACCGAAGGCGTACAGCGGGATGTCGATGGCCTCGACGTGGTGCAGGCGCAGGCCGAGTTCCCGGGTGACGTCGTTGTCCGTGAAGGCGTTGCCGGCCACGTAGTCGAGCATCACGCGGTTCAGGGTGTACCAGATGAAGGCCCCGGACGGACCCTCCGCGTGGGCTTCGGCGACCCGGGCGAGCGGCGTCGGGCCGTCGTCGATCCAGTTCCCGTCCTGACCGATCCGTCCCGAGTGCACGGCGTACCCGGGGTGGCCGACGGCGGCGTCGACGAGCTTGCCGAAGAGGCCGGCGTTGGTCAGCGGACCGCCGGTCGCGTAGGCCGCCGGGAGCCCGCCGGTGAGCCGGGCCGGGCCGTGCGGGTCGGCGAGGGCGCAGCGGGCGGCCAGATGGTAGAGGATGGCGGCGTCCTCCGGACGGTCGCCCGCCCGGACGGCCAAGCTCGTCGCGTTCTCGAACACGGAGCCGTCGGTGATGACGCTCCGCCAGCCGATGGCGTCCTGGGCGGTCAGCGAGAACTCCATTCCCGCGCCCTTGAAGGCGTCCCGGACGCCGCCGTCGATCTGCACCAGCCCGGACAGGTCGAGGTAGCCCGGGGTCCCGTCGAAGTCCCACGCGGCATAGTGGGCGACGGCGGCGCCGCCGACCGAGTGGCCACCGAGGACGACGTCGCGTCGCCCGCCGTCGGCTGCCGCCTTGACCACCTGCCGGACGTCCCGAAGCAGTACGTCGAGCCCCCAGGAGCCGGCGAACGGTGCGCCGGAACCCTCCAGGCTGGTGTACTTCCCGCCGAGGTAGTAGTCGATGGCGGTGTTCAGGTCGGCCTGGTAGTCCCGGAGGTCGGCGAGGTTCTGCTCCCGCCGGTCCACCGCCCAGACCTGAAGCCCAGGTACGGTGCGGGCGAGTTCACGGGCCAGGACGCGGAATCCGCCGGCCGCGCCCTCCCGGCCGCCGAGCAGGACCAGCACCCTGGTCGCCTCGGCCGGGCCGACCTTCAGCACCTTGACGTGCTGCAGCTCGTCGGGCCCGGCCGCCGGTGCGCCGGCGATCGTCTCGACCGTCTCCAACCAGCCGTCTTCGCCCGCCGGGCGGCTGGCCGAGTGTTGCGGTGCGTTGTGGGATGTGGACATGGAACTCCGAATCTCGCGCTGTCGGTCCCGGCCTGGCTGCTCCGGCCGGGCATCCACCAGCGTTCCGTCGGGCGCTCGCCACAACCAGTGCTCAACTCTGCCTAGGCATCGTGTTACCAGGCTGGTCCTCGTGGTCGCACTCGCACGGCGGCAGCGGGATCGAGAGGTCGATCACCGTTCCCACGTCAGGGACGCTGGCGAGCCGCATTCGGCCGCGGAGCAGCTCGGTCCGTTCGTGCATCGACGCCAGCCCGTGCGAACGGCCCTGCGCGAGGACGGTGGCGACGTCGAACCCCACGCCCTCGTCCTCGATCACCACCCGGGCACGGTGGGGCGTGACGTCCAGCCGGACGGTCGCCCTGGTGGCGTGGGAGTGGGCGAAGATGTTCCGCAGCCCCTCACGGATGATCACGAAGATCTGCTCGCGGTGCTCGCCGGGCAGCCAGCACTCGTTCCCGGTGACCCGGATGTCGACCATGTCGCCGTTCTGGACCGAGGCCAGGAAGGTCTGGAGACCGCTCGCCACCGTGCCCGGAGGATTGAACATCCGCAGTTCGGCGATGGTGCTGTGCATGGCGGAGAGCGCTTCCAACAGCACCGCCCGGGCCTGGTCGAACCGATCGGCGGCGACCGTCGGCGCGTTGTCACGGTAGATCTCGTACAGTTCGAGGCCCCGCAGGGCGGCGCTCACGCTGTTGCTGATGTGGTCGTGGATCTCGCGGGCGAGCCGGCGCCGTTCGGCGAGGTGGCCGTCCTTGAACCGGCGGTAGAGGAAGGCGTCGTAGCCCGTCATCATGGCCTCGGCTCGCTGATTGACGCTCCGGTTCAGCACGTGGGCCATAGTCCCGAGCAGGTCCTCGGAGTTCGGGTGCCTGTCCAGCGCCTTGGTGATCTCCGCCATGATCACGTCGAAGAGCAGCGAATTCGCCCGCAGGGCCTCGATGGGGTGCAGGTGGCGTACCGCCCGTCCCGCGTTGATCAGCTCCAGGGGGTCGGACGCCACCCGGTCCGGGACGGGCACTCCCCGAGCGAGCGTTGCCACGCAGACGCTGATCACCTGGCCGGCCTGACGTTCCAACTCCTGCCAGGCATCCTCCTGGCTGTCCAGTGCGCTGCCGATCTCCCGCAGACCGGCCCGGTACGTCCGCAGGATGTCGGCCCTACGGCTGTCCAGGTAGTCGGCCGCCGACGCGACGGCGGCGCCAGTGCTCCTCGGCATCTCCATAACCCCCATGCGTCACATGCCGCTTCATGCCATGTGCGTGACGATCAGTCACCTGGCGTCAGGCGCAGTCCAGATCAGCATGCCCCAGGGCCCGGTTCCGCAGCCTGGTCAAAACTGGGCCAGGCTGGGAGCGGGGAGCCGGGCGATACTCGACCATATGAACCCGAGCGCCGAACTCAGCGAGTTCCTTCGGACCCGACGCGCGCGCCTGCGGCCCGAGGAGGTCGGCGTGGTGCCGGTCCCCGGAGTCCGCCGGGTCGCAGGACTGCGCCGGGAGGAACTGGCCCAACTGGCCGGAATAAGCGTCGACTACTACACCCGGGTCGAGCAGGGCCGGATCCGCCGGGTCTCGGACAGCGTGATTGAGTCGCTGGCCGGCGCGCTGCGGTTGGACCAGCACGAGCAGGAGCACTTCCGGAATCTCGCGCAGCCCTCTCGTCAGGCGTCGCGGGAACCGGCGCAGCAGCGCGTCCGGCCGGGGCTGCGGATCATGCTCGACGCGCTGACCGACGTCCCCGCCTACATCGTGGGGCGCCGGCTGGACGTCCTCGCGTGGAACGAGATGGCTCGGGCGCTGGTCGCGGACTTCCCGGCGCTGACCCCGAAGGAGCGCAACCTGGCCCGCCTGGTGTTCCTGGACGAGCGCGCCCGGGAGATCTATCCGGAGTGGGAGCACATCGCCAGGAACGTGGTGGGCAACCTCCGGCTGGAGGTCGGGCGCCACTTCGACGACCCCCGGCTGGCCGGACTGATCGGCGACCTGTCGCTCCGGAGCCCGGAGTTCCGCAACTGGTGGGCGGGGCACGACGTCAAGTCCAGGACGTTCGGCACCAAGACCTTCCGGCACTCCGAAGTCGGGCTGGTCAAGCTCCACTTCAGCACGTTCCAGCTGACGGAGGACCCGGAGCAGAAGCTCATCGCGTACGCCGCCGAGGCGGGCTCCGACGCGGCTACCGTGCTGCGGCTGCTGGCCAGTTGGAACGCCACCCTGGCACCCAGGACGATCTCCGCCGCGGGCCCTGCCGATGCCATCGACCGCTCGTGACACCTCCAAGGACGTAAATCGTGATCATCACTGTGTTCGGCGCGACCGGCCGGACCGGCTCCCGGGTCGTCTCCCTGCTGCTCGACGCGGGTCACCAGGTCCGTGCGGTCTCGCGCGACCGCAAGCGAACCGGGACCGGCGGGCAGCAGGGGCCGGCCCCGGTCCTCGGCGACCTGACCGCAGGGACCACTGCCCTGGCCGAGCTCCTGACCGGCAGCGATGCCGTGGTGAACTGCGCCGGGGTGTCCAGCCCCCGCTCGCGCGACCTTCTCAGGGTGGACCGCGACGGAGCGATCGCCGCTGTGGAGGCCGCCCAGGTTACCAGCGTCCGCCGTTACGTCCAGGTCTCCGCCATGCCAGCGGACCGCGCCGACCAGGCACCGCTGGGCTTCCGCTCCTACCTGCGCGCCAAGTACGAGGCCGACCTCGTGCTCGCTCGCTCCGGCCTGGAGTGGACAGTCCTGCGCCCGGGCGGCCTCACCGACCGCAGCGGCGGCGGGCGCATCGCCCTCGCCCCCGCGCTGCCCGACGGAAGCATCCCCCGCGACGACCTCGCTGCCGTCGTGGTGGCCGCCCTCTCCCACCCGGCCGCCCGGAACCGCGCCCTCGACGTCATCTCCGGCACCTTGCCGATCGAGCAGGCCCTGGCCGGCCTGGCCGCGGGCTGACAGCACGCGAAAGGCCCCGGCGAGCCGTCGGACTGTGCTCATATGAGCTGGCGACTATAGCCTCAGGACCACCCCAACAATGCGGCCACCTGGGCGAAATGCCTAGCCCGCTATTGGTACTCCTCGCGATATCAGGACGGGATCGCGGCAGTGGCCAGGCTGGTGGACGTGTCGGAGTCGATCACTGCGCGGGGCTGCGGCGAGCTGGCTGGTGGGGCGGAGGTGCTCGGGTGGGTCACCGGGCCGCGGCGGGCGGTTTACTGCGTGGGATGGCTTCAGCCTGCTGGGTAGCGCCACCATGGGGATGCGCGGCAAATCACGCTCGAACTCCCCCTCGCTCGCCGCCTCTCACGCGCCTCTCACGGACTGGGCGTCATGAGATGCCATCGGGCGTCATGTGGGCTGGACGGGATGGGCCCTGACCTGCGGGATTCAGACTGTCGAATGCCAACTGGACGCTCTTTCGACCGCTTGGGGTCAAGGGGGCGCAGGTTCAAATCCTGTCGTCCCGACGCGAGTCGGAAAGGCCGTTGGCCGGGAGGAATCCCAGGTCAGCGGCCCTTTTGTTGATGGGCCGACAGGTGATCGATGGCCGTGGCACCGGCGTCTTGCGATCTTGCCGGGGACCAGCTGGAGGATTGCTGCAACCTGCTGCGGCGTCCCCACAGCCGCCCTTACATGAGATTGCCAGCCTGCCAGCCTCAGGGGACCCTGGACAGTTCGATCGGGACGTCGATGGTCAGGTGCTCGGCGGGCAGGGCTTTGAGGTTGCGGCCGTCGATGAGGCGGATGCGGCCGTTGAGGATGATGCTCTCCATGAACGCGGCCGGCGTGGCGGAGGACGCCTCGTTCGGCGCGCGGAGGGCCCGGCGGGCCACGAGTCGGGCGTAGGCGTCGTGGACCCCGGTCCGCGGGGGGAGGAAACGGAACCGGACCCGCCCGTGCGCAAGCAGGCGGCTGTGCACCCACGGTGAGGTTGCGCAGGCTACCGTGGGGCCGGACGCGAGGGTGCGGCGGCTGCTGGTCGGGTGTGCCGCGATGGACCAGGGGGTGTGGGGTGTTCGAGCCGGTGTCGCTGTCGGCGGTGGCCGCTGTTTTCGGCGCCGTGGGTGCGAGCGTGGCGAACGAGGCCGGCAAGTGGGCCTGGGAGTCGGCGGGTGCCTTCGTCCGCCGGGTGACGGGGCGGGACGTGCCGGCGCCGACCGATGCCGCCGAACGGGCCACTGTGGCGCAGCTGTTGCTGGATGCGGCGGGGTCGGATCCCGCGCAGGCCAGGGCGCTTCGCGCCTGGCTGGGTGGCCAGGGCGGGGGCTGGTCCGGGCCGTTGGCGGCGCCCTCCCTGCTGCCGCCCTCCGACCGCTTCTTCACCGACCGGCGCAAGGTGCTGGCGCTGCTGGACAAGGAGGCCGGACGGAAGGCGGACGGCACGCCCCGCGTCAGTGTCCTGTACGGGCCTCAGGGAATGGGTGTGAGCGCCGCGGCCGTTCACTGGGGCGCGCTGCAGCGGAAGCGGTTTCCGGACGGGCAGCTCTACGCGGACCTCTCCGGCGGGTCGCCGGCCACCGCACCCGATGCGGCCGCTGTGCTCCGGCAGTTCCTGATCCACCTCGGCATGCCGGCGGACCGGGTTCCGCCGGCCGCGCAGGACCGGGTCGAGCGGTTCCGGTCGCTGGTCGCCGAGCGGCAGCTGCTCGTCGTGCTGGACCACGCCCGCTCGGCGGCCCAGGTCCGGCCGTTGATCACCGCGGCCCCGGGCGTCGTCACGGTCGTGGTGGCCCGGCGTCCGCTCACCGGTCTCGACGCCGTTCCGATTCCGGTGGGGCCGCTGTCCGACAAGGACGCCAGGCGGCTGCTCACGGACCTCGCGGGGAAGGAGACCGTCTCCGCCGCCGGCCCCGCCCTGTCGGGTGTTCTCGAACGGTGCGGCGGATCGCCCTTCGCCCTGCGCGCCGCGGCTCCCCGGCTGGCGTTCATCCCCCAGCAGCGCCGGGGCCGGGGCGGTGGTGGCGACGGCGGTGGCGATCCCCACGCGGGTGATCCGGTGCGCGCCGCCGTGCAGGAGTCGTACGAGGTACTGGAGCCGGAGGAGGCCCGGCTGTTCCGGCTCTGTGCCCTGCGGCCGTGGCCGGCCGTCGGTCCCGAGCTGGCCGTGGCGGTCGCAGGCCCCGGCGGACCCACGGTTGAGCGTGCTGGTGTCCTGCTGGCCGGGCTCGCCGAGGCCGGCCTGGTGGAGGCCACACCCGAGGGCCGCTACCGCTACCGGCCCGCCGTGCGCCGGTTCGCCGAGGAGCAGGCGGCGCGGGTGGACGGGCTGGCCGCGTGCGCGGGTGCGGTGACGCGTGCCGTGGAGCACCTGCTGCGCTTCGCCGTCCGGGCCGACTACGCGGCGTTGCGGGAGCGTTGGCACGTCGGGCCGCTCTACCGCGAGCTCGGGCCCGGCGACTACCCGGACGCCGGTGCGGCGTTGGCCGCTCTGGCCGCGGAGGTGGGCAACCTGGTCGAGGCGGTGCTCGCCGCCGAGGAGTTGGCCGCGCCGGCCACGGCGTGCGAGCTGGCGGAGGCGTCGTGGGCGGTGCAGCTCAAGGCCGGTCGGCACGAGGCCCTGTTGCCGGCGCTGCGAACCGCCGTGCGGGCGGCGGTCGCGCACGACCCGGACTCGGCGATGGCCGGCCGGATGCACACCCAGTTGGCGTTCGCCCTGATGGAACTGGACCTGCTGGCCGAGGCCGAGAGCTGTCTGGTCGACGCCTCCTCGGCGTTCGAACGGGCCGGCCACCTGCTGGGCCAGGCCACGGCCGTCGAGTCGCTCGGGCTGCTGAGGCTTCGGCAGTGGCGGTGGCAGCCCGCGTACGACTGCTTCGAGCGGGCTGACGGACTGCTCGCCTCGATCGGCCCGGACCACGAGCGGGCGGGGGACGTTCCGCGGGCCCGGGCGCTGTTGAAGCGGCACCGGGGGCGGGCGCTGCGAGGCCTGGCCGAGTACGAGCGGGCCCGGGTCTGGCTGACGGAGGCGTTGTCCGAATTCCGGCGTCTGCGCGACAACTACAACGCGGCCCGCACCCTCACCAATCTCGCGGAGACCTGGGCGGACACCTCGGCGACGGATCAGGCGCTGGCCGCGATCGACGAGGCCACCGCGATCCTGGACCGTGAGCAGGCGGAGCCCCATCTGCGCTACCTGGCGGGCCTGCGGCAGCAGTGCCTCACGGAACGGGACTGACCAGGACCGGGTGGGACGCGCCGCCGGTGCGCACCGTCAGCTCCATCGGCGGCAGGGGTCGCAGGGGTCGGGGGACGGCGGCGCCGTCCAATTGGGCGAACAGCGCCGAGGCGGCCGCCGCCGGGTCGAGCGAGGGGCTGGTGAGGCGGACGAATCCCCACTCACGCATCAGCACTTCGCAGGTGTCCGGACCGGAGACGAAGGCCGCGAGCGAGCAGTTCGGGTAGCGGGCGAGCGTCGCCGCGGCCCACTCCCGGGGCGGACCGATCCGGGGGTCGTCGGCCTCCCCGTAGCGGAGGATCGCGTCGGCCAGACCGAGGAGGCCCTGGTCGAGGGTGTCCTCGTGCACCGCGAGGTGATCGGAGCCGGGCCCGGAAGGCCCGTACCGGCCTTCGGCGACCCGCTCGACGGTGACTTCGTGCGGGCGGGGCCCCGGGCGGGTGCGGACCCGCAGCGGCACGGTTCGGGTCGGTGGCCGGTAGTCCGGGAGTGGGAGAAGGTCCAGGAGAGCCGGCTCTGTCGGCTCGGGCAGCCCCATGACCTCGTAGAAGAGCGAACGCAGCAGGCCGGCCGCCTCGCCGGGCGCCGAGGTCGTCAATTCGCTGGCACTGGTCATGGATTGATGGAACGTCAGGAGTTGGTCCAGCTGTGGTCGCAGGGGGGAGTCCAGGGCGAGTCGGGGGGCTTCGCGGACGAAGGCCGCTACCGGCGAGGTGGCGCCCAGGACCTCGTCGGAGGCCGTGCCGAGCAGAACGGGGGTGCCCAGCGCCGCGGCGTAGTAGCTGACCGAGCCGAAGTCCCCGATCACCGCGTCGGCGGCGATCAGCGCCTGTCGCCAGCTGTCCAGGGGGTCGATCAGGGTGAGGCCGGCCCGCTCGGCGCGGTCCAGCCAGAGGCGGACCTGGCCGGGGCCGTGGCCGTGCCAGATGTTCGGGTGGAGGACGGCCGCCACCCGGTAGTCGTCGACCGGGAGTTCGGCGGTGAGGCGGTCGAGCAGCCACGGCAGCGGGTCGTCCGTGCCGGCGTCCCCGAAGAGCGACTGCGGGTTCCAGGTGGAGTTGAGCACGACGAGCCGCTGTCCGGGCCGGACGCCGAACGCGCGGCGATGGCGTTCCCGGTACGGAAGGGCGGCCAGGATGCGGTCGAAGCAGGGGTCGCCGCCGAGCACCGCCGTCGGAGCGGCCTCGGGGCAGGCTTCGCGCAGCCGGCCGAGCTGCTCGGGGTGGGAGAGCACCATCGCCCGGGCGAGCGGAACCCCGTCGGACAGCAGCCACTCGGGCGCCAGGCCGAAGACAGGGGCATGCGGCGCGTTCGGTGTTCGGTGTTCGGTGTTCGGTGTTCGGTGTTCGGTGTTCGGTGTTCGGTGTTCGGTGTTCGGTGTTCGGTGTTCGGTGTTCGGTGTTCGGTGTCGCAAGCCTTTTATTGTATCCGGTTCCGTGCGAGAGGACGACCAACTTCCCCTGAAAAACGGAGAGTTCACCGCCGAAGCTGGCTGACAGGGCGAGGTCGACGGGTGTCTGCTTGGCCTGCTCCCACGGAAGTACCGGAACCCCGAGGGAGCTCAGCAGCTCGGCGACTCCTGCGCTGAAGGGGGACGATCCCGTACAGGCGGCCAGCAGCTGGATCCTGAGGTCGTCGCGGAACAGCGGAACGACGTCCAGGAGACGGGTCGCGGAGGTCACGTTGTGGACGACGAGGAGAACCCGGCGGCAGCCACCGCGGGTGGTCCACCTCGAAGCGTCCTCGCCCACCGGAACCCGGATCCAGTCGGTCACCAGCCCTGCCAACCCGCCGCTCCTTCGATGCTCGCCGCCTCCCCTCGCGAGGTCCGTCCATTGTTCCACGGCGTGGATGTCGAGGTTCGGCCTCGGTCGGGACCGGTCGGTTCGGCCGGACCCGACGCGCGGTCAAGGTCTTCGCCCGGCGGCGGGTTGGGGAGTGGGGGTGATTACAGGTGTTCGAGGCGGATGGCCGCGGCCGGGCAGACCGCGGCGGCGTCCTGGACGGCCTGGTGGAGGTCGGCGGGGGGTGCGGCGTCGAGGAGGATGACGATGCCGTCCTCCTCGCGCTGGTCGAAGACCTCGGGGGCGGCCAGTACGCAGTGGCCGGCGCCGCAGCACTTTTCCTGGTCGATGTGGATGAGCATGGCTTTCCTTTCGGAGGATCGGTTCGGACGCGGGGGGCCGCTACCAGGCGAGGGGGAGCTCGTGGACGCCGTAGATGAGCATGTCGCCCCGGAAGCGGATCTCCTCGAACGGTACGGCCAGGCGCAGTTCGGGCAGTCGCTGCAGGATGGAGTTCAGCGCGATCTGCAGTTCCAGCCGGGCCAGGGGCTGTCCGAGGCACTGGTGGACGCCGAAGCCGAAGGCCAGGTGGAGGCGCGCGTCGCGGGAGAGGTCGAGCTCGTCGCCGTCGGGGAACTTCTGCTCGTCCCGGTTCGCGGTGCTGATCATGCAGATCACGCCCTCGCCCGCTCGGATCCGGACGCCGCCGACGGTGACGTCCTCGGTGGCGACCCGGGTCAGGCCGGAGTGCACGATGGTGAGGTAGCGCAGCAGTTCCTCGACGGCGCCGGCGACCGACTCCGGGTGCTCGCGCAGGTGGGCGAGCTGGGTGGGGTTCTGCAGCAGGGCCAGGATGGAGAGCGCGGTCATGTTCGCCGTGGTCTCGTGTCCGGCGACCAGCAGCAGCCGGCCCATGGCGCCGATCTCCTCGGTGCTCAGTTCGCCGCGGGCGACCAGGCGGCTGAGGATGCCGTCGTCGGGCTCGGTGCGCTTGGAGTCGGTGAGCTTGACCAGGTAGTCGACCAGGTTCTTCTGGGCGATCTGCACCTCTTCGGCCGAGGAGTCGCGGCGCAGCAGGACCCGGCTGCACTCCTGGAAGAAGTCGTGGTCCTGGTAGGGGACGCCGAGCAGCAGGCAGATGACCAGGGACGGCAGCGGCAGCGCGAACTCGTGGACCAGGTCGCCGGAGTTGCGGCCGGCGGTCAGCTCGTCGAGCAGTTCGTCGGCGATGCGCTGGACCTCGGGGCGCAGTGCCTCGACCTTCTTGATCATGAATTCGCTGGTGAGCATCCGGCGCAGGTGGGCGTGCTCCGGGTCGTCCATCCGGATGAAGGTCCGCTGGCCGGTGCTCAGCTGCCGGGCTCCGGCGCTGATGAACGGGAAGCCGGGCCGGGCGGCGTCCGAGCTGAAGCGGGCGTCGCTGAGCACGGCCTTGATGTCGTCGTGGCGGGTGACCAGCCAGCTGGGGGCGCCGTCCCAGAGGGTGATCCGGCTGATCGGTTCGTCCTGCTGGGCCTGCTGGTAGGCCGGCGGCGGGTCGAACGGGCAGCCGCCACGGGCGGCGGGGTGGGTGAACCGGGGGTTGTGAGCGGCGGTGGCCATCATGGGCTCCCTTCGCGGAGCGGATTTGCCGGTGGCGCCGAGCGGATGGGCCTGCGGTGCCGTGGGGTAGCGCCCGGGACCGTTGCATGCCCTAAGCAACTAACTCACCGTCACGCTAACTCGCGGTCAGTGGTGGCGAAAGGGCCCATCCGGTGGCGAACGAATCTGTCTGGAAACCGGTCAGTGGTCGAGAGGGGAGCCACTCCCCGAACGGGGTCGCTACAGTTCCCCCATGCCGGACGCAACAGACAATCCGACCGCCACCTCCGAACTGGAGGAGGTGCTGGCCTCGCTGGCCTACCTGCTGACCCGCTCGCAGGAACACGAGCGCCAGACGGCGCGGGCCGGCATCACGGCGGCGCGCTCGGACGTCTACCTGCTGCGCGCGCTCGCCGAGGCCGAGGAGGTCAGCCGCGTGGGCGACCTGGCCGCCCGGCTGATGGTCAAGCCCTCCCACGTCACCCGGCAGATCGACCGGCTGCAGACCCAGCAACTGGTGGAACGCACTCCGGACGTGCTGGACCGCCGGGCCCGCCAGGTGGCGCTCACGGCCGAGGGGCGGGCGATGCTCAACCGTCTGAAACAGGCCAACATCGCCGGTCTGGCCAATGCGCTGGACGGCATTCCGGCGCCGGACGTCGCCGCCACGGTCAGCGTGCTGCGCCACTTGGTGGACCGGTATGTGCGGCAGGTCCGGATCAAGATGCTGTCCGAGGACGCCACGCCGGCGGACCGGGCGCCCGGGAGCGTCGGCATCGCCGACCCGGGCCCGAACCGCTGCCCCTGACGCGGGGCCGGCAAGGAGGGGGCGCCGGAGCGGGCGCCCCCTCCGAGGTCAGGACCGTACGGCGATCGAAACCGTACGGTGATCAGGACCGTGTGGCGATCAAAACCGTACGGAAATCAGGACCGTGCGGAGATCAGGACCGTGCGGAGATCAGGGCGGCCAGTCCGTCCAGCCCGCGGTCGACGGTGTCCGGGTCGACCTGGCTGACGGAGAGCCGCAGTTGCCGCTCCCCGCCCGCGTCCGGGTAGAAGTGCGACATCGGGGTCCAGATCACCCCGTACTCCGAGGCCGAGAGTTCGAGCAGCGCGTCGTCCACCACGAACGGCACGGTGACCACCAGGAAGAACCCGCCGCGCGGCTCGTTCCAGCTCACCCCGCTGCCGGGCGGGAAGCGCCGGGCCAGGCCTGCCAGGACGAGCGCGAGGTTGCGCCGGTAGAGCGCGGCGACCTCGGTGTTGGCGGCCCGCAGGCTGTAGCCGTGTTCGAGCAGCGCCCCGCCGATCACGGCCTGGGCGATCGGTGAGGTGTTCACCGTGGTCATGCTCTTGATCATGCCGAGCAGGTCGGCCAGCAGGTCGGTGCCGCCCGCGCCGTCCGCCACCGGCTGGTCCGCCACCACGTACCCGACCCGGGCGCCCGGGAGGGCCGTCTTGGCGAAGGAGCCGAGGTGGACGACCCGCCGTTCGGTGTCCAGGGCCTTGAGCGAGGGCAGCCGCTCCTCGCCGGCGAAGACGCAGTACGGGTTGTCCTCCAGCAGGAGGAAGTCCTCCTCGGCGGCCAGGGCGAGCAGCTCCCGCCGCAGCTCCAGCGGCAGGCTGGCCCCGCTCGGGTTGGCGACGTCCGGTACCAGGTAGAGGGCGCGCGGACGCAGCCCCTCGGCCCGGGCGGCGGCCAGTTGGCGGCGCAGGTCGGCGAGGTCCACGCCGTCCGGGCCGTCGGCCACCGGCCGCACCGGCAGGTCGGCGAGCAGCGCCGCGCCGGTCAGCCCCACGTACGTGGGCGAGACGGCGAGCACCACGTCCTCGGGGCCGCGGCGCAGCGCCCGCAGCACCAGGAACATCGCCTCCTGGCAGCCCACCGTCACCACGATCGACTCGGCGGGCACCTCGATGCCCTCGTCCACCGCGAGGTGGGTGGCGATCAGCTCGTGGATGATCCCCTTGGTCCGCCCGTACTGGAGCACCTGCCGCCGGGCCGCCTCCTTGGAGAGCCCGCGCTCGGCGCGCAGGTGGGCGACGTAGCGGTCCAGGTGGCGGTGGACGGCGTCGAGTTCGAAGAACTGCTCCGCCGGGCGGCCCGCGGCGAAGGAGACCGCCTCCGGGTAGCGGATGGAGATTTCGTTGAGCAGGTTCATCGAGGTCATCGCCGGGTCGGCGAGGGAGGGGTGCAGGTCGGCCCGCAGCAGGCCGCGGGGTGGGGCGGTGGTGGTCACGGTGCACTCCAGGTGGGGCAGGGCATGGGGGTGGTGCGCAGCGCGGCGGCCGCGCTCAGGTCGGCGCAGCCCGCGAGGCCGAGCGCGTGCCGCAGCTCCGCGGCCAGCAGGTCGAGCACGTGGGCGCAGCCGGCCTCGCCCCGGGCCGCCAGGCCCCAGATCATCGGGCGTCCGAGCAACACCCCGGACGCCCCGAGGGCGAGGGCGGTGAGCACGTCCGATCCGCCGCGCACCCCGCTGTCCAGCAGCACCTGGCAGGCGCGGCCGGCCAGCGCCTCGGCGACGGCGGGCAGCGCGGTGATCGAGGGGACGGCCCGGTCGAGCTGGCGGCCGCCGTGGTTGGACACCACCACGGCTTCGGCGCCGAGTTCGGCGGCCCGCACCGCGTCCGCCGGGTCGAGCACCCCCTTGACCATCAGCGGCAGGCTGGTGTGCTCGCGCAGCCAGGCGAGATCCGCCCAGGTGACGGCGGGGGAGAGCAGCTCGGCGGTGTGCGCGGCCACGGCCGAGACAGCGGTGGTCGCCTGGTGGGCCCGCCCGGCGGCGCCGTCTTCGAGCAGGACCGCGCGGACGTCCGCGGGCAGCGCGAAGGCGTTCTTGGCGTCGCGCAGGCGGCGGCCCATGAACGGCACGTCGGCGGTGACGACCAGGCATTCGCTGCCCGCCGCCTCGGCTGCCGCGACCAGGTCGAGCAGCCGCCCCCGGTCGCGCAGCCAGTACAGCTGGAACCAGAGCGTGGCTCCCGTCGCGGCCAGCTCCTCGAAGCCGACGCTGCTGAGCGTGCCGACGGTGAACGGCACCCCCGCCGCGGCCGCCGCCCGGGCCGAGGCCAGCTCGCCCTCGGGGTGGAACAGCCGGTGGTACGCGACGGGCGCCACCGCCACCGGCACGGTCGCGCGGCTGCGCACCAGGGTGGTGGCGGTGTCGCAGGCGGAGACGTCGGCCAGCACTCGGGGCACGAGGGCCAGCTGGTCGAAGGCCGCCCGGTTGCCGGCGAGGGTCCTCTCGCGCTCCGCGCCGCCCTCCAGCCAGTCCCAGACCTCGGGCGCGAGGACGGCCCGGGCGGGCTCCGCGTACTCGGCGACGGAGAGCGGCTGGGGGGAGGGTGACGGGGAGGAGGGCGACGGGGCGGGGGAGGGCTGGTGCCCGGTCAGGGCCGGCGCGCTCATCCGGCCACTTCGCTGGCGCTGCGCTGGAGTTCGACGGCCTCGTAGAGGGCGCGGACGTTGTTGCTGCCGAAGGTGCGGGCCCGGATGCGCTCGATCACCTCGAAGAAGAAGGTGCCGCGCGGGTGCTGGGAGCGGGTGAAGATCTGGAACAGCTGGCCGTCGTGGTCCTGGTCGACCAGCAGGTGCAGGGCGCGCAGCTGGTCGAGCGAGTGCCGCAGTGGCGTCAGACGGGCGGGCAGCGCGTCGAAGTACGCGCCCGGGGTGCGCAGGAACGGCACGCCGCGCTCCGCCATCGCGGAGACGGAGTGCACGGCGTCGGCGGAGGAGAAGGCCACGTGCTGCACCCCGGCGCCGCCGTGGTCGGCGAGGAAGGAGGCGATCTGGCCGCCCGCGTCCGGGCTGAGCGGCTCGATCAGGGTGAGCGTGACGCTGTGGTCGGCGCTCTGCACGACCGCCGAGTCCATGCCGAGCGCGCCGACCTCGATCCGCTCCTCGAAGATCATCCGGAAGCCGAAGACCTCGCAGTACCGGCGGACGGTCTCGCGCAGCTCGCCGGAGGGGACGCAGACCGCGAAGTGGTCGACGGAGCGCAGCCCCGTCGTGCCGGTGTCGGTGACCGGGGCGGCGTCCGGCAGGCCGGGGATCCGGTCGGCGGGGGCCTCGGGGCCGCGCTCGATCAGGGTGTGCACCACGTCGCCGAAGGCGCCGACCACCGCCGTGACGCAGCCGTGCGCGGCCTGCGGCGGGCGCAGGCCGTCGGCGCCCCGGCCGGTCAGCGTCCGGTAGGCGTCGGCGGCGTCCGGCACCCGCAGGGCCAGTGCGCCCACGCCGTCGCCGTGCCGGGCCAGGTAGTCGGTGGCCGGGTGGCCGCCGGCCAGCGGCTGGGTGAGCAGCAGCCGGATGGTGCCCTGCCCGACCAGCGCCGAGAGGCAGCGCTCGGCGGCCTCGCCGCGCTCGGTGGGCGGGACGAGCAGCTCGAAGCCGTACTCGCTGGTCAGCCGGGCGGTCTCGGCGGTGAGGTCGGACAGGTAGAACTCGACGTGGTCCAGTTCGACGGGGAGCGGGGCGGTGGTGGGCGAGGAGCGGTCGGTCATCTGAGGAGCTTTCTGGTGAGGAGGAGAGGAGGTGTCGAGGGTGATCGGGCGATCAGGTGCGCTGGAGGTCCGGGGCGCTCCCGGGCTCGGTGGGGCTCTCGGAGCCGGCCGGAGGCTCGGTGGGGCTCTCGGGCTCTTCGGGGGCCGCGGGCTCGGCGGAGGTCTCGGCGGAGGTCTCGGTGCCGGCGGGGGCCTCGGGCCCGGTCGGGGCCTCGGGCTTGCCGAGCAGGTGGGCGGCCGCGAGCAGGGCGCCGAGCACCATCACGGCCAGCACGACCCGGAAGTCCAGGGCGGCCACCAGTCCGGAGCCGACGCCGACCGCGAGGGCCTGCGGGGCGGTGAGCGAGAGGTTGACGGCCGCCTGGGCGCGGCCCATCAGCTGGGGCGGCGTGGCCGCCTGGGCGGCCGTGGCGAGGCCGACCATGGCGGCCGGGATGCCCGCCCCGGCGATCACCAGGCCGGCCGCCACCACGGGGAGGGACGGCGCGAGCAGCAGGACCGTGCCGAGGCCGAACACCACCGACCCCGCCATGACCGTCCGGCGCGGTCCGAGCCGGCCGATCAGCAGACCGCCGACCACCGAGCCGCCCAGCGCCCCGACCGCCTCGGTCGTCTCCAGCACGCCGAGGAACTGCGGCGGGCGGTGCAGCCCGTGCTGGGTCAGCGCGAACAGCACCGGCTGGAGCAGGCTCAGCACGAAGCCCGTGACGGCGGTGGCCGCCACCAGCGGGCGCAGCCCGGTCGCACCGCGCAGGTGGGCGAAGCCCGCCAGCACCTCGGTGCGCCACCGGAGGCCCGAGGGCTCCGGCCTGGGCTCGTCCGCCCGCAGGCCGAGGAAGGCCAGGGCCGCCAGCAGCAGCACGCCGAGGTCGGCCAGCGCCACGGCGTGCCCGCCCAGCCAGCTGTAGAGGCCCGAGCCGAGCAGCGGCGCGACCAGCGTGGTGCCGGCCCGGGCGCTCTGGGTAAACCCGGCTGCCGCGCCGAAGTCCTGACGATCCGTCAGGATCGTCCGCAGCAGGGCGCTCTGCGCCGGGGCCAGCACGGCCCCGGCGAGACCGCAGAGCGAGGCCGTGCAGTAGATGATCCAGACCCGGTCCGGACCGTCGACGAGCAGCAGGGGCGTCAACCCCACTGCCACTATCAGGTTGACGCCGACCAGCAGCGGTCTGCGCCGGACCCGGTCGGCGAGCAGGCCGCCCAGCGGCAGGAGCAGCAGCGGCGCGGCGAAGCAGAACAGCACCAGCCCGGCGGCGGAGTTGCTGCCGGTCAGCACCTTGGCCCAGATGCCGAGGGCGATGGAGAGGGCGCTGTCGCCGAGGACGGACAGGGTCTGCCCGGCGAGGTAGCGCCGGAACTCCGGGCGGGCCAACAGCGGGTGCATCGCGGTTCCTTCGCTGCGCCGACGGCGCTTCGGGTGCTGGGCGTGCCGGGCGTGCTGGGTTGCTGAGGGTGCTGGGCTGCTCGGCGCGTGGGGCGCGGACGGTGCGCCCTCACGCGCCGTGCGCGGGGACGTGCGGGGACGTGCGGGGACGTGCTGGGACGTGCGGAGACGGCCGGGATGCGCGGGCGCGGGGTGCGGTCAGGGAGCGGCGGGCGCGGTGGCGGTGAAGCCCTCGATCACCGCGTCGTTGGCGTCCTTCTCACCGACGGCGATCCGGATGCCCTGGCCGGGGTAGTAGCGGACGGCCACCCCTCGGCGCTCCAGCTCCGCCCGCAGGGGGAGCTGGTCGCCCGGCGCGACGACCCAGAGGAAGTTGGTCAGGCTGGGCGCCACCGTCCAGCCCAGCCGCAGCAGTTCGGCCCGCAGGCGCTCCCGCTCGGCGGCGATCTCGGCGATCCGCCGGTCCACCTCGTCCTGGGCCGAGACGGCGGCCAGCAGGCCCGCCTCCTGGAGCCGGTTCACCGCGTACGGGACCTGGTGGTCCCGTACCCGCTGGGCCACGGACTCCTCCGCGAGCGCGTAGCCGATCCGCAGGGCGGCGATGCCGTGCGACTTGGAGAGGGTGCGCAGCACCACCAGGTTCGGCCACTCGGAGATCCGGTCCGGCACCGCCGGGGCCGCCCAGTCCCGGGCGAAGTCGACGTACGCCTCGTCCAGCAGGATCAGCGCCGTGGCCGGGACCAGGCGGAAGAAGTCCGTCAGCTCCGCCCAGGAGTAGACCGTGCCGGTCGGGTTGTGCGGGTTGCACAGCACGACGATCCGGGTGCGCTCGTCCAGCCGATCGGCCATCGCGGCCAGGTCGTGCCGGGCGTCGGGGCCGAGCGGGACGGCCCGGGCCTCGGCCCGGGCGATCTCGCAGAACAGCGGGTACGCGTCGAAGCAGGGCGCCGAGTGCACCACGTTGTCGCCGGGCCCGACGACGGCGTGGAAGAGGTCCAGCGCCACGCCCGCCGAGCCGTGGCCGACCACGACCTGAGCGGCCGGGACGCCCTGCCAGTCGGCGATGATCCCCTCGATCCGCTGCGGGCGGAAGTCCGGGTACCGGTGCAGGTCGCCGGCGGCCGCGGCCAGGGCGGCCACGACGGACGGCAGCGGCGGGCCCGGGTGCTCGTTCTGCGCCAGCAGGTGTCTGGCGGCGGCGGCCATCAGTCGGCCTGGAGGACGTAGAGCCAGGAGTGCGGGGTGGCCAGCGCCTCGACGCGGTCGATCCGCAGTCCGGCGTCGGTGAACAGCTCCTCGTACGTCTCCTTGGTGTGCAGCGGCACGCCCATCATCGCGTGCGCCAGCTCGAAGCCGACCGAGAAGACCGGCAGGGCGCTCTGGGACTCGCCCGGGCCGCGCAGCATGGTGTCGCCGAGCACGAAGGTGCGGGCCTTCGGGAAGGCCTCCCGCATCCGGGTGAAGATCGAGGAGCGGGTGGCCGGGTCGGCCAGCAGGTCGTGCAGCAGGAAGAAGCTCATCACGGTGTCGACCTCGGCCACCTCGGCGGCCTCGGCGTCGTTGTCGATCTGGGTGCCGAGCAGGCCCAGGACGTCGGCCCGGACGGCGGTGACGCGGTCCTGCATCCCGGCCGTGACGATGTCGCGACGGGCGATGTCGGTGGCCGGGCGGCTGATGTCGATGCCCAGGCCCCGGGTGCCCTCGCGCTGCCCGACCACCCGGCGCACCCGGGCGGAGGTGCCGCTGCCCAGGTCGGCGATGGTGCGGAAGTCGATGCCGGAGAGCACGTCGGTCAGCTGCGCGGCGAACAGCGACTGGTCGCACTGGGCGGAGCCGAGGGCGACCATCGCCTCGTCGCGCAGGACGTCCTCGCTGTAGCGGTGCGTCCCCGCGCTCAGGTGCCCGGCGCGGCCGAACACGTCGTGGTACCCGCCGACGGCCCAGGTGAAGTAGCCGCGCGCGGCGGCGACTTCGAGGCCCACCTCGGTGGGCACGTAGGTGCCGCCGTCGGCCTTGACGTAGCCGCAGTCGGCGGCGGCGCGCAGGACGGCCTCGGTCCGGGCGGTGTCACCGCCCTGGGCGGTGGCCTCGACGGCCGAGAGCGGCTCGCCGCGCCCGAGCTTCTCCAGCACGCCGATCCGGTCCAGCGCGAAGATCACGTTGGCGGCGATGAAGCCGTTGTAGGCGTCGGTCGACGTGATCGGCGACGGGGTGACGCCGCGCCAGGTGTCGGGGATGGCGGCAGTGGTCATGGTGGTGTCCGTTTCTCGGTGGGCGGGCCGGGTGCGGCCCGCGCGGTGGGTGCAGGTCGGTGGCCTGCGGTCGGAAGGGATGCGAAAGTCGGCGGGTCAGGAGGCCGGTCGGCGGCCGGTCGGTCAGGCGGTCAGGTGGCCGGTCGGCCGGTCAGGCGGCCGGCGAGCACCGGGCCGATGACGGCGAGCGCCTCGGGGCCCGTCATGGCGCCGTGGGTGCTCGGCACCTCGTGGACGTCGATCCGGCCGCCCACGTGGGGGCGCCAGCCGTCCGGGTCGGGGGCGTCGGCCGGGCGGTCCTTGGCGGCGGTGAAGACCACCGCGTCGCCGTCGTAGCCGGGCAGCGGGAGCGCGTGCGCCAGCTCGGCGTTGGCCTGGAAGACCGCGACCACCCGGGCCACCGCGGCGCCGCTGAGGCCCGCGAGCGGGCCCTCGCCGTGCCGGACCAGCTCGGCGTAGCCGTCCTCGTCCTCGGGCCAGGCGCCGATCTCCCCGGCCGGGTGGCCGAGCGAGTCGAGGATCACCGCCAGCTGCTCCGGGTCGTTCCGCCACTGCTCGGGCCCGGCCTCGCCGGCGCCCGGATAGGCGTCCAGCAGGGCCAGCAGCCGGACCTCCTCGCCCTGGTCGCGCAGCAGCGCGGCGATCGCGTGGGCGACGGCCCCGCCGAAGGACCAGCCGAGCAGGGCGTACGGGCCCTCGGGGCGGACGGCGCGGATCTGCGCGAGGTAGTCGCGCGCCAACTCCGCGACGGAGGAGGGGCGGTGGCCCGGATCGGCCAGGCCCGGGGCCTGGAGGCCGTAGATCGGCTGCTCGGCGTCGAGGTGGCGCAGCAGCCCCGTGTACACCCAGCTGATGCCCGCGGCCGGGTGGACGCAGAACAGCGGCGGGCGCGAGCCCCGGGTGCGGATCGGCAGCAGGACGGGGAAGCTCTCGGCGCCCGGCCCCCGGGCGAGCCGCTCGGCGAGCCCGGCGACGGTCGGCGCCTCGAACACGGTGCGGACCCCGATCCCCTCGCCCGCGCCGACCAGCTCCCGTAGCCCCGCGACCAGCCGGGCGGCCAGCAGCGAGTGCCCGCCCAGCTCGAAGAAGTTGTCGTCCACACCGACCCGTTCGAGCCCGAGCACGTCGGCGAACAGCCCGCAGAGCACCTCCTCCTGCGGCGTGCCGGGCGCCCGCCCGGCGCCGGGCCAGGCGGCGGTGTCGGGGGCGGGGAGGGCGCGGCGGTCGACCTTGCCGTTGGCGGTGAGGGGGAGGGCGTCCAGGGCCACGACGGCGGAGGGCACCATGTAGTCGGGCAGGGTCGCGCCGACGTGGGCCCGCAGGAGGGCCTGGTCGACCGTCTGCCCGGGCCGGGCCACGGCGTAGCCGACCAGGCGCCGGTCGCCGGGGCGGTCCTCGCGGACCAGGACGAAGGCCTGGGCGAGGGAGGGGTGGCGGACGAGGGCGGCCTCGATCTCGCCGGGTTCGATGCGGAACCCGCGGACCTTGACCTGGTGGTCGGTGCGGCCGAGGTACTCCAGGGAGCCGTCGGCCCGGCGGCGGGCGAGGTCACCGGTGCGGTACATCCGGCTGCCGGGGGCGCCGTACGGGTTGGCGACGAAGCGCTCGGCGGTCAGGCCGGGCCGGTTGAGGTAGCCCCTGGCCAGGCCGGAGCCCGCGAGGTAGAGCTCGCCGACGACCCCGGCGGGGACGGGCTGCAGGGCGGCGTCCAGGACGTGCAGCCGGGTGTTCAGGATGGGCCGGCCCAGCGGCGGTGCGATCCGGCCGGACAGCGGGGTGGTCATGCTGGCGCAGACGGTGGATTCCGTCGGCCCGTAGGCGTTGACCATCCGCAGGCGGGCGGACCAGTGCTCGACGAGGTCGGGCGGGCAGGCCTCCCCGGCGACGGCCAGGGTCTCGACGTGCGCGAGCGCGTCGGGGGGCAGGACGGCCAGGGCGGTTGGCGGCAGGGTGACGTGGGTGACGCCCTGCTCGGCGATCAGTTCGACCAGGGCGGGGCCGGGCAGCAGCTGGTCGGCGTCGGCGAGGACGGCGCGGGCGCCGGTGAGCAGGGCCAGGCTGAGTTCGGCGACGGCGGAGTCGAAGGAGGGGGAGGCGAACAGCAGGTAGCGGCTGTCCGGGGTCACGGCCAGGCTCTGGCGCTGGCTCTCGACCAGGGCGGCGAGGCCGGTGTGGGGGACGACGACGCCCTTGGGGCGGCCGGTGGAGCCGGAGGTGTAGATGACGTACGCGGCGGCGTCGGGGGTGGTGGCGGTGCCGGTTTCGGCGTCGGGTTCGGTGCCGGTTTCGGCGTCGGTTTCGGCGTCGGTGAGGTCGTGTGCCGGGTGGCCGGAGGTGTCGAGCTCCTCGACCAGCAGGCGCGGGACGGCGCTGTCGGCCGGCAGGCCGGCGGCCACCGTGCCGGTGGTGAGGACCAGGACGGGGGCGGCGTCGGCGAGCATGTAGGCGATGCGGTCGGCCGGGTAGCGCGGGTCGAGCGGGAGGAAGGCCGCGCCGGCCTTGAGGACGGCGAGCTGGGCGACGATGAGCTCGATCGAGCGCTCCAGGGCGATCGCGACGAACCGCTCGGGGCCCGCGCCGTGTGCGGTGAGCAGCCGGGCGAGGCGGTTGGCGCGTCCGTTCAGCTCGGCGTAGGTGAGCTGCTCGGCGCCGAAGGCGAGGGCGACGGCGTCGGGGCGGGCGGCGGCCTGGGCCTGGAAGAGCGCCGGGAAGGTGGCGGGGGCGACGGAGTGGTCGGTGTCGTTCCAGGCCGTGATCAGCTGTCGGCGCTCCTCCGGCGCCAGGATCTCCACCTGGCCCACCCGCTGGTCAGGGTCGGCCAGCACCGCGCGCAGGGCGCGCTCGAACCGCGCGGCCGTCGCCGCCGCCGTGGCCCGGTCGAACAGGTCGACGGCGTACTCGACCGTCAGCTCCAGGCCGGCGGGGGTGCCGTCACGGTCGAAGGCCTCGCTGAAGGCGAAGGTCAGGTCGAACTTGGCGAGGTCCGAATCCAGCGCCTCGACCCGGCCCGGCAGGCCGCCGAGGCGGATCGTTCCGGCGTCGCCGCCGGAGGTCAGCATCACCTGGCAGAGCGGGTGCCGGGCCGTCGAGCGCGCCGGGTTGAGCAGCTCGACCAGGCGCTCGAAGGGCACGTCCTGGTGCCCGAAGGCGTCCAGGGCGCCGATCCGGACGCGCTCCAGCAGCTCCCGGAAGCTCGGGTCGCCGGACGTGTCGGTGCGCAGCACCAGGGTGTTGACGAAGAAGCCGACCAGGTCGTCGAGCGCTTCGTCGGTGCGCCCGGCGACGACGGTGCCGATCGGCAGGTCGGTGCCCGCGCCCAGGCGGCCCAGCGTGGTGGCGAGTGCCGCCTGCATCACCATGAACACGCTGGCTCGGCTCTGCTGCGCCAACTCGACCAGGGCGCCGTGGAGTTCGCCGTCCAGGTGCAGTTCCACCGCCGCACCCCGACGGGTCGGCGCGGTCGGGCGCGGCCGGTCGTAGGGGAGCGCCAGTTCCTCGGGGAGGCCGGACAGCACCTGCTGCCAGTGGGCGAGTTGTTCGGTGAGCAGGGTGGTGGGTTGTTGCGGGGTGCCGAGGAGTTCGTGCTGCCAGAGGGCGTAGTCGGCGTACTGCACCGGCAGCGGCTCCCACTGCGGTGCGGTGCCGGCGAGGCGGGCTTCGTAGGCGGTGGCGAGGTCGTGCAGGAGCGGGGCGACGGACCAGCCGTCGGTGGCGATGTGGTGCATGAGGACGAGCAGGACGTGTTCGTCGTGCGGGAGGGAGAACAGCGTGGCGCGGACGGGCAGGTCGTGGGCGAGGTCGAAGACCTCCCCGCCGGCCTCGGCCAGGGCGTCCTGGAGCGCTTCCTCGGTGGCCACCGACACGGTGTGCAGCGGGAGTTCGGGACGCTCGACGATCAGCTGGTGCGGCTGGCCGTCGGTGGTCGGGTAGACGGTGCGTAGCACCTCGTGGCGGTCGAGGACGTCCGTCAGCGCCGCCTGGAGGGCGGGGGCGTCGACCCGGCCGGTCAGGCGCACCGCGCACGGGGTGTTGTAGAGCGCGTTGGGGCCCTCGAACTGGTCGATGAACCACAGGCGTTGCTGTGCCGGGGAGAGCGGGATGCGCTCGGGCCGGTCGATGGGCCGCAGGGCCGGACGGGCCGTGCCGGAGGCGGGCAGGACGGCGGCCAGGGCGGCGACGGTCGGGGCGTCGAACAGGGCACGGATGGGAAGTTCGGTGCTGAGGGCGGTGCGGATGCGGCTGACCAGTTTGGTGGCGAGGAGGGAGTGGCCGCCGAGGTCGAAGAAGCGGTCGTCGATGGTGACGGTGGTGAGTCCGAGGACGTCGGCGAAGAGTGTGCAGAGGGTTTGTTCGGTGGTGTTGCGGGGGGCGCGGCCTTCGGTGGTGCTGGTGTAGTCGGGGGTGGGGAGGGCGCGGCGGTCGATTTTGCCGTTGGCGGTGACGGGGAGGGTGTCGAGGATGACGACGGCGGCGGGGAGCATGTAGCTGGGGAGGGTGT
>NZ_JBIVJF010000023.1:0-111686 GCF_044750105.1 Kitasatospora sp. NPDC088861
GCCCCCGCACCACCGAACTCCTCCGGCACGTGCACCGCATGCAGGTCACTCCCCCGCAACGCGTCCAACGCCTCCTGCGGGAACCGCCCCTGCTCATCCACCTCCGCCGCGAACGGAGCGATCTTCGCCTCGGCCAGCGAACGCACCGCCTCACGGAGCATCTCGTGCTCCTCGGAGATACAGAAGAGATCGAAGTCAGCCGCCCCTGCGCTGCCCGCCATGATGCCCGCCTCGTCCAGTGATCGAAGTCAATCCGGGGTTAACTACCGTTCAGTAGAGATCCTAGGGCTCCGACCTGCGGCTGCCTAGCGTCCCCGGCGCACAGGCGATCGAGGCCGGATCCGTCGGGGCGGATAGCATCAGAGGCACCCGTACAGGTCGAGTCCGCACAAAGGGGAACCCGTGACCCTCCGCATCTCCGTGATCGGCACCGGCTACCTCGGTGCCACGCACGCGGCCGCGATGGCCGAGTTCGGCTTCGAGGTGCTGGGCCTGGACATCGACCCCGACAAGATCGCCACGCTGACCGCCGGCCGCGTCCCGATGTACGAACCGGGGCTGTCCGAGCTGCTGCTCAAGCACGTCGCCGGGCACGAGGGTTCGACCGGCCGGCTGCGCTTCACCAGCTCCGTCCAGGAGGCCGCGGAGTTCGGCGACGTGCACTTCGTCTGCGTCAACACCCCGCAGCGCAAGGGCGAGTTCGCCGCCGACATGTCGTACGTCGACACCGCGATCGACGGCCTCGCCCCGTACCTGACCCGCCCGGTCCTGGTGGTCGGCAAGTCCACCGTGCCGGTCGGCTCGGCGAGCCGGCTCGCCGAACGGCTGGCCGCGCTGGCACCCGTCGGCGCGGGCGCCGAGCTCGCCTGGAACCCGGAGTTCCTGCGCGAGGGCTTCGCCGTCCAGGACACCCTGCGCCCGGACCGGATCGTCGTCGGCGCCCACAGCGAGCGCGCCGAGCAGCTGCTGCGCGAGGTGTACGCCGAGCCGATCGCGGCCGGGGTGCCGTTCCTGGTCACCGACTACGCGACCGCCGAGCTGGTGAAGGCCGCCGCCAACTCCTTCCTGGCCACCAAGATCTCCTTCATCAACGCGATGGCCGAGGTCTGCGAGGCGGCCGGAGCCGACGTCACGCTGCTCTCCACCGCGCTCGGGCACGACGAACGGATCGGCCGCAAGTTCCTCAACTCCGGCCTGGGCTTCGGCGGCGGCTGCCTGCCCAAGGACATCCGGGCGTTCATGGCCCGGGCCGGCGAACTCGGCGCCGACCAGGCGCTGACCTTCCTGCGCGAGGTCGACTCGATCAACATGCGCCGCCGCTCCCGGATGGTGGAGCTGGCCCGCGAGCAGTGCGGCGGCGGCTTCCTGGGCCGCCGGGTGGCCGTCCTCGGCGCCGCGTTCAAGCCCAACTCGGACGACATCCGGGACTCCCCCGCGCTCAACGTCGCCGCCCAGATCCAGCTCCAGGGCGCCCAGGTCACCGTCTACGACCCGAAGGCCGTCGACAACGCCCGCAAGATGTTCCCCTCGCTCGCCTACGCCGACTCGGCCCTGGAGGCCGCCGAGGGCGCCCACGTCGTCCTGCACCTCACCGAGTGGGCCGAGTTCCGCGAGCTGGACCCGGCCGACCTCGGCGCCGTGGTCGCCGAGCGCCGCCTCCTCGACGGCCGCAACGTCCTGGACGCCGACGCCTGGCGCGCCGCCGGCTGGACGTACCGCGCCCTCGGCCGCCCCAGCTGACGCCTGGCCGACACTTCCCGCGCCCGCCCCCAGGCCCCTGGGGGCGGGCGCGTCTGAAATTCCGCCCTTCGTTCTGAAGTTACGCCTCCCGTTCGACCGACCCGGAGCACGCGATGACGACAGAGTTCTACCGGCGAGAGCCGACGCCACGCACCGCCTGGCGACAGGCCGTCCTGATGGGCCGCAACGCCCGCACGTACAAGTTCGCGCTGGGATCCGCCCTGCTGGAGTGCGCGGCCGCCGGACACACCGAGGTGCCGCTGCAGGAGCTGGCCGAGCCGTACTCCATGGCTCTGGTCACCCGGTTGCGCGACGCCCCGCAGGCACCGGCCATGGGCGGGGACGACGACTTCCTCGCCGTCTCCGCGCAGGAGACCGACGAGTGCCTGGCCGCCGGACGCCCCACCGAGCGACTCCTCCAAGCCGCCTGCAAGTCGATGCCGGACATGGTCATGGACCGGTTCCACAACCTCGCGGGCGGCACCGAGGTCGCACACCGCTTCTACGAGTTGTCCGGGCGGGGACGGGATCGCGTCGTCCTGCTCACTCCCGCCCTCCAGCAGATCGCGACGTCGGAGCAGGCCGCCGGGCTACGGACGGAGTTGGCGGCACGCTGGAGCATCGTGGAGTCCGCCTTCGCCCTGGGCATCGGCCGAGGCCTGCTCGCCGACGAGCTCGATGTGGACGTGGAGCAGTGGCTCCTCATGGACCGACGCCGCCGCCGACCCGTCACCGGGGTCATCGACGCCCTGATCGGCTTCCAGTACGGACGTTGCCTGATCTGCGACGAGCCGATCACCGCCGAGGACAAGGCCGCCGTCGACCACGTCTTCCCGTTCTCACTCATGAGGCGATTCGACTTCGTGCCGGGCGGGTCGCAACCGGACCTGGACCGCCCGTGGAACCTCGCCCCGACCCACGGGGCGTGCAACAGCGCCAAGAGCGACCGCTGGCCGACCCCTGAGGAGCTCAACCGGCTGGCCCGTCGCAACGAGGCCGTCATGAACTCCCCGGTCCGGCTGAAGGACAACCTGCGGGCGAGCCTCAACCACGCGAAGCTCGGCTCGCGCTCGCCGGACAGCCGCTGGCCCGCCTTCATCCGCCAGGTGCAGGCGTACTTCGACTGACCTCTCCGTACGGGGCTCGCGGGAATCCGGCGCCCGTGGTCGTCGTTGGCACCGGCATGACGAGCTACGGCGACGACGCGACGGTTCGCGAGATCCTCACCGGCACCGGCGACACCTGGGCGGTGGTCGGCCTGTCCGACAACACCGCCCGGGCCGCCTACGGGGTGGCCGGGGTGCTCCAGCGGTACGGCAAGCGCGTCGTGCCGGTGCACCCGAAGGCCGAGACGGTCCTCGGCGAGCCCGGCTACGCCTCGCTCGCCGAGATCCCGTTCCCGGTCGACGTGGTGGACGTGTTCGTGAACAGCGCGCTGGCCGGGGAGGTGGCCGACCAGGCGGTGGCGGCCGGGGCGAAGGCCGTCTGGTTCCAGCTGGGTGTGGTCGACGAGGCCGCGTACGCGCGGACCAGGACGGCCGGGCTCGCCATGGTGATGGACAGGTGCCCGGCCATCGAGATCCCGCGGCTGGGCTGACCTCAGCCCTTCGCGCCGTCCAGCTGCGCGATGGTGGCGATGGACGGGCGGCGGCTGGCCCGCAGCCCGGCGGCGACGGACTCGGCGTCGCGCAGGACGCGGACGGCGTTGTGCCAGGTGAGCTTGGCGAGGTCGGCCTCGGACCAGTTCCGGCGCAGGAGTTCGGCGATCAGGTTGGGGTAGCCGGCCACCGAGTCCAGGCCGTCGGGCAGGAAGGCGGTGCCGTCGAAGTCGCCACCGATGCCGATGTGGTCGATGCCGGCGACCTCGCGCAGGTGGTCGAGGTGGTCCGCGACGGTGGCCGGGGTGGCGATCGGGCGCGGGTTGGCGGCCTCGAAGGCGCGCTGGCGCTCCATCGCGGGCGGGGTGGTGTCGAGCGGGTGGAAGCCGTGGGCGCGCATGTTCTCGTCGGCGGCGAGGGTCCACTCGATGGCGGCGGGCAGGATGAACTTGGGCACGAAGGTGGCCATCGCCACGCCGCCGTTGGCGGGCAGCTGGGCGAGCACGTCGTCCGGGATGTTGCGCGGGTGGTCGCAGACGGCGCGGGCCGAAGAGTGCGAGAAGACGACCGGCGCCTCGGTGACCCGCAGGGCGTCGCGCATGGTGTCGGCGGAGACGTGCGAGAGGTCGACGAGCATGCCGAGCCGGTTCATCTCCCGGACGACCTCCTCGCCGAACCGGGTCAGCCCGCCGGCCGCCGGCTTGTCGGTGGCGGAGTCGGCCCACGGCACGTTGTCGTTGTGGGTGAGCGTCAGGTAGCGCACGCCGAGCTCGTGGAGAGCACGCAGGGTGGCGAGCGAGCAGTCGATGGAGTGGCCGCCCTCGGCGCCCATCAGGGAGGCGATCCGGCCTTCGGCGCGGGCGGCCTCCATGTCGTCGGCGGTGCGGGCGAGCCGGAGCCGGTCGGGGTAGCGCTCGACCAGGGCGTGGACGAAGTCGATCTGTTCCAGGGTGGCGCTCACCGCGTGGTCGCCGGCCAGCCGGGTCGGCACGTAGACGGACCAGAACTGCGCGCCGACCCCGCCCTCCGCGAGGCGGGCGAGGTCGGTGTGCAGGCGGTCGCTCTGGTCGGCGGCGAGGTCGACCGCGCCGAGGTCGTACCCGGCCTGCTCGCGCATCGCCCACGGGAGGTCGTTGTGGCCGTCGACCACGGGGGCGGTGCGCAGCAGGGCCCGGGCGCGGTCCAGCGGGGTGGGGGTGTCCTGAGCGGTAGTCATACCGGCTGTTCTACCCCACCCCCACCACCGGGGTTACTTGCCGAAGCCGAAGGAGGAGGAACCGGCCACCTTGGCGCGGAGCTTCTTGCCCTTCTCGGTGGCCTGGTTGTTCAGCTCGGCCTGGAAGTCGGTCATCCGCTCGGTCAGTTCGGGGTCGAACGCGGCCAGCATCCGCACGGCGAGCAGGCCGGCGTTGCGCGCGCCGGCCACCGAGACGGTCGCGACCGGGACGCCGGCCGGCATCTGGACGATGGACAGCAGGCTGTCCATGCCGTCCAGGTAGCGCAGCGGCACCGGCACGCCGATGACGGGCAGCGGGGTGACGGAGGCGAGCATGCCCGGCAGGTGGGCGGCGCCGCCGGCGCCGGCGATGATGGCCTTGAGGCCGCGCCGGTGGGCGTTCTCGCCGTACGCGACCATCTCGCGGGGCATCCGGTGCGCCGAGACGACGTCGACCTCGTAGGGGATCTCGAACTCGTCGAGGGCCTGGGCGGCGGCCTCCATGACGGGCCAGTCGGAGTCCGAGCCCATGACGATGCCGACGAGCGGGCTCGAAGGGGAGGAGGTCATTCGGTGATCGTTCCTCGCAGGTAGGCGGCCGCGTGGCGGGCGCGCTCGCGGACGTCGTCGAGGTCGTCCCCGAAGACGTTGACGTGGCCGACCTTGCGGCCGGGCTTCACGTCCTTCCCGTACATGTGGATCCGCAGGCCGGGGTCGCGGGCCATGCAGTGCAGGAAGGCGTGGTACATGTCCGGGTAGTCGCCGCCGAGGATGTTGACCATGACGGTCCACTTGGCGCGCGGCCGGGGGTCGCCGAGCGGGAGATCGAGGACGGCCCGCAGGTGGTTCTCGAACTGCGAGGTGACGGCGCCGTCCTGGGTCCAGTGCCCGGAGTTGTGGGGGCGCATGGCGAGCTCGTTGACGAGGATCCGGCCGTCCCTGGTCTGGAACAGTTCGACGGCGAGGTGGCCGGTGATGCCGAGGTCGCCGGCGATGCGCAGCGCCAGCTGCTGGGCCTCGTCGGAGAGGGCCGGGTCGAGGTCGGGCGCGGGGGCGGTGACCTCGGCGCAGACGCCGTTCTCCTGGACGCTCTCCACCACCGGGTAGGCGACGGCCTGGCCGCTGGGCGAGCGGACGACGTTGGCGGCGAGTTCGCGGACGAAGTCGACCTTCTCCTCGGCGAGCACCGGGACGCCGGCCAGGAACGGCGCCTGCGCGTCCTCCTCGCCGGCGACGACCCAGACGCCCTTGCCGTCGTAGCCGCCGCGGACGGTCTTCAGCACGACCGGGTAGCCGGAGCCCTCGGCGGCGAAGGCGGTGACGTCGGCCGGGTCGGCGACGATCCGGTGCCGGGGGCAGGGCACGCCGATGGCGTCGAGCTTGGCCCGCATGACGCCCTTGTCCTGGGCGTTGACCAGCGCGTCCGGGCCGGGCCGGACGGCGATGCCGTCGGCTTCCAGGGCCCGCAGGTGCTCGGTGGGGACGTGCTCGTGGTCGAAGGTGATCACGTCGCAGCCGGCCGCGAAGCGGCGCAGCGTGTCGAGGTCGCGGTAGTCGCCGAGGACGACGTCGGAGACCACCTGTGCGGCGGAGTCCTGGGGCGTGTCGGCGAGGAGTTTGAACCTGACCCCGAGCGGGATGCCCGCCTGGTGTGCCATGCGGGCCAACTGCCCGCCGCCGATCATGCCCACCACTGGAAAATTCACATTGCCCGGGGAAGTCACCCCGCCAGGATATCCGGGCCGGTCGGGGGCGGTGGAACCGCTGGGGTGGGCTGGACGTCCCAGTCAACCCGGAGCCCTGGGGGCTGAGCCGTTCGGTGGAAGCGGGTAGCCTGGACGGCTAGGTCCTGGTCTGCGCAGTCCGATCATGTGCGTGCACGCAGGGCTCAAGGGGTGGACGCGTCCACGCGATCCGCTCTTCGACCCGCAGGCACATGGAGGCAGCCCGGTATGGCGACGACCGCAGCTTCGAGCCCTTCGCTCTCGCAGAAACTGCGGGGGCTGTCAGGCGAAGTGGTGAAGTTCGGCCTGGTCGGCCTGAGCGGCGTGGTGGTCAACTTCGCCGTGTTCTGGGTGTGCCTCAACGGGCTGGGCCTGGCCTCGCTGCGGTCCAACATCGCGGCGACGCTGATCGCCATCGCCACCAACTACCTGGGCTACCGCTACTGGCTGTACCGGGACCGCGACGCCGCCTCGCGCAAGCGGGAGATCACGCTGTTCCTGGTGTACAGCGGCATCGGCATGCTGATCGAGACCGGGGTGCTCGGCTTCTCGGTGTACGTGCTCGGCCTCGACTCGCACTACGAGCAGCTGGGCGCCAAGGTGGCCGGCCTCGCGGTGGCCACCGTGTTCCGCTTCTTCTCGTACCGGACCTGGGTGTTCAAGGCGCTGCCCGAGCCGGTCGCGCAGGAAGCGAGCGGCACCGGCGACACCAGCGGCACCAACGACACCAGCGGCCAGGAGCTGGCCGCCCAGGCCGAACTGATGCTGGCCGCCGAGCAGATCCGCTACGCCAAGGCCGAGTAGCCGGCCGGCCGTCCGCTCTGGACGGCCGCACTCCCGACCGTGCCCGCCCCGGCTCAGTCCGCGTGGCTGCGGCCGAGGAAGAGCGCGAACACCGCGGGCTTCAGCGAGAGCAGTTCGAGCCGCCCGCCGTCCGCCTCCGCGAGGTCGCGGGCGACGGCCAGGCCGATGCCGGTGGAGTTGCGGCCGCTGACGGCGCGCTCGAACACCCGGTTCCCGAGGTCCGGCGGCACGCCGGCGCCCTGGTCCTGCACCTCGACCACCACCGAGGTGCCGGAGGGCCGGACCCGCAGGGTGATCGTCCCGGCGCCGTGCATCAGCGAGTTCTCGATCAGGGTGGCCAGCACCTGGGCGACGGTGCCCGGGGTGCCGACGGCGGTGACCCCGTGCAGGCCCTCCAGGGACAGCACCCGGCCGGTCTCGCGCAGCGACGGGCCCCACTCCTCGACCTGCTGCTTGATCACCTCGTCCAGGTCGAAGGCCACCGCGGTGGGGCTGCGCGGGTCGCGCTGGGTGGTGAGCAGCCGCTGGACGACGTCGGTGAGCCGTTCGACCTGCTGGAGGGCGATGGTCGCCTCCTCCTTGACGGTCTCCGGCTCCTCGGCGAGGGCGGTGATCTCCTCCAGCCGCATGGAGAGCGCGGTGAGCGGGGTGCGCAGCTGGTGCGAGGCGTCGGCGGCGAGCCGGCGTTCGGCGGTGAGCATCCGGGCGATCCGCTCGGCGCTGGTGTCCAGCACCTCGGCGACCCGGTCGAGTTCGGGCACCCCGTAGCGGCGGTCGCGGGGGCGCGGGTCGCCGGAGCCGAGCCGTTCGGCGGTCTCGGCCAGGTCGGTGAGCGGCCGGGCGAGCCGTTTGGCCTGCCAGACGGCGAGCGCCACGGCGGCCTGGACGGCCAGCAGGGCGACCACGCCGAGCAGCAGCAGCATGTTGGCGATCTCGTGGTCGACGTCCGCGCGGGACTGCTCGACGGTGACGACCTCGCCGCTGTTGCCGCGTTCGACGGCCTTCAGCAGGTGGCCGCCGGCCAGGCGTTCGCCGCTGGAGACGACGTCCTGGCCGGGGATCTGCACCTCGACGTAGCTGCCCTCGGTGACCTGGTTGTCGAAGGCCCGGCCGGTGACCGGCTCGCCCGCGGAGAGCCGGTTCTCGACCAGGGCGAGCACCCGGACGGCGGACGCGTCCACCCGGTCCTGGGCCGAGTTGACGATGGTGCGCTTCTCGACCAGGGCGAGCGGCACGCAGAACACCACGACCACCACCAGGACGACGCCCAGCAGCGAGTTGATCATCCGGCGTTTCACGCTGCCGCTCCCCGAGGTGCTCCGCTTCATCGGCCGACTCCCGGCCGCGTTCTCCGTACGGGGCTAATTCTTCTCGAACCGGAACCCCACTCCGCGCACGGTGGCGATGTAGCGCGGGTTCGCCGCGTCGTCACCGAGCTTCTTGCGGAGCCAGGAGATGTGCATGTCCAGGGTCTTGGTGGAGGTCCACCAGGTGGTGTCCCAGACCTGCCGCATGATCTCCTCGCGGGTGACCACCCGGCCGGCGTCCCGGACGAGGACGCGCAGCAGCTCGAACTCCTTGGCGGAGAGGGTGAGCTCCTCCTCGCCGAGCCAGGCGCGGTGGGACTCGATGTCGATCTTCACCCCGTGCGCGCCGGTGGTGAGCTGGTCGACGTTGCCGCGCCGGAGCAGGGCGCGGACGCGGGCGAGCAGTTCGGCCAGGCGGAAGGGCTTGGTCACGTAGTCGTCGGCACCGGCGTCGAGGCCGACCACGGTGTCCACCTCGTCCGCGCGGGCGGTGAGCACCAGGACGGGGCAGCTCTTGCCGTCGGCGCGCAGGCGACGGCAGACCTCCAGGCCGTCCATCTCGGGCAGGCCGAGGTCGAGGACGACGAGGTCGACCTCCTCGGTCAGGCCCGCGGCCAGTGCGGTCGGACCGTCCTCGCGGACGAGCACCTCATAGCCCTCACGTCGCAGGGCTCGGGCGAGCGGTTCGGAGATCGCCGGATCGTCCTCGGCGAGCAGCACACAGGTCATGTGGTGATGGTAGTCCGCCCGGGTATGGCGGACTGCCTTGTGAGGTAGTTCACAGAGCGTGATCGTTACACAAGAGCCCCTCCAGGCTCAACACGCCGTCGCAGACCGCCCGTTCGGCGAAGAATCCGGCCTCCAATCTTGAAATTGAAGGGAAATTTGCCCGTCTACCATGGATAGATCGGGCAGATCTGTCACGGACTTTGCCATTCCCATACCTGATTCGTGGCTTTTGTCATCTGATAACGCTAAATATCGCCACGTAGAGTGGTTCCGTCCACGTCCGCCGCCACCCCCCTTGGCGGACGCTGTCAGGCAAGGAACCCCTACTCATGGCGTCTACCACCCTGGAAGCCGGCCTCACCCCGGCCTCGCCCAGCGGCAAGACCTTCCTCGGTCACCCCCGAGGGCTCGCCACGCTCTTCCTGAGCGAGATGTGGGAGCGCTTCAGCTACTACGGCATGCGCGCCCTGCTGGTGCTCTACATGACCGCCTCCGTCACGGACGGCGGCCTCGGCATGAAGCTGGCGACCGCCGGCGCCGTGTACAGCGTCTACACGGCCATGGTCTACCTGCTGGCCCTCCCGGGCGGCTGGATCGCCGACCGCTTCCTCGGCGCCCGCAAGACGGTCGCCATCGGCGGCACGATCATCATGCTCGGCCACTTCCTGCTGGCCGTGCCGTTCACCGGCGCGTTCTTCGCCGGTCTGGTCTGCATCGCGGTGGGCTCCGGCCTGCTCAAGGCCAACATCTCCACGATGGTCGGCCACCTCTACGACGGCCCGAACGACCCGCGCCGCGACGGCGGCTTCACGATCTTCTACATGGGCGTCAACCTCGGCGCGTTCTTCGCCCCGCTGGTGGTCGGCACCGTCGGCCAGAAGGTCGACTGGCACCTGGGCTTCGCCCTGGCCGGCATCGGCATGGCGCTCGGCCTGCTCCAGTTCCTGCTGGGCACCCGCCACCTGAGCCCCACCAGCGACATCGTGACCTCGCCCATCGGCGCGGACGAGAAGCGCAAGATCTTCCGCAAGGCCGGCATCTGGCTGGCCGCGGCGGTCGTCTTCTACGGCATCGTCGTCTCCACCGGCCACTTCACCATCGACTGGGCCGTCTGGCCGCTGTCCATCGCCGGCCTGGCGATCCCCTTCTTCGTGTTCGCCAAGGTGAAGCGCGACAAGGACCTCAGCGCCGACGAGCAGTCCAAGATGAGCGGCTACATCTGGTTCTTCGTCGCCGCCGCCGTGTTCTGGATGATCTACGACCAGTCCGGCTCGACGCTGAACGTCTTCGCCAAGGACCACACCGCCTCGACGCTGTTCGGGATCAACTTCCCGTCCAGCTGGTTCCAGTCGCTCAACCCGCTGTACATCATGGCGCTGGCCCCGGTCTTCGCCTGGCTCTGGGTCGCCCTGGCCCGCCGGTCGAAGAACCCCAGCACCACCATGAAGTTCGCCTTCGGTCTGCTGATGATCGGCGCCTCCTTCATGGTCATGATGCTGGCGATGGCCGCCGCCACCGGCGACACCAAGGTCACCCCGCTGTGGCTGGCCATGGTCTACCTGGTCCAGACCGTCGGCGAGCTCGCCCTCTCCCCCGTCGGCCTGTCCGTGACCACCAAGCTGGCGCCCGCCAAGTACGCCAGCCAGATGGTCGGCGTCTGGTTCCTCGCAGTCACCGCCGGTGACTGCGTGGCCGCCATCTTCCAGCTGGTGCTGGGCGACAAGGTGGTCGGCAGCAGCTGGTACTTCGCGGTCCAGGGCGGCATGGCGATCGTCGCCGGCCTCGCGCTGGCGATGTACCGCAAGCGGGTCGTCACGCTCATGGGCGACGTCCACTGACGCTCACGCCCGCCCGCTCCGGGGCCGCCGCGGATTCCTGAGATCCGCGGCGGCCCCGGCCGTTTTTCCCCTCGACAGCGCCGCGCCGGCCGTGCCTATGGTGCCCGGCATGACGACCGACCCGTTACCGCGCCAGCTCGCCCGCACCCGGTGCTTCACCCTGGGCGCCCCCGCCCACCCGGGCATCACCGCCGACGGCGCCGCCGTCCTGTTCCTGCGCAGCCGCGGCGGCACCGACCCGCTCGCCTGCCTCTGGGCGCTCGACACCGCCACCGGCCGGGAACGGCTGGTCGCCGACCCGGCCGCGCTGGGCGCCTCCGGCGGCATCGCCGCGTACAGCACCGACGCCACCGGTCGGCTCGCCGCCTTCGCGCTGGACGGCACGCTGTGGCTGGCCGACACCGCCTCGGGTTCGCTCCGCCCGCTCGCCTCCGCCGAGCAGCCGGTGGATCCCCGCCTCGACCCGACCGGCCGCCGGATCGCCTACGTCAGCGGCGGCGTCCTGCGGGTGGCCGGTGCGGACGGTACGGGCGACCGGGCGCTGGCCGAGCCGGAGTCCGAGGACGTCGGCTACGGCCTCGCCGAGCACGTCGCCTCCGAGGAGATGCACCGCACCCGCGGCCACTGGTGGTCCCCCGACGGCACCGCCCTGCTGGTCGCCCGGGTCGATGCCGGTGCGCTTACCCGGCTCTTCCTGGCCGACCCCACCGACCCGCAGCACCCCCCGCGCGCCATCCGCTACCCGCTGGCCGGCACCGCCAACGCCGACGTCACGCTCTGGCTGCTCGGGCTGGACGGCCGCCGCACCCGCACGGAGGTCCGCTGGGACCGCGCCGCCTTCGAGTACCTCACCGCCGCCGGCTGGGACGACCACGGCCCGTACGCCGCCGTGCAGAGCCGCGACCAGCGCACCGTCCGTACGTTGGCGATCGGGGCGGACGGGGACACCCGGGTGCTCGCCGAGCGGACCGACCCGCGGTGGGTCGAACTGCTCCCGGGACTGCCGGTGCGGACGGCGGGCGGGGCGCTGGTCGACACCGCCGACCTCGGCGACACCCGGCACCTGACCGTGAACGGCGAACCGGTCACCCCGGAGGCGATGCAGTTGCGGGCCGTCGTCGGGGTGGAGGGCGAGCGGGTGCTGTTCACCGCCTCCGACGAACCCACCGAGACCCACCTGTGGACGTACGAACCGGGCTCCGGCGTACAAAGGCTGAGCAGCGGGCCCGGCGTACACGGCGGCGTCGAGCGCGGCGGCACGCTGGTCCTCACCACCGACGGCCGCGCCACCGTTCTGCGGGAGGGCCGCCCGCCGCTGCCGCTCACCTCGTACACCGAAGCGCCCGTCGTCACCGCCCGCCCCGAGCTGCTCCGCCTCGGCCCGCGCGAACTGCGCGCCAACCTCTTCCTGCCCACCGGCCACCATCCCGGCGGCACCCCGCTGCCCGTCCTGCTCGACCCGTACGGCGGGCCCGCGATGCAGAAGGCCACCACCGGCGGCGCCTGGCACGAGCAGGTGTCCCAGTGGTTCGCCGACCAAGGCTTCGCGGTGCTGGTGGTGGACGGCCGCGGCACTCCGGGGCGCGGGCCGCACTGGGAGAAGACGGTCTACGGCGACAAGGCCGGGCCCGCCCTCGAGGACCAGATCGAGGGCCTGTGGGAGACGGCCCGGCTGCGGCCGGGAGTGCTCGACCTCGACCGGGTCGGCATCCGCGGCTGGTCCTACGGCGGCTACCTCGCCGCGCTCGCCGTGTTGCGGCGCCCGGACGTCTTCCACGCCGCGTCGGCCGGAGCTGCCCCCACCGACTGGCGGCTCTACGACACCCACTGGCAGGAGCGCTTCCTCGGCCACCCCGACGAGCACCCCGAGCACTACGACAGCGGCTCACTGATCGCCGAGGCGCCGAAGCTGAGCCGCCCGCTGCTTCTGATCCAGGGCCTCGTGGACGACAACGTGCACCCCGCCCACGCCCTGCGGCTGTCCAGTGCCCTGCTCGCCGCCGGCCGCCCGCACGAGGTCCTGCCGCTGCGCGCCACCGGCCACCGGCCGACCGACGAGGCCGTGGTGGAGCACCTGCTCCGGCACGAACTGGAGTTCTTGCGGCGGTCGTTGGGCGTGGGCTGAGCGGCGCCCGTACGACCCGACGCCGCAGCCTGGTCCCCGCCGCATAGAGACCACCTGACCGCGCAGGAAAGCCGATCTGCCTGTGGACCAGGCCTTGGGGAGCGGCTCCGACCCCGCCGGGCATCGCTACCGTTGCCCGATGACGGATCTGCGCCGGGTACCGGTGGACGAGGTGCTGGGACGTGTCGAGACGGCCTTGGGGACGCGACTCGACAGGGCAGCGGTGGTCCGCAAACGCCGATCCGTGGGAGCAGGCACGGCGCGTGGCACGTGGGTACGCATCGAGCGGCGGGGGCTCGACCGGATCGGCGCCCAGGGCGGGGACGGCACCCCCTCCGCCGAGGCCCTGCACGGTATCGCGAAGCCCGCGTGGCTGGCCGGCCTCGCCTGGCGGGACGAGGCCGAGCCGGTGATGTGGCGGGCCGACGAGACCGAACTGCTGCCATCCACCCCAGCGGGGTCCGCAGTCGTGGCCGAGGAGCCCCGGCTGCCGCCCGGATGGTGGTCGGAGCTGAACGCCTCTCTCGATGCGCTCGCCGGCCAGCGGACGAATCGGATCGCCACGCCGGACACGGAGACCATCACCCAGGAGCTGGTGGCTCAGACGATCCGTCAGGTGTTCCCGGACGTCGATGCCACGGTGAGCGGGTGGTGTCCGGCGCACGCGGACCTGAACTGGGCGAACGTGACAGCGCCCGAGTTCTGCCTCTTCGACTGGGAGGACTGGGGCATGGCCCCACGTGGCCTGGACGCTGCCACCCTGTGGGCGGCGTCGCTTGCCGTACCGGCGCTGGCCGATCGCGTTCGCGTCGAGCGGAGCGGCGACTTCGCGAGCCGGGACGGCAAGCTGATGACCTTGTTCGTCGCGGCGAAGATCCTCGGGCCGTACGCGCATCCCGAGGACCCGCGCCTTGAGGGCGCCCGCGTGTTGGCGGAGCAGGTGGCGAAGGAGCTTCAGGCGGACTGACGCAGAGCGGGCAACCGCGCGACCCTCGCCCTGGGTGGGCGAGGGCCTTCGCGTGTTTCAGCGCTGCTCGTCGCGCTCCTCGGGGCGGGGCATCTTGAGGGTCGCGAGGACGCCGAGGGCTACGGTGGCGATCGCGAGGGCGAGGAGGGCGAGGAGGATCGCGCCGATGAAGAGCTTCACTGGCGCCACCCCTCGTCGTCATCGTCCAGGTCGCGGAGCAGGTGGAGGAGGTTGAGCAGAGTGCTGACCGGCGCATTCCCGAAGTCGATCAGGATGCGGCCGTCGAGGGTCGTTTCGCCGGGCGAGGCGGATCCCCAGAGGAGCCCGTGCGGCAGGCCGCGCCTGTGCAACTCGCCCAGGAGGTCCATGATGTGGGGCTTGGTGTAGTCGCGCATCCGGGAGTCCTCCGGAACGACGGGGTCGCGGGTCACGCGAGGGAGTCCAGCTCCAGCTCGTACCAGATGGTTTTGCCACGCTTCTGCGGGTCGACGCCCCAGCGGCGGGTGAGCCCGGCGACGAGCTGGAGGCCCCGGCCGGACTCGGCGAAATCGGCGGGGGTTCGCTGCCGGGGGAGGGCGTCGCTCTCGTCGGAGACGGTGACCCGGAGGGTGCGGCCGAGGACGGAGAACCAGACGACGGGCGCGGGGGTGTCGCCGTGCCGCCAGGCGTTGACGATGAGCTCGCAGAGGGCGAGTTCGGCGTTGAAGATGGCGTCGGCGTCCCAGCCGCTGCGGGTCATGGCGTCCCGCAGGGCCTGCCGGGAGAGGGTGAGCGAGGGGGTGTTACGGGTGCACACGGGAACCTCCGTGAGGCTGTGGCGTGGGGAGAGGTGGTGACGGTCGTCGCCGTGAGCCAGGCCGAGGCGGCGTCTGCTCTTCGGCGTGCGGGCAGCAGGCGCCTACTGCCGTGCATGCAGGCATTACTGACGATCCGTCGGATCAAGCCAGAAACGACAGTAGCGCATCCGCTCTTTAATTAAAGCCAAACGGGAGAAGGTTCCTCCTCACGAGGGAAGAAGTCCGGATGGATCCACAGGCGCCCGGCGCGGCACACTGGCCTCTGCACCGGCAGAGAGGACGCCATGCCCCTTCGAGTCCCCACCCTCCGTCAGCGACGACTCGGCGCCGAACTGCGAAGGATGAGAGAGCAAGTCGGCTTCGGCGGCAGCCACCTCGCCCGTCTACTCGGCGTGACTCCCGCCCTGGTGAGTCAGATGGAGATCGGGAAATCAGCCGTCACCGTGGCGCGTCTGCACGAGATCGCAGAGGCCTGCATGTGCGCCAATGCGCCCTTGGTCGAAGCGCTTGCCGACATGGCCAGGGAGCGAGACTCGGCCTGGTGGGACGAGTATCGAGCGGCACTCGCGGCCGCCCCGATCGATGTGGCAGAAATCGAAGGTCACGCGAAGAGACTCAAGAGCTTCACCATTGGCATCATCCCGGGACTACTTCAGACGAACTCGTATGCGACTGCGGTGTTCGCGAGCGGTTTCACCCCTCTCCCGGATCGCGAGATCGGCCGCCGAGTGAACTTCCGCCTACGGAGACAACAGATCATCCGGTCCGGCGAAACGCCTTACATGGCGCTCATCCACGAGGCGGCGTTGCGCATCCAGTACGGCGGGCCTGTGGTGCTCAGAGACCAGCTCGATGCACTCGTCAGCGACTCCCATCTTCCCGGCGTCTCACTGCGAGTCGTGCCCTTTGCTACGGCCGACTTCCCTGGCCCCAGTGAGAATCTGATCTATGCGGAGGGACCAGTGCCCGAGCTGGACACGGTCCAGGCTGACTCGTCGCACGGGTCCCACATCTTCGACTCGCCCGCCCAACTGGCGGGCTACCGCGCAATCTTTGAGCGCATCGAAGCTGTCGCGCTCCCGGAACGCGAGTCGCGAGATCTTATTCGCTCGATCACGAAGGAAATGAACGGCAAGTATGAATAGCACCGAGTGGCAGAAGTCCAGCTTCAGTGAAGCGGCCAACAACTGCGTCGAGATACGTGCGCTTGACGGGCTGGTCGAACTCCGGGAGTCCGATGAGGGCGACGTCATCGTCCGCACCACCCGCCTCAAGCTCGCCGACTTCCTCCGGGGCGCCAAGGCCGGCGAGTTCGACCACCTCACCACCGCCCCCTGAACGAATCGTTCCGGCGGCCTCTTGCTCCCCGCAAGAGGCCGCCGGTAGAGAGGATGCGGCCAAGCTGGCAGAGCCGGGTTCCACCTGCGGCCAGAGGATGCACTCTTGACCGTTGCCGCCGGACGCCGCTGATCGATTTCGCCACCAGCGTCCACCCCGCAGGGGCCGTCATCCCTATGCGACGCCTGTGCGCGCCGCAAGCTCCCGCACGCCGGGCACCGTGACCGGCGCGTACAGCAGGTCCGCTGTGAGCGCCCGCAGAGCAGGCCGGCGCACCTCCTCCGGGGCGACCTGCTCGGTGAACCGCAGCAACGTGAACGTCTTGCGGTGGGCGCCGAGGCGGTGCCACATGCGCGCACAGTCCGTGCCGTACCGAGCCCGGCGCTCAGCGGTCGGCAGCTGGCCTGGCGCGATCCGCGCCGCATACGGCACGCCCTCGTCGGGGGTGCCCAGCGCCGTGTGTACACCGATCCAGTACAGGTCCACCTGGGCGCTGGTGGCGTCGACCGTGAACAGCGGGGAGCCAGGCAGGAACCTGGCGCTGGTCAAACGGTCGACGGCGTCCTCGGCACCCGCCATGAGGTCGAGGGCCGCACCTCGGCGCTGTCCGCATGCAGCCGTGTAGGCGGCCGTCATCAGCAGGGTCGCCGCCACAGCCCCGGACACGTCGCCTTGGCCCTGCGAGAGCGAGTGTGCGGTGCGACGCAGGAGATCGACGGCGGCGGCCGGGCGTCCGGAACGCCGCATCGTGATCGCCAGAACCCGAGCCGCCTCTCCGTGCACCACCGGGTCTCCGCTGGCCTGGGCCGCCGCCAAAGCCCGGTCCGCTGCCGGCCACGCGACATCGGAGTGAGCTTTCAGCGCGAGCTCCGTCGCCAGCACCCAGGCGCGGGCTACACAGGCATGGGCCTCCTCACGGGACCGGCCGGACAAGGCCTCACGGGTCGCGTGCGCCGAGCCCAACAAACCGGGCAGGAAGTCGCTGAGGTTCTGGTAGCGCGCCGCCGTGAAATGTGCGCGCGCCGAGGTCAGCGACGCCTTGATCTGCTGCAACGACATGGGTGCGGACGGTTCGGGTTCGTACAGGGCCCCAACGATCCGGGCCGACGCGTCCGGACGCGCGGCAGCAACCGAGGCGGAGGGAAGCGCGGACACCCCAGCTGCCGCCATGCCGGCCACGAGCAGCTGCCTGCGGAGCATGGCGTCCTCCTGATCCAGGGTCACATCCCGTGCCAGCGTAGCCGGTCGGCCCAGCCCAATGGCGTCAAGAGGCAGGTCCAACGTCTGGGCGATCCGCAGAAGCGCCTGCTCGGCCGGCCGGAGCGCGCCCGCCTCAACCCGGCTGATCGCGGACGCGGAGTAGCCACACGCCCGGCCCAGCTGGGTCTGAGTCATACGCCGCGCACACCGAGCGGCCCTGATGACCGCCCCGAGCTGACGTTGCCGTGACATGGCGTTGCCTTTCGACTGCGCGGAGTGTCCACCGTATCGACAGGACAGCGCCCCCAGGCAGGGCGTGCACGAGGTGTGCGGGGCACGCACACGGCATGCGGGAGCCCCCGGCGGCATCCGTGTCTGGACCCGCAGCCGGGTTTCCTGGGTGACGCCCGGCCGGCGCACTTCTGCCACTCCATCCTGAGGGAGACGTCATGAGCAGCGTCCTGCTCGACAAGCCCGTCACCGAGACTGAACCCGCCACCGCCCCGACGCCCAGTACCCTGCTGGAGCGGGCCGACGAGCCGAGTGCCCGCGCCTGCCCGGTCTGCGGATCGAGCGCCACCTACCAGACCATGGACGGCCGATGGGGCTGCACCGCGTGCGGCTCCACCTGGGCCTGACCCCGGGGAGGATCCGATGGCGGACTGCACGCAGTGCTCTGCTCCCGCAGTGATCGAGGATCTCGACGTACACCCGCCACAGCCCTGGTGCCTCGGATGCGCGACCACCCTCGTACGAGCCGGCGATCCGGTCATCAACTACCGCTCGCTCAACGGTGAGTGCGACTACGAGCGTGTCTTGGCCGGTGGCAGCACCCAGGTCCTGCGCTTCGGCTGACAGGTCGAGTACAAGGACGACGGCACCGTGCTGCGCACCGCCCAGCTCATCGCAGCGGACGGTTGGGACGTGGACCTGCCGCTGTGGGCGGATGCCGCCAAGTGCAGCCCCTGCCACCCCGGCAACGACTCGCACTGACGGGATAGTTGCGGTGGCCCCAGGCTCAGTCCGGGGCCACCGCGACCCGGAAGGGTGGAGTTCACCCGAACCCCTGCGCCGGCGCACACCGGGCGCGAGGATGACCCGGGTGACGACCACCCCCTCTCGTACCCAAGCTGTCGCGCCGGACCTCTGGCACCACTACGGCCGCGCCCGCGCCGACACGGAGCGGACCGTCCCCGGCGCCTTCCACTGGGTCTGGGCCCAGGACGGCGGGCCAGGAGTCGAGGTGCTGGGGGACTTCACCGGCCTCGTCGTGGCCGACCTCGGCGCGGGCGCCGCCCGTCATGCCGCCCACCTCGTCACCCACTACGCTCCGGCTCGGGTCGATGCCGTCGATGCCTCCCCCGCGCAGCACGCGATGGCCTGCGACCTCTACGGCCACCTCGCACCGCACCTGCGCACGGTACGCGCCGACGCGACCGCGCACCTGGAGGAGCATCCAGACGAGTACGACGTGCTCTACTCCGTGTTCGGCAGCCTCGACTTCGCCGACCCCCGCCGACTGCTTCCGGCCGCTGCCCGCGCCCTTCGACCCGGCGGACTGCTGGCCGCCTCCACTCTGGGCCACTACCTCGGTGGTGCCCCCGCTGAACCGGACGTCCAGCACGCCGACGTTCCGGCCCGCACCACGGACGGCGCCCCGGCAACCATGCGCCGCTGGGTTCTCCAGGAGACCGTCTGGACGAAGCTGTTGGACGAGTCGGGGTTCACGAAGATCAGTGTCGACCGGCTCCCTCCTGCCGTACCGGGTGCACGCGCTGCCGACACCCTGCTTGTCTGCGCCTACCGTCAGCCCTGATGACCCCGGGAGAAGTTGGCATCGGGGCCTGCTGGCCCTTCCGCCGCCACCTGAGCAGGACGGCCCCCGGGGGCACGGGGGCCGTCTACGGTCCCCGGGCTCAGACCTCCCGGACGCCCGCGCGCCAGACCGCCGCCGTCAGTGGCACGCCCGGGCGGTAGGCCAGGTGGACGTGCGAGGGCGCGTCCAGCAGCAGCAGGTCCGCCCGGGAGCCGACCGCGACCGTCCCGACGTCGCCGCGACGCAGCGCGTGCGCACCGCCCGCTGTCGCCGCCCAGACCGCCTCGTCCGGGGTCATGCCCATCTCCCGGACCGCGACCGCGATGCAGAACGCCATCGAACTGGTGAAGCTGGAGCCCGGGTTGCAGTCGGTGGAGAGTGCCACCACGGCCCCCGCGTCGAGCAGCCGCCGCCCGCTCGGGTACTCGGCGCGGGTGGAGAACTCCGCACCCGGCAGCAGCGTCGCGACCGTCGCCGACCCCGCCAGCGCCGCCACGTCCTCGTCCGTCAGGTGGGTGCAGTGGTCCGCCGAAGCGGCCCCCAGCTCCACCGCGAGCTGCACGCCGGGCCCGTACGTGAGCTGGTTGGCGTGCACTCGCGGCGTGAGGCCCTTCTCGATCCCCGCCGTCAGAACAGCCCGCGCCTGGTCGCCGTCGAAGGCGCCCTGCTCGCAGAACACGTCCACCCAGCGGGCGTGCGGGGCGCAGGCGTCCAGCATCTCGCCGGTGACCAGGTCGACGTACCCGGCCGGGTCCTCGGCGTACTCGGGCGCGACCACGTGCGCGCCCAGGTACGTCGTCTCCGGCGTGTGCTGGGCCGCGATCCGCAGCGCCCGCGCCTCGTCGGCGACGGTCAGCCCGTAGCCGGACTTGCACTCGATCGTGGTGGTGCCCTGCCGCAGCGCCTCCCGGACGAACCGGGCCAGGTTGGCGTCGAGTTCGGCGTCGCTCGCGGCCCGGGTGGCCGCCACCGTGGTGCGGATGCCGCCCGCCGAGTAGGACTGCCCGGACATCCGGGCGTTGAACTCGGCGGTCCGGTCGCCCGCGAACACCAGGTGGGCGTGCGAGTCGACGAAGCCGGGCAGCAGCGCCCGCCCCTCGGCGTCGAAGCGCTCGTCCGCGGCCGGGGCCTGCGCCGCCGGGCCGACCCAGGCGACGGTGCCGCCGTCCAGCACCACGGCCGCGTCGGTGAGCAGGCCGAGCGGCCCGGTGCCGTGCCCGGGGTCGTTGGTGACCAGGCTGCCGATGCCCGTGATCAAGGTGGTCCTGCTGCTCAAGACGAAGCCTTCCGGGGGAAGTTGGAGAACGACTCAGTGGTCCAGGGCGCCGATCGCGTCCCGCAGCGCGCCCGGCACGTCCGCGACGAGCTGGTGCACGCCGTCCCGGACGATCTGCCGGCCGCCGACCACGACGTGCCGCACGTCGGCCGCCGAGGCCGCGAAGACGGCGGTCTCGGCGCCGAGGCGGGGCGGCGGGCCCGCGGTGCGCACCGAGTCCAGGGCGATCACCGTGAAGTCGGCGAGCGCGCCGGCCTCGACCCGCCCGGCCTCCGGCCAGCCGAGCGAGGCGTGCCCGTCCTCGGTGCCGGCCCGCAGCAGGAGGTTGGCCGTCCAGTGCCCGCGGGTGCGGGTGCGCAGCCGCTCGTTCAGCTCCAGGGCGCGGGCCTCCTCGAACGGGTCGATGACGGCGTGGCTGTCGCTGCCCAGGGTGACCGGGCAGCCCGCCGAGGCGAGCCGGCGGGCCGGGCCGATGCCGTCCGCGAGGTCCCGCTCGGTGGTGGGGCACATGCAGATGGTGGTGGAGGTGTCGGTGAGGAGCCGAACGTCCTCGTCGGTGAGGTGGGTGGCGTGCACGGCCGAGGTGCGCGGGCCGAGCACGCCGTGGTCGGCGAGCAGCCGGGTCGGGGTGACGCCGTGCGCGGCGAGGCAGGCGTCGTTCTCGGCGGTCTGTTCGGACAGGTGGACGTGCAGCGGCGCCTCGCGCACCGCCGCCCACTGCGCGACGGTGCCCAGTTGCTCGGCCGGGACGGCCCGCACCGAGTGGACGGCGGCGCCGATCCGGGCGTGCTCGCGGGGCTTGAGCGCGTCCGCCCTCACCGCCCAGGCCTCGGCGTCGCCGTCGCTGAACCGCTGCTGCGGCCTGGTCGGCTCGGCGCCGAAGCCGGCGGACAGGTAGCAGGTGTCGAGCAGGGTGATCCGGATGCCGGCCCGGGCGGCGGCCTCGATCAGCGCCTCGCCCATCGCGTTGGGATCGTCGTAGCGGGCGCCGCCGGGGGCGTGGTGCAGGTAGTGGAACTCGCCGACGGCGGTGACCCCGGCCAGCGCCATCTCGGCGTAGACGGCGGTGGCGAGCGCCAGGTAGCGGTCCGGGTCGAGCGCCCCGGCGAACCGGTACATGGTGTCGCGCCAGGTCCAGAAGGTGCCGGAGCCGACCTGGACGTGGCCGCGCAGCGCCCGGTGGAAGGCGTGCGAGTGGGCGTTGGCCTGGCCGGGCAGCAGCAGCCCGTCGAGGCGGACGGCCCCGGGCGGGCAGGGCCCGCTGTCCGGGGTCACCGCGGTGATCCGGCCGCCGGGGCCGACGGTGATCAGCACGTCCGGCTCGACCACCGGCCCGTTGTCGTACGGCAGCCAGGCGTGCTGCGCCCAGTACGCCACCGGCTCGGTCCCCGAGGTCAACGGGCTCAGCGACACGCCAGGTCCTCCAGTACGTCGGCGAGGGCGGCGACCCCGGCCAGGCAGTCGGCCTCCTCGGCGTGCTCGGCCGGGGAGTGCGACACCCCGCTGGGGTTGCGCACGAACAGCATGGCGGTCGGGACGGCCGACGCCAGGATCCCGGCGTCGTGTCCGGCGCCGGTGGGCAGCACCGGGGCGTCCAGCAGCTTGGCGAGCCGGTCGCGCAGCGGGCCGTCGAAGTCCACCACCGGGGTGTAGGACTCGCGGGTCAGCTCGACCCGGACGCCGTCGCGCCCGCCGCGCTCGGCGGCGGCCTGCTCGATCTCCTCGACCAGCGCGGTGAGCGTCGCCTCGTCGGCGGCCCGGGAGTCCAGCCAGCCGCGTACCAGCGAGGCGATCGCGTTGGTGCCGTTGGGTTCGACCGCGACCTTGCCGAAGGTGGCCAGCGCGCCCGCCTGCCGGGCCTTCTTGCGGGCCGCGAGCACGGTGTTGGCGTACGTCAGCATCGGGTCGCGGCGGTCCTCGATCCGGGTGGTGCCGGCGTGGTTGGCCTCGCCGTGGAAGTCGAACCGCCAGCGGCCGTGCGGCCAGATCGCGCTGGCCACGCCGACCGGCCGGTCCTCGGCGAGGAGGCGGCCCTGCTCGACGTGGAGTTCGACGAAGGCGCCGATCCGGGCCAGCCGGTCGTCGTCCGCGCCGATCGCGCCCGGGTCGTAGCCGGCCCGCTCCATCGCGTCGGGCAGCCGGACGCCGTCGGCGTCGCGCAGCTCGTACGCGGCCTCGCGGGACAGCACGCCGGCGGACAGGCGGGAGCCGATGCAGGCCACGCCGAACCGGGCACCCTCCTCGTCGCCGAAGTTGGTGATCGCCAACGGACGGGTGAACTCGGCCCCGCGTGCGCGGAGTTCGTCCAGGGCCGCGAAGGAGGAGACCACGCCGAGCGGGCCGTCGAAGGCGCCGCCGTCCGGGACGGAGTCCAGGTGCGAGCCGGTGACGACCGCCCCGCCCGCGTTCGGATCGCCCAGCCAGGCCCACTGGTTGCCGTTGCGGTCCAGCTCGTAGGCGAGGCCGCGGTCACGGGCCTGCTGCTCGAACCAGGCCCGGCACTCGGCGTCGGCGGAGTTCCAGGCGAAGCGGCGGTAGCCGCCGGAGGCGGCGGAGCGGCCCACGGGGAGCAGCTCCGCCCACATCTCTTCGAACGAGGACGTCACAGCTCACCCATCGGGACGCGGACCCCGCGCTCGGCGGCGACCTCGGTGGCCCGGTCGTAGCCGGCGTCCACGTGCCGGATCACGCCCATGCCCGGGTCGTTGGTGAGCACCCGGCGGATCTTCTCGCCGGCCAGCGCGGTGCCGTCGGCGACGGTGACCTGGCCGGCGTGGATCGAGCGGCCGATGCCGACGCCGCCGCCGTGGTGGATGGAGACCCAGGACGCGCCGGAGGCCACGTTGACCATGGCGTTGAGCAGCGGCCAGTCGGCGATCGCGTCCGAGCCGTCCAGCATCGCCTCGGTCTCCCGGTACGGGGAGGCGACCGAGCCGCAGTCGAGGTGGTCGCGGCCGATCACGATCGGCGCGGACAGCTCGCCGGAGGCGACCATGTCGTTGAAGCGCTCGCCGGCCTTGTCGCGCTCGCCGTAGCCGAGCCAGCAGATCCGCGCGGGCAGGCCCTGGAAGTGCACCTTCTCCTGGGCCATCTTGATCCAGCGGTGCAGCGACTCGTTCTCCGGGAAGAGGTCGAGGACGGCCTTGTCGGTCTTGTGGATGTCCTGCGGGTCGCCGGACAGCGCCGCCCAGCGGAACGGGCCCTTGCCCTCGCAGAACAGCGGCCGGATGTACGCGGGGACGAATCCGGGGAAGGCGAACGCACGGTCGTAACCGGCCAGTTGGGCCTCGCCGCGGATCGAGTTGCCGTAGTCGAAGACCTCGGCGCCCGCGTCCTGGAAGCCGACCATCGCCTCGACGTGCCGGGCCATCGACTCGCGGGCCCGCTGGGTGAACTCGGCGGGCTTGGCCGCCGCGTAGTCCGCCATGTCGTCGAAGGCGACGCCCACCGGCAGGTAGGCGAGCGGGTCGTGGGCGCTGGTCTGGTCGGTGACGATGTCGATGGGCGCGTCCATCGCGAGCAGCTGCGGGACCAGCTCGGCGGCGTTGCCCAGCACGCCGATGGACAGCGGCTGCCGCTTGTCGCGGGCGGCGGTGGCCAGCTCCAGCGCGTGCCCGAGGTCCTTGGCCTCGACGTCCAGGTAGCGGTGCTCGATCCGGCGGGCGATCCGGGACGGGTCGCAGTCGATGCAGATCGCCACGCCGCCGTTCATGGTGACGGCCAGCGGCTGGGCGCCGCCCATCCCGCCGAGGCCGGCGGTGAGGGTGATGGTGCCTTCCAGCGTCCCGTTGAACCGCTTGTTGGCGACGGCCGAGAAGGTCTCGTAGGTGCCTTGCAGGATGCCCTGGGTGCCGATGTAGATCCACGAGCCGGCGGTCATCTGCCCGTACATGGTGAGCCCGAGGCTCTCCAGCCGGCGGAACTCCTCCCAGTTGGCCCAGTCGCCGACCAGGTTGGAGTTGGCGATCAGCACCCGCGGCGCCCACTCGTGGGTCTGCATGACGCCGACCGGCCGCCCGGACTGGACCAGCATGGTCTCGTCCTGCTTCAGCCCCTCCAGCGTCCTCACCATGGCGTCGAACGAACGCCAGTCCCGCGCCGCCTTGCCCGTCCCGCCGTACACGACCAGCTTCGACGGGTGCTCGGCGACCTCCGGGTCGAGGTTGTTCATCAGCATCCGCAGGGCCGCCTCCTGCTGCCACCCCTGCGCCGTCAGCCCCGTCCCCCGCGCCGCCCTGACCTCACGCGGCCCGCTCGCCTGCTGCACCATGTCCTGGCCTCCCTGCGGATGGATTCATTCAGATTCAGCTCGACTGAATATATCCAAACAATCACCTCCCGACCAGACCCCGAACCCATCCGATCAGCGCCCGCGCCGGTACGCCCGCCAGCCGTACCCTGAGGCCGGAAACACCAGCCACTCGGGTCAGCAGAGGACACCATGGCGACCATCCCCCTACTCCCCGGCAAGCTCCGCCACGCAGCAGAAGCGATCGAGCAGAGCACCGGACTGCGGGTCGAGATCATCGGAGGCGCCCTGCTGCTGTCTCCGCCCCGCCGGGGCAAGCACGCCGGCACCGTGCGGCAGCTGCGCGAACGGATCGGATCACGACTGCCCGGCCTCGGGGCCTACGAGGCGGCATCCATCGCCTTTCCAGGCGACGAGGACGACTACGCGACGCCCGACCTGGTCGTCCTACCCGCGCGGGGGGAGAACCAGCATTCCTCGCGGTCGACCCCCGCAAGGGTGTCTGGACGCTTCGCACCCACCCCCACGACGGCGAGTACCAGGGCGTGCTGCACGGCAAGTACGGCGAGCCCGTCCCGCTGCCCGTCCCGCTGCCCGCGCCGCTGCCCGCCGAACTGGACACCTCCGCACTGCCGCCGTACGCACCCCGCGCCTGAGTCAGGCCGCGGCGTCACCATCCCAGTCGATGCCGATCTCGGCGAGCCAGCGGCGGTCGGCGGCGTCGGGGGCGGGCGGGGTCGGCGGGCGGGGGATGTTCTGGACCGGGCCGAGGCCGTACTTCTCGGCGGCCGCGGCGGCGGTGCGGGCGTCGGGTTCGATGACGCCGACGTGCACGGCGGACTCGTCTCCCGGGTCGAGGACGGTCAGTTCGGGATCGGGCAGGCGCCGCAGGGTGACACGGCGTCCGCAGGTGGGGCAGGACCATTCGTCGACACCCGAGGCCAGGCGGGCGACGAACTTCATCTCGTGGATCACGCGCATGGGCGGCACCCCCTGCTGTAGGGGATGCCCGGGTTCGTGACGGCTACTCCCCGCCGTGTCTACTCCAAAAACAGGCCACGTGCCGCGGCGGACTGCTCGATGGCCTCCAACCTGGCCTCCGCGCCCGGGAGTTCGTCACACATGCGCTGCAACAGCACCCGGCCGAGCATCATCGGCGCGCACGCGGTGTCGAAGACCAGCCCGGTGCCGACGGCGGCCGGCAGCATCAGGTCGGAGAGCTTGGCGACCGGCGCGAAGGCGCTGTCGGCGACGGTCAGCACCGTCAGCCCGCACTCGCGGGCCACCACCAGTGCGTCCATCAGCTCCCGCGGGTAGCGCGGCAGCGCGAAGCAGAGCAGCGCGGTGGCCCCGGCCGCGGCGGCCTGTTCCAGCCGGTCGGCGAGCATGCTGCCGCCCTCGTCGAGGAGGCGGATGTCCGGGTGCACCTTGGCGGCGAAGTAGGCGAAGCCGCGCGCCTGCGCGGAGGCGGCCCGCAGGCCGAGCACCGGCAGCGGGCGGGAGGCGGCGAGCAGCCGGGCGGCGCGGGTGATCGGCTCGGGGTCGGCGAGGAGTTCGGCGAGGTGGCGCAGGTGGGCGATCTCGGCGAGCACGGCCTGCTGGTGCTCGTTGCGCACCGCGTCGTCGGGGGTCTCCGGCGCGGCGGTCTCGCCCGCGCCGAGTTCGCGCAGCTGCTTGCGCAGCGCCGGGTAGCCGTCGTAGCCGAGGGCGACCGCGAAGCGGGTGACGGACGGTTGGCTGACGCCGGCGAGTTCGGCGACCTCGACGCTGGAGAGGAACGGCGCCTCGGTGGCGTGCCGGACCAGCGAGTGCGCGATCCGCCGCTGGGTCGGGGTCAGTCGGTGGCCTTCGAACAGCTGGAGCAGCCGGGCGGAGGGGCCGACCGTGCCGGCCTCGTCGGTGGCGGTCATCAGCGGTACCTCCGGATGCGAGCGATTCGGACGACGACTGTGCAGCAGTGCGTCGCGCCTGGCAAAGACGTCTCGTACGGCGGGACGCCGGGTGAGACGGCCCGAGCGGGTGGGAGCTCGGGGTAACCCTGAATTCTCCCTGAACCCGCCCGGATTCCCCCACCGACGGATGGACCGCGCCCCGGCGCGGGCCCAGGCTGGTCCCATGGACACTCGCCAGGACGACCTGCGGCGCGACCTCGACGCCGCCCTGCACGCTCGCAAGGAACTCGGCAAGGAGTACGAGCCGGAGCTGGTCGACTCGTTCCTGAGCCGCCTGGACGCCCGGTTGGACGCCCGGGTCGAGCGCCGGGTGGCCGAGCGGATGGACGACTACGAGCCCGCGCACCGGCGCCGACCGCACCGCCCGGGGCCGGGGCTCGGCCTCCCCGGCAACCGGCTTGCGGTGATCTCGCTGGTCCTCGGCATCCCGCTGACCGCGATCGCGGCCAGCCCGCAGAGCGGCGGCTTCATCGGCCTGATCGTCAGTTGGGCGGGCATCGTCGGGGTCAACTTCGCCGCCGCGTTCGGCAACCGCCGGGACCGGGACGAGCCGCGGTCCCGGTCCCGGGACGACTGGGACTGAGCCCCGCCGCCCGCACCGGACCCGACGGCCCGTCACGCCGAACGCACCGAACGCACCGAACGCACCGATCTCACCAGGTCACACCAGGTCACACCAGGTCACACCGGCTCAGGCCAGCGGCCCGGTGACCCGCTCCACCGCCCGCACCAGCTCCCCGGAGGCGACCAGCGCGGCCGCCGCCTCCAGGTCCGGCGAGAGGAAGCGGTCGCGGCCCGCGCCGCCGACCCCCGCCTCCCGGGCGGCGGCCATGGCGGCCGCGGTGGCCGGGGCCGTCCGGCCCGCGCCGTCGGCCTGCTGGCGGATCTCCAGGGCGCGGGCGGCGGCGGTGAGTTCGACGGCGAGGATCCGGCCGAGGTTGTCGACGGCCTGGCGCAGCTTGCGGGCGGCGGACCAGCCCATCGACACGTGGTCCTCCTGCATCGCGGAGGACGGGATCGAGTCGACCGAGGCCGGGACGGCGAGCCGCTTGTTCTCGCTGACCAGCGCCGCCTGGGTGTACTGGGCGATCATCAGGCCGGAGTCCACGCCGGGGTCGTCGGCCAGGAAGGCCGGCAGGCCGTGCGAGCGGGCCTTGTCGAGCAGTCGGTCGGTGCGGCGCTCGGAGATCGAGCCCAGGTCGGCGGCGGCGATGGCGAGGAAGTCCAGCACGTACGCGACCGGGGCGCCGTGGAAGTTGCCGTTGGACTCCACCCGGCCGTCCGGCAGCACCACCGGGTTGTCGACCGAGGCGGCCAGCTCGCGGGAGGCGACCAGCTGGGCGTGGGCGAGGGTGTCCCGGCCGGCGCCGGCCACCTGCGGGGCGCAGCGGATCGAGTAGGCGTCCTGGACCCGCGGCGCGTCGTCCTGGTGGTGGCCGGTGAGGCCGGAGTCCTTGAGGACGGCCAGCATGTTGGCGGCGCTCAGCGCCTGGCCCGGGTGGGGGCGGATCGGGGCGTGCAGTTCGGGGGCGAGCACCTTGTCGGTGCCGAGCAGCGCCTCCAGGGTCATCGCGGCGGTGATGTCGGCGGTGGTGTACAGCCGTTGCAGGTCGGCGATGGCCATCACCAGCATGCCGAGCATGCCGTCGGTGCCGTTGATGAGGGCCAGGCCCTCCTTCTCCAGCAGTTCGACGGGCTCGATGCCGGCGGCGGCGAGCAGTTCGGCGGCGGGCTTCTCCACGCCGTCCGGGCCGGTGGCCACGCCCTCGCCCATCAGGACCAGCGCGCAGTGCGACAGCGGCGCGAGGTCGCCGGAGCAGCCGAGCGAGCCGAACTCCCGGACCACCGGGGTGATGCCCGCGTTGAGCAGGGCGGCCATGGTCTGCGCGACCAGCGGGCGCACCCCGGTCCGGCCGGAGGCCAGCGTCTTCATCCGCAGGAAGACGAGTGCCCGGACGACCTCGCGCTCGACGGCCGGTCCCATCCCGGCCGCGTGCGAGCGCACCAGCGACCGCTGGAGCTGCGCCCGCAGTTCGGGGCTGATGTGCCGGACGGCGAGCGCGCCGAATCCGGTCGACACGCCGTAGACGGGGCGCGGTTCGGCCGCGAGGGCGTCGATCCGTGCCCGCGCCGTCGCCATCTCGGCGAGCGCGTCGGGGCCTATCTCGACCCGGGCGTTCCCCCGGGCGACGGCCAGCACGTCCTCGGCGCTGACGTCGGCCTTGCCAACCTGGACCAGCGGAGCGTCGGGGGCCACAGCACTGTGCATATCCATATACACCATCACATCAGGTGAATGAAGATATGACAACAGGTGGTCGCCATCCGGAACGGCCACGATCGCACGCCCCGTACCGGCCGGCAGGACTTTCCCCCGGCCCGCCCCGTGCCGCACGCTGGTGCCCACGGACACGCACGGAGGTGGCAGGGCGATGACGCGGGCGACAGCACGGCGCCGGGTGGTGCGGCTGCGGGGGGACGAGCGCGGGGTGCGGCCGGACTCGCTGGCGGCGGAGGAGCCGCTGGAGATCCGGCTCGGCGGCGAGCCGCTGACCGTCACCATGCGCACCCCCGGGCAGGACTTCGACCTGGTAGCCGGGTTCCTGGTCGGCGAGGGGCTGGTGCACACCTCCGAGGAACTCGCCGCCCTGCGGTACTGCGCCGGGACGGACGAAGCCGGCGCCAACACCTACAACGTCGTCGACGCCACCCTGCGCGGCGCCGCCCGCGCGCTGCCGCTGTCCGCGCACCGCAACCTGCTCACCACCAGCGCCTGCGGCCTGTGCGGCCGGGACACCGTGGACGCCGTCCGCACTCACGTCCGCCACCCGGTGGGCGAGGACCCGCTCACCGTCCCGCCGTCCCTGCTGTACGGCCTGCCGGACCGGCTGCGGGCCGCCCAGCGCACCTTCGAGTCCACCGGCGGCCTGCACGCGGCCGGCCTGTTCGACGCCGCCACCGGCGAACTGCTCTGCGCCCGCGAGGACGTCGGGCGGCACAACGCGGTGGACAAGGTGGTCGGCTGGGCGCTGCGCGAGGGCAGGCTGCCGCTGACCGGGCACGTCCTGCTGGTGAGCGGCCGGGCCTCGTTCGAGCTGACCCAGAAGGCCGCGCTGGCGGGCGTCCCGCTGCTGGCGGCCGTCTCGGCGCCGTCCTCGCTCGCGGTGGACCTCGCGGAGGAGCTGGGCCTGACCCTGGTCGGCTTCCTGCGCGGGGAGGGCGCGAACGTCTACACCCGGCCGGACCGGATCACCGCGCCCTCCCCCGCCACGTCCTCCCCCGCCGTGCCGGTCACCCCCTGAGCTCGGCCTCGATCAGGTCCGCCGCGCGGGCGGTGCCGCCCTCGGCCCGGCCGGCGGCGGCCAGCGCCTTCAACCGCTCGGCCACCGCCGGGTCGCCGACCAGCTCCAGCAGCGCGCCGCGCAGCGCCTCCGGGGTGGCCTCCCCGGTGTCCAGGCGGCGGGCGACGCCGAGCCCCACCAGCGCGTCCGCGTTGGCGTACTGGTCTGCGGCCTGCGGCACGGCGATCATCGGCACGCCGTGGTACAGCCCCTCGCTGGAGCCGCCCATGCCCGCGTGGGTGACGAAGGCGTCCGCCTGCGCGAGCACCGACAGTTGCGGCACCCACCGGTGCACCTCGACGGTGTCCGGCACCTCGCCCAGGTCGGCCAGGTCGGTGTGCGCGCCGACCTGGAGCACCGTGTGCCAGCCGGGCAGGTCGCCGAAGGCCTGGACGCAGGCCCGGTAGAACGCGGGCTGGTGGGTGAAGGCCGAGCCGAGCGAGACCAGCAGCACCTTCTCGGCGGCAGCCGGCCGCCACCACTCCCCCTGATGGGCGCGGTCGCCGAAGCACGGCCCGACGAAGCTGACGCGCCGCTCGTCGACCCGGTCCGCGTTGGGCTGCAGGGCGCGCGGGATCAGGGCGACGGCCCGCACCGGGCGGCCCTTGAAGGCGTCCACGTCGCGTTCCACCGCCCCGGCCTCGGCCAGCCAGTCGGCGAACCGCCGGTGGTGCTCGGCGCCGCCGGGCCCGTTGCGGATCGCCTCGTACACCTCCGCCATGTCCTGCTCGAAGCCCTCCCAGCCGACGTAGGTGGGCGACAGCTGCACCACCGGCACGCCCAGCCGCTCGCCGAGCGCCCGCCCGGCGAAGCCCGCGATGTCGTGGAGCACCAGGTCGGGGCGGTCGTCCGCGAAGGCCTCCAGCAGGACGGGGTGCATCGCGAGGGCGTCGTCCAGGAACACCTCCTGGATCGCCACCGGGTCCTCCGGCCACCCGCTCGGGTCGTCGGCGAGCGGCAGCCGCGTCGGGTACGGGACGAGGCGGGCACCGGTGGACTCGACGGCCTCGGCGAAGGAGGCGTCGTTGACGTAGCTGACCCGGTGGCCCCGGGCGACCAGTTCGGCGATCACGGCGAGGCTGGGGTTGACGTGCCCGTGGGCCGGGACCGAGACCATCAGGATGTGGGCGGGGTGGGCGGAGCGGGTCATGGGGCCTCCAGGGTTCAGAACAAGACGAGACGGTCCGTCTCGCTGGCGCCCCTCCAGCATGATCCCGGATCCGACGCCGCGTCAAGACGATACGTACCGTCTCGCCACTTCGCTTAGAATTTCCGCCATGGCCCACAGAACCGCCCCCGATCCCGCCCGCCGCAGCGAACGCTCCCGCGCCGCCGTCCTCGCCGCCGCCTCCGAACTCGTCGCCGAGGTCGGCTTCGGCAAGCTCACCATCGAGGCGATCGCCGCCCGGGCCGGCGTCGGCAAGCAGACCATCTACCGCTGGTGGCCGTCCAAGGGCGCCGTCGTCTTCGACGCCTTCCTCGCCACCAACGAGCACGAGGGCGGCCTCGACCTCCCCGACACCGGCGACCTCGCCGCCGACCTGCGAACCGTCCTGCGCCCCACCACCGCCGAGCTCACCGACCCCGCCCTCGACCGCAGCTACCGCGCCATCACCGCCGAGATGCTCAACGACCCGGCCCTGTACGCCGAGTACCGCACCCGCCTGCTGAACCCACTCCTCGACGTCACCCGCGCCCGCCTGCACAGCGCCCGCGAGGCCGGCCAGCTCGCCCCCGCCGCGGACCTCGACCTCGCCCTCGAACTCCTCTACGGCCCGCTCCACTACCGCTGGCTCTACCGGCTCGGCCCGCTCGACCCCGCCTACGCCGACCGCCTGGTCGAGGCGGTCCTGCGCGCCCTCGGGCCGGCCTGACCGCGCCGACCAGCCTCCCCCGGCCTCACACCACCGGGGGCGAGGCCGCGCCCGCCAGGGCGACGGCCACCAGGGCGCGCATGGCGAAGGCGGCCTGGCCCAGCGGCAGGGTGGCGTCGTCGGCGAAGAGTTCGACGAGCCAGCCGCCGGCCGGGTTCTGGCCGCCGGCGGCGACCATGCCGCGGTAGCCGGAGACGACCAGCATGGCCTCCTCGGCCGGGTCGTTGCCGGCCGCGCCGGCGCGCAGGGCGAAGGCGCCGCCGCGGACGGCGCGGCGGGTCATCGGGTAGTGGCGCAGGTCGAAGACGGCGTCCGGGGCCTCGATCTGGGCCCGCTGGGTCTCGGCGCGGGTGCTGCTGGGGCCGCTGGTCATCCGGTAGACGGCGTGCTGGGCGGTGCGCATGAGGTGGGAGCCGGGCGGGACGTAGGAGACCCACCAGCCGACGGCGTCGAGCAGCCGGGCGGAGGCCTCGGCGACGACGACGAGCTTGCCGAGGGTGTCGGCGGGGTGGACGGCCCGGGCGGCGGCGGCCTGGTCGAGGGCCGCGAGGACGGCGGTGAGCAGCTGGCCCGGGTCGGCGCTGTGCGCGGCGCCCCGGAAGCGCCGCCGGTCGCCCGCCCCGGCCCGGCCCGGGCGGGCGCGTCCGTCGGCCCGGTGGTGCGGGTCGGCGGCGTCGGCGAGCAGCACGGTGGGGTCGGGCGAGAAGCCGGGGCCGTGGCTGCGCCCGGCGACGACGGGGTGGGCGGCCCGGGCGGCCTTGGCCCGGTACTGGGCGGCGTCGGCGAGCCGGAAGAGCCGGTCTGGGGTGGTGACCGGGCCGATGGAGTCGCCGGTGGAGGCGACGCCGCAGGCGACGCCCTCGCCTTCGGACAGGGCCAGGGCCCGGGCGCAGAGCTCCTCGGCGACGGCGACGACCTCGTCGGCCTTCTGCCCCTCGGCGAGCAGGCAGAACTCGTCGCCGCCGAGGCGGGCGGCGAGGCTGCCGGGGAGTTTGGCCGCGGCGACCGAGAGCTGGTGGGCGAACCGTTCGAGCAGCCGGTCGCCCATTTCGTGGCCGAGCTGGTCGTTGACCCGCTTGAGGCCGTTGACGTCGCAGACGACGAGCGAGACCACGGTGTTGTCCCGGTTGTGCGCCGTGAGGGCGCTCTCCAGCCGGGCGTCGACGGCGCGCCGGTTGGCGAGGCCGGTGAGCGGGTCGGAGAAGGCGAGTTTGCGCAGGTCGGCGAGGCGTTCGGTCTGGGCGAGGCCGGCCGAGATCTGGGCCGCGAGCAGGGTCGCGTAGTCGGTGTCGGCGGCGACGAACCCGGGCTTCCCGACGCTGCGGGCCAGGTACAGCTCGCCCCAGGCCTGCCCGTGCAGGACGATCGGGGCGACCACGCAGCAGGCGCGGCCTCGCCGGCGCAGCGCCGCGGCGCGTTCCTGGCAGTACGCGCCGGCGGTGGGGTGGGCGTGCCCGGCGTGCGGTTCGGCGTTCTCGGCGGTCTGCAGCCAGGCCCGAGGGAGGCGCCCGGTGGTCCAGCGCTCCTCCAGATAGGTGACGATCTCGGGGAAGTCGGCGACGGGGTAGGACTCGTCCTCGGGCAGTTCCTCCTCGCCGGGCGCGAGCTCCCCGTGGTTGACCAGGACCCGGAGCCGGCCGGATTCGCGGTCCCAGACGGAGACGGCCGCCATGGTCGCCCCGAGTGCCTCGGTGGCGCGGGCGGCGGCGGCCCGGACGGCCTCCAGCGGGGTGAGCGCGCGGGCCATGTCCTGGGCCAGCTCGACCACGGACTGCAGCCGCAGGTCGGGCAGTTGGCCGGACAGCCGCGGGCCGCCGCAGTCGCAGCCGCGGTCCGTCATGATCGCCTCGCTGCTCACCGGCTCGCCTCGCTCCCTGTGCCCGGTCCTGCCGGACCCCCGACGGCGGCCGCACCCACCCGGCCGCTTTCACCAAGACTATGGCGGTTTCGTTCGGTTATGCCCCGTTTGCCGGGGCGGACCCGCAACCGACCGTACGGGTTTCAACCGTTCGGCACCCCAAGCATCGGGACCGGCCCGGGGCCACGTCCTGGAAAGGGCCGGGGAAGGCTGGAAAGGCCCGGGAAAAGCCGGGAAGGGCACAGGAGAAGACCGGAAGGGGCCCGGAAGGGAGCGGAAAGGCTCCAGGAGAGGCGCGAGAAGGGCCCGGGAGGGGCAGCGGCGGAGGCCTACTCCGGCTTCAGCCGCCGCGACAGCAGCCACGGCTCGACCAGCCCGAGCCCGCGCACCGGCCGGCGCCACATCGGCTGCAGGTGGAACCGGTGCCCGGCGTCCAGGCCCGGCACCGGCAGGCCCGAGGCGGGCATCCCGGCGGCGGCCGACAGCGCCTCGGCGAGGCCGGGGCCGTCCGCGTCCGGCGGGGCCACGCTGCCGTACTGCTCCAGCGCGGCGGCGAACTCGCCGTCGATCAGCACCGCGTCCTTGGGCGCGATCGAGGTGAGCCGGCTGGCCAGGTTCACGGTGGTGCCGAAGACGTCGCCCATCCGCGAGGTGACCGTGCCGAAGGCCATGCCGACCCGCAGCGCGGGGATGGTCTCGTCCTCGGCGAGGGCCTCGATCAGGCTGAGCGCGATCTCGGCGGCGGTGACCGGGTCCTCGGAGACGTAGAGGATCTCGTCGCCGAGGGTCTTGATGACCCGGCCGCCCTGCCCGGCGATCAGGTCCGAACAGGTGTTCTCGAAGGTCTCGACGAGTTCGCCGAGCTCCTCCTCCTCCAGCCGCCGCGACAGCCGGGTGAAGCCGACCAGGTCGGCGAAGCCCACCGCGAGGCGGCCGCTGGTGATCTCGTTGTCCTCGGCGGCCTGGACCACCCGGCCGGTGACGGCGGCGAGCTGGCGGCGCCAGACGTACACCAGGAACTGCTCCAGCTCCGGCAGCAGCAGCTCGACCAGCGGGTAGGCGACGTCGGCGCGGGTCAGGCCGGGCTCGACGGCCTGGGTGAGGTTCTCCAGGAAGGTGTCCATCTGCCAGCCGGCCAGCCGGGCGGTGGTCTGGCCGGTGGAGCGGGCCACCTGGATCGCCATCGACTCGCTGAGCAGGCCGGACTCGACCAGGCCGGCGAGCCGGCGCAGGGCGATCACGTCGCCGTCGGTGAGGGCCCGGGACTGGCCGATGTCGGGGAAGCCCATGGCCCGCCAGAAGCGGGTCGCCAGCTCCATCGGGACGTCGGCGGCCCGCGCGGCCTGGTACGGGGTGTAGCGGCGTGGCGCGTCCAGGATCAGGCGTTCCAGTTCGAGCGCGACCGTGGGGTCGTGGGTCCCCGATGTCGCGCCGCTGCTGCCGTCCTCTGCCACCGGTCCGTCCCCGTGCGGTCGCCGCACTCGCCTCGTGTCCTGCCTGTCCGGGCGCGCCCGCCACCCGGCGGGCAGTGGCGCGCCTCACACCGCTGCCAGGTGGAATGTTCGCACGGAATCGCGCGATCCGGGGCATCAGCCCGGGTCAAGGAGAGGTGAAGAGTGCCGTTCAGCGGGGCTCGGGGCGCACGTGGACGACGTCCCCCGCGCCGACCGCCCGGCGTGCGCCGTCGGGGGTGCGGACCACCAGGCGGCCGTCGCCGTCGATCGCCACCGCCTCGCCGACCAGCTCCCGGTCGCCCGGCAGGTGCACCTTCACCTGGCGGCCGAGCGTGGTGCAGCGGTCCGCGTAGGCGCGGAGCAGCTCGCTGGTGTGCGGGTCGCCGGCGGCGGCCGTCCAGGTGCGGTACAACCCGGCGAACTCGCGCAGCAGGGCGCGCAGCAGGGTGGACCGGTCGGTGACCTCGGCGCTGGCCAGCGCGAGCGAGGCGGCGGTGGGGACGGGCAGTTCGGGCTCGCGCAGCGAGACGTTGATGCCGAGGCCCGCGACCACGGCGCCACCGCTCAGCTCGGTGAGGATGCCGCCGAGCTTGCGCTCGGCGCCGTCGATCTCCACCTGGAGGTCGTTGGGCCACTTCAGCCCGACCTCGACCCCGGCGACCCGGCTCAGCGTGCTGGCGGTGGCCACCCCGACCAGGATCGGCAGCCAGCCGTAGCGTTCGACCGGCACCTCCTCGGGGCGCAGCAGGACGGACAGGAACAGCCCGGAGCGGGCCGGGGCGCTCCACTGGCGCTCCAGCCGGCCGCGCCCGGCGTTCTGCACCTCGGCGACCAGCACCGCGCCCTGCGGGGCGCCGGCCCGGGCGCGGGCGGCGAGGTCGTTGTTGGTGGAGCCGGTCTCGGCGACGACGTCCACCGAGGTCCAGAGCCCGTCCGGGACCAGCAGGTCGCGGCGCAGCGCCGCCTCGTCCAGCGGCGGGCGGTCCAGGTCGGTCCACGGCGACGGTCCGGCGTGGCCGAAACCGCGCAGTCCACTGCGGCGGGGGGAGTCGGGTGCGGTCATGGTCCAGAACACTAGGGGGTGTGCGGACGCCGGGGGCGTAGGCCGCCCCATCGTCCCGCAGAACGCGCGTTGACACACTGTGTCAATGGCCATAACGCCAGGACGTGACGTCCGGGCCCGCGCGCTGGCTACGCTACCCAACGGTAGTTCGCAGCGCCGCCCTGCCCTCATGCGCGGGCCCCCACTCCGGCCCGCGCGCACTCGAACAGGTCGCGGCCCATGGATCAGGGAGAGCCACCGGATGACCGAGGCGCCGTACGACCCCCACACCACCGCCGGCAAGCTCGCCGACCTGCGGCGCAGGCTCGACGAGGCGGTGCACTCCGGCTCCGCCGCGGCCGTGGAGAAGCAGCACGCCAAGGGCAAGCTGACGGCCCGCGAGCGGGTCGCGGAGCTGCTGGACGAGGACTCCTTCGTCGAGTTCGACGAGTTCGCCCGGCACCGCTCGACGAACTTCGGGCAGGAGCGGAACCGCCCGTACGGCGACGGCGTGGTGACCGGCTACGGCACCGTGGACGGCCGCCAGGTCGCCGTCTTCGCCCAGGACTTCACCGTGTTCGGCGGCTCCCTGGGCGAGGTGTTCGGCGAGAAGATCGTCAAGGTGATGGACTTCGCGCTGAAGACCGGCTGCCCGGTCATCGGCATCAACGACTCCGGCGGCGCCCGGATCCAGGAGGGCGTGGTCTCGCTCGGCCTGTACGGCGAGATCTTCCGCCGCAACGTGCACGCCTCGGGCGTGATCCCGCAGATCTCGCTGATCATGGGCCCCTGCGCGGGCGGCGCGGTGTACTCCCCCGCGATCACCGACTTCGTGGTGATGGCCGACCGGACCTCGCACATGTTCATCACCGGCCCGGACGTGATCAAGACCGTGACCGGCGAGGACGTCGGCATGGAGGAGCTGGGCGGCGCCCGCACCCACAACAGCAAGTCCGGCAACGCGCACTACCTGGCCACCGACGAGAAGGAGGCCGTCGAGTACGTCAAGAGCCTGCTCTCGTACCTGCCCTCCAACAACCTGTCGGACCCGCCGTCCTACCCCGAGCAGGCGGACCTCACCGTCACCGACGAGGACCTCGAACTCGACGCCATCGTGCCGGACTCGGCGAACCAGCCGTACGACATGCGCAAGGTGATCGAGCACATCGTCGACGACGGCGAGTTCCTGGAGACCCAGCCGCTGTACGCGGGCAACATCATCACCGGCTTCGGCCGGGTCGAGGGCCAGTCCGTCGGCATCGTCGGCAACCAGCCGATGGACCTGGCCGGCTGCCTGGACATCAACGCCAGCGAGAAGGCCGCCCGTTTCATCCGGACCTGCGACTCCTTCAACATCCCGGTGCTGACCTTCGTCGACGTGCCCGGCTTCCTGCCCGGCACCGAGCAGGAGTGGGACGGCATCATCCGCCGCGGCGCCAAGCTGATCTACGCCTACGCCGAGGCGACCGTCCCGCTGATCACCGTGATCACCCGCAAGGCCTTCGGCGGCGCGTACGACGTCATGGGCTCCAAGCACCTGGGCGCCGACCTCAACCTGGCCTGGCCGACCGCGCAGATCGCGGTGATGGGCGCGCAGGGCGCGGTCAACATCCTGCACCGGCGGGAGATCGCCGAGGCCGGGGCGGCGGGCGGCGCCGAGCAGAAGCGGGCCGAGCTGATCGCCTCGTACGAGGACACCCTGCTGAACCCGTACCTGGCGGCCGAGCGCGGCTACGTGGACGCGGTGATCCCGCCGAGCGAGACCCGCCGGCACATCGTCCGGGGTCTGCGGGCGCTGCGCGGCAAGCGCGAGGTGCTGCCGCCGAAGAAGCACGGCAACATCCCCCTGTAGGCCCCCGTCGGGAGAGAATTGAGCCATGGCCCCGATCCACGTGCTGCACGGGCAGCCGACCCCCGAGGAGCTCGCCGCCGTCCTGGCGGTGGTCCAGGCCCGGGCCGCCGAGGCGGCACGCCTGGCCGGTGCCGGCCCGGCCGCCCCCTGGAACGACCGCTCCCGCCTGTTCCGCCCGGCCGTCCACCCGGGCGTCAACGCCTGGCGGACGTCCGGCTGGGCGAGCTGATCCGCCGGGTGCGGAGTGGGAAGTCGGCCCGTCCGACTTCCCACTCCGCACCCGTTCGGGCCCGTCCGCCCGGATTGCCCGAAAGCTGAGTACGGATACTCAGGCGCCCGGGGCCGGGCGCGGCGCACCCTGGACGTGTGCTCTGGTCAGACCCCCGCGACGAGCCCTCCCCGGAGGCCCGCCGGATGATGGAGCGGCTGCACCGGGCCGGCCGGGTGCTCGCCGCCCTCGCGATGGTGGCCGCCGTCCTCCTCCTGCTGTGACCGCCGCTGATCCGACTGCGGTGGCCGTCGTTCACCCGAACGGCGGACACCGGCACCCCCTACCCTGAGGGGCATGACCGACCAGCGCATCCTCGTCCTCGCCTCCGCCTCCCCCGCCCGCCTCGGACTGCTGCGCCAAGCGGGCCTCGACCCGCGCGTGGTGGTCAGCGGCGTCGACGAGGACGCGATCAGCGCCGCCACCCCGGCCGAACTCGCCCTGGTGCTGGCCGAGGCGAAGGCGAAGGCGGTCGCCGCCGAACTGACCGGCGGCGAGCTGGTGATCGGCTGCGACTCCGTCCTGGAGCTGGACGGCCAGGCCCTCGGCAAGCCCGCCGACGCCACCGAGGCGCTCGCCCGCTGGCAGTCGATGCGCGGTCGTGCCGGGGTGCTGCGCACCGGCCACTGCGTGATCGACACCGCGACCGGCCGGCAGTCCTCGGCGACCGCGTCCACCACCGTCCGCTTCGGCACCCCGGACGACGCCGAGATCGCCGCCTACGTGGCCTCCGGCGAGCCCCTGCACGTCGCCGGGGCGTTCACCCTGGACGGGCGCTCGGCGCCGTTCATCGAGGGCATCGACGGTGACCCGGGCAACGTCATCGGCCTCTCGCTGCCGCTGCTGCGCGCCCTGCTCGCCGACCTGGACGTCCGGCTGGTCGACCTCTGGGCCTGACGGCCGGGCCCGCGGGACCGCGGCGCCCCGCCGCCCGTTCCACCGTCCTTTGAGCCGCCCGCGCGAGAGTGTGTCCGATGCCACCGGGGCACCGGACAACGCCCGGTCACCCGCTGTGGATCCGGCCGGTTCGACCGCACCGGCCGCGACCTGCGGCGTCACCGGACGGGCGGCCGACGGGCCCCGGAAATTCATCACCGTCCGTGTGGGATAGTTCACAACCTGGGGCTACTCGCCGGTACCGCCCAGGAATCCATAAACTCGACCAGGTTCAAGAAGGGAGCCACAGTGCGCAAGGTGCTCATCGCCAACCGCGGGGAAATCGCCGTCCGCGTCGCCCGGGCCTGCTCGGACGCCGGTATCGCCAGCGTCGCCGTCTACGCCGAGCCGGACCGGGATGCGCTGCACGTCCGCGCGGCCGACGAGGCTTACGCGCTGGGTGGAGACACCCCCGGCACCAGTTACCTGGACATCGCCAAGGTCCTGAAGGCCGCGGCGGACTCCGGGGCCGACGCCATCCACCCCGGCTACGGGTTCCTGTCGGAGAACGCCGACTTCGCCCAGGCCGTCCTCGACGCGGGCCTGACCTGGATCGGCCCGCCCCCGCAGGCCATCCGCGACCTCGGTGACAAGGTCACGGCCCGGCACGTGGCGCAGCGCGCCGGCGCGCCGCTGGTCGCCGGCACCCCGGACCCGGTCTCGGGTGCCGACGAGGTGGTCGTGTTCGCCCGGGAGCACGGCCTTCCGGTCGCCATCAAGGCGGCCTTCGGCGGCGGCGGCCGCGGCCTCAAGGTCGCCCGCACGCTGGAGGAGATCCCGGAGCTGTACGAGTCCGCGGTGCGCGAGGCCGTCGCCGCCTTCGGCCGCGGCGAGTGCTTCGTCGAGCGCTACCTGGACAACCCGCGGCACGTGGAGACCCAGTGCCTCGCGGACAAGCACGGCAACGTGGTGGTCGTCTCCACCCGTGACTGCTCGCTCCAGCGCCGGCACCAGAAGCTGGTCGAGGAGGCGCCCGCGCCGTTCCTGACCGCCGAGCAGAACGCCGAGCTGTACCGGGCGTCCAAGGCCATCCTGAAGGAGGCCGGCTACGAGGGCGCCGGGACCTGCGAGTTCCTGGTGGCGCTGGACGGCACGATCTCCTTCCTGGAGGTCAACACCCGGCTGCAGGTCGAGCACCCGGTCACCGAGGAGGTCACCGGACTCGACCTGGTCCGCGAGATGTTCCGGATCGCCGACGGCGAGGAACTGGGCTACGGCGACCCCGAGGTGCGCGGCCACTCGTTCGAGTTCCGCATCAACGGCGAGGACCCGGGCCGGGGCTTCCTGCCCGCGCCCGGCACCGTGACGCTGTTCGCGCCGCCGTCCGGCCCGGGTGTCCGGCTGGACTCCGGCGTGGAGACCGGCTCGGTCATCGGCCCGGCCTGGGACTCCCTGCTGGCCAAGCTGATCGTCTCCGGCCGGGACCGCAAGCAGGCCCTGGAGCGGGCCCGCCGCGCGCTGAACGAGTTCAAGGTGGAGGGCATGGCCACCGCCATCCCGTTCCACCAGGCGGTCGTCACCGACCCGGCGTTCGCGCCCGAGGTGCACGGCGGCGAGGGCCCGTTCACGATCTACACCCGCTGGATCGAGACCGAGTTCGACAACACCATCCCGCCGTTCGCGGGCGCGGCCGGCGACGGCGAGGAGGCCGAGGGCCGCGAGACCGTCGTGGTCGAGGTCGGCGGCAAGCGGATCGAGGTCTCGCTGCCGTCCTCGCTGGGCGTCTCGGCGGCCCCGGCGGCCGGTGCCGCGGGTGCCGCGAAGGCCAAGCGCCGGGTGGGCGCCAAGAAGGCCGGTTCGGCCGTCAGCGGTGACACCCTGGCCTCGCCGATGCAGGGCACCATCGTCAAGGTCGCCGTCGAGGAGGGCCAGGTCGTCGCCGAGGGCGAGCTGATCGTGGTCCTGGAGGCGATGAAGATGGAGCAGCCGCTGAACGCGCACAAGGCGGGCACCGTCGTCGGCCTCAAGGCCGAGGTGGGCGCGAGCGTCAGCAGCGGCGCCGCGCTGTGCGAGATCAAGGACTGACACGCTCCCTGGAGCACCGGCCGGCCCGTACCCCCTCGGGGGGTGCGGGCCGGCCGCGTTCGCGCGGCTGTACGGGCCCTCAGCGCCCGCGCGGGAGGCCCAGCTCGGCCAGCCGGGTCGGCATGCCGCCCGGCCCGGCCGGACCGCCGTGCGCGCCCGGCCGGCGCTGGCCGGGCAGCGGGGCGCCGCCGGGGGGCGGGGCGGGCCGGCGCGCCAGCGGGCCGGGCTGGGTCTGGTGGACGGGCCCGCTGCCGGTGCCGTGCACCGGGGCGTCCCCGGTGGGGGCGGCGCCGAGCGGCGCCAGGTCGATCTGCACCCCGCAGTCGGCGATCGCGTCGAGTTCCCGGGCGGTGCCGTCGTCGGCGGTCGCCTGCTCGTCCGTGACCAGCCGGGTGATGTTCTCGGTGGGCACGGTCTGGAACATGGAGTCCGCGCCGAGCTTGGTGTGGTCGGCGAGGACGATGACCTCGTTGGCCGACTGCACCAGCGCCCGGTCCACGCTCGCGGACAGCATGTTGGCGGTGGACAGGCCCCGCTCCGCGGTCAGCCCGCTGCCGGAGATGAAGGCCTTGGAGACCCTCAGCCCGTGCAGGGACTGCTCGGCACCGCTGCCGACCAGCGCGTAGTTGGAACCCCGCAGGGTGCCGCCGGTCATCACCACCTCCACCCGGTTGGCGTGCGCCAGCGCCTGGGCGACCAGCAGCGAGTTGGTGACCACGGTGAGGCCGGGCACCCTGGCCAGCCTGCGGGCCAGCTCCTGGGTGGTGGTGCCGGCGCCGACCACCACCGCGTCCCCCTCCTCCACCAGGCCGGCGGCGAGGTCCGCGATGGCGCTCTTCTCCGCCGCGGAGAGGTGGGTCTTCTGCGGGTAGCCGGGTTCGCGGCTGAAGCCGCCGGGGAGCACCGCGCCGCCGTGCCGGCGGTCGAGGAGCCCTTCTGCCTCCAGGGCCCGTACGTCGCGGCGCACGGTCACTTCGGAGGTCTGGACGACGCGGGCCAACTCCCGGAGCGAGACCGCTCCGTTGGCGCGCACCATTTCGAGGATCAACTGGCGACGTTCTGCTGCAAACACAGAACCGACGGTAACGTGCGTGACCGTCTGCTTTCAGGCGTTTGCAGCTAGTAGCTGGAATTGCTCACGCAAGAGCGGCGCGTGACCGTACAATACGCGCCGTCAGCAGCCCGGGACCGCGCCCGCCGTCCGGGTGACGATCACTCCTGCGCGAAGGGCGGCCGCCGATCGGCAGCCGCCCTCAACTGTGCGCCGGAGGTTCAGGATTCGCCCTCGACCCGCTTGCGGATGTGCAGCTGCCGGGCTGCCTCGGCGGTCGAGCCGGAGACCGACGGGTAGACGGTGAAGGCGCTGGCCACCTGTTCGACGGTCAGATTGGCGTCCACCGCGAGCGCGATCGGGTGGATGAGCTCGCTGGCCCGCGGGGCGACGACCACGCCGCCCACCACGATGCCGGTGCCCGGGCGGCAGAACAGCTTCACGAAGCCGTCCCGGATGCCCTGCATCTTCGCCCGCGGGTTGCCGCGCAGCGGCAGCTTGACCACGACCGCGTCCATCTTGCCGCACTCCACATCGGCCGCGGTGTAGCCGACGGTGGCGATCTCCGGGTCGGTGAAGACGTTGGAGGCGACGGTCTTCAGGTTCAGCGGCTGCACCGCGTCGCCGAGCGCGTGGTACATCGCGATCCGGCCCTGCATGGCCGCCACCGAGGCGAGCATGAAGACGCCGGTGCAGTCGCCGGCCGCGTAGACGCCCGGGGCGCTGGTGCGGGAGACCCGGTCGACCTGGATCTGGCCCCAGTCGTTGAGCTTGACCCCGGCCTCCTCCAGGCCCATCTCCGCGGTGTTGGGGATCGAGCCGACCGCCATCAGGCAGTGCGTGCCCTCGATCACCTTGCCGTCGGCGAGGGCCACCTCGACCCGGTCGCCGATCCGCTTGACGCTCTCGGCGCGCGAGCGGCCCATCACGTTCATGCCGCGGCGGCGGAAGACGTCCTCCAGCACCTCGGCGGCGTCCGGGTCCTCGCCCGGCAGCACCCGGTCACGGCTGGAGACCAGGGTGACCTTGGAGCCGAGCGCCTGGTAGGCACCCGCGAACTCCGCGCCGGTCACACCGGAGCCGACCACGATCAGCTCGCGGGGCAGCTCCTCCAGGTCGTACACCTGGGTCCAGGTGAGGATCCGCTCGCCGTCCGGCTGGGCGTCCGGCAGCTCGCGGGGGTGGGCGCCGGTGGCGATCAGCACCGCGTCGGCGCGCAGCGACTGGACGGTGCCGTCCGGCGCGTCCACCAGCACCTCGCGGGAGCCGTCCACCGCCTGCCCGCCGCCGCCGAGCCGGCCGCGGCCGCGCAGCACGGTGACCCCGGCCCGGGTGACCGACTGGGTGATGTCGTGGGACTGCGCGATCGCCAGTCGCTTCACACGGCGGTTGACCTTGCCCAGGTCCACGCCGATGACCTTGGCCGCGTCCGCGGCCTCGTCCTGCGCGACGGTGATGCCCAGCTCCTCGTACGAGCTGTCGAAGGTGGTCATCACCTCCGCGGTCGCGATCAGGGTCTTCGACGGCACGCAGTCGGTGAGCACCGCCGATCCGCCCAGACCGTCGCGGTCGACGACGGTCACCTCCGCGCCGAGCTGCGCGGCCACCAGCGCAGCCTCGTAGCCGCCGGGTCCGCCACCGATGATCACGATCCGAGTCACGTGCACCATTGTCCCGCACGCCGGGAGCGCCGCCACGCCGGGGTCCGGGCTTCTGTGCGATCGCCCAGTCGCCACGGACCGTCCACCGGCCGGGCTAGTCTTCCCCTCATGCCCCTTTACGCCGCGTATGCCACCAACCTCGATGCACGGCAGATGACCCGCCGCGCCCCGCACTCACCACTGCGCGGCACCGGGTGGCTGGACGGCTGGCGGCTCACCTTCGGCGGTGAACAGCTCGGCTGGGAGGGCTCGTTGGCCACCGTCGTCGAGGACGGCAAGGACCGGGTCTTCGTCTCGTTGTACGACGTCGCGCCGATGGACGAGGAGGGCCTGGACCGCTGGGAGGGCGTCCAGCTCGGCATCTACCGCAAGATCAAACTGCGCGCGCAGACCCTGGACGGCGACACCCCGGTCTGGACGTACGTGCTCAACGACTACGAGGGCGGCCTGCCCGCGGCCCGCTACCTCGGCCTGGTCGCCGACGCCGCGGAGAGCGCCGGCGCCCCGCACGACTACGTGATGGACCTGCGCCGCCGCCCCTGCTAGCCCCTGGCCCCACTAGCTCCGGCCCGCAGCCCAGCCGCGGACCGTCTGCGCCAGCACCCCGGCCACCTCCGCACGGCGGGCCGGCTCGGTGCGCAGCCCGTTGCCCAGCTCGACGTGCAGCCACGGCACGCCGAGCCCGGCCGCGAACCGGCCCTCGACGTTGGTGGTGCCCCCGAGCTGCCCGCACTTCTCCCGCCAGGCCCGACAGGCCGCGTACCCGGCCCTGCCCAGCCCGGTGGCGGTCAGCTCGGCGGCCGGGCCCGGCTGGCCGGCGCCGCTGGAGACCACCGCGTCCTGCCCGGGCAGGCTGCCCTCGTCGAAGCCGTGCACCTGGATGCCGGGCAGGCCGCGCCCGGTGAGCGCCTCGACCACCGCCGCGAAGACCGTGTCGGCGCGGTGCGCGACGTCCGAGGCGCCGTCCGCCCCGGCCCGGCGGTGCGCCCCGGCGAGCACCAGCACCCCGCCCGGCTCGGCCCGGAAGAGGTCCACCCCGAGCGCCTCGGTACGGGCGTCCGAGACCGGGTGGGGCACCTGCACGGACCAGCCCGCCCGGGCCGAGAGGTCCAGGTAGACCCGGCCCCAGCCGCGGCTCCCGGCGTCCGCGCCGTCGGCGATCTCCGCCACCCGGCGGCCGGTCGCCGCCTCGGTGAACTCGGTGAGCCGGTAGCCGACCCGCGCCAGTGAGCGCCCGGCCTGCTCGGCCTGCCCGTCCAGCGCGCCGAGCACACCGTCGGCGATCGCCCGGCGCTGCCCGGCGTCCGGCGCGGTGTACGGGCCGCCCGGGGTGAACCCGGCGGTGTACCCGTCGACCAGGGCCGCCAGGTCCACCGGGGCGGGCCCGGTCGGTCCGCTCCGGCCCGCCGGGGCGCCCGCCGCCGACGGCCGCCCGTCGGAGCCGCGCACGGCCAGCGTCAGCACCGCCGCGAGCGCCGCCAGCACCAGCAGCACCGCCGCCGACAGCAGCAACGGGCGTCGCGAACCCCGAGTCTCCATGGCCGTCGAACCTACCGTGCCGCCCGCCGAGGACCGCCGGGGGCCACCTGGGGCCGCGCACCACGCCCGGTTCGCGGAAAGAGATCCCGAAGCGGCATCCGATCGACACCGGAACGTGACAACTTTTCGAAATCTCCTTCGTACGCTGTTCCGGCTTGACCGACTCTTGATCAGCGCTTGACCGACGAGAAGGCCGGCGGACCTCCCGGGGACAGGTGCGCCGAGCCCCGAGAAGAACGAGGCCCCGTGAGCACGGCACCCAACCCGCCGCGACAGCACCGCTATCGCCGCCGGGCCGACATGCCGCTGCTGGGAGGCATCCGCCCGCCCATCGCGCTGCTGCTGGTGCTGCTGCTCGCCGTCGCCGCCATCACCGCGCTCGCCGTCGGCGGGCTGCGCGTCGACGACACCCCGCAGGCCGTCCGGGAGTCCCACCAGTACGCCGCCGAGGACACCGCGGCCTCGCTGCGCGCCGGGCTGCACGAGAGCGCCACCGACCTGCGCCGGGCCGCCGCCCGCTACGACGCCGCGCCCGCCGAGCCGACCGCGGTGCTGTCCGCACTCGGCCAGGCGTACCACAAGTGGCGCGGCACGGTGGTGGTCCGCCCCGACACCGGCCGGCTGCTCGCCGCCCGCGGCGAGACCGTGCCGCTGGCCGGCCTCGACCTCAGCCGGGTCACCGACACCGCGCCCGCGCCCGTCCTGGTGCCCTCCGCCGCCGGCACCCGGCTGCTCACCTTCGCCCTGGTCGCCACCAAGGCCGACGGCCGCGCCCTGCTGGTCGCCTCCGACAACCTGCGGCTGCCCGGCATCGCGACCCGCAAGGAACAGACCATCCAGGTCCTCGACGCCGCCGGCGCCGTCCTGGACAGCACCGGCGCCGAACTCGGCGCCGAGGCCGACCGCGCCGTGGTCACCGGTGCCCGGGAGCGCGCCGCCCGCGAACGCCCGGCGCCCGGCGGGACGGCCGCCGGCAGCCTGTCCGGCAGCCCGGACGCCAAGGGCGTGCGCCGGGTCGCCGGCTACGCCGCCGTCGGCACCGCGGGCGGGCACGACCCGGCCGCCCCGCTCGGCCTGACCGTGGTCTCCACCAGCACCGTCGACGGCAAGCCCGGCAGCCTGCGCCACCCCGCGCTCGGCCTGGCCGCCGCCGGCGCGCTGCTCGCCCTGGCCCTGCTGCTCGCGTGGTACCTCAGCCGCAGCCTCCAGCGGCCGCTGCTGCGGCTGTTCCTGGAGTCCCGCCGGCTCACCCGCGGCGAACGGCTCGACCTGCCGGTCCGCGGCCCGAAACGGGGGGAGGCCGGCCGGATCGCCCGCGCCCTGGAGGAGCTGCGGCTGCAACTCCTCGACCCGGCCCGCCCGCCGGCCCCCGCCGCGCCGAAGCGCCGCCCCGGCACCGCGCTGCCGCTGGCGCTGTGCGCCGTCCTGGTGCTCGGCTGGTCCGGCCCGCTGCTGTTCCTGGGCGGCAACGACCCGACCGTACGGGTCCCCACCCAGGTGGTGGCGGGCCAGCGCGACCGCACCGACACCGCCGCCGACCGGATCCGCCAAGCGCTCAACGAGGGTTACGCGGACCTGCGTTCGCTCGCCCCCGAACTCGCCGGCGCCTCCGTCGGCAAGGCCGACGCCCTGCTGCGCGCCACCCTCGCCGAGCACGACCGCTACCGCGCGCTGTACGTCCTCGGCGCGAACGGCGAGGTCCTCGCGCGCGCCGGCGACACCCCGCACCGCACCGGCCCGCAGGCCCTCGGCGCGAGCGGCGTGCTGCTGCTCAACAGTTCCGGCCGGGAGCCCAGGATCGCCGCCCGCGCGGCCCTCACCGCCGCCCCCGCCGACGCGGAGGCGGAGGGCGCCGCCGAGCCGCCGGGGCCCGTGCTGATCGGCGAGTTCAAGACGGACTTCCTCAGCGGGCTGCTGGTCCGCCCCGGTCTCGGCCGGGTCTGGCTGGTCGACGACCGGCAGCGGGTGCTCGCCGCCAACGAGGGCTACAGCTCCTTCGGCGAGCTGCCCGAGGGCCGCGCCAGAGCCCTGCTGGCCCAGGCGAAGAAGTCGGCCGCCGCCGAGGTGCTGCGCGGCGGCGGCGACCCGGCGCTGTTCGCCGCCGCCCCGCTCGGCGGCAACGGCAGCGTGGCCAAGCTGGGCTGGTCGGTGGTCACCGCCCACCCGGTGGCGTGGCTGCACCTGGACGAGAACCGGGCCGACCGGCGGACCGTACTGGCCGGCATGCTCGGCCTGGCCGCGGCCGCGCTCTGCCTCGGCTGGCTGTTCATCGCGGTCGGCCTGCCGCTGCGCCGGCTCGCGGTGAGCGCCGAGGCGCTGGCCGCCGGGGACCGCCGGACGGTCCTCTACCCCGTCCACCACGACGAGGTCGGCGCCGTCGCCCGGAGCCTGGAGCTGATCCGCCAGGAACTCGTCCGTCAGGAGCCGGCCCGCCCCCGCCGCACCGCCGCCCCCGAGTCCGTCCCCGTGCCCGCGCACGCCCGCTGAGCCCCGCCCGAAGGACCTCCCGTGCTCTTCCTCTACGTCGTGCTGCTGGTGTGCTGCGCCGTGCTGCTGGTGGCCGGCATCGTCGAGCAGCGCCGGCACTTCGCCGCGCTGGAACAGATCCCGACCCGGGTGCTGGTCAACGGCATCCGCGGCAAGAGCTCGATCACCCGGCTCTGCGCGGGCGCGCTGCGCGGCGGCGGGCTGGTGACGGTCGCCAAGACCACCGGCACGGCGGCCCGGTTCATCCACCCGGACGCCACCGAGGAGCCGGTCTACCGCAAGTTCGGCATCGCCAACGTGGTCGAGCAGATCGGCATCGTCCGCCGCGCCGCCACCTACCGGCCGGACGCCCTGGTGATCGAGTGCATGGCCGTCATGCCGGCGCTCCAGGAGGTCAACCAGACCAAGCTGATCCGCTCCACCATCGGCGTGCTGTGCAACGTCCGCGAGGACCACCTCGCCGAGATGGGCCCGACCCTGGACGACGTCGCCCGCTCGCTGTCCCGCTCGATGCCGGTCGGTGGGGTGTGCGTCACCGCCGAGCGGGAGCGCGCGCACATCCTGCGCGCGGAGGCGGCCCGGCGCGACTGCGAGCTGATCGTGGTGGACCCGGAGTCGGTCACCGACGAGGAGCTGCGCGGGTTCAGCTGGTTCACCTTCAAGGAGAACGTGGCGATCGCCCTGGCCGTCGCCGAACTCCTCGGCGTGGAGCGGCGGACCGCGCTACGGGGCATGTGGGCGGCCCCGCCGGACCCGGGCGTGCTGTCGGTCGAGCGCTACCGCACCGAGGACGGCAAGCGGCTGCGCTTCGCCAACGTCTTCGCCGCCAACGACCCCGAGTCCACGCTGATGAACGTCCGCCAGCTGGAGGGCCTGGGCGCGATCCACCGCCCGCTCAACGTGGTGATCAACTGCCGCCCGGACCGGGTGGAGCGCAACGGCCAGATGGGCCAGATCGTGCCCGACCTCGACCCGGACGCCGTGTTCCTGATCGGCCACCCCACCAGGAGCGCCCGGGACGGCATCCCGGCCGGGTGGTCCGGCCGGGTGGTCGACCTCGGCGGCGACAAGCGCGACCCGGCCCGGCTCACCGCCGAACTGCTGGCCGAACTCGGGCCGGACTCCTCGCTGGTGGCCGTCGGCAACATCCACGGCCAGGGCGAACTGTTCCTGGAGGAGCTGGCCCGGCTCGCCCCCGACGAGGCCCCGGACGCGCCCGACGCCCCCGAACTCCCGTACCACGAGCCCGAACCGCTCTACCCCGAGCCGGTGTACGACTCCGCGTACCGGCCCGTCCACCGCCCCGAACCGCTCCCCGACTCCTGGTTCGAGCCCCACCACCACACCCCCCACCACGGAGACCAGCAGTGATCCCCACCGAGCTCACCCCCGAGATCGCCGCCATCGGCATCGCGCTCGGCCTGGTCTTCTCGCTCGTCTGCTACCTGACCACCAACCTCTCCCCCGGCGGCATGATCACCCCCGGCTGGCTGGCCCTCACCCTGGTCGAGGACCTCCAGCGGGTGGCCATCGTGATCGGCGTGACGGTGCTGACCTACCTCGCCACCCGGGTGGTCCAGAAGCTGGTGATCCTGTACGGCAAGCGGCTGTTCGCCGCCGTGGTGCTGATCGGCGTGCTGCTGCAGGCCACCGTGATGCTGGTCCTCCAGCGCGAACTGCCCACCCTGTACGCCAACCAGACGCTCGGGTTCATCGTCCCCGGCCTGATCGCCTACCAGCTGGTCCGCCAGCCCCGGGCGGCCACCCTGATGGCCACCAGCACGGTGACGCTCGCCAACTACGTGGTGCTCACCGCCGGCGTCCTGCTCGGCGCCCTGCCCGGCACCTGATCCCCCCGTTCAGGAACCCTCGCCCGGAATCCCGCAGGAACCCCCAGGAAGACCCCGATGCCCGTCACCCGCAAGTCCCTGCTCAGCGGCGGCCTCGCCGTGGCCCTGCTGGCCGCCAGCGGCTACCTCACCGTCCAGCTGCGCGACCGCGACCACGACCGGCCGTCGGACCCGGGCGGCGGCGCACCCCTGATCACCACCACCGCCGTGCCCGGCCCCGCCCGGGGCACCGCCGCCGAGTACCGCTACGAGCGGCTGGGCGGACCCGACCGAACGGTGGTCCGGGACGCCCGCGGCGGCGTGGTCGCCACCCTGACCGACAGCGCCCGCACCGCCGTCCTGGCCGGCCCGAGCCGCACCTTCGCCGAGCCGGGCACCACCACGGCCACCGTGGTGACCGACACCTGGGTCCGGCTGATGCCGCAGCCGTGGCGACCGGGCGCCGAGCAGGAGGGCTGGTTCCGCGCCTGGTTCCAGCAGTCGCTCGGCTCCACCGCGGACGACGTGCTGGCGGTGGCCACCCAGTACCTGGCCGGCGCGGCGCCGGAGAAGGACGCCAAGGGCGTGCGGTTCAAGGGCGACGCCTCCTTCGGCCCGCTCAACCCGAACGGTTCGGTGGGCAACGACCTGCGGCTGGAGCAGACCGACTTCCTCGACTACCTCGGCGTTCCGTACACGTTCGCCGACAAGGTGGCCAAGCAGCCGGACAGGACGCGGTACGGCGCCTTCGACTGCTCCGGGTACGTCCGGATGGTCTACGGCTACCGCTCCGGTTACCCGCTGCTCTCCAAGGACGTGGCCGGCCCCGGCCTGCCGCGCAGCGCCAACGGCCTGGCCAGGGTCGGCCCGGGCGTCCCGGTGCTGCCGCTGACCACCGCGCCGGGCTCCGACACCACCCTGCGACCGGCCTCGATCGACCCGCTCCAGCCCGGCGACCTGGTGTTCTTCGAGATCGACGCCCGCACCGGCGCCCGGCTCGACCACACCGGCATCTACCTGGGCCTGGACACCGACGGCCACCCCCGGTACATCTCCAGCCGGGAGGAGGCGGACGGCCCGACCTTCGGCGACAAGGGCGGCACCGCGCGACTGGACGACAACGGCCTGTACGCGAAGGGGCTGCGCAGCGCGAAGCGGCTCTGAACCCGGGCCCGGCTCCCGGCCCGCACCGCCCGCGGGCCGACTGCGGTTCGACCTCGCACCGGCCTCGCACCGGCCTCGCACCGATTTGTACGTACCGACGAGCGGCGTCACCCGAAAGACGCCACCGAGCTGTGCTTTCGGGTCAACCGGGTAACGATCCGGCATGCCGCGCCGGATTTTCTACGCGCGTAGTCGAAACCCGTCTATCCTCGGAGCCGTGAACGCATCTCCTCAGTCGGTCGTCTCCGCCGACCCCTACGCCGCCGCCCAGGCCGCCGCCGAGCGCCTGCGCGAGCTGACCGGTGCCGAGCGGCACGACGTCGCCCTGGTGATGGGCTCCGGCTGGGTGCCGGCCGCCGACGCCCTGGGCGAGACCGTGGCCGAGTTCCCGGTCACCGAGCTCCCGGGCTTCCCCGCCCCCGCCGTCGCCGGCCACGCCGGCACGATCCGCTCGGTGAAGATCGGCGACAAGCGCGCCCTGATCTTCCTCGGCCGCAACCACTACTACGAGGGCCACGGCGTGGCCACCGTCGTCCACGGCGTGCGCACCGCCGCCGCGGCCGGCTGCGGCATCATCGTGCTGACCAACGGCTGCGGCGGTCTGCGCGAGGGCTGGGTCCCCGGCCAGCCGGTCCTGATCAGCGACCACATCAACCTGACCGCGGACTCCCCGATCGTCGGCGCCAACTTCGTCGACCTCACCGACCTGTACTCCAAGCGCCTGCGCGCGCTCTGCCGCGAGGTGGACCCGAGCCTGGACGAGGCCGTCTACGTCCAGTTCCGCGGCCCGCACTACGAGACCCCGGCCGAGGTCAACATGGCCCGGGTGATCGGCGGCGAGCTGGTCGGCATGTCCACCACCCTGGAGGCCATCGCCGCCCGCGAGGCCGGCTCCGAGGTGCTCGGCATCTCGCTGGTCACCAACCTGGCCGCCGGCATCACCGGCGAGCCGCTCAACCACGCCGAGGTGCTGGAGGCCGGCAAGGCCTCCGCCGAGCGCATGGGCGAGCTGCTCGCGAAGGTCCTTGAGCGGATCTGACGCCCGGCTGGCGCACAATCATGAGCGACGGGGCCCTCGGGCGGCCGTGATCCGTTGATCACGCCCCGCGGGCCCCGTCCGCATGTGCACCCCCCTTCTTTGCGGAACCCTCCGGCCGACCAACCGACGCACTTCCCGATGGAGCAGGCAGCCATGACGCAGGCAACCACCACCGACCTCCTCGCCCGGGCCCGAACCTGGCTGGCCGAGGACCCCGACCCGCAGACCCGCGAGGAGCTGACGGCCCTGCTCGCCCGGGCCGAGGACCCGGCGGCCGAGACGGACGGCAAGCTCGCCTGGTCGGACCTCGCCGAGCGCTTCGCCGACCGGCTCCAGTTCGGCACCGCCGGCCTGCGCGGCGAACTGGGCGCGGGCCCGATGCGGATGAACCGCGCCGTGGTGATCCGGGCCGCCGCCGGCCTGGTCGCCTACGTCAAGCAGCAGAACCTGGGCGACCTGGTCGTGATCGGCTACGACGCCCGCCACAAGTCCTACGACTTCGCCCGGGACACCGCCGCCGTGGTGGTCGGCGCCGGCCTGCGCGCCGCGCTGCTGCCGCGCCCGCTGCCGACCCCGGTGCTCGCCTTCGCCGTCCGCCACCTGGGCGCGGCCGCCGGCGTCACCGTGACCGCCAGCCACAACCCGCCGCAGGACAACGGCTACAAGGTCTACCTGGGCGACGGCTCGCAGATCGTCCCGCCGGCCGACGCCGGGATCGCCGCCGAGATCGACGCCATCGGCTCGCTCCACGACGTCCCGCGCGCCGAGGACGGCTGGGAGGTGCTCGGCGAGGACGTCATCGAGGCCTACCTGGCCCGGGCCGTCTCGATCGTCGACGAGCACAGCCCGCGCAACCTCGACGTCGTCTACACCCCGATGCACGGCGTCGGCCGCGACACCCTGGTCGCCGCCTTCCGCCGGGCCGGCTTCCCGGCGCCCACCGTCGTCGCCGAGCAGGCCGAGCCCGACCCGGACTTCCCGACCGTGGCCTTCCCCAATCCGGAGGAGCCGGGGGCGATGGACCTCGCCTTCCGCACCGCCGCCTCGGTCGGCCCCGACATCGTGATCGCCAACGACCCGGACGCCGACCGCTGCGCGGTGGCCGTCCCGGCCCTCGCCAACGCGGCCGGCAGCGGCAACGGCACCTCCGGCTGGCGGATGCTGCGCGGCGACGAGGTCGGCGCGCTGCTCGGCGCGGCCCTGGTCGCCAAGAAGGCCGAGGGCGTCTTCGCCACCACCATCGTCTCCGCCACCCTGCTGGGCCGGATCGCCGAGGCCGCCGGCCTGGGCTACGCCGAGACGCTGACCGGCTTCAAGTGGCTCTCCCGCGCCGAGGGCCTGCGCTACGGCTACGAGGAGGCGCTCGGCTACTGCGTCGACCCGCAGGGCGTCCGGGACAAGGACGGCATCACCGCCGCCCTGCTGGTCGCCGAACTGGCCGCCACCCTCAAGACCTCCGGCCGCACCCTGACCGACCTGCTGGACGACCTGGCGCTGGAGCACGGCCTGCACGCCACCGACCAGCTGTCCGTCCGCGTGCAGGACCTCTCGCTGATCGCCGACGCCATGCGCCGGCTGCGCGAGCAGCCGCCGACCGTCCTGGCCGGCCTCCGGGTCACCCGCGCGGACGACCTGTCGGCCGGCTCCGCCGAGCTGCCGCCCACCGACGGCCTGCGCTACTACCTGGCCGGCGAGGCCGTCCGCTCGGCCCGCATCGTGGTCCGCCCGTCCGGCACCGAGCCCAAGCTCAAGTGCTACCTGGAGGTCGTCCTCCCGGTCGCCACCGCCGCCGACCTCACCGCCACCCGCGAGCGGGCCGCCGAGCTGCTCGAAGCCGTCAAGCGCGACCTGGCCGAGGCCGCGGGCATCGCCGTCTGACGCCCGCCCGTACGAGAAGGGGCCCGCCGGTCGCGTACCGGCGGGCCCCTCGCGTGCTTCGGCTCAGACCGCGATCACCGTGATCAGCGCGGCCAGGCCGGCCAGCGTCGGCGCGATCACCCACCAGCACCACGCCACCTCGACCGGGCCGGCCGCGTCGGGGCGGCGGGCGTTGCGCTCGGCCATCTCCTGGAGCACGTTGGTCACCTGGTCGGACCAGGCGCGGGTCGGGTCAGGCGAGCCCTGCACCACCGGGTTGGTCTGGCGGCCGAACACCATCCCCATCCGGGAGGCGTGCTCGGCGCCGCCGCGCTGCTGGGCCCGGGTCGCCCGCTTGCGCTGCCGCAGTGACACCGGCACCGCCCACACCTGGTACTTCTTGCCCCCGGCCAGCAGCTCGACCGAGTACCCCGCGCGCAGCGCGTCCACCGAGGCCCACGGCGCGGTGATGGTCCGCCACGGGTTGCGCACCAGCAGCCGGCTGCGGTCCGCCAGCACCGCCGGGCGCAGCGTGTAGGCGATCACCGGGAAGGCGAACACCGGTACCGCCGCGAGCGAGACGTACGGCGTCTTCCCCGTCCCGTTCAGCACCGCGTCGCCGATCAACCAGCCGGCGACGGCCAGCAGCAGCACTCCGGAGATCACACCGGGGACAGAGCGGTACACGCGGTCCGCGTACGCGGGATCCCCGTCGGGGGCGGCGGAACCCTGTCGGGGCTTGCCGTCGGAATCGGTCATGCCGTCGATTCTGCCCCATGCCCCCCACCGAGAGGTCTCGGTCCGGCATCGAATGCCGCCCCCGGACCACCCGGTCGCCGGTCGCCGCGCGGCCCGGCCGTACACGCTCCCTGCCACCCCTCCGCCTTCTCCGAGGTCTCGGTCCGGCCACGAAAGGCAGGCCCCCTAGCGGTCGACTACGCGCGTAGATATGCTGCTCTGGTGACTATGTCCACTGTTGCAGCCAATGCCCTCGGCGTTGCGGGCAGCGGCCTTCAGGACGTTGCGGCGTCCGAGGCCTCGCTCCGCCGCTTCCTGCACGGCCTGCCCGGCGTCGACCAGGTCGGCCTCGAGGCGCGTGCCGCCGCCCTCGGTACCCGCTCGATCAAGACCACGGCGAAGGCCTACGCCATCGACCTGGCGATCTCGATGATCGACCTGACCACGCTGGAAGGCGCGGACACGGTCGGCAAGGTGCGCGCCCTGTGCGCCAAGGGCAGGACCCCCGACCCGACCGACCCGACCACCCCCCGCGTCGCCGCCATCTGCGTCTACCCGGACATGGTCGCCACCGCGAAGGACGCCCTGCGGGGCACCGACATCCAGGTCGCCTCGGTGGCCACCGCCTTCCCGGCCGGCCGCGCCGCCCTCCCGGTGAAGCTCGCCGACACCGCCGACGCGGTCGCCGCGGGCGCCGACGAGATCGACATGGTGATCGACCGGGGAGCCTTCCTCTCCGGCCGCTACTACGACGTCTTCAACGAGATCGTCGCCGTCAAGGAGGCGTGCAAGCGCCCGGACGGCACCAGCGCCCACCTCAAGGTGATCTTCGAGACCGGCGAGCTGCAGACGTACGACAACGTGCGCCGCGTCTCCTGGCTGGCGATGCTGGCCGGCGCCGACTTCATCAAGACCTCCACCGGCAAGGTCGCCGTCAACGCGACCCCGCCGGTCACCCTGCTGATGCTGGAGGCGGTCCGCGACTTCAAGGCGCAGACCGGCGTCCAGGTCGGCGTGAAGCCCGCCGGTGGGATCAAGACCACCAAGGACGCCATGAAGTACCTGGTGATGGTCAACGAGACCCTCGGCGACGACTGGCTGAGCCCGCACTGGTTCCGCTTCGGCGCCTCCAGCCTGCTCAACGACCTGCTGATGCAGCGCCAGAAGCTCACCACCGGACGTTACTCCGGCCCCGACTACGTGACGGTGGACTGATCACCATGGCCAAGAAGAAGAACATCGAGGAGCCCGTGAAGGCCTCCGGCCTCTTCGCCTACGCCCCGGCCCCCGAGTCCCCCGCCGCCGCGGGCGACATCGCCACCTCCTACGGCCACTTCATCGGCGGCGAGTTCGTCGACTCCTCCGGCAGCGAGGCCCTGAAGACGGTCAACCCGGCCACCGAGCAGGTGCTCGCCGAGTTCGCCCAGGGCACCGACGAGGACGTGGACCGCGCGGTCGCCGCCGCCCGCAAGGCCTTCGCCGACTGGTCGGCGCTGCCGGGCAGCGAGCGCGGCAAGTACCTGTTCCGGATCGCCCGGATCATCCAGGAGCGCAGCCGCGAGCTGGCCGTGCTGGAGTCGATCGACAACGGCAAGCCGATCCGCGAGACCCGCGACTTCGACATCCCGACCGTCGCCGCGTGGTTCTTCTACTACGCCGGCTGGGCGGACAAGCTGGACTACGCGGGCTTCGGCCCGAACCCGCGCCCGCTGGGCGTGGCCGGCCAGGTCATCCCGTGGAACTTCCCGCTGATGATGCTGGCGTGGAAGATCGCGCCCGCCCTGGCGACCGGCAACACCGTCGTCCTCAAGCCGGCCGAGACCACCCCGCTGACGGCCCTGCGTTTCGCCGAGATCTGCCGCCAGGCCGGTCTGCCGAAGGGCGTCGTCAACATCGTCACCGGCGACGGCCGCACCGGCGCCGCGCTCACCGCGCACCCGGACGTCAACAAGGTCGCCTTCACCGGCTCCACCCCGGTCGGCAAGGCGATCGCCAGGCAGCTGGCCGGCAGCCGCAAGAAGCTGTCGCTGGAGCTGGGCGGCAAGGCCGCGAACATCGTCTTCGACGACGCGCCGATCGACCAGGCGGTCGAGGGCATCGTCAACGGCATCTTCTTCAACCAGGGCCACGTCTGCTGCGCGGGCTCGCGCCTGCTGGTCCAGGAGTCGATCCAGGACGAGCTGCTGGACGCCCTGAAGCGCCGGATGTCCACCCTGCGGGTCGGCGACCCGCTGGACAAGAACACCGACATCGGCGCCATCAACTCGGCCGCCCAGCTGGCCCGGATCACCGAGCTGACCGACGCCGGCGAGGCCGAGGGCGCGGACCGCTGGTCGCCCGAGTGCGAACTCCCGGGCACCGGCTTCTGGTTCAAGCCGACCCTGTTCACCGGCGTCAGCCAGGCCCACCGGATCGCCCAGGAGGAGATCTTCGGCCCGGTCCTGTCGGTGCTGACCTTCCGCACCCCCGACGAGGCGGTCGCGAAGGCCAACAACACCCCGTACGGCCTCTCCGCCGGCATCTGGACGGAGAAGGGCTCGCGCATCCTGTGGACGGCGAGCCGGCTCAAGGCCGGCGTGGTCTGGGCCAACACCTTCAACAAGTTCGACCCGACCTCGCCGTTCGGCGGCTACAAGGAGTCGGGCCACGGCCGCGAGGGTGGCCGCCACGGTCTGGAGGCCTACCTCGATGTCTGATGTCGCGACGCGTCTTGACGTCTTCAAGACCTACAAGCTGTACGTCGGCGGGAAGTTCCCGCGCTCCGAGAGCGGGCGGGTGTACGAGGTGACGGACGCCAAGGGCCAGTGGCTCGCCAACGCTCCGCTGGGCACCCGCAAGGACGCCCGCGACGCCGTCCTGGCCGCCCGCGCGGCGGTCAAGGGCTGGGCCGGCACCACCGCGTACAACCGCGGCCAGGTGCTGTACCGGGTGGCCGAGATGCTGCAGGGCCGCCGCGAGCAGTTCGCCGCCGAGGTCTCCGCCGCCGAGGGCATCGGCCCGAAGAAGGCCGCCGCGCTGGTGGACGCCGCGATCGACCGCTGGATCTGGTACGCGGGCTGGACGGACAAGGTCGCCCAGATCGCGGGCGGCGCCAACCCGGTCGCCGGCCCCTTCTTCAACCTCTCCACCCCGGAGCCGACCGGCGTGGTCGGGATCGTCGCCCCGCAGGCCGGGTACGGGCACTCGCTGCTCGGCCTGGTCTCGGTGATCGCCCCGGCGATCGCCACCGGCAACACGGTCGTGGTCGCGGCCGCCGCGGACGCCCCGCTGCCGGCCCTGTCGCTGGGCGAGGTGCTCGCCACCTCGGACGTCCCCGGCGGCGTGGTCAACATCATCTCGGGCAAGACCGCCGACATCGCGCCCACCCTGGCCTCGCACCAGGACGTCAACGCGGTGGACCTCACCGGCGCGATCGCCGCCGACGGCCCCGGCGCGGCGCAGGCGCTGGAAGCGGCCGCCGCGGATACCCTGAAGAGGGTGGTCCGTCCGGAGCTGGACCCGTTCGCCCAGGACTGGACCAATGCGCCCGGTACCGACCGGCTACTCTCGTTCCTGGAGACGAAGACGGTCTGGCACCCGATGGGGATCTGACCGCCCCGTCGACCATCGAGTAACAACTCCACAGACTGGCCGTCCCCAGTGCCCTCTCCCCCCCAGGGCCCGGACGGTCATTGGACGGACCCGCGCCTCTCCCCCCCTGGCGCGGGTCCGTCGCCTTTCCGTGCCGTTTCGACGCCGTCCTCCGGCTCGCCGATCCCCGGAGCTCTCAGAAGGTGTGATCCGACGGGTTTCGGCATCGGGCCCGGATGCGTCAGACTGGTGTCCCGTGAGTGACGACCCGCTGAATCCTGTGCCGATGACCCACGCCCGGGTCGTCCTGCTGTCCGGCCCCTCCGGCTCCGGGAAGTCCTCGCTCGCCGAGCGCAGCGGGCTGCCGGTCCTGCAACTGGACGACTTCTACAAGGACGGGGACGACCCCACCCTGCCGCTGCTGCCCGACGGCGCGGTCGACTGGGACTCCCCGCTCGCCTGGCACCGCGACCAGGCGGTCGCCGCGATCCGCAGCCTGTACGCGACCGGCCGCGCCGACGTCCCGGTGTACTCGATCCCGGACAACGGCCGGATCGCCACCCGCGCCCTGGACCTGGACGGCGCCCCCGCGTTCATCGCCGAGGGCATCTTCGCCGCCGAGATCACCGCCGAGTGCGCCGCCGAGGGCCTGCTCGGCGATGCCCTGTGCCTGCGCAACGGCGCGCTCACCACGGCCTGGCGCCGACTGCGCCGGGACGTCCGGGAGGGCCGCAAGTCGCTGCCGGTGCTGCTGCGCCGCGGCTGGCGGCTGATGCGCGCCGAGCGCTCCATCGTCGGGCGGCAGGTCACCCTGGGCTCCCACCCGTGCGCCGGGGCCGAGGCCGAGCGCCGGATCCGCGCCGCGGCCGGGCGGCGGGAGCTGTCCTCCGTCTGAGCCGCCCTCCGTTGGGGCGGGCCGTGCTCCGTTCGGGCGGGCCGTGCTCCGTTCGGGCGGGCCGTCTCCGGACGAGGGCTCGACGCGGAACGAAGACACGAAGAACGACGGGCCCGGTGCGTCTCCCCCGCACCGGGCCCGTCGCCTTCCCCGAACGGCCGTCGGGCTCCCCGTGTTCACCGCTCCCCCGAGCCGGCGTCCACGCACCGCGACCGTCCGCTACCCGTCCCCCGACGGGAGTTCCACTCCTTCGCGTCACCCGCGTCCGCGTCAGGCGACCAGCTCGCCGAACGCCCGGACGGTGTCGCCCGACTTGTTCAGGTGCTCGTCCTCGCGCAGCCGGCGCAGCGCCCGCCAGATGCTGCTCTTGACCGTGCCGACGCTGATCCCCAGCACGTCGGCGATCTCCGGGTCGGTCTTGCCCTCGTAGTACCGCAGCACCAGCATGGTGCGCTGGTTCTCCGGAAGCTTCGCCAGCGCCTGCCAGAGCACGGTGCGCAGCTCGGTGCCGCCCATCGCGTCGGTGTCGCCGGCCGTCTCCGGCAGCTCCTCGGTCGGGTACTCGTTGACCTTGCGGCGCCGCCAGGCGGAGATGTGCAGGTTGGTCATGGTGCGGCGGAGGTACCCGCCGACCGCGGCCTTGTCGGTGATCCGGCCCCAGGCCCGGTAGGTGCTGAAGAGCGCGCTCTGCAGCAGGTCCTCGGCCTCGTAGCGGTCACCGGTGAGGTGGTACGCCGTGGCGTACAGGGAGGCGCGGCGCTCGCGCACGTACGCGGTGAACTCCGTGATGTGGTCCTCCGCGACGGCCGGGTGCTCCCCCTGCGCGTCCGCCCGTCCCGCCTCGGTGGTGCGGGCCGCCGCCGGGTTCAGCTGCAGCAGCGTCGCACCGGCGGCCTCGCGGCCGGCCGACTCCCCCGAGCCGACCGTCCGCAGGCCGTTCCCGCCGACGCCCCGGTTCCCCGCCGGAGCGTCCTTGCCCTCGACGCGGACGGGGAGGATCCCCCGCAGCGTGAGGGTGTTGCCGGAGCCGGCCGCGTTCCCCACCCGGCCGATCCCGTACAGCTCCCCCGTCCTGGCGCCGCCGCTCACCCGGCGGGCGACAGGGTTTCCACCGGTGCTGTGCGCGCACCCCCGTACGGTCACGGCACCGGAGTTCTCGTCGGTCCTGACCTCGTACCGGGTCCGCGGGGCGGTGGCTGACGAGCGCGCGGTGCGGACAGCCGGGTTGGTCCGGGTCTGAAGCATGGCGTTCATCGTGCGCCCCCTGGGTCGGTACGAGCGGTTCCTGTTGCCGCCTTCCAGCCGGCCGGGTTGGCCCGCTGTCCTGCGGCGACATGGAAAATCTTGCCCGCCGGTTGTGATGGCGCTGTCCGCCGACTGTCACAGGGGTGTCACAGGGGCGGGCCTTTCGTCCCGGTCCGCCTCCCTCCGTACCGGACGCCGGTGGTGCTCCTTCCGGTTCCCGTACGGGCGGTGACCGGTCCTGGGGGTGATTCGACGCTTCGAGTGGGCCAAAATGGGGCCGTGCCTTTCCTCCTTCTGATCGAGGACGACGACGCCATCCGGACCGGCCTCGAACTCGCCCTCACCCGCCAGGGCCACCGTGTGGCCACCGCCGCCTCCGGCGAGGACGGTCTGAGGCTCTTCAAGGAGCAGCGGCCCGACCTGATCGTGCTGGACGTCATGCTGCCCGGAATCGACGGCTTCGAGGTCTGCCGCCGCATCCGCCGCACCGACCAGCTGCCGATCATCCTGCTGACCGCCCGTTCGGATGACATCGACGTGGTCGTCGGCCTGGAGTCCGGCGCCGACGACTACGTGGTCAAGCCGGTGCAGCCACGGGTGCTGGACGCCCGGATCCGGGCCGTGCTGCGGCGCGGCGAGCGGGAGAGCTCCGACTCCTCCGCGTACGGCACCGTGGTGATCGACCGGGCGGCGATGACCGTCACCAAGGACGGGCAGGACCTCCAGCTCACCCCGACCGAGCTGCGGCTGCTCCTGGAGCTCAGCCGCCGCCCCGGCCAGGCGCTCTCCCGCCAGCAGCTGCTCCGGCTGGTCTGGGAGCACGACTACCTGGGTGACTCCCGCCTGGTGGACGCCTGCGTGCAGCGGCTGCGGGCGAAGGTCGAGGACGTCCCGTCCGCGCCGACCCTGATCCGCACCGTCCGCGGCGTGGGCTACCGGCTGGACCCGCCGGCCTGAGCGCCTCTCCCGTCCTCCTGCTTCCCGTCCTCCTGGCTGCCGCCCTCCTGATCCGCCTGGGCTGCCCGAAATTCCTGAACTCCCTGAACTCCCTGAACTTCCGTACGACGACAGGCTCTTGTGACTGATCATCAGACGACGGCCCGCCGCTTCACCGCGGGCCCGTGGCGCAGGCTGCGTTCCCTGCGCGTACGGCTGATCGCGGTGTTCGCGGCGGTCGCGCTGCTCGCCGCCGTCTCGGCCTCCGGCATCGCCTACTGGCTCAACCGCGACGCGGTGCTCAAGCGCGCCCAGGACACCGCCCTCAACGACTTCCGGGTCTCGCTCAGCCGCAACGTCTCCGAGCTGCCGCTGAACGCGAGCTGCCCGGACCTGACCACGCTCGCGTCCACCGTCGCCAGCTCCGGACTGAGTTACGACGTGGTGGTGGCCGACCCGGCGCACCCGGAGTGCACGGCCTCCTCCGACCCGGGGCAGTTCACGCTGGCCGACGTCCCGGCGGCGCTGCAGTCCACCGTCGCCAGACAGCGCGAGGTCACCGAGAGCAACCCGTACCCGTACCACCTGTACTGGCAGCGGCAGAACCTGGCGGGCCAGCCGTTCCTGATCGGCGGCACCAAGGTGGTGCCGACCGGCCCGACGGCGTACATGTTCAAGTCGCTGGAGAACGAACGCAAAGACCTCAACACGCTGGGCTGGTCGCTGGCCATCGCCACGCTGCTCGCGCTGATCGGCTCGGCACTGCTCGCCCAGGCGGCCTCGTCGACCGTGCTGCGGCCGGTCAAGCGGCTCGGCGACGCCGCCCGACGGCTCGGCGAGGGACACCTGGACACCCGGCTGGAGGTCGAGGGCGGGGACGAACTCGCGGACCTGGCGAGGACGTTCAACCGGGCCGCGGAGTCGCTGCACGAGCAGGTCGAGGAGTTGAGCGCGCGCGAGGCGCAGAGCCGGCGGTTCGTCGCCGACATGTCGCACGAGCTGCGCACACCGCTGACCGCGATGACCGCCGTCACGGACATCCTGGAGGACGAGGCCGAGTCGCTGGACCCGATGATCGCGCCGGCCGTACGGCTCGTCGTCAGCGAGACGCGGCGGCTGTCCGACCTGGTGGAGAACCTGATGGAGGTGACCCGCTTCGACGCCGGCACCGCCAAGCTGGTCGCCGACGAGGTGGACATGGCCGACCTGATCATGTCCTGCATCGACGGCCGGGCCTGGTACGACGCCGTCGAACTGGACGCCCCGCGCGGCATCCTGGCCGTGGTCGACCCGCGCCGGCTCGACGTGGTCTTCGCCAACCTGATCGGCAACGCGCTCAAGCACGGCGGCTCCCCGGTGCGGGTCAAGGTCCGGCAGACCGCGGGCTCGGTCGTCATCGAGGTCTCCGACAGCGGCCCGGGCATCCCCGAGGACGTGCTGCCGCACGTCTTCGACCGGTTCTACAAGGCGGACCGGGGACGGGCCCGCTCGGAGGGCAGCGGCCTGGGGCTGTCGATCGCGATGGCCAACGCACAGATCCACGGGGGCACGATCACGGCGGCGAACGGGGAGGTCGGGGCGGTGTTCACGCTGACGCTGCCGCTGGCCCCGCCGCCTCCGCCGAACGAGGGCGAGACCGGTGACGGCCCCCTCGGCGACGCCGCCCAGGACAAGGACGCCACGTGACCGCCCCCACCCGCACCGCCCTACGCCGCACCGCCGGCGCCCTGCTGCTGCTCGCGCTCGCCTCCGGCTGCGGCATCCGGCCGACCGCCGTCCCGGTGGACGCGGGCGCCCCGGCCAGCCGGACGGCCTGCCCGACCGCCCCGCACATACCGACCGCCCTGGCCACACCGCCGGCGCCCACGCCGACCCCGCCGGCCCGCGGCGCCGCCAAGGCCGGTGTGAGCCCGAGCCCGTCGCCCACGGTGGTGCCCGCCACCCCGCCGGCCGACAACGTGTTCGGCGCGGTGCCGACCGCGGCGCCCTGCCGGTAGTCCCGCCTGCCCCTCGTCCGCCGCCCCGCCGCCCCGCCGTTCCACCGCTCGGCCCCGGGGCGGCGGGAGGCCGGGGGCGCGCCCCGGAATGTTCACGCCCGGGGTGGAACCACCGCGCCACCGGCCCACGTCCTTCCCCCCGTGCAGCGAGATGGCACCAGGACACGCGACGAGCGTTCCGGCGCACGGACCAGGAACCGGCCGGCGACGGCCGTCCACCGTCCCCTTCGAACAGCCGGACTGGCGGGCCTGACCTGTCACCTGGCCCTCGTCCTCTGGCTGGTGGTGCTGAGGCCGCTGCCGGTTCCCTGGGTGTACGACACCAACCTGACGCCGCTGGCCTCCCTCCGCTCCTCCACCGGCTGGCAGGTCGTCGGCGAGTTCCTCCTGCTGGCCCCGCTCGGCGTGCTGCTCCCGCTGGCCGGCGGCCGGCTGCGGGCCCCCTGGCTGCCGTCCTTCCTGCGCACCACCGGCGCCTCCGCCCTGCTGGCGACCGGCCTGGAGTTCCTCTCCTCCTGGACGCCCGGGCACGTCCTCAACGTCGACCACATACTGCTCGCCGTGATCGGCGTGGCCATCACCCACCTGGCCCTCGTCCCCGGCCTGCGGCGGCTGCTGCGCGACCGGCGGCCGCAGGTCCGGGTGCCGGTGCCCGCGCCCGGGGCTGCGCCCGCGACTGCGCCTGCGCCTGCGCCTGCGCCGAAGGTGACCGCCCTGGTCGGCCCGCCGGTCGCGCGCGCCCGCGCCTACGCCGAGCCCACGCCCCCCGCTCGCTGAGGCCCGTCCTCCCGCACCACGGCGAGTGCGTTCCCGCACTCGCCGTCGAGGCCGCAAAAGACCCGCGGCACCTCATAGTCAGTCATTTCCCACCTCGTCCATTGCCGTTCCGTCGGGGTGCGACGACTCCGTGATGAAAAGGCGACGCCGAATGTCGGCCGCCTCCGGTAATCTGCGCTGTCGTCCCAAAGGCCTCACCGCCTTATCCCCCGTCCCACAGGAATCCCCCTTGAACAATCTCGATTTCAGCGCCGAGCCGCTTTTCTCCTGGTACGTCGTCGCGCTGGCGATCAGCGGTGCCGCCATGCTGGTCCTCGGAGCGGTCAATCCCGGTGGCGGCCTGAAGGTCGGCTGGCGAATCATCAACGTCCTCGCCGGCCTTGGATTCCTGGGGTACGCCTACTACCTCGCGTTCGTCTTCGAAGGCGGCCGGTACGAGATCTTCTTCAAGGCGTTCATCCTGCCGATCGCGCTGATCGCCAACTCCGTGAAGGCGATCGTCGAACGCGGCAACGCCAAGAACCAGCAGCCGGCCCCGCAGGCGGCGCCGTACGACCCCAACGCCCCGCAGGCGCCGTACGGCCAGCCCGTCCCGCCGCAGGGCGCCGCGCCGCAGGCCGCGCCGTACGCTCCGCCGGCGCAGCCCGTGCCGAACAACCCGTACGCGCAGCCGGTGCCGCCGGCCGGGCAGTCCGGGCAGGCGCAGTAACCGCCTGTTGATCCGCCGCCGACGGGCGGGGGGCTCCGGTCCGTCCGGCGTCCTCCGCCCGTCGGTGTCAGGGCGTCAGGGGTCAGGGCGTCAGGGGTCAGGGCGTCAGGCGGTGCAGGTCGCGCGGGAAGAGCGTGGTCCGGCGGATGTTGTCGGTGCCGGTGAGCCGCGCCGTCCAGCGCTCCAGCCCCAGCGCGAACCCGCCGTGCGGCGGCATCCCGTGCGCGAAGGAGCGCAGGTAGCCCTCGTACGGCTGGACCGGCTCGCCCCGGGCCGCCAGCGCGGCCAGGTAGTCCTCGTACCGGTGCAGCCGCTGGCCTCCGGTGACCAGTTCGAGCCCGCGGAAGAGCAGGTCGAAGCTGTTGGAGTACTCCGGGCGGCCCGGTTCCGGGTGGGTGTAGAAGGGCCGCTTGCGCATCGGGTAGCCGACCACGAACAGGAACTCGCTGCCGTGCTCGCGCAGCGCCCACTCGCTGAGCCACCGCTCGTGCGCCGGGGCGAGGTCCGGCTCGTCGACGCCCAACAGCCGCATCGCCTCGGCGAAGTGGAGCTGCGGGATCTCCGCCGGGACCTCGGGCGGCTTCACCTCCAGCAGGTCGACGGCGGCGCCGGCCCGCTCGGCCACCGAGGCGACCATCCCGGCGACCACCTCGCGCAGCACGGCCATCACCTCGCGGTGGTCGGTGATGAAGCCGAGCTCCGCGTCGAGGCTGGTGTACTGCGCCAAGTGCCGCGCGGTGTCGTGCGGTTCGGCCCGGAACACCGGCCCGGTCTCGTAGACCCGCTCGAACACCCCGACCATCGCCTGCTTGAAGAACTGCGGCGACTGCGCGAGGTAGGCGGGGCGGCCGAACCAGTCCAGCGCGAAGACGTCCGCCCCGGACTCGGTGGCCGAGGAGACCACCTTCGGGGTCTGGATCTCGGTGAAGCCCAGGCCGTCGAGGATCACCGGGAGGGCGGCCTCGACGGTCGGCCGGAACAGGCTGAACGGGGGCGCCTCGGCGAGGCTGGACAGGACCTCGACGGTGGGCGAGGTCAGCTCGACGCCGGCCGGCGCCTGCGGGTTGGCGGTGACGGTGCCACGGATCCGCAGGACGGTCTCCTCCGGCAGGTCGGGACCGGCGCCGGTGGCGACCACCTGGGCCGGTCCGGAGCGGTCCCGGATCACCAGGAAGGTGACGGACTTGAGTGCGCGGCGGCGGTGCAGCCAGCCGCTGATCTCTACGGATTCGCCGACGTGGCCGGGTAGTTCGGCGGCCAGGACACGGGTCGTCGGGTGGATCATCGCGGCCCTCCAGGGGCGTCGTGGTGATCCCTTCGGAGTGCGGGCGAGAAGGGCAACTCGCGGTGCCACCGCACTTTCGCCGCCGCCCGCGCGGGCGGCGGCCTCATTGCGGCCCGTTGACGGGGGCCGGCCGGCGGGGCATTTCCTCCCCGCACTCGGGAGTGTCTTCGCTCCGGGGCGCGGGGCCGCCTTCACAGCTGCCGGCGGCTCTCTCGGCCCACGGGGCCCGGAGGTACTCGTCTCCCTCGACGTGTTGCCGGAGAGGCTAGACCGGCCCGCCACCGGCCCGCAACGGGCTTTCCCGCCGCCGGGCGGGCGCCACCTGGGGCATCCGCACTCCGGGCGACCCTGAGACGGACCCCGACACCCGGCTACGCCTCACCGGCGAGTCGGCGGGGTGGCGAATCGACTGCCAGGTGGACGTTTCCGGGAGCGCGGTGGCGGAGAGTGGAAATTAAGCCCGCCGGATCGGCCGGATCGGGTGCCACGACACGGAGTTGACCCATGAGCGCCCGTCTCGCCCGTCCCCGTCACAACCGCGTCATCGCCGGCGTCTGCGCCGGGCTTGCCGAGCGCTACGGCGTGACGCCGTGGACCGTGCGACTGATCTTCCTGATCTCGATCATCCTGCCCGGGCTCCAGTGCCTGGTCTACCTGGTCCTCTGGGTGCTGCTCCCCCAGGAGCCGTAAGCCCGGGAGCCGTACGCCCGGCGCCGTCGCGCCGGGCCCGGTACGACGGCGGGCCGCCCGCTCCCGGGATCACCGGGGCGGACGGCCCGTCGCCGTGCCGGCGGCCAGGTCAGCCGGCCAGGCCCGGCAGCGGCAGGGTGTGGGTCAGCCCGCCGATGGGGGTCTTGTCGATGCCGGGGATGGTCGGGATGGCGCCACGCGTGGTGGCACCGGCCTCGGCGGCCGGGGCGGGCGCCGCCTGGCCGGCGGCCGGGGTGAGGGTGCCGAGCGTGCCGGTGACCTTGTCGCCGCCGGGCAGCTTGGCGGCGGTGTCGGTGACCGCACCGGTCACCGCGGGGTTCGTGACCGCGCCGGTGGGCAGCCCGAGGCCGCCGGGCGCGGGGGCGGCGGCGGCGGTACCGGCGCCCACCGCCGCGATGGCGATGCCGAGCGCCGCGGTGCCGGCGGCCTTGAGAGCCTGCTTCATGGTTCGTCCCTTGGGTCGTCGTCGGTGGCCGACATCGGGACGGGGCGGACGGGCTACCGCCGCCACGGCCTGTCAGCATGGACGGGCACACCGTAGTGAGTGGGCCGCGCGAGGACCAAAGGGCGTTCACTCACCCGAGTGAGTAGTCGGATGAACGCCAACTCCCTTTCGGGACATGGGCGTTCACCCGACCATTCGAACGGGCCGGGCCGCTCAGCTGTCGCCGGTGCCCGAGCTGAACAGCCACTCCGCCTTCAGTTCGGCGTACCCCGGCTTGATCACGTCGTTGATCATCGCCAGCCGCTCGTCGAACGGCAGGAACGCGGACTTCATCGCGTTCACCGTGAACCACTCCATGTCCCCCAGCGTGTAGCCGAAGGCCTCCACCAGGTGCCCGAACTCGCGGCTCATGCTGGTGCCGCTCATCAGCCGGTTGTCGGTGTTCACGGTGACCCGGAACTTCAGCCGGCTGAGCAGCCCGATCGGGTGCTCGGCGTACGAAGTGGCCGCCGCGGTCTGGAGGTTGGAGGTCGGGCACATCTCCAGCGGGATGCGCTTGTCGCGCACGTACGCGGCCAGCCGGCCGAGCTCGACGCTGCCGTCCTCGGCCACCGTGATGTCGTCGACGATCCGCACGCCGTGGCCGAGCCGGTCGGCGCCGCAGCACTGCAGGGCCTCCCAGATCGACGGCAGGCCGAAGGCCTCGCCCGCGTGGATGGTGAAGTGGTTGTTCTCGCCCTTGAGGTAGTCGAAGGCGGCCTGGTGGCGGGTGGGCGGGTGACCCGCCTCGGCACCGGCGATGTCGAAGCCGACGACGCCCTGGTCCCGGTGGCGGTTGGCCAGTTCGGCGATCTCGGTGGAGCGGGCGGCGTGCCGCATCGCGGTCAGCAGGGTGCCGACCCGGATCCGGTGGCCGGCCGCGCGGGCGTTGGCCTCGCCGAGGCGGAAGCCCTCGTTCACGGCCTGGACGACCTCGTCCAGGGACAGGCCGGCCTCCAGGTGCTGCTCGGGGGCGTAGCGGACCTCGGCGTACACGACGCCGTCGGCGGCCAGGTCCTCGGCGCAGTCGGCGGCGACCTTGATCAGGGCCTCGCGGGTCTGCATCACGGCGCAGGTGTGCGCGAAGGTCTCCAGGTAGCGGACCAGCGAGCCGGAGTCGGCGGCCTCGCGGAACCACTCGCCGAGCTCCTTGGCGTCGGTGGTCGGAAGGCCCTCGTAGCCGACCGCGGCGGCCAGCTCGACGACCGTCTCCGGGCGCAGCCCGCCGTCGAGGTGGTCGTGCAGCAGCACCTTCGGCGCGCGGCGGATCTGGTCGGGGGTGGGGATGCGCGGGCCGGCGCCCGCGGCGGTGACAGGGATCTGCTTCTCCATTGCGGAAATATAGCCCCTACGCGCGTAGACCCACCACTGTTGACGCGGCCGGTTCGGCGAAAGTCCACCGGGAATTCCACCGCTCGGGCCATCCGCGGCACCTTCGGCCCGGTTGCGGCCCGGTTGCGGCCCAGTCGCGGCTCAGTCGCGGCTCAGTCGTGCTGCAGCAACCGGCCCCGCCGGGACAGCACGAAGTCCCGGAACGCCGCCACCGGCGGGGTCAGCGGCCGCCCCGCCGCCCAGGCCAGCCCGATCGCCCGCCGGGTGCGCGGCGCCGTCACCTCCAGCTCCACCACCCCCGGCCGCGGCACCAGCGCCGGCGGCAGCAGCGCCACCCCCAGCCCGGCCGCGACCAGCCCGCGCAGCGTCTCCGCCTCCTCCCCCTCGAAGGCCAGCCGCGGCACGAACCCGGCCTGCGCGCAGAAGCCGTCCGTGATCGCGCGCAGCCCGTACCCCTGCTCCAGCCCGACGAACGGCTCCTCGGCCACCTCCGCCAGTCGGATCCGCCGCCGGCCCGCCAGCCGGTGGTCCGCCGGGACGACCAGGTGCAGCCGCTGCTCGTCCAGCGGGCGGGCCGTGAAGGCCGGATCGTCCGGCAGCGGCGCGACCAGGCAGAGGTCCAACTCCCCCGCCCGCAACCGCTCCAGCATCGCCCCGACGTAGTCCTGCACCAGCTGGAACCGGACCTGCGGATGCCCCGCCCGGAACCCGCGCAGCAGCGCCGGCACTGCGTCCGTCCCCATCGTGTGCAGGAAGCCGAACGCCACCCGCCCGGCCGCCGGATCGGCCTCCGCCCGGGCCGCCTCCGCCCCCCGCTCGACCTCCGCCAGCGCCCGCTCCACCGAGGCCAACAGCAGCCGGCCGGCCCTGGTCAGCCGGACCGTCCGGCCCTGACGGGCCAGCAGGTCCACGCCCAGCTCCTCCTCCAGCCGGGCCACCGCCCGCGACAGCGTCGGCTGCGGCACCCCGAGCAGCGCGGCCGCCCGCGTCACGTGCTCCAGCCGGGCCACCGCCGCGAACTGGGCCAGCCGGGGCGCCAGCAGCACCGCCGGCTCGTCCGGCCCCAACTCCGCCACCCGGTACCGCGGCTCCGTGCCGTCCGTCACGTCCGCCCGGTCCACCCCGGCCATCCCGCCACCACCTCGACTCATACGACAACGCATCGATCATCCACCGTTCATGCATTGGACGCATCAACCGCGGCGCGCCTACCGTCGACGACATGCAGCCCGCCGATACCAGGGCATCCGTGACCACCCCGGATGCCCCCGCCCCCGCCCCCTCGCACGACGACCGCCACCGCCCCGGCCAGCGCGCCTTCCGCCGCGCCAACCTCGCCCTGTTCGCCGCCGGAGTCGCGACCTTCGTCCTGCTCTACTCCACCCAGGGCCTGCTGCCGATCCTCTCGGCCGACCTCGACCTCACCCCCGGCCAGGCCAGCTGGACGGCCTCCGCCGCCACCCTCGGACTCGCGCTCGCCCTGCTCCCCGCCAGCGCCCTGTCCGACCGGTACGGCCGCACCGCCGTGATGACGGCCTCCACCCTCGCCGCCGCCACCCTCGCCCTCGCCCTGCCGTTCGCGCCCGACCTCACCACCCTCGTCGTACTGCGCGTCCTCCAGGGCGCCGCGCTGGCCGGGCTGCCCGCCACCGCCATGGCCTACCTTGCCGAGGAGGTCCACCCCAGCGCCCTGGCCTCCGCGATGGGCCTGTACGTGGCCGGCAACAGCATCGGCGGCATGGGCGGCCGACTGCTCTCCGGCTGGACCGCCGCGGCCTTCGGCTGGCGCTGGGGCCTCGCCGCCTCCGCCGCCCTCGCCCTGCTCGCCGCGCTCGCCTTCCGGCTGCTGATCCCCGCCGCCCGGCACTTCACCCCGGCCCCGGTGGACGCCCGCGCCCTGGCCCGCACCGTCGGCCGGCACCTGCGCAACCCGCTGCTGGTGCGGCTGTACGCGCTCGGACTGCTGTTCATGGCCGTGTTCGGCGCGGTCTACAACACCGTCGGCTACCGGCTGATCTCGGCGCCGTTCCACCTGCCCGAGTCCGTCGCCGCCTCGATCTTCGTCGTCTACCTGGTCGGCACCGGCACCTCCGCCGCCGCCGGCCGCCTCGCCGCCCGGCTCGGCCGCCGCGGCGCGCTCTACGTCTCCATCGGCGTGACCGCCGCCGGGCTGCTGCTCTCCCTCACCGAGTCCCTGGTCTGCGCCCTGCTCGGCCTGGTCCTGATCACCGCCGGTTTCTTCGCCGGCCACGCCACCGCCTCCTCCGCGGTCGGCCGCACCGCCACCGAGGGCCGCGCCCAGTCCTCCGCCCTCTACCTGATCGCCTACTACCTCGGCAACAGCCTCGGCGGCACCCTGGGCGCCGACGCCTACCACGCCACCGGCTGGCCGGGCGCCGCCACCGTCGGCCTCACCGCCATGACCCTCGCCGCCGCCGTCACCCTCTACGCCACCCGCCGGGCCCACGCGGCCCGGCGAGAGGATCGACTGGGCAGACTTTCCGCCAGGTAGACCTCAAGCGCCGCCGCCCCCACCTGGTGTCCACGCCCGTGCGGAAGAAGGGCGTGGTCACCATCCCGCAGGAGATAAGGGAGCAACTGGACCTCCAGGAGGGCGACCAACTGGTGGTCGCCGTCGAGGACGGCCGCATCGTGCTGACCCCCGCCTCCGTGATCCCCGACGACCAGGCGTGGTTCTGGGGCGCCGCCTGGCAGGAGCAGGAGGTCGACGAGGCGATCGCCGAGGGCGACCGCGGCGAGGTCTTCCAGGAGGGCGACGCCTTCCTGCAGTCCCTCGCCGACGAGGGCGGCCTGGACCTGGAGGAGATCAAGCGCCGTGCCGACGTATGAGTCGCCGGCCCACTTCCTCCGCGACTGGAAGGGCCTGGCTCCCGCGCAGAAGGCCGAATTCCTCGTCGCCGTCGCCCAGTTCGTCACCGACCTGCGGGCCGGTCAGGGCTTCCGACGCGGCCTGCGCGTGAGGAAGATGCAGGGCCACCCGGACATCTGGGAGCTGACCTGGGCCCCGGACGGCCGGGCCACCTTCCACTACGGCCACCCCGTCCAGGGCGGGGAACCACGCATCGTCTGGCGCCGGATCGGCACCCATGACGTCTTCAACCGCCCCTGACAGTCACCGCGGATACACTCCGGGGCATGAGCGTCGATCCGGCGGCGTACGCCCGATTGCGGAAGATCGCCGAACAGCTTCCCCGGCTGCCGGGACTGGGGAAGGTCGAGATCGCCGACGGAGCGGTCGTCCTGATGCTGTCGCCGGTCAAACGGCACGAGCTCGCGGTACTGCGGATCGCTCAACAGCTCAATGCCCAGCTACCCCAGACCCACCCCGGCTACATCGCCCACGGCGGCGCGGACCTGGAAGAAGTCGGCCTGGGCAGGCTGCGGAATCCGGATCTGATGGTGTTCGCCGAAGCGACCCTTGAGAGCGAGAGAGCAGCGTTGCTCCCCCACGAGGTGGTCCTGGTCGTGGAGGTCGTCTCCGAGTCCAACCCCGAGAACGACCACCGCGACAAGGTCCGCGACTACGCGGCGATGGGCATCCCGTTGTACCTCCTGGTCGATCCCCGCAAGGGCACCGGCATCGTGCACGACGAGCCCGGCTACACCCGCCGCAAGGACTTCGTCTTCGGCGACGAGATCACCGTCGGTCCCTGGACGCTCGACACCAGCTTCCTGCGGACTTACGCCTGAACCCGCACCCGCAGGACACCGGCCGACCGGGCCCGAGCACACGGAAGGAGCCCGCACCCGGCAACCCGGGTGCGGGCTCCTCGTCGGTCCCTCATACAGCCGGCACGCTGCCGCACAAAGGTAATCACATGACTACGCGATGCGGTCGAGGACGATCGGGTTCGGGGTGAAGGCCGTGCCGGCCGGGGAGACCGCGATGCCGCCCGCCAGCGCCTCGATGGCGTAGTCGTAGCGCTCGGGGGTGTCGGTGTGCAGGGTCAGCAGGGGCTGGCCGGCCACGACGGTGTCGCCGGGCTTGGCGTGCATCTCGACGCCGGCGCCGGCCTGGACCGGGTCCTCCTTGCGGGCGCGGCCGGCGCCGAGGCGCCAGGCGCAGACGCCGACGGCGTAGGCGTCGAGCTCGGTGAGGACGCCGGAGGCGGGCGCCGGGATGACGTGCTGCTCGCGGGCGACCGGGAGCGGGGCGTCGACGTCGCCGCCCTGGGCGGCGATCATGCGGCGCCAGTGGTCCATCGCGGAGCCGTCGCGCAGCGCGTCGGCCGGGTCCTTGCCGTGCACGCCGGCCGCGGCAAGCATCTCGCGGGCGAGGGCGAGGGTGAGCTCGACGACGTCGGCGGGGCCGCCGCCGGCCAGCACCTCGATCGACTCGCGGACCTCCAGCGCGTTGCCGGCGGTGAGGCCGAGCGGGGTGGACATGTCGGTGAGCAGGGCGACGGTGTTCACACCGGCGCTGGTGCCCAGGCCGACCATGGTGCGGGCGAGTTCGCGGGCGTCGTCGAGGTTCTTCATGAAGGCGCCGGAGCCGACCTTGACGTCCAGGACCAGGGCGCCGGTGCCTTCGGCGATCTTCTTGGACATGATCGAGGAGGCGATCAGCGGGATGGCCTCGACGGTGCCGGTGACGTCGCGCAGCGCGTAGAGCTTCTTGTCGGCGGGCGCGAGGCCGTCACCGGCGGCGCAGATGACCGCGCCGGTGGAGCGCAGGACGTCGAGCATCTCCTCGTTGGAGAGCAGGGCGCGCCAGCCGGGGATGGACTCCAGCTTGTCGAGGGTGCCGCCGGTGTGGCCGAGGCCGCGGCCGGAGAGCTGCGGGACGGCGGCGCCGCAGGCGGCGACGAGCGGGGCGAGCGGGAGGGTGATCTTGTCACCGACGCCGCCGGTGGAGTGCTTGTCACTGGTGGGCAGCGGCAGCGAGGAGAAGTCCATCCGGACGCCGGAGCGGATCATGGCGTCGGTCCAGCGGCTGATCTCGTGCGGCTTCATGCCGTTCAGCAGGATCGCCATGGCCAGGGCGGACATCTGCTCGTCGGCGACCTCGCCGCGGGTGTAGGCGTCGATGACCCAGTCGATCTGAGCGTCGCTCAGCTCTCCGCTGTCGCGCTTGGTCCTGATGACGGAGATGGCGTCCATGCGTGCTCCAAGAGGGGTTTCAAAAGCGAAGAGTGTCGCGAGATGACCGGGTTCCGGCCCACTCGCGACACTCTACGCGCGTAACAATTGTCGAAGCTAGAGCCGCTCCGGCCCGAACGCGTCGGGCAGGACCTCACTCATCGGGCGGATCCCCGAGGGCAGCTCGATCAGCAGTTCCGGCCCGCCGTGCTCGTAGAGCAGCTGGCGGCAGCGCCCGCACGGCATCAGCAGTTCGCCCGCGCCGTCGACGCAGGTGAAGGCCGTCAGCCGGCCGCCGCCGGTGGCGTGCAGCGCGGACACCAGCCCGCACTCGGCGCACAGCCCGAGCCCGTACGAGGCGTTCTCGACGTTGCAGCCGGTGACCAGCCGCCCGTCGTCCACCAGCGCGGCCGCGCCGACCGGGAACTTGCTGTACGGGGCGTACGCGTGGGTCATCGCCTCGCGCGCGGCCGCGCGCAGCCGCTCCCAGTCGATCGCGGCCGACGCCGCAGGCGCCGTCACTTGCCCTGGCCCTTGCGGTAGATCTGGCCGTCGGCCTTCGGCATGCGCAGCCGCTGGGAGGCCAGCGAGAGCACCACCAGGGTGATCACGTACGGCGTGGCGACGATCAGCGGGCGCTGCACCTCGTCGGTGAGCGCGTACCAGGCGCCGAGACCGCCGGCGACCACGAAGGAGATCGCCGCACCGGTGAACTTGCGCCGGTACAGCTGCCAGAGCGCGAGCAGCGCCATCGCGATGGCGACGGTCAGGATCAGCACGTGCACCGACTCCGGGTCGCGCAGCTGGAGGCTGTCGGTGAAGCCGAACAGGCCGGCGCCCATGGCGAGGCCGCCCGGCATCCAGTTGCCGAAGATCATCGCGGCGAGGCCGATGAAGCCGCGGCCGAGGGTCTGCCCGTCCTTGTAGAAGTGCGCCGCGACCAGCGAGAGGTACGCACCGCCGAGACCGGCGAAGGCGCCGGAGGCGATGACCGCGAGGTACTTGTACTTGTAGACGTTGACGCCCAGCGACTCGGCGGCGGTCGGGTTCTCACCGCAGGAGCGCAGCCGCAGGCCGAACACCGTGCGCCAGAGCACGAAGTAGCTGACCACGATCATCGCGCCGGCCACCAGCACGACCACCGAGATGTTGGTGACCAGGCCGCCGACCACGCCGGCCACGTCCGAGACCAGGAACCAGTGGTGCTTCTCGATGTCGGACAGCCACGAGGACAGCCCGGGGACGGTGATGTACGGCAGCGGATCCGCCGGCGGCGACTGGTTCGCACCCGCGCCGACCGCGATGTAGTCCTTGTAGTAGATCCGGTTGACGTACGCGCAGATGCCGGGGATCAGCAGGTTGATGCCGACGCCGGAGACGATGTGGTCGACGCCGAAGGTGACGGTCACGAGCGCGTGCAGCAGACCGCCGAGCGCGCCGCCGAGCATGCCGGCCAGCAGGCCGACCCACGGGTTGACCAGGTAGCCGGCCCAGGCACCGCAGAAGGTGCCGGCGACCATCATGCCTTCGAGGCCGATGTTGACCACGCCGGCCCGCTCGGACCACAGACCGCCCAGACCGGCCATGCCGATCGGCACGGCGGCGCTGAGCGCGGCGGTGATCTGACCGGAGGAGGTCAGCGCGTGGTTGCCGGTGGCCATGCCCACGGCGGAGAACAGGACCAGGGCGCCCGCGATCAGCAGCAGCACCACCGGCCAGGACATCTTGCGCTTCTTGGTGGGCGCGCCCGGCGCCTTCGGACGCGCGGCGGTAGCCGTGCTCATGCGGACACCTCCTTCTTCTCAGTGGCCGCGAGCTGAGCCGCGAGCTGGGCGGCGAGCTGGGCGCCGACCTTCTGCTGCTGGCGCTTCAGGCCGTAGCGGCGCACCAGCTCGTAGGCGACGACGACGCAGATGACGATGGTGCCCTTCATGACGTCGACGATCTCGAAGGGGAAGCCGCCCTGGAGCGGCAGCTGGGAGCCGGTGGTGTCCAGGAACGCGAACAGCAGGGCCGCGAAGGCCATGCCGATCGGGCTGTTGCGGCCCAGCAGGGCGATCGAGATGCCGAGGAAGCCCAGACCGGGCTGGAAGCTCTGGCCGTAGTAGAACGAGTTCTGCACCAGCTCGGGCATGCCGATCAGACCGGCGATCGCGCCGGAGACCGCCATCGAGATGATCACCATGCGCTTGACGTTCACGCCGGACGCGGTCGCGGCCGACTCCGAGCGGCCGGTGGCGCGCAGGTCGAAGCCGAAGCGGGTGCGGGTCAGCGCGAACTGGAACACCACGCCGACCAGGGCGGCGATGAAGATGAAGCCCCAGAGCGGGCCACCCGCCGTCTCCATCGTGAAGAAGTGGCTGGACTGCGAGATCGGGTCGGTCTGGATCGAGTTGCTGGTGGCGCTCGTCTTCGGCGCGAAGATGCCGGGGACGAGCAGCAGGCCGACGACCGCGATCGAGATCGAGTTCAGCATGATGGTCGAGATGACCTCGCTGACCCCGCGGTAGACCTTCAGCAGACCGGCGATGCTCGCGTACAGGCCGCCGACCAGCATGGCGGTGACCAGCAGCAGCGGGATCTGGATGATCGCCGGCAGGTCGACCTTGGCACCGACGAAGGCCGCGAACAGCGCCGCGACCTTGTACTGGCCCTCGACGCCGATGTTGAACAGGTTCATCCGGAACCCGAAGGCGGCGGCAGCGGCGGCCAGGTAGTACGTGGTGGACCGGTTGAGGATCCCCACTTGGCCGTCCGACTTGCCGGCGTACGTGAGCATCACGTTCCACGCGTCGAACGGATTCTTGCCCGAAGTCGCCAGCAGGACGGAACAGATCACGATGGAGAGCACGACCGCGAGCACCGGCGCCGCCAGTGCGAGCACGATCCGCTCACCGCTGATCCGCTGCGCCAGGCTGCGCTTGGCGGCGGTGTTGGGACTGGTCATGTGGGTTACTCCCCCGCCTGCGGGTCGTCGGCGGTGTCGGTGGGGCCGGCGTCGGACTCGGCCTCGGTGCCCTCCACGAGGATCTCGTGGAACTGCTCGACGGCCTCCGCATCGGACTCGAGGTGGCCGCTGGCGGCACCCGTCATGGCGGTACCGAGGTCCTCGGCGGTGACGGTGGCCGGGTCGGCGTCGGCGACCAGGCGCCCGCGGTAGATGACCCGGATGGTGTCGGACAGGCCGATCAGCTCGTCCAGGTCGGCGGAGATCAGCAGGACGGCCAGACCGGCCCGCTGGGCGACCCGGATGTGCTCCCAGATCTGCGCCTGCGCGCCGACGTCCACACCACGGGTGGGGTGCGCGGCGATCAGCAGCTTGGGCTGGTGGCTCATCTCGCGGCCGATGATCAGCTTCTGCTGGTTGCCGCCGGAGAGGGAGGCCGCGGTGACCTCGATGCCCGGGGTGCGGACGTCGTAGTCCTCGACGATCCGCCAGGTGTCCTTGCGGGCGGCGCCCGGGTCGAGCAGGACGCCCTTGGAGTTGGGCGCCTCGGTGACGTGACCGAGGATCCGGTTCTCCCAGAGCGGGGCCTCCAGCAGCAGGCCGTGCTTGTGGCGGTCCTCGGGGATGTAGCCGATGCCGGCCTCGCGGCGGGCCCGGGTGAGCGAGCCGGAGAGGTCCTTGCCGTCCAGGGTGACGGTGCCGCCGTCCAGCGGCAGCATGCCCATGATGGCCTCGACCAGTTCGGCCTGGCCGTTGCCCTCGACGCCGGCGATGCCGAGGATCTCGCCCTTGTGGATGCGCAGCGAGATGTCGTCGAGGACGACGCGCTCGATGCCCTCGGCGTCGGTCTTGGCGATCCGCAGGTCCTTGACGTCGAGCATCTCGGTCGTGGTGACGGTCGACTCGCGGCTCTCCGGGGAGGGCAGCTCGGCGCCGACCATCATCTCGGCCAGCTGACGGGCGGTGACGGCCTTCGGGTCGGCGTCGCCGACCGTGGTACCGCGCCGGATCACGCTGATCGCGTCGGCCACCGCCAGCACCTCGTGCAGCTTGTGCGAGATGAAGATGACGGTGACGCCCTCGGACTTGAGCTCGCGCAGGTTGTCGAACAGCGCGTCGACCTCCTGCGGGACGAGCACGGCCGTCGGCTCGTCGAGGATCAGGATCTTGGCGCCGCGGTAGAGCACCTTGAGGATCTCGACGCGCTGACGGTCGGCGACGCCGAGGTCCTCGACCAGGGCGTCCGGGCGCACGCCCAGGCCGTACTGGTCGGAGATCTCCTTGATCTTCGCCTTCGCCTTGGCGCCGATGCCGTGGAGCTTCTCGCCGCCGAGGACGACGTTCTCCCACACGGTGAGGTTGTCGGCCAGCATGAAGTGCTGGTGGACCATGCCGATGCCGCGGGAGATGGCGTCGCCCGGGGTGTTGAACTCGCACGGCTCGCCGTTGATCGCGATGGTGCCCTCGTCCGGCTTCTGCATGCCGTAGAGGATCTTCATCAGCGTCGACTTGCCGGCGCCGTTCTCACCCATCAGGGCGTGCACGGTACCGCTGCGGACGGTGAGGTTGATGTCGTGGTTGGCCACGACACCGGGGAAGCGCTTGGTGATGCCGCGCAGTTCGACGGCCGATGTCGCCGTCCCCGCGCTGGGGGTACCGTCCTCGCGCGGGGGGACGGGGTCGGATGCGGTGATGGCGATCTCCTGGTGGTCTGGAGGCGCGTCGTTGCGCTGGGAGGGCCAAGGGGAAGACGGGGGGACGGGACGGGGCCCGGGGGTACGCGTTGAGCGCACCCTGCCGGGCCCCTCCCGTGATGCTTTGCCGTTCATCGCGCTGCCGGGCAGGCGGCAGTCGCTGGTGCGTCCGGGACGCGCGGGCCTTACTGGGCCGGCGCGGTCGGGACGGTGGTGGCGCCGGAGGTGATCGCCGTGGCGGCGGCCTTCAGCTTGTCCTGGATGTCGTCGAGCTTGCCGCCGGTGGTGGCGAGCGAGACGCCCTCGGCCTTCAGGTCGAAGAGCTTGATGCCGGTGAACGGCTGGCCCTTCTTGATCGACTCGATGTAGGAGAAGACGGCGTTGTCGACGTTCTTCACCATCGAGGTGAGGATGCTGTTCTTGTACTTCGCCAGGGCCGGCTGGGCGGCCTGGTCGGAGTCGACGCCGATGGCGTAGGCGCCCGGCTTGTTGGCGACGGCCTCGATGGCGCCGTTGCCGGAGGAGCCGGCGGCGGCGTAGATGACGTCCGCGCCCTTGTCGAGCTGGCCCTGCGCGGCCTCCTTGCCCTTGTCGGGCGAGTTGAAGCCGGTGAAGTCCGGAGGCGTGGTCAGGTAGGTGGTCTCGACCTGGATGTTCGCGTCGACGGACTTCACACCCGCCTTGTAACCGGCCTCGAACTTCTTGATCAGCTCGGTCTGCACACCGCCGATGAAGCCGACGTGCTTGGACTTCGACTTGTTCGCGGCGGCGACGCCGGCGAGGTACGAACCCTCCTGCTCGGCGAAGACCAGCGAAGTGACGTTGGACGGCTGGTCCTTGTCGTTCGAGTCGATGATCGCGAACTTGACGTTCGGGTTGTCCTTGGCGACCTTGTCGACCGCCTGCTGGTAGACGAAGCCGACCGCGATGATCGTCTTGTAACCGCCGTCGATCAGGTTCTTGAGGCGGGTCTCCTTGTCAGCCTCGGCCTCACCGGTCTTGGCGTCGGCCTCGGTGACCGCGACGCCGAGCTCGGCCTTGGCCTTGTCGAGACCGCGGGCGGCGGAGTCGTTGAACGACTGGTCGCCACGGCCGCCGATGTCGTAGGCCATACCGACCTTGATCGAGCCGTCGCCCGAACCGGAGGAGGTGTTGCTGTCAGTGCTCTTTGCGCCGCAAGCGGCGAGCGAGGCCATGCCCAGGGAACCCGAGAGCACAACCGCAGCGAGCTTCATTGAACGGCGCAAGGGAGTATCTCCTTCTCACACGCACCTGATTAGCGTGGTCGGACGCCACCGTAACGCGCGTAGAACACGGTTGGGTTACGGGGTGCCGGAGCATTCGGGTTGTTATCAAACCGTGGTCTCACGGTCTTCCCGAGGCCCTATTTCCCGTGCGCGACGGTGATCCAAAGCTGGTTTTGCGGCTCAGTCTACGGAACCGTTCGATTAGCTCGGATGGCGGTAAACCGGCCGGTCACCCCGATGGGGTGCCGACCGGTCGTCCGGGGGGTCGCCCGAGGGGGCGTTCACACGGTGCCCGAGGAGATGTCCGGGGACGGCGTGCGCCGCTCAATCCCGCGGCCCAGTCCTGCTGTTCGGTTTCCGCGGCTCGGTCCTGCGGCGGGGTCCTGCCGTTCGGTTTCCGCAGCTCAGTCCCGCGGCTCAGTCCCGCGGCTCGTCCAGGGCGAGCGCCGCGAACAGCTCCACGCCGATCCCGATCGCGCGCTCGTCGGCGTCGAAGCGGCCCTGGTGCAGGTCGCGGACGGTGGTGTCACCGGGGGCGCGGACGCCGAGCCGGGCCAGCGCGCCCGGGGCGTGCTCCAGGTACCAGGAGAAGTCCTCGCCGCCCAGGCTCTGCTCGGTGCTCTCCACCACCTGCGCGCCCTCCCGGCCGAACCGGTCGGTCATCGCCGCGTCCAGCAGGGCGACCGAGACCGCCTCGTTGACCACCGGCGGCACCCCTCGGTGGTAGTCCAGCGTCCACTTCGCCCGGTAGGTCTCGGCGAGCTTGGCGATCAGCTCGTGCAGCAGGTCGGGCGCCTCGCGCCAGCCGTCCAGCTCCAGGCAGCGGACGGTGCCCTCCAGTTCGGCGTGCTGCGGGATGACGTTGGGCGCGGAGCCGGAGGCGATCCGGCCCCAGACCAGGCTCACACCCCAGCGCGGGTCCATCCGACGGGCCAGCGCGCCCGGCAGGTCGGCGGCCATCCGGGCGACCGCGGTCACCAGATCGGTGGTCAGGTGCGGGCGGGCGGTGTGCCCGCCGGGGCCGTCCAGGTGCAGCACCAGGCGGTCGCAGGCCGAGGTGATCGCCCCGGTGCGCAGGGCGATCCGGCCCACCTCCACCTTGGGGTCGCAGTGCACCGCGAAGATCCGGCCGACGCCGTCCATCCCCCCGGCCTTGATCACGTCCAGCGCACCGCCCGGCAAGACCTCCTCGGCCGGCTGGAACACCAGCCGGACGGGGCGGCGCAGTTCGCCGGTGCGGACGGCCTCGGCCAGCACCAGGGCGGTGCCGAGCACCACCGCGGTGTGCACGTCGTGGCCGCAGGCGTGGGCCCGGCCGGGGACGGTCGAGCGGTACGGCACGTCGGTCTTGGCGTCGTCGATCGGCAGCGCGTCGATGTCGGCGCGGAAGGCCAGGAACTCGGTGCCGGGGGCGGTGCCGGCCGGGACGACGTCGACGATCAGGCCGGTGCCGCCGGGCAGCACCCGGGGGCTCAGGCCGGCCGCCACCAGCCGGTCGCGGAGCAGGCCGGTGGTGCGGAACTCCTGGCGGCCGAGCTCCGGGTGCCGGTGCAGGTCACGGCGGAAGGCGATCAGCTCGGACTCCAGCCCCCGGACCCGGGCGCGCAGTTCGGCGGCGGGGCGGGCGGTGGCCAGAGTGGCGCCCGGCTGAGCGGGCTCAGGACGGTTCATCTCAACAAGGGTAGGCCTGTTGGGGGGATTTGGCCCGACTTCTGGAAAACTAGTCCCCGGATGGGCGCATACCGGCCGAACAGGTGGGTATGACATCTCGTTTCAGCCGCCTTCCCCGGTTGCTTGCCCTGTGCAACGATCACCCGGAGCGGCGGTCACGGCCGCCCCAATCTTGACGTGACGTCAGAAGCGCTCCACCGGGGCGTACACGCCCCACACCTCCCGCAGGGCGTCGCAGACCTCGCCGACGGTGGCCCGCGCGGCCAGCGCCTCCTTCATCGGGTACAGCACGTTCCCCGTCCCCTCCGCGGTGCGGCGCAGCCCGTCCAGCGCCCGGGCGACGGCCACGCGGTCCCGCCCGGCGCGCAGCCGGGACAGCCGCTCGACCTGCTGCCGCTCGACCGCCGGATCCACCCGCAGCGGCCGGTACGGCTCCTCGGCGTCCAGCCGGAAGCGGTTGACGCCGACCACCGTCCGCTCGCCGGAGTCGGTCTCCTGCTGGAGCCGGTAGGCGGTGCGCTCGATCGCGGCCTTCTGGAAGCCCCGCTCGATCGCGGCCACCGCGCCGCCCAGCTCCTCGACCCGGGCCATCAGCGCCAGCACGGCGGCCTCCACCTCGTCGGTCAGCGACTCGACCGCGTACGAGCCGGCGAACGGGTCGGCGGTGGCGGTCACGTCGGTCTCGTGGGCGAGCACCTGCTGGGTACGCAGGGCGAGCCGGGCGGCCTTCTCGGTGGGCAGCGCGATCGCCTCGTCGAAGCCGTTGGTGTGCAGCGACTGGGTGCCGCCGAACACCGCGGCGAGCGCCTGCACCGAGACCCGGACCAGGTTCAGCTCGGGCTGCTGGGCGGTGAGCTGCACCCCGGCGGTCTGGGTGTGGAAGCGCAGCATCCACGAGCGCGGGTCCTTCGCGCCGAACTCCTCCCGCATCACCCTGGCCCAGATCCGGCGGGCGGCACGGAACTTGGCCACCTCCTCCAGCAGCGTGACCCGGGCCACGAAGAAGAACGAGAGCCGGGGGGCGAAGTCGTCCACCGCCATCCCGGCGGCGATCGCGGTACGGACGTAGGCGATGCCGTTGGCCAGCGTGAAGGCGATCTCCTGCGCCGGATCCGCCCCGGCCTCGGCCATGTGGTAGCCGGAGATGGAGATGGTGTTCCAGCGCGGGATCTCCGCCCGGCAGTACCGGAAGACGTCCGCGACCAGCCGCAGCGAGGGCTGCGGCGGGAAGATGTACGTGCCCCGGGCGATGTACTCCTTCAGCACGTCGTTCTGGACCGTGCCGGTCAGCCGGGCCGGCGCCACCCCCTGGGCCTCGCCGACCAGTTGGTAGAGCAGCAGGAGCAGGGCGGCGGGCGCGTTGATGGTCATGGAGGTGGACACCCCGCCCAGCGGGATGCCGTCGAACAGGACGGCCAGGTCCTCGACGCTGTCAACGGCCACGCCCACCTTGCCCACCTCCCCGGCGGCGAGCGGCGCGTCCGAGTCGTAGCCCATCTGGGTGGGCAGGTCGAAGGCCACCGACAGGCCGGTGCCGCCGCCCGCGATCAGCTGCCGGTAGCGGGCGTTGGACTCGGCGGCGGTGCCGAAGCCCGCGTACTGGCGCATCGTCCACGGCCGCCCGGCGTACATCGTCGGGTAGACGCCCCGGGTGTACGGGTACTCCCCCGGCCGGCCGAGCCTGCTCGCCGGATCCCAGTCGGCCAGCGCCTCCGGGCCGTACAGCGGCTCGATCGGGAAGCCTGACTCGGCGCGGCGCGGCTCGGCTGCCATGAGGTCCCTCCACGGGATCGGCGGGGGCATCGGTCGGTCCTCGCAATGTAGGACAGGACCCGGAGCGGGACCGGTCGGCGCGGGCGCGGACGCGGTTGAGATGATCGGGTGAACGACCGGATGAGCCCCAGGGAGTGGCAATGACCGAGCAGAAGGTGGCCGTGGTCACCGGTGCCAGCAGCGGAATCGGCGCGGCGACCGCCCGCCGGCTGGCGGCCGAGGGCTTCGACGTGGTGCTGACCGCCCGGCGGACCGAGCGGATCGAGGCGCTGGCCAAGGAGATCGGCGACGGGGGCGGTTCGGCCAGGGCGGTCACGCTCGACGTCACCGACCGGGCCGCCGTGGACGCCTTCGCGGCCGAGGTGGGCCGGGTCGACGTGCTGGTGAACAACGCCGGCGGGGCGATCGGCGCCGAGACGGTCGAGCACGGCGACCCGGCCGACTGGCGGGCCATGTACGAGGTGAACGTGCTCGGCGTGCTGCACGTGACGCAGGCGCTGCTGCCGGCCCTGCGGGCCACCGGCGACGGCACCGTGCTGGTGCTCTCCTCGACCGCCGCGCTGGCCGCGTACGAGGGCGGCGGCGGGTACGTCGCGGCCAAGCACGCCGCGCACACCATCGCGGCGACGCTGCGCCTGGAGCTGTGCGGGGAGCCGATCCGGGTGATCGAGATCGCCCCCGGCATGGTGAAGTCCGAGGGCTTCGCGGTCACCCGCTTCCGCGGCGACGAGGAGAAGGCCGCGGCCGTGTACGCCGGCGTGGCCGAGCCGCTGACCTCGGAGGACATCGCCGACACCGTGGCCTGGGCGGTCACCCGCCCCCCGCACGTCAACATCGACCTCCTGGTCGTCCGCCCCCGCGCCCAGGCCGCCAACCACAAGGTCCACCGCGGCTGACGGCGGTCGGATCCACCGGCGACCCGGCCACCCCGTACGCCTCTGGCGAGCCTCGCCAGAGCCACCCTCCTGAGGCGGGGGTGCCGGGTCAACAGATGCCGGATTAACGGATGAATGTGGGGAGGGCGCTGACACAAAGATGTCAACGTCACAACTTGATAGCTCGTCCGGATGAATTCCGCGCGCGCCCTCCCCAACTGATGACCGCTCAACTACCTTTGAGGAGCTGCCCGACCGGCGCCGCGACGCCGCCCGCAGCCCCCATACTTCAGCTGCTTCACCCCACCCCACTTCACCGGCACCTTCCCGCCCTCACGAGGAGGACCCGCTGGCCAGCGACGTCCCACCACAGCGGCTCGATCCAAGCTCCGAGCCGACCCTCCTCGGGCTGCACCGCTTCAACGAAGCCGATGCCGGCGCCGCCGAGGAGGCCCTCCTGGCCTGCTGCGGCAGCCACCGCTGGGCCCTGCGGCTCACCGCGCACCGGCCCTACCCCGACATAGAGTCCCTGCTGGCCGCCGCCAGCGAGGCCTCCTACGACCTCCGCCCGGCCGACCTGGCCGAGGCGCTCGCCGACGAGAGCTGGATGCCGCAACCGCTGCTCGGCATGCGGGCACCGGGCAGCCAGGCCGCGCACACCGCGCTGCGGGCCGCCCACGCCGCGTACGAGGCCAGGTTCGGCCACGTCTTCGTGGTCTGCCTGGAGGGCGTGGCCCCGGAGGAGATGCTCGACACCGTGCTCTCCTCGATCCGCACCCGGCTGGCCAACGACCCCGACGAGGAGCGGCTGATCTCGGCGGACGAGCTCCGCCGGATCTCCCTCACCCGGCTGGAGCACCTGGTCGCCACCCATTCGGAGGCCGGGGCGCGCTGAGCCGCCGACTCCTCCCCCATCCCGCCCACTCCCTCTCCGCCCGCTACTTCTTCTTCGCCTGCGCGGCCCGCAGCTTGGCCACCTGCTGCCGGACGATCACCTCGTCCGGCGCGGTGGCCGGCTCGGCGGCGACCCCGAAGGTGGTGAACACCGCGAGCGCCGGCCCGATCCGGGCCAGCACCGCACGCTGCGAGAGCACCGCGCTCCCCGATTCATTCGTCAGGGTGAATCCGAGCGCGGCGTCCGCTCCCCCGGGGGTGGGCGTGTCCTCACGGTTCAGCCGGTGCCTGGTCCGGATCGGCGCCTTCTTCCCCGGCTTCTCGGCCGGCGGCGCCGGGGCCATAGAGGTGAACGCGGCACACGGGCCGAACAGCTTCTCCAGCTCCGCCTGGAGCACGGCCGCCCGCCCCGTCCGGTAGCCGAGCAGCCCGCCGTACACGCCGCCCCTGGGGTCGGCGGCCCGGGCCACGCTCAGGTCCGTCTCCGCGTACGGGTAGCCCGGGGCCTGGGCGGCCGGCGAGGCAGAGGCGGCCGGGGTGGCCGGGGTCACCGCGTCCAGCAGCGGCTGGCAGGCCGGGACGTCCGCGACCTCCCGCCCCGCGCCCGCCCCGGTGTCGCCGTGGCCGGGCGTCATCACCGTCACCGTGTAGCCCGCCCCGAGGTCGGCGTCGGCCACCGCGGCCGCCCGCAGCTCGGCCGCGGACAGCTCGCGACCGGGCCCGGCCCGGTCCGCGGAGGAGCCGCCGACCGCGGTGCAGCCCGTGGCGAGCATCAGCAGGGCCGCGAGGGCGGCGGCGGGCGGTCGGACGGGGCGAAGCGGCACGGGGGCCTCGGCAGGGTGTCGGCGGCGGAGCGGGCCGCCACCGTAACGCAGCCGAGCAGTCACCCAGAGCGACCAAAGCGCCGCCGGTTCCCGTCCGGCTAGGCCAGTCGTGCCTGATTGATCACACCTGAGACCCCCGGAGGCGGTTCGCGACGCGGCGTCGATAGGATGCTGGCGGCCGGTGGACCGTACCTGGCCGGGCTGACCGACACCGAAGCCGGCCGAGCCCCCAATCGCTTCCGGAGGGTTTTTCCGTGCCGGCTGGAACGCTGTACCGCGGCCGGGAAGGCATGTGGAGCTGGGTGGCTCATCGAGTCACCGGCGTCCTCATCTTTTTCTTCCTGTTCGCCCATGTCCTGGACACCGCTCTGGTGCGAGTGTCGCCCGAGGCGTACGACACCGTCATTCAGACGTACAAGACTCCTCTCGTGAACCTGATGGAGTACGGCCTGGTGGCCGCCATCCTGTTCCACGCCCTCAACGGCCTGCGGGTCGTCGCCGTGGACTTCTGGTCCAAGGGCCCGAAGTACCAGAAGCAGATGCTCTGGACCGTCGTGGCGGTCTGGGTCGTGCTGATGGCCGGTTCCTTCTACGGGATCCTGCAGCACACGCTGATCTCCTGGTTCGGGAAGTGAGCTGACACATGTCCACGGAATACTCCGACGCGCTGGTCGTCCCCTCCGCGCAGGCGCACACCGGCAAGGGCCTCGGCACCGGCAACCCGGCCGACGCGTTCGTCATCGAGCCGCCGCGCAAGCGGACCCCGAAGACCCCGCGCCGCACCCGCACCAACTTCGAGATGCTGGCCTGGCTCTTCATGCGCCTGTCCGGCATCGTCCTCGTGGTCCTGATCCTCGGCCACCTGCTGATCATGCTGGTGCTCGACGGCGGCGTCTCCAAGATCGGCTTCGCCTTCGTGGCCGGCCGCTGGGCCTCGCCGTTCTGGCAGGTCTGGGACCTCACGATGCTCTGGCTCGCCATGCTCCACGGCGCCAACGGCATGCGGCAGGTCATCAACGACTACGCCGAGAAGGACTCGACCCGGCTCTGGCTGAAGGGGCTCATGGGTACCGCCACGGTCTTCACCGTGCTGCTCGGCACCCTGGTGATCTTCACCTTCGACCCCAACATCTGACGACAAAGCATCTAATCGGCAATCGGCAGAGGCCAGAGGCGAGTTAGAACCCCCATGCAGATTCACCAGTACGACACCGTCATCGTCGGCGCCGGCGGCGCCGGCATGCGCGCGGCCATCGAGTCGACGCAGCGCACCCGCACCGCCGTCCTGACCAAGCTCTACCCCACCCGGTCCCACACCGGCGCGGCCCAGGGCGGCATGTGCGCCGCCCTCGCCAACGTCGAGGAGGACAACTGGGAGTGGCACACCTTCGACACGGTCAAGGGTGGTGACTACCTGGTCGACCAGGACGCCGCCGAGATCATGTGCAAGGAGGCCATCGACGCCGTCCTCGACCTGGAGAAGATGGGCCTGCCCTTCTCCCGCACCGAGCAGGGCCGGATCGACCAGCGCCGCTTCGGCGGGCACTCCCGCAACCACGGTGAGGCCCCCGTCCGCCGCTCCTGCTACGCGGCCGACCGCACCGGTCACATGATCCTCCAGACGCTGTTCCAGAACTGCGTCAAGCACGGCGTCGAGTTCTTCAACGAGTTCTACGTCCTCGACCTGCTGATCAACGAGGGCAAGACGGCCGGCGTCGTCGCCTACGAGCTGGCCACCGGCGAGATCCACGTCTTCCAGGCCAAGTCCGTCGTGTTCGCCTCCGGCGGCACCGGCAAGTTCTTCAAGGTCTCCTCCAACGCCCACACCCTCACCGGTGACGGCCAGGCCCTGGTGTACCGCCGCGGCCTGCCGCTGGAGGACATGGAGTTCTTCCAGTTCCACCCGACGGGCATCTGGCGCATGGGCATCCTGCTCACCGAGGGCGCCCGCGGCGAGGGCGGCATCCTGCGCAACAAGGACGGCGAGCGCTTCATGGAGCGCTACGCCCCCGTCATGAAGGACCTCGCGTCCCGTGACGTCTGCTCCCGCGCGATCTACACCGAGATCCGCGAAGGCCGCGGCTGCGGTCCGGACGGCGACCACGTCTACCTGGACCTGACCCACCTGCCGCCGGAGCAGCTGGACGCCAAGCTCCCGGACATCACCGAGTTCGCCCGCACCTACCTCGGCATCGAGCCCTACACGGACCCGATCCCGATCCAGCCCACCGCGCACTACGCCATGGGCGGCATCCCGACCAACGTCGAGGGTGAGGTGTTGCGCAACAACACCGACGTCGTCCCGGGCCTGTACGCGGCCGGCGAGGTCGCCTGCGTGTCCGTGCACGGCGCCAACCGCCTGGGCACCAACTCGCTGCTGGACATCAACGTGTTCGGCCGTCGCGCGGGCATCGCCGCCGCCGACTACGCCAACGTGCACGAGTTCGTCGAGCTGCCCGAGAACCCGGCCGAGAAGGTCCAGGCCCTGGTCGACGGCCTGCGCGAGGCCGCCGGCACCGAGTCCGTGGCGCAGATCCGCAAGGAGCTGCAGGAGACCATGGACGCCAACGCGATGGTGTACCGCACCGGCGCCACCCTGAAGCAGGCGGTCGAGGACATCGCCGCGCTGAAGGAGCGCTACAAGAACGTCTCGATCCAGGACAAGGGCTTCCGGTACAACACGGACCTCCTGGAGGCCGTCGAGCTGGGCAACCTGCTCGACCTGGCCGAGGTGCTGGCCGTCTCCGCGCTGGCCCGCGAGGAGTCGCGCGGCGGCCACTACCGCGAGGACTTCCCGACCCGTGACGACGTGAAGTTCATGCAGCACACCATGGCGTACCAGGAGGTGGCCGCCGACGGCAGCACCTCCATCCGCCTCGACTACAAGCCGGTCGTCACGACCCGCTACCAGCCGATGGAGCGTAAGTACTGATGAGCACTCCTACCGTGGAGAAGCACTCGGCCGCTCTGGACGCGGTCGAGGCGGGCGGCGTCGAGCTGATCACCGTCACCTTCCGGATCCGCCGGTTCAACCCGGAGGAGCACCCGGACCCGGTGTGGGTCGACTACCAGCTGACGCTGGACCCGAAGGAGCGCGTCCTGGACGCGCTCAACAAGATCAAGTGGGAGCAGGACGGCACCCTCACCTACCGCCGTTCCTGCGCGCACGGCATCTGCGGCTCCGACGCCATGCGGATCAACGGCCGCAACCGGCTGGCGTGCAAGACCCTGATCAAGGACGTCAACCCGGAGAAGCCGATCACGATCGAGGCCATCAAGGGCCTCACGGTCCTCAAGGACCTGGTCGTGGACATGGACCCGTTCTTCCAGGCGTACAAGGACGTCATGCCGTTCCTCATCACCGAGGGGAACGACCCGACCCGCGAGCGCCTGCAGTCCGCCGAGGAGCGCGAGCGCTTCGACGACACCACCAAGTGCATCCTGTGCGCCGCGTGCACGTCGTCCTGCCCGGTGTTCTGGAACGACGGCCAGTACTTCGGCCCGGCCGCGATCGTGAACGCGCACCGCTTCATCTTCGACTCGCGCGACGAGGGCGCCGAGCAGCGCCTGGAGATCCTCAACGACCGTGAGGGCGTGTGGCGCTGCCGCACCACCTTCAACTGCTCCGAGGCCTGCCCGCGCGGCATCGAGGTCACCAAGGCGATCCAGGAAGTGAAGCGGGCGCTGGTCACCCGCCGCTTCTGATCCCCACCTGACACGGCGAAGGCCCCCGTCCGATCGGATGATCGGACGGGGGCCTTCGCCGTGGGCTCAGCGCAGCGCGCCGAGGTCCTTCGGGGCGGACCAGCCGCTGAAGGTCACCAGGTGCCGGTCGGCGGTCACGGCCCACAGGTCCGGCGTGCCGTCCCCGTCACCGTCGCCCGAGCTGCCGAGGGTCGGGTAGGCGGCGGTGGTGAAGCCGGTGGCGACCACGTTCGCCTTCGGGTCCGCGAGCGCGGAGAAGTCGAAGGTGCCGTCAGCCTTCTTCGGGACCGGGTAGGCGTGCAGGTCACCGGTGGCCCGGTCGCGCGCCCACAGGGCGAGGTTGCCGGCGGCGTCCGGGCCGGGGGCGATCAGGTCGTAGCCGGCCCAGTCGCCGGTGGTGGTGAGCTGACGGGCGCTCCCCAACTCGTACGAGAAGCCGGGGTCGGCGAACAGCCAGAGGTTGCCCTCCTCGATGGTCACCAGTGAGGAGACGGTCGAGTCGTTCAAGGAACCGATCAGGGCCAGCTGATCGGCCTTGTGCCAGTCGGCTGCGTAGCCCCCGGGGCAGGCGGTCGCCTTACCGGAGGCGTTCTGGCAAGCCCTCGGCCGGGAGACCGAGAGCCGGCCTCCGGTGAAGGAGCCGTAGTCCTGGTTGCTGGAGAAGTACAGCGCCCGGGATCCGCCCTCGTGCATCAGCAGGTCGTCCATCGGCGCGTGGGAGTCGTCCCAGCCCCGGTGCATGACCTGGACGTTGGTCCAGGAATTCTGGTTGGGCGACCAGTTGGCCGGGATCGTCGCGGTCGGGATGGTGCTCGCCGAGCCGCCGCTGATGATCTGGAGGTTGCCTGCGGAGTCCGGAAGCAGGATGTCCGGAACACCGTCGCCGTCGACGTCGCCGAGGGCCTGCGGCGGGTTCGGGTTCGAGGGAGCGTAGAAGGTGTAGGACGCCGCGCTGACGTTGCCCGCGTTGTCCATCACCTGGACATTGAGGATGTTGGTGCCCCAGTTCCGCACTTTCAGCGGCAGCGACACCGTACCGTCGCCGTTCGGCCGAACGGCGTTCGGCGAGGAGCAGTCGCCGACACCCAGCATGGAGAAGCCGTACCGGAAGCAGGCGATGCCGGAAGCCGCGCCGCCGGCCGGAGCCGGGTCGACGCCCTTGAGGACGAAGGTGCCGATCTGGCCCGCGTACTTGGTGGCGGTGCCGCCCGCCGGGAAGTCGGGCGAGGAGACCGTGACGGTCGGGCTCGTGGTGTCCACCCGGAAGTGGCAGTCCGCCGACGGGGCGGAGGTCTGCTGGTCCTGCACGGCCCAGGCGTGCCACGCGTAGCCGTGCCCGTCCACCAGGCCGGGGACGGCGACCTTGGCCTGCTGGCCGTACGCCTGGGACGCCCCGGTGAACACCGGGTCCTGGGCGCCCGTGGTCTCGTCCCAGACGCCGAACCGGGCGCCGGTGCCGGTGACCTTGGCGTTGAGCGTCGGGCCGTTCGTGGTCCGTCCGACCCAGCTCGGGTCGGTGGTCGAGTCGCAGGCGTCGGCGCGGTACTCGCTGCCCTGGCTGGTGCCGAGGACGGCCGGCGCGGTGTCGGCGGCGAAGGCGCCGGGCGCGGTGAGCAGGCCTGCCGCGATCGCGGCCGCCGTCACCCCGCCGAGTCTGCGGGCATGCCGAAGTGTCATGGAAGTACCCCACCCCTTTGATCGAGAGATCTCGTTACGTGTACGAGCGGTGAGGATCTTTCCAGTGGGGACCGACAGCGGCAACGGAGATTCAGTCGGTGGCCGGGGTGCGGCGGGTGGCGCGGAGGCCGCGCAGGCCGATGGCGCCGACGGCGATGCCGAGGAGGAAGGAGGTGACGGCGAGGAGGAGGTGGATCCAGAAGAAGGCGGTGGGCTGGGAGTGGTCGCCGTCGGTGAAGGCCTGGCCGCCGGAGTCCTTCCAGAGGTTCTTGACGAAGGTGGTCCAGATGATGATCGACCAGACGCCGAAGGCGGTCAGGAACCAGGAGGTGCGGCGGCTGAGCTTCATGGGGGTCCTCGTCGGGGGTGTGGGGGCGGGGTGCGTCCCCCAGTATGCGCGGACCGCCGATCGGCGTAGGGCGGGCCCCTCGTACGGAGGACCGGCCCGGTGTGGCGCACAGCGGATGCCCCGGAGTGGGTACGGTCTGCGCGTGTCCACACGTCGTCAGAAATTCGCGCATCTGTTCGTCACGACCGCCGCGGTCCTCCCGGCCCTGCTCGCCGCCCCGGGGGCGGTCGCTGCCCCGCAGGAGCCGCCCCCGGCCGCTTCCGCGGTCGGCGGCGAGCGGCTCGGGCGCTCCGGGGTCCAGGTCTCGCCGCTGGCCGGAGCCCCGGCCCTGCCGAGGGACCTCACCGGCCAGTCCTGGATAGTCTCCGACGCCACGTCGGGCGACGTGCTGGCGGCCAGCAACCCGCATCTGCGGCTCGCCCCGGCCAGCACCCTGAAGATCCTCTTCGCCGACACCGTGCTGCCCAAGTTCGACCGCAACACGGTGCACAAGGTCGCCGACGAGGAGATCCTCGGGATCGGTGAGGGCAGCAGCCTGGTCGGCATCAAGGAGAACCTGGACTACCGGGTCGAGGACCTGTGGCGCGGGGTGTTCCTGAGCTCGGGCAACGACGCCGTGCACGTCCTGGCGCACATGAACGGCGGCGTGGAGCAGACCGTCACCGAGATGCAGTCCCGCGCCGACGCCCTCCAGGCCCGGGACACCCGGGTGATCTCCCCGGACGGCTACGACATGGACGGGCAGCTCTCCTCGGCCTACGACCTGTCGCTGTTCGCCCGGGCCGGCCTGCGCAACCCCGACTTCCGGATGTACTGCGCCACCCGGCAGGCGATGTTCCCGGGCGCGGTGGACAAGAACACCGGCCAGCGCGGCAGTTTCGGGATCGCCAACACGGACCGCCTGCTGGGCAAGTACCCCGGCCTGATCGGGGTGAAGAACGGTTTCACCACCAACGCCGGCTCGACCTTCGTCGGCGCCGCCGAACGCAACGGCCGCACCCTGCTGGTGACCGTGATGCACCCGGACAGCTACCAGAAGGTCTACGACGAGACCGCGGCCCTGCTGGACTGGGGCTTCGCGGCGGCCGGCAAGGTGCAGCCGGTCGGCAAGCTGGTCGACGAGCTCCCGCCGGACGGCGAGCCCTCCGGCCAGGCCGGCGGCACCGCCGGCGCGCCCCCGCCGCACTCCACCCCCGCCACCCGGCCCGGCACCGCCCCCACTGCCGCCCCGGCCGCCGCCGAGGACGACGGGCTCGGCCTCGGCGGCTGGCTGGCCGTCGTGCTGGTGACGGCCGCGGCCGGCTACGGGGTGCTGGTCCTGCGGCGCGGCCGCCGCGGGGCCTCCGGCTGGTGACGGCCGGACGGACGGCCCGGCCTCAGGGTTCCTCCCGGGGCCGGGCCGCCGTCGTGTCCGCGGCCGCCTCCGCCTCGTCGGCCGCCGCCAGCAGCGCCCGGGCGTGCTCCCGGGTGCGCTCCCGGGCGGCCACCGGATCGGCCATCGCCGTCCAGGCCACGCAGTACATCAGCAGCCGGGAGACGAAGTTGATCCACAGCAGCAGCGCCACCGGCACGCCGAAGGCCCCGTACAGGCTCTTCCCGGCGACGGAGCCGAGGTAGGAGGCGAGCAGGACCTTCAGCAGCTCGAAGCCGACCGCGCCGATCAGCGCGCCCTGCAGCACGTCGCGCCGGCGCTGGCCGCCGATCCCGGGGAACGGCGCCAGCAGGTAGGCGAAGAGCAGCGTGTCGCACGCTATGGCGACGAGCACGCCGACCCCGGTCAGCAGGTAGCCGCTGGGCAGGCCGGTCCAGTCGGCGATCCGCCCGGCCAGCGTCGTCCCGGCGGTGGAGACGCCCACCGAGATCAGCGACACCACGCCGAGGCCGCCCAGCACCGCGCAGTCCCAGCCCTTGCGCAGCACCACGTTGGTGTCGTCGTCGGGCAGCTGCCAGACGTCCCGGATCGAGGTGCGCATGGTGTCCACCCAGCCGAGGCCGGAGACCAGCAGCAGCGCCCCGCTGACCAGTCCGACGGCGCCCGCGTTGGCCACCAGGGACGGCAGGTTGAGCGCCTCCGAGATGCCCGGCAGCTGGTCGGAGATGTGCTTCTGCAGGTCCGCGACCTGGCTGCTGCTGAGCGTCGAGACGGCGATCGCCAGGCCCACCGTGAGCAGCGGGAACAGGGCGAGGAAGCCGAAGAAGGTGACCGCACCGGCCAGCCGGTTGCCCCGGGCCGCGGAGAAGTGCTCGTACACCCGGTACGGGCGGCTGCGCAGCACCCACGTGACGAGCGGGCCGATGACCGGGAGGCGGGTCAGGAAGTCCACCCGACCGGTTATACCGGCCCGTCCTCCGAATGGCCGTCAGGCTCGGCGCAGATTCTAGCGTTTCACCAGGCGGCGGGCCCGGGCGAGGGCGCGGACGGCCTGGTAGGCGCCGTAGCGGCCGTGGCTGAGCAGTTCGGTGCGCACGCCGTCCACGCCGGGCGGCGGGCGGTAGCCGGCCGGCCGGAGCCGGGCGCAGTGGGCGGCGGCGCGGCGGAAGTACTCGCGGCGGTCGCCGGGCGGGATCCGGCCGGGCTTGGAGACGACGGTGTTCAGGTGGTGCAGCATCCGGCCGTAGACGACCGGGCGCCAGTGGTCGAGGTCGGGGCGGTGGTCCAGGAAGGCGAAGACCAGGTCGTACTGGGCGAAGACGTCGAAGTGCTTGCGGCTGGCGGTGGCCAGGATGTTGCCGCCCTCCTGGCGCTGGCGGTAGTGCACGCCGACCTCGTCGAGCAGGGTGATCCGGGCCGCGGCGAGCAGCACCGGGTACGTCCAGGGGGTGTCCTCGTAGTAGCCGGCCGGGAAGACCAGCTGCTGGGCGGTGACGAAGTCGCGGCGGTAGGCCTTGTTCCAGACCACCTGGAGCAGGTCGAGCAGGTCGGGACGGGCGGCGAGGTCGAAGACGTCCGGGGAGGCGGCGCCGAACACGTGGGCGGAGGCGGCCCGGGTGATCCGGCCGTCGGCGTAGGTGCGGGCGTAGTCGTAGACCAGGACGTCCGGGTCGCCGGTGGCGGCGAGCCGGTCGTCGACGCTCTTGAGCAGTTGGGGGGTGAGCGTGTCGTCGCTGTCGAGGAAGATCACGTAGTCCCCGGTGGCGACCTCCAGGCCGGCGTTGCGGGCCCGGCCGAGGCCGACGTTCTCGGGCAGGTGCAGCACCCGGATCCGCGGGTCGGCGGCGGCGGCCTCGTCGAGCATCGGGCCGCAGCCGTCCGGGGAGCGGTCGTCCACCGCGATCAGTTCGAGGTCGGGGCCGCCCTGGCCGAGCACCGAGTCGAGACACTCGGCGAGGTAGTCCTCAACCTGGTACACGGGGACGATCACGCTGAAGCGGGGCACGGGCCCAGCGTAGTGGCCCCGAAGGGCCCCATGGCCCGGAGGTAGGATCGGTGCGCACGTACGCACCGATCCAAAGTGCGGTCAGGCCCTCACCGGGCTGCCACGCTCCTTCCCGAGAAAGGCCTGCGTAGCCGATGGCTCCCCGCCTCTCCATCGTCGTTCCGATCTACAACGTCGAGCGTTACCTGGTCGAATGCCTCGACTCGATCGCCGCCCAGACCTTCACGGACTTCGAGTGCGTCATGGTCGACGACGGTTCGAAGGACGACAGCGCGGCCCTCGCCGAGGCGTACGCGGCCAAGGACTCGCGGTTCCGGCTGGTCCGCCAGGTGAACAAGGGCCTCGGCGCGGCCCGCAACACCGGCATCCGGCACATCGACCCGGACGCCGAGTTCCTGTGCTTCGTCGACAGTGACGACTCGATGCCGCCGAGCGCGTACGAGCTGATGATCAACACCCTGGACGAGACCGGCTCGGACTTCGCCACCGGCAACGTGCTGCGGTTCCGCGCGGTGGGCTACTACCAGTCCGGCGGGCACTCGAAGCCGTTCAGGGAGACCAAGCTCAAGACGCACATCACCGAGATCCCGGCGCTGGTCACCGACCGCACCGCGTGGAACAAGGTGTACCGCCGCTCCTTCTTCGACGCGGCCGGCATCCTCTACCCCGAGGGCATCCTGTACGAGGACGCGCCGGTCAGCGTGCCGCACCACTACCTCGCCAAGAGCGTGGACGTGCTCTGCGAGCCGATCTACCACTGGCGCGAGCGCGAGGTCGGCGAGATGTCGATCACCCAGATGCGCACCAACCCCAAGGGCCTGATCGACCGCGTCACCTCGGTCGAGCTGGTCCGCGGCTGGCTGCGCAAGCAGACCGATCCGCGCTTCGCCCAGTACCTGCGCTCCTACGACGAGAACACCCTCGTCGAGGAGATCCCGATGTTCTTCTGGTCCGTCGTGGACGGCGACAAGGAGTACCGGGACGCCTACGTCAAGAACGTCAGCCGGCTGCTGCGGGCGATCGGCCCCGAGCAGGTCCGCAAGCTGCGGGCGCCGCTGCGGCTCAAGTACCACCTGACCCTCCAGGGCCGGATCGACGAGTTCGTCGAGCAGATCAAGTACGAGGGCGAGAGCAACGGCGGCGTCCAGGCCCGCGGTCTGCTGCGCCCGTACGCCGACTACCCGTTCCTGCGCGGCGGGCGCAAGAGCGTGCCGTCCGGCGTGCTCAAGCTGGACAACTCGCTGGTCATGCGCAGCCGGCTGTACGAGACGGCCTGGGTCGGCGGGCGGCTGCAGCTGACCGGGCACGCGTACCCGGAGCAGCTGGGCGCGGCCGGCAAGCACGACATGGTCCGCACCCTGGTGCTGCGCGAGGCCAAGGGCCGCCGGGTGATCGCGGTGCCGATGAAGACCCAGTACAGCCCCGAGGCCACCGCCAGCTGCCACCACGACCTGTACAGCTGCGACTGGGCCGGCTTCACCGTCGGCGTCGACCCGAAGAAGCTCAAGCACCGCGGCCAGTGGAAGGACGGCAACTGGCGCGTCCTGGTGGCCGGCGCGGGCAAGGGCGGCGTCTACAAGGGCCGGGTCTGGGCCGGCTGGAGCGACACCGCGCACTACATCCCGGCGCACTGGGTCGAGCCGGACGTGCGGATCGTGCCGTGGGTCCGGGACGGCTCCGTCTACCTGCGGGTGGAGACGGTCAAGGCCCGGGTGACCGGCCTGGCTTCGCACGGCGGCCGGGTCGAGGTGTCGGGCGCGGCCCGCTCCGGCTCCAGCTTCGCCGGGGCCCGGCTGCGGCTCACCCACGTCGAGTCCGACCGCGAACTGGCCTTCCCGCTGGAGCTGGGCGCGCCGGTCGGCAGCCTGCAGCCGTTCAGCGTGTCCTTCCCGGCGGCCGAGCTGACCGCCGTCCGCGAGGCCTGGGCCGAGCTGGACCCGGTGGCCGCCGAGCGAGGCCGTGACCGCTGGGACACCGCGCTGCTGCTGGCCGACGGCAGCACCGTCCCGGTGACCTGGGACGACCGCAACGCCCCGGCGCAGCTGCACCTGCCGCTCAACCCGGACGCCCCGGCCGACCAGCGCCGGGCGCTCTACTCCAAGCCCTCCCCCAGCGGGTACCTGCAGTTCTCCGACCAGCTGCTCCAGCCGGTGGTGGACGAGGTCTCCACCCGCGGCGCGGACGGCTTCCTGCTCAGCGGTTCGTTCCCGCTGTCCGGCGCGCACCGCTGGGAGCTGGTGGTCCGCCACGACTGGCGCGAGGAGGAGCACGTCTACCCGGTGGAGATCGCGGACGGACGGTTCCGGACCGCGCTGCCCGCCGTGCCGACGGCCTCCTTCGCCGGCCGGGTGCCGCTCGCCCAGGGCACCTGGAACGTCTTCTTCCGCCCGGTCGGTGCCCCGGCCGAGGAGCTTCCGAGCTCGTACGCGCTGATCTCGCCGGACTGCTTCGGCGCGATGCCGCTGGAGGTGGAGTCCCGGGGCAAGCGCATCGTGCTGGAGCGCCGCCACCACGACGGCCTCTCCCTGGAGTCGCACTCGGCGCTGCTGCCGGAGGAGCGCAGCGGCTACCGGCTGCGCCAGCTGCGGTTCGTCGACTACCCGAACGCCCGCCGGCACCCGGTGCGCGACACCGTGCTGTACAACGTCGGCCTCGGCGGCCTGTACGCCGACTCGCCGCGGGCGGTCCACGAGGAGCTGGTCCGCCGCGGCCTGCCGCTGGAGCACCTGTGGGGCAGTGACGACCTCCAGGCCGATCTGCCGCAGTCGGCGAGCGCGATCCGGCTGTGGAGCCCGGAGTGGTTCGAGGCGCTGGCGACCGCCAAGTACATCGTCACCAGCACCCACCTGCCCGACTTCTTCGTCCGCCGCCCCGGACAGGTGGTCCTGCAGACCTGGCACGGCAGCCCGCTGAAGCAGATCGGCCTCGATTTCGAGAAGGTCTGGTTCACGGATGCGAACTACCTGAAGGGCCTCGCCCGGGAGGTGCCGAGCTGGAGTCTGCTGGCGGCCGGCAACAGCTGGTCGGCCCCGATCCTGCGACGCGCGTTCGATTACAAGGGCGAGATTCTCGAAAGCGGTTCGCCCAAGAATGACCTGCTCTTCGCGGCCGACCGGGAGAAGACCGCCGAACAGGTGCGCGAAAGGCTCGGCCTGCCCGAGGGCAAGAAGGTCGTGCTCTACGCGCCGACCTGGCGCGAGGACCGGCGCCGGCCGAACGGCGGGTACCAGCTGGACCTGCGGCTCGACCTGGCGGCGGCCAAGGCCGCGCTCGGCGACGACCAGGTACTGCTGGTGCGCCGGCACAGCATGATGTGCGGTCAGATCCCGGGCGCCGGCAACGGCTACATCTGGGACGTCGGCAGCTACCCCGACATGGCGGAGCTGCTGCTGATCGCCGACGTGCTGATCACCGACTACTCCGCCAGCGTGTTCGACTTCGCCGCGACCGGCAAGCCGATCCTGTTCTTCACCTACGACCTGGAGCACTACCGCGACAACCTGCGCGGCTTCAGCCTGAACTTCGAGGCTGAGGCGCCCGGCCCGCTGCTGGCCACCTCCGAGGAACTGGTCGACGCACTTGGCCGGGTCGGCGAGGTCGCGGCCGAGTACGCCGACAAGGCCGCCGCGTTCCGCACGGCGTACTGCGACCTGGACGACGGCAAGGCCTCCGCCCGGGTGGTCGACGCGATGCTCCGCGCGGAGTAGCACTGAGCAGTACGGGGTAGCCCGGGGCATCCCCGAGAGCCCCGCAGAGGCGCCCGACGCGAACCGCGTCGGGCGCCTCCGCGTTTTCCTGGGAATTCCCTGACAATATCCCCGGCCTTTGCCTGCGCATTGCACTCGAACTAGTGTTTTGTCGGTGAATTTCACGGGAAATTCTCTGGTCCACACTGTTGACCCCGGACGGCGTCCCGGTATGGGATATGAATTCGGCCCCGGTTTCCTCTCGGCATCGGTCCGGCGGCCCCGGTCCACCGCCCATGGCCCGGCCCCCGTCCCGAAGGACCCCTGCCATGCCTGCGCTCACACGGTTCGTCCTTCCGCACGCCGACCCCCGCGTGAGCACCGACCAGCCCGCCGCCGACGAGGACGTCACCTTCGGCCTGCTGCGCGCCCGCTGGACCGGCCGCGGCCTGGAGCTCACCGGCTTCGCCCGCCCGGACGACCTCGACACCGGCCGCCCCGGCTCCGCCTGGACCTGGCTGACCCTGCGCCACGCCGACGGGACCAGGCCGCCCGTCCACCTGCGCTCCCGGCCCCGCCGGCTGCCCGAGGTCACCGACGACAGCGCCCAGCCCGAGTTCAACCACGACTGGTCCGGCTTCACCGCCCTGATCGAGCCCGGCCGGCTGCGCCACGGCACCGACTGGCTGCTCGGCGACTGGCAGATCGAGACCACCCTGTTCACCCGCCCGCGCCCCACCCGGCTGCGCCGCCGGTACGGCGCCCTCGCCCCGCACTGGTGCGGCTCCGGCGAGTACCCGCCGGCCCACTGGGTGGACCACGACGTCCGCCTCCAGCCGCACTTCGCCGACGGGCGACTGCGGCTGCTGCTCGAACGCCCCGGCATCCGGCTCACCCACGCCACCCCCACCGCCGACGGCCTCGACCTGCGCGGCAGCGCGGACACCTGCCCGTCCGGCACCGTGCTGCGGCTGCGCCACCGGCAGAGCGACGCCGTGATCGAACGGCCGGTCGCCCGCACCGGCAACACCTTCGCCGTCCACCTGCCGTACCGGCCGTTCACCGCCGACGGCCGCGGCAGCGGCGAACTGGAGCACTGGGACACCGAGTTCCTGCACCCCGACGGCAGCACCGAGCAGCTCTGCCCGGACGAGCGCGGCGGCCCGGTGGCCGGCCAGCACCGACTGCCCGACACCCCGGACCGCGCCCTCTACCTCAAGCACCTCGCCGACGGCCGGCTCCAGGTGTGCGTCCAGCCCGCGGCCGGCCTGGTCGAGCGGATCGCGGTCCGGGCCGGCGGCTTCGAGCTCACCGGCCGCTGCCCGGACCGCGCCGCGGACCGGCTGGAGCTCGTCCTGCGGCACACCGGCACCGCGAGCGAGGTCCGCTCCCCCGTCGAGGCCGACCAGGACGGCCGCTTCAAGGTCCTGCTGCCCGCCACCCGCACCGGCGCCGACGGCACCGCGCTGCCCCTGCGCAAGGGCATCTGGGAGGCCGCGCTGACGCCCGCCGGGCGGCCCGGCCCGAGCCGCCCGCTGCTCGCCGCACCGGCCGCCCTGCCCGCACTGCCCGCCGCCACCACGGCCGGCGGCAAGCGGATCCTGCTCCAGCGCCGCTGGCACGACACCCTGCTGGTGGACTCCACCCCGGTGCTCACCCCCACCGAGCGCAGCGCCTGGACGCAGAGCCGCCAGCGCGCCGTCCACTACCCCGCCGCCCGCCGCGAACCGCTGCGCGAGGCCGTGCTGTACGACGTGTTCGGCGGCCGCGGCTACGCCGACTCCCCGCGCGCGGTGCACGCCGAACTGGCCCGCCGCGGAGCGCCGTTGGAACACCTCTGGGTGGTCGACGACGCCCAGGCCGAACTGCCGCCCGGGGTCCGGGCCGTCCGGATCTGGAGCCCGGAGTGGTACCGCGCGCTGGCCACCTGCCGGTACCTGGTCGGCAACACGCACTTCCCGGACTTCCTGGAGCGCCGCCCCGGCCAGGTGGTGCTCCAGACCTGGCACGGCTCGCTGCTGAAGCGGATCGCCCACGACGTCGACAACCCCTGGCTGGCCGACCACGGCTACCTGGAGGCGCTCGACCGGGAGACCCCGCAGTGGAGCCTGCTGCTCTCCCCCAGCCCGTTCGCCACCCCGATCCTGCGCCGCGCGTTCCGCTACGACGGCGAGATCCTGGAGGCCGGCTACCCGCGCAACGACGTGCTCGCCCGCCCCGACGAGGCCGCCGCCGCGGCCGTCCGCCACCGGCTCGGCATCCCGGACGGCAAGCGGATCGTGCTGTACGCGCCGACCTGGCGCGAGGACCAGCAGCGCGGTGACGGCGACGGCTTCCGACTCGGCCTGCGGCTGGACCTCGACCACGCCCGGCGCCTGCTCGGCCGGGACCACGTGCTGCTGATCCGCCCGCACGCGCACGTCCGCGAGCCACTGCCGGGCGCCGGGGACGGCTTCCTGTACGACTGCGGGGACTACCCCGACCCGCAGGAGCTGCTGCTGGTCGCGGACGTCCTGGTGACCGACTACTCGTCGATCATGTTCGACTTCGCCGTCACCGGCCGCCCGGTGCTCTTCTTCACCTACGACCTGGAGCACTACCGCGACACCCTGCGCGGCTTCTACTTCGACTTCGAGCCGCAGGCCCCCGGCCCGCTCGTCCCCACCTCGGCCGGACTGCTCGGCGCGCTGCGCGAACTCGCCGACTCCGGCGCGGACCTGCCGCCCGGGTACGCGGAGCGCCACCGGCGCTTCCGGGCCGAGCACTGCGTCCTGGACGACGGCGGCGCATCCCGCCGGGTGGTCGACCGGATGCTCGAACTCGGAAGGTCAGTCCGGTAGTTCAGGAGAAAAGGTAGCTCCGCCAGGGCCGCCAGACCTCGTCCGCGTCGAAGCGGGAGAGGCCGAAGCCCGGCACCGGGAAGGCCGCCCGGAAGCCGCGCGCCTGCGCGTACGCCTGGTCCAGCGCGTCATCCGGCAGGCCGTGCGCGACCGTCACGTGCGGGTGGTACGGGAACGCCAGCTCGCGGGCCAGCGGGCCGGAGCGGACGTCCGCCTCCAGCAGCCGGCACTCCTGCGCGCCCTCCTCGACCCGGACGAACACCACCGGGGAGACCGGGCGGAAGGTGCCGGCGCCGCGCAGCAGCATCCGGAACGGCCGGTGCGAGGCCGCCACCGCCGCCAGGTGCTCCTCGATCTTCGGCAGTGCCTCGGCCGGCACCTCGGTCGGCGGCAGCAGGGTGACGTGCGTCGGTATCGACCGGGCCAGCGGATCGCCGTGCCCGGCCCGGGCGTCCTGGATCTGCGCACCGTACGGATCCGGAACGCTCACGGACACGCCGATGGTGACGGCCTCGGGGAGACCGTCACCATCGGGCAGGCGTGTGAGGGGAGTCACCGCTTGGCGGCCGGGAGGAAGCCGACCCGGTCGTACACCGTCTCCAGCGTCTGCGCGGCCACCTCGCGGGCCTTCTCGGCGCCGATCGCCAGCACCCGGTCCAGCTCGGCCGGGTCGTCCAGGAAGGAGCGGGTGCGCTCCTGGAAGGGGGTGACCCACTCGGTGAACAGCTCGGCCAGCTCGGTCTTCAGGGCGCCGTACATCTTGCCCTCGAAGTGCGCGACCAGCTGGTCGATCGACTGGCCGCTGAGCGCGGAGTGGATGCGCAGCAGGTTGGAGACGCCGGGCTTGCCGTCCTCGTCGTAGGAGACGACGGTGCCGGTGTCGGTGACGGCGCTCTTGAACTTCTTGGCGCTGACCTTCGCCTCGTCCAGCAGGTTGACCAGGCCCTTGTCCGAGGAGGCGGACTTGCTCATCTTGGCGCCCGGGTCCTGGAGGTCCTGGATCTTCGCCGTCTCCTTGAGGATGTACGGCTTCGGCACCGTGAAGGTCGGGCCGTAGCGGGTGTTGAAGCGGTCGGCGAGGTCGCGGGTGAGCTCCAGGTGCTGGCGCTGGTCCTCGCCGACCGGGACGGCGTCCGCCTGGTAGAGCAGGACGTCCGCGACCATCAGCACCGGGTAGGTGAACAGGCCGACCGTGGTGCTGTCCGCGCCGTGTCGGACGGACTTGTCCTTGAACTGGGTCATCCGGGAGGCCTCGCCGAAGCCGGTGAGGCAGTTCATCACCCAGGCGAGCTGCGCGTGCTCGGGCACGTGCGACTGGACGAACAGGGTGCAGTGCTCCGGGTCCAGGCCGGCGCCGAGCAGCTGGGCGGCGGAGACCCGGGTGTTCTCGCGCAGCTCCTTCGGGTCCTGCGAGACGGTGATCGCGTGCAGGTCGACGACCATGTAGAAGGCGTCGTTCTCCTTCTGCAGGTCCACCCACTGGCGCACCGCGCCCAGGTAGTTGCCGAGGTGGAACGAGCCGGAGGTGGGCTGGATGCCGGAGAGAACCCGGGGACGGTCCTTGACCGGACCAGTGACCGCTGCGTTGACCATGCGGGCCATTGTTCCAGTTCCACCGGGCGCTCAGGAAACGTCCGCCCCAGGAGGTTCCGCCAGTGTGACCGCACTCACCCTCACCCGGGCGATCCGCCGGCCCTCCAGCTTGGCCACCGTCAGCAGCACCCCGCCACCGCCCTCGACCGGGACGCGCACCTGGTCGCCGTCCCGGGGCAGCCGGCCGAGCGAGGCGACCAGACAGCCCGCCACCGTCTCGTACGGGCCCTCGGGCAGGGTGGCGCCGGTCTCCTCGGTGAAGTCGCCGAGGTTGAGCAGGCCGTCCAGCTCCATGCCGCCGCCGACCAGCCGGCGGGTGGCGGCGGTCTCCGGCCGGTCGTACTCGTCCCGGATCTCGCCGATCACCTCCTCGACCAGGTCCTCCAGGGTGACGATCCCGGCGGTGCCGCCGTACTCGTCCACCACGATGGCCAGGTGGTGGCCCTCGCGGCGCATCTCGCCCATCGCCTCCAGCACCCGCTTGGTGCCGGGCAGCAGCTTCACCGGGCGGGCCAGGTCGCGGACCTTGGCGGCCTGCTCGCCGCGCGCGCCGTACAGGTCACGGACGTGCACGAAGCCGACCACGGCGTCGGCGCTGCCCTCGACCACCGGGTAGCGCGAGTGCGGCGAGGTGTCCGCCTGGTGCCGGACGGCGGCCAGCGGGCGCTCGGCGTCCAGGAAGGTCACCTCGGTGCGCGGGACCATCACCTCGCGCAGCTGCCGCTCCCCGGCGGAGAACACGTCCGCGATCAACGCCCGTTCGTCGCTGCCGAGTTCGGTGTTGGCGGCGACCAGGCCGCGCAGCTCCTCGGAGCTCATCGAGCCACGGCCGGCGGCCGGGTCGCCGCCCAGCAGGCGGACCATCAGGTTGGTGGAGTGGCCGAGCAGCCAGATCACCGGGCGCAGCGCCACCGACATCACGTCCACCACCGGGGCCGCGATCACCGCGATCGACTCGGCCCGCTGCAGGCCGATCCGCTTGGGGGTGAGTTCGCCGAGGACCAGCGAGACGTAGCTGATCACCAGGGTGAGGCCGACCAGGGCGACCGCGTCGGCGACGCCCTCGGTGAGCCCGGCCCGGACGAACAGCGGCGCGACCTTGCCGGCCAGGGTGTCCGCGCCGAAGGCGGCGGACAGGAAGCCCATGCAGGTCACGCCGACCTGGACGGCGGCCAGGAAGCGGTTGGGGTCGGCGGCCAGGTGCGCGGCCCGGGCGGACCGCCGGGTGCCGAGCGCCTCCAGCGTCCGGATCTGGCCCTCGCGCAGCGAGATCAGCGAGATCTCGGCGACGTTGAACAGCCCGCCCAGCAGGATGAAGACGAGGACGAGCAGGGCGTCCCCGAGGGTTTCGTTCACAGCGGGTCAGTGTAAGACCGGCCGGCGCCCGGGGAGTGGAAGAACGAGCGACGGCTGGTCACACGGCGGCCCGCCGCCTCCGGGAAGGAGACGGCGGGCCGTCGGGAAAGCGGTGCCGCGGGGCTCAGATGAGGCCCAGCTCCTGGACCGCGTCGCGCTCCTCGGTCAGCTCCTTGACCGACGCGTCGATGCGGGCGCGCGAGAAGTCGGAGATCTCCAGGCCCTGGACGATCTCGAACTTGCCGGCCTTGGTGGTGACCGGGAAGGAGGAGATCAGGCCCTGCGGGACGCCGTAGGAGCCGTCCGAGACGACGCCCATGGAGGTCCAGTCGCCCTCGGCGGTGCCGTTGACCCAGGTGTACACGTGGTCGATGGCGGCGTTGGCGGCCGAGGCGGCCGAGGAGGCGCCACGGGCCTCGATGATGGCCGCGCCGCGCTTGGCGACGGTCGGGATGAAGGTCTCGTCCAGCCAGGCCTGGTCGCTGCCGATGGCCTCGAAGGCCGGCTTGCCGGCGATCTCGGCCTGGAAGACGTCCGGGTACTGGGTGGCGGAGTGGTTGCCCCAGATGGTGACGCGCTTGATGTCGGAGACGGGCGCACCGGTCTTGATGGAGAGCTGGCCGACCGCGCGGTTGTGGTCCAGGCGGGTCATCGCGGTGAAGCGCTCGGCCGGGACGTCCGGGGCGTTGCGCTGGGCGATCAGGGCGTTGGTGTTGGCCGGGTTGCCGACGACCAGGACCTTGATGTCGTCCGCGGCGTGGTCGTTGATCGCCTTGCCCTGCGGGCCGAAGATGCCGCCGTTGGCCTGCAGCAGGTCGCCGCGCTCCATGCCGGCGGTGCGCGGACGGGCGCCGACCAGCAGCGCGACGTTGGCGCCGTCGAAGGCCTCGTTCGGGTTGTCGGTGATCGTGATGTCACGCAGCAGCGGGAACGCGCAGTCGACGAGCTCCATGGCGGTGCCCTCGGCGGCCTTGAGGCCCTGCGGAATCTCCAGGAGGCGCAGGTTCACCGGGACGTCGGCACCGAGCAGGTGGCCCGAGGCGATGCGGAAGAGCAGCGCGTAGCCGATCTGGCCGGCCGCTCCGGTGATGGTGACGTTGACGGGGGTGCGGGTCATTTCTACCTTCTCCAGCAGATCGCCAGGTGCCCCAGGCACACCGGCGCGCTGGAGCCGAGGATGATCTCTCGACATCGAGAGACCGGCGTCAGGTTATCGCAAAGGGAAGCGTACGCCGCGGGTGCGGGCCTGGCTGATGCGTCACAACGGACGGCGGCCCCCGCCCTGGCTCGCAGGGCGGGGGCCGTCACGGTCACCCCGGCGTCAGTGCTTGGGCCGGCCGATCAACTTGCCGATGTTGTCGAGCAGCGGGATCTCCAGCCACGGGTTCGGCTGCGCCACCAGGGTCAGCAGCACGATCGACGCTCCCAGGAAGGTCAGCACGATCACGTCGGTGAAGCGGCTGCGCACCGCCAGCATCCCGACCTCGGGCAGCACCAGCCGCAGGACGGCCCCGAGCAGCACCCCGCAGCCGAGGATCAGCAGCCCGTACTTGAAGCCGTCCTTGAAGTCGGCGAACCAGGTGACCGCGAGGCCGGCCCCGACCACCAGCAGGACCAGCGTTATCGGCCACTGCCGGACCGGCAGGGTGTGGTCGCGCCCGAGGGCTGCGGCCGCGCCCTCGGGCGGCAGGGTGCCGGTGGTCTTGACCGGCCTGCGCGGGGTCCGCGCCGGTCGCGGTTCCGTCATGCTCGCCGTCCCTCGTGGTGGTGTCGGTCGCGGGGTCAGACGCCGGCGCGGCGCTCGGCCGCCACGACGATGTTGTTGAGCAGCATCGCGCGGGTCATCGGGCCCACGCCGCCGGGGTTCGGGGAGATCCAGGCGGCCACCTCGGCCACGCCCGGGTGCACGTCGCCGACGATCTTGCCCTCGCTGCGGCTGACGCCCACGTCCAGCACCGCCGCGCCCGGCTTGACGTCCTCCGGCTTGACCAGGTGCGGCACGCCCGCGGCGGCCACGATGATGTCGGCCTTGCGCAGGTGGTAGCCGAGGTCCCGGGTGCCGGTGTGGCACAGGGTCACGGTGGCGTTCTCGCTGCGGCGGGTCAGCAGCAGGCCGATCGAGCGGCCGACGGTGACGCCGCGGCCGATCACGACCACCTCGGCGCCGTCGATCTCGACGTCGTGCCGGCGCAGCAGCTCGACGATGCCCAGCGGGGTGCACGGCAGCGGTCCCTCGATGCCCAGGGCGAGCCGGCCGAGCGAGGTCGGGTGCAGGCCGTCGGCGTCCTTGTCCGGGTCCATCAGCTCCAGGACCGGGTTCTGGTCCAGGCCCTTGGGCAGCGGCAGCTGGACGATGTAGCCGGTGCAGGAGGGGTCGGCGTTGAGCTCGCGGACGACGTTCTCGACGTCCTCCTGGGTGGCGGTGGCGGACAGCTCGCGCTGGATCGAGGCGATGCCGACCTCGGCGCAGTCCTTGTGCTTCCCGTTGACGTACCAGCGGCTGCCCGGGTCGTCGCCGACCAGGACGGTGCCGAGGCCGGGCGTGACGCCCTTCGCCTTGAGGACCGCCACGCGGGCGGCGAGTTCGGACTTGATCGCGGCGGCGGTGGCCTTGCCATCGAGAATCTGGGCAGTCATGACCCCATTCTCCCGGATCGGGGCAAGCCGCCGTACCAGGGCCCGTCTTCGAACTCCCGACGTCCGCTCGGTGGGCGTTCGGCGCGCGCTCTATGGGCGCTCGATGGGCGCTCGATGGGCGTCCGGCGGGCGCTCGGCGGGCGGGAGCCGGAGGCGGGCCCCACCTCCGGCTTCCGGTCGGACGGGTACGGAAGGCCTGGACCACGTTGCGGTTGCGCCACAGTCTCGGTCCGGCGCGCGGAACCGGCTGGACACGGCCCCGCCGTCCGGTTGACGATATGCGGGCATTCCCTGCCGCGACCCGGCCCGGTGACGGGCCGACGGACACCCGGCGGGGGCGTACCCGGGGGAAAGAGCACGTGAGCCGACCACTTCAGACCGAGCCGCCCGACCACTGCGGCGCAGTCCTGCCCGCAGCGGGCCCGTCGACGACTCCGCTCTCACCGTTCTCACCATTCTCAGCGCTCTCACCGCGCGTCTGAGCCGGCCGCGCCCGGCTCCGCTCCGGGCTGTCACTCCCCTCCGTTAGCGTCCCGTTCCACCGGCGACCCGACTCGCCAACCGGAACCGGGCCCTCCGTCCCGTCCCCACGTCCCCGCAACTGCCCGGAGGCATCGATGAGTTACCCGCCCGACCCGAACAACCCGAACAACCCGTACGGCCAGCCCCCGCAGGCTCCCGGCTACGGCTACCCCCAGCAGGCCCCGCCGGCCGGGTACGGCTACCCGCCGCCCGCGCCGGGCTACGGCGGACCGGGCTACGGCTACCCGCCGGCCGTCCCGCAGAACATGCCGGGCCTGGTGGTCACCACCCGGGTGCTGCTGTTCATCATCGGCGCCGTGCAGATCATCGGCGGGGGCATCTACCTGATAGCCGCCGCGGCGGCCAAGGAGGTCACCAACCGGGCCCAGGAGATCGACGGGAGCGACCCGTTCAACGGCTTCGGCAACGCGGCGGCCGGCGTGCTGGTGGTCGTCGGCATCGTGTGCGCGCTGTTCGCGGCCTTCTCCATCACGCTGGGCGTGAAGTTCGGCAAGGGCGGGCCCGCGGTCCGCATCACCACCCTGGTGTACGGCTCGTTCGGCGCGCTGCTCGGCCTGCTGGGGCTGGCCGGCTCGTTCGTCAACAACGCCAACCCGGTCGGCATCGTCTTCACGCTGATGTGGCTCGCGGTCTCGATCACGATGATCGTCGGGATGAGCGTCAAGGACGGCGTCGCCTGGTTCGCCCGGCCGCGCTACTGACCGGCTGCGCTGGCCGGCCGGGTCGCTGACCGGCCGCACTACCGACCGGCCCCGTCCGAGCCGATCGGACGACGAGCGGCCCGGCTCCCCTTCCGGAGGAGCCGGGCCGCTCTGTCATGCCGTCACCCGGGCGGTGCGCCGGGCGAGCGGTGGAACGCGATCAGTGGAAGAAGTGCCGGGCACCGGTGAAGTACATCGTCACCCCGGCCTCGGCGGCCGCCGCGACGACCTCCTCGTCCCGGATCGAACCGCCCGGCTGGACGATCGCCTTGACGCCGGCCGCGATCAGGATGGCCGGGCCGTCCGCGAACGGGAAGAACGCGTCCGAGGCCGCGTACGCGCCCTTGGCCCGCTCCCCGGCCCGCTCGACCGCGAGCTTGCAGGAGTCGACCCGGTTGACCTGACCCATGCCGACGCCCACCGAGGCGCCGCCCTTGGCCAGCAGGATCGCGTTGGACTTGACGGCCCGACAGGCCCGCCAGGCGAAGGCCAGCTCGGCCAGCTCCGCCTCGGACAGCGCCTCGCCGGTGGCCAGCCGCCAGTTCGCCGGGTCGTCGCCCTCGGCCTGCACCCGGTCGGCGTCCTGGAGCAGCACGCCGCCGGAGACCGGGCGCAGCTCCTGGCGGTTGGCCGGCGCCTCGGGGGCCAGCAGCACCCGCAGGTTCTTCTTCCGGGCCAGCACCTCGACGGCGCCGTCCTCGTAGCCGGGGGCCACCACGACCTCGGTGAAGATCGGGGCGATCTGCTCGGCCAGCTCGACGGTGACCGGGCGGTTGACCGCGATCACGCCGCCGTACGCCGAGACCGGGTCGCACTCGTGCGCCTTGCGGTGCGCCTCGGCGACGTCCGCGCCGGTCGCGATGCCGCACGGGTTGGCGTGCTTGATGATCGCGACGGCTGGCTCGGCGTGGTCGTACGCGGCGCGGCGGGCGGCGTCGGTGTCGACGTAGTTGTTGTACGACATCTCCTTGCCGTGCAGCTGCTCCGCGCCGGCCAGGCCGCCGCTGCCGTCGCTGTACAGCGCGGCGCCCTGGTGCGGGTTCTCGCCGTAGCGCAGCACGTTCTGCCGCTCCCAGGTGGCGCCCAGGAACTCCGGGAACCGCTCGTCGCTCGGCGCGTAGCCGGCCTCGAACCAGGAGGCGACCGCGACGTCGTACGCGGCGGTGTGCGCGAACGCCGCACCGGCCAGGCGCTTGCGGGTGGCCAGGTCGAAGCCGCCCTCCTGGACGGCGCGCAGCACGTCGTCGTAACGGGCCGGGTCGACCACCACGGCCACCGACGGGTGGTTCTTGGCCGCGGCGCGGACCATGCTCGGGCCGCCGATGTCGATCTGCTCGACGCACTCGTCCGGGGTGGCGCCCGAGGCGACGGTGGCCTTGAACGGGTAGAGGTTCACCACGACCAGGTCGAAGGGCTCGACGCCCAGCTCGGCCAGCTGCGCGCGGTGCGACTCCAGCCGCAGGTCGGCGAGCACGCCGGCGTGCACGCGGGGGTGCAGCGTCTTCACGCGCCCGTCCAGGCACTCCGGGAAGCCGGTCAGCTCGGAGACCTCGGTCACCGGGACGCCGGCGGCGGCGATCCGGCCGGCGGTGGAGCCGGTGGAGACGATCGCGACCCCGGCGGCGTGCAGGCCCTGGGCCAGCTCCTCCAGACCGGTCTTGTCGTACACGCTGATCAGCGCGCGACGGATCGGACGGATGTTCTCCGAAACGGGGGGCGTGGTGGAGCTGGCACTCATGCTCCCACCTCGCTGCGCTCGGCGGGCGCTGCGCGCCAGGCACCATTCTCGATGATTCGCTCGCTCCGCTCACTCATGTGCCGGAATCCATACCTTTCGGTCCTCGATGCGGTGGCCCTCGCGGGCCAGCCGGCCCACGACGTCGACGAGCAGCTTGCGCTCGACAGTCTTGATGCGCTCGTGCAGCGCTTCGCCGCCATCGGCGTGGTCGGCGTCGACGACCTCGACGACGCCCTGCGCGATGATCGGCCCGGTGTCCACCCCGGCGTCGACCAGGTGGACGGTGCAACCGGTGACCCTCACCCCGTACGCGAGCGCGTCGGTGACGCCGTGGGCGCCGGGGAAGGAGGGCAGCAGCGCGGGATGGGTGTTGACGATCCGCCCGGCGAAGGCCGCGATGAACTCGGGCCCGAGGATCTTCATGAAACCGGCCGTGACCACCAGGTCCGGCTCGTGGGCGGCGACGGCGGCGGTCAGCGCGCGGTCCCAGTCGGCCCGGTCGGCGAAGTCCTTCACCCGGTGGACGAAGACCGGCAGGCCCGCCTTCTCGGCCCGCTCCAGGCCCGCGATGCCGTCGCGGTCCGCACCCACGGCGAGGATCTCGGCGCCGTACGCCGGATCGGCGGCGGCGTCGAGCAGCGCCTGCAGATTGGTGCCGGAACCGGAGACGAGCACCACCAGGCGGGCCGGTCCGGGCGTACGGGGCGGGAAGAGCTGAGCGGGGGCGGCGGCCACTGCGCGATTCTCCGTAGGTCGGGCGCCGCCCGCTGGTACGTCCACCGGTGGTGGGGCCACTACGAACGGCAGGTCGAGCGAGGGGGAACACCAGGAGAACCCACCGCGACGCGGGCACCCGGGAACCTCTGCGAGCTGCTGACCGTCACCACGATAACGGCTGGTCGGACGGCCTCCGCACCCTCCTGGCGGCGCTACGCGCGTAGTTGAGACGGGGATCTCCTCCGTCCCGCGCGGCGGAGTTGCCCCGGGCACGGGCCCGCCCGGCACCCGCGCAGCGGGCAGGCCGCCGGAGGACCGGCGAACGGCTGCGGGATCATAGGGGAGGCGGGAGACCGCCCCTCCGACCGAGAAGGAATGGCTGAACCATGAGCAGCGGTGACGACACCGGCGAGCGCAACCCCTTCGCGCCGCCGCCGGCGGATGCCCCGGACCAGCCGTGGCAGCCGCGCAACCCCTGGCCCGGCGAGGGCCTGGACGACACCGGCGGCCAGGGCCCCGGCGAACGCCCGCAGCTCCCGCCGCCGCACCCCTGGGGCCTCGGCCGGCCCGAGGACGGCCGCCCCAACCCCCCGGCCCCGCAGCCGCCCAAGCTCGACCCCGCCGACCCCGCCCAGCGCCGGGCCCGCAACGCCGCGCTGGCCGGGCCGCTCGCGCTGGTCTGCCTGTTCGTCGGCTTCCACTGGGCCGCCCTGTTCGTCGGCGCGCTCGGCATCGTGTGGGGCATCAGCGCACTGCGGACCCCCAAGCCCGCCCCGGCCGCCGCCGTCACCGGCGCCGCCCACCAGCCCGCCGCCCCGAACCCGCTCACCCCGGCCGCGCTCGCCGGAATCCTCACCGGCGCGATGACCGTCGTGGTCGCGACCTCGGTGATCGGCCTCGGGATGTACTACAACGACTACGTCACCTGCGTCCGGGACTCGCTGACCTCCGTCGGCGCCGAGAACTGCGACCGGTTCGCGCCCAAGTGGTACGTCGACTTCACCGGGAACGCGGGCTAGGTCCAATGCCGGTGACTTTAGGTTGCTCCTGGCTGGGTGATGGTGACTGTCGCCGGTTCTGGTTGCGGCCAGTTGCGGTGTTGGGAGCGTT
>NZ_JBIVJF010000024.1:0-106749 GCF_044750105.1 Kitasatospora sp. NPDC088861
GTTGACTTTTGGCACGCTGTTGAGTTCTCAAGGAACGGACACTTCCTTCGGACCGCCTTCCAGCGGGCCCTCCGGGCGCTTCGTTCTTTCGTGTTCCCAGCTTACCAGATGTTTTCCGCTCCGTTTCCGGCGCTTCGTTCATCCAACTCGCTGGTGTCTTCTGCGGCTTGACGCCCCGTCCGACGTTTCAAACTCTAGCCGATCCCTACTCCGAAAAGCGAATCGACCGCAATCCAATAAAACGAACACGCCGAATAGGAACCAAGCCGCGACAAGACGCGACCCAGCCCGAACCGGGAAATGGTGTTTCAAAAGGATTGGCTGTCCCGGGACCGTCCGCGCGGAGATGCGTGTCCGGTGCTCCCAGCCAGGCAGCTCGAAGAACTCTACGCGTGATCGCGACCGGATGCAAACGGGGTGCAAAGGGCCGGCCGGACCCCGGGGAGAGGGGTCCGGCCGGCACGACGGCGGGGCGGGGGATCAGCTGTTGGTGGGGAAGCCGAGGTTGATACCGCCGTGCGAGGGGTCCAGCCAGCGCTGGGTCACGGCCTTGCCGCGGGTGAAGAACTGCACGCCGTCCGGACCGTACGCGTGGGCGTCGCCGAACAGGGAGGCCTTCCAGCCGCCGAAGGAGTAGTAGGCGACCGGGACCGGGATCGGCACGTTGATGCCGACCATGCCGACCTCCACCTCGAACTGGAAGCGCCGGGCCGCGCCGCCGTCGTTGGTGAAGAGGGCGGTGCCGTTGCCGTACGGGTTGGCGTTGATCAGTGCCAGGCCCTCGTCGTAGGAGGCGACGCGCACGACGGAGAGGATCGGGCCGAAGATCTCGTCGTTGTAGACGGACATGCCCGGCTTCACGTGGTCGAACAGGGTGGGGCCGAGCCAGAAGCCATCCGAGGTCGGGGCGCCGTTCTCGTCCTCGGCGGTGACCGGGTGCTTGCGGCCGTCCACGGCGAGCTCGGCGCCGTCGGCGACCCCGGACTCGACGTAGGAGGTGACCTTGTCGCGGTGCTGGCCGGTGACCAGCGGGCCCATCTCGGAGTCGCCGTTGCAGCCGGGGCCGACCTTCAGGGTGGCGATCCGCTGCTTGATCTTGTCGACCAGCTCGTCGCCGATCGGGTCGACCGCGACCAGGACGGACACGGCCATGCAGCGCTCGCCGGCCGCGCCGAAGCCCGCATTGACGGCGGCGTCGGCGGCCAGGTCGAGGTCGGCGTCGGGCAGGACCAGCATGTGGTTCTTGGCGCCGCCCAGGGCCTGCACGCGCTTGCCGTAGCGCGTACCGGTCTCGTAGACGTAGCGGGCGATCGGGGTGGAGCCGACGAAGCTGACGGACTTGACGTCCGGGTGCTCCAGCAGGCGGTCCACGGCGGCCTTGTCGCCGTGCACGACGTTGAAGACGCCGTCCGGCAGGCCGGCCTCCTTCCACAGCCCGGCGAGGAAGTTGGCGGCGGACGGGTCCTTCTCCGAGGGCTTCAGGACGACGGTGTTGCCGGCCGCGATGGCGAGCGGGAAGAACCACATCGGCACCATGGCCGGGAAGTTGAACGGCGAGATGATCGCGACCGGGCCGAGCGGCTGGCGGATCGAGTAGACGTCGACGCCGGTGGACGCCTGCTCGGTGAAGCCGCCCTTGACGAGCTGCGGGATGCCGCAGGCGTACTCGACGACCTCCAGGCCGCGGGCGATCTCGCCGAGCGCGTCGGAGTGGACCTTGCCGTGCTCGGACACGATGATCGCGGCCAGCTCGTCGCGGCGGGCGTTCAGCAGCTCGCGGAAGGCGAACAGCACGGTGGTGCGCTTGGCGACCGAGGCGGTGCGCCACTCGGCGAAGGCCGAGGCGGCGGCGGCCACGGCCTGGTCGACCTCGGCGATCCCGGCGAAGTCGACCTGGCCGGCGACCTGGCCGGTGGCCGGGTCGAAGATGTCACCGCGGCGGGGCGCCGCGCCGGCGGTGGCGACGGGCTCGCCGCCGATCCAGTGAGTGATGTGCTTGCTCAAGTCCGTCTGCCTCCGAAGTCCCGGGCGGCGTCCTGCCGCCGGTCCTGTCTGGCGCCGCCCGCGAGTGGGCCGGGCGACGGGATTCACGGGGCTACCGCGCTCGTCTCCAGTCTGGTGGCCGCCGCGCCAGGCCTCAACGAACAGGCTGACGGGGATCGCGGATTCAGCCTTACAGGTCGTCCGGTTGCTCGGCCGAACGCGTGAGAGAGCACGAACGTGTGAAGCCGGACCCGCAAGGACGAACGCGCGAGGACGAACACGCGAGGACGGACGCGCAGCAACGAACCCGCAAGACGAGCGCGCAAGGACGAAGCGCCGCCACCCCGCGTTCAGGACTCCTCGTCCTCCAGGTACGGGTCGTGCAGACCGTCGGCCGCCTCCTGGGTCTCCAGCAGGTCCAGCCGCAGGTCCTGGGCCCAGGCGAGCGCCCACCGCTTCAGCCCGCCGACCGCTCGTGCCGCGACACCCCGGGCCCGGAACCGGCCGTCCGCCGCCTCGGCCAGCGTCTCCAGCCGGTCGGCGAGCGCCGCGGGCTGGAAGTCTGCGTCCAATTCGGCTGCCAGTGCGAGGAGTTCGCCCTCCCGGTAGCAGTCGGTGAGGGCGTGCACATCGACCAGGTCCCGCGGCATGCCGCGGTCCACCAGCAGCGCGGTGGTGAGCGCGGCGGCGTCCTCCAGGGCGACGACCGGCAGGACCACCGGCAGGACGACTGGCAGCGCCACCGGCGGGACCGCCGACAGCGCCACCGCCGGCTCGCCGGGCGGGGGCGCGGCAAGGTCGAAGCGCACCGGCCGGTGGGCCAGCGGCTCCTTCCGCAGCTCCACCGAGTGCGACCGCCCGCCGAGCGCGAGCCGGACGGTGAGCTGCTCCAGTCGCGGCGTGCCCGGGCGTTCGGCGACCCCGCCGCCGGCCGCGCGGTAGGCCTCGCCCAGCGCGGCGGCCACCTCCGGCAGGTCGGCCCTGCCGGTCACCAGGGTGAGGCCGTCCTGCGGGCAGGCCGCGACGCCGTGGGCGCGCAGCGCGTGCCCGCCGGCCAGGGCGAGCCCGTACCGGTCGCAGACTGGGGCCGCCAGTGCGGCGAGGCGCAGCTGGGCCGGGCCCGGTCGAAGGGGCGCGTCGACGGCGTCCGGGGCGGTGGTCACGTTTCCAGTCTGACGCGACCGCCCGCCCCGCGCGCCACCGCCGGCCGGGGCCGGAGCCCGGACCGCGGGATCACCAGCCGCTGAGCCCGGCCGCGGCCTCGTGCAGGGCGAGTTCCAGCAGCACCGGGTCGTTGAGCCGTCCGGAGCCGTCGGGCGGGACCAGCCAGCGCACCCCGCGGCTGCGGCGCTCGGGGTGCGGGACGACGATCCAGGTGCCCTCCCCCGCGCTGCGCACGCCCGTGCCGATCCAGCGGGCGGCGGTGCCGACGGGGACCAGGAAGCTGACGTGCTCGTCCCCGAAGTCGGTGAGGACGGGGCCGCAGGAGCCGGTGTCCAGGATCTCCAGGGCCGGGCGCCCGAGCCGTCCGGGGACGGAGAGGACGTCCCAGCGGCGGCCGGCCGGTAGCAGCATCAGCCCCAGTCCGGTGCGCTCCCATTGCTCCCGGAAGGCCTCCGGGTCCGGTGCCACCTGGGCGAGCCAGTGCAGTCCGGTGCTCTCCATGTCTGTCCCCGCTTCTTGCCGCTGGTTCCGGTCGGGTCGTCCCGGTCGGGACGCGGCGGGGAGACCGAGACCCGCCGTCACCAAGGAGAGGCGGACGGCGGGTCTCTCTTACACGGATAACACGGATGACACGGATAACGCGGACAACGGGGTCAGCTGTCGAAGCCGAGCCCCATGCGGTCGAGCGTGCGCAGCCAGAGGTTGCGGTGGCCGCCGTTGCGGTCCGCGCGCTCCAGCGAGCGGGTGGTGATCTCGATCCCGGCCCAGCGCACCGGCTCGGGCGGGAACGGCAGCGGCTTGCTGCGCACCATGTCCAGCGAGGTGCGCTCGGTGCGCTCGCCGGACAGCAGGTCGAGCATCACCTCGGCGCCGAAGCGCGTCGCGCCGACGCCGAGCCCGGTGTACCCGGCCGCGTACGCGACCTTGCCCCGGTAGGCGGTGTCGAAGAACGCCGAGAACCGGCTGCAGGTGTCGATGGCGCCGCCCCAGGCGTGGGTGAACCGCAGGCCCTCCAGCTGCGGGAAGCAGCGGAAGAAGTGGTTCGCCAGCGTGCGGAAGGTCTCCGGCCGCTGGTCGTACTCGTGCCGGACGTGGCCGCCGTAGTGGTAGACGGCGTCGTAGCCGCCCCACAGGATCCGGTTGTCGGCGGAGAGCCGGAAGTAGTGGAACTTGTTGGCGCTGTCGCCGAGTCCCTGCCGGCCGCGCCAGCCGATCGCGGCGAGCTGTTCGTCGCTGAGCGGCTCGGTCATCAGCGCGTAGTCGTACACCGGCACGACGTACGGCCGGACCCTCTTGACCAGCGACGGGAACACGTTGGTACCGAGTGCGACGCGCCGGGCGAAGACCCGTCCGTACGGGGTGCGGACGGCCATGCCGCTGCCGTACTCCCGCAGGTCGGTGGCCCGGGTGTGCTCGAAGATCCGCACGCCCTGGCCGAGGCAGGCGTCCCGCAGGCCCCAGGCGAGCTTGGCGGGGTGGACCATCGCCACGCCCTCCTTGTCCCAGAGGCCGCCGAGGAAGGTCGGCGAGTCGACCTCGGCGCGCAACTCGTCGGCGTCCAGGACGGTGATGTCGAAGCCGTACCGGGCGACGGCCTCGGCGATCTCGTGGAGTTCCTCGACCTGGTGCGGCTGGGTGGCGACGTCGATCTCGCCGGTGCGCTCCCACTCGGCGTCGATGCCGTAGCGCTTGAGGGTGGCCTCGATGCCGTCCAGGTTGGCGGCACCGAGGCGTTCCAGCTGGGCGAGTTCGGCGGGCCAGCGTTGCAGGCCGTTGCCGAAGCCGTGGGTGAGGCTGGCCGCGCAGAATCCGCCGTTGCGCCCGGACGCGGCCCACCCGACCTCGTTGCCCTCAACCAGCACGACGTCCAGCGAGGGGTCGCGTTCCTTGGCGATGAGGGCGGTCCAGAGGCCGGAGTAGCCGCCGCCGACGACCAGCAGGTCGCAGGTGGTGTCGCCGACCAGGGCGGGCAGCGCCGCCGGCCGGCCCGGGTCCTCCAGCCAGAAGGGGGTGGGCCTGGCGTCACTGAGTGCGCGGGCGGAGTCCATGCATTATCAGCCACTTTCTGTACTTAGGCGATGATTTGTTCGGCCACCACACCCGACCGTACGTCAGGCGGTGGCCTTCCGGCGGTTGCCCAGCCACTGGCCGCCGACGGTCAGCGCGACGGCGGCGATGAACATCGCGGTGCCGATGACGTTCACCTGCACCGGGATGCCGCGCTGCGACGCGCCCCAGACGAACATCGGGAAGGTGACCGTGGTCGGGCCCGAGTTGAACTGGGTGATGATGAAGTCGTCGAAGGAGAGCGCGAAGCTGAGCAGCGCTCCCGCCGCGATGCCGGGGGAGGCCAGCGGCAGGGTGACCCGCAGGAAGGTCTGGGTGGGGGTCGCGTAGAGGTCCTGGGCGGCCTGTTCGAGCCTCGGGTCCATGCTCATCACGCGGGCCTTGACGGCCGTCACCACGAAGCTGAGGCAGAACATGATGTGCGCGATGAGGATGGTGGTGAAGCCGAACGGGATGCGCATGTTGAGGAACAGCGTCCCGAGCGAGGCGGCCATGACCACCTCGGGCATGGCCATCGGCAGGAAGATCATCGCGGTGGTGGCCGAGCGGCCGCGGAAGCGGTAGCGGGCCAGCGCGAAGGCGACCATGGTGCCGAGCACGGTGGCGCCGATGGTGGCGAGCACCGCGATCTGCAGGCTGAGCGAGAGCGACTGGCACATGTCGGCCACGCCGCAGGGGTTGGTCCAGGCGTCGGTGGAGAACTCGTTCCACTCGTAGTTGAACTTGCCGACCGGCTTGTTGAACGAGAAGGCGAGCACGACCAGGTTGGGCAGCACCAGGTAGGCGAGGGCCAGCAGGCCGGCCAGCACCACCAGGTGGGCGCGTATCCACTTGGTAATCCGGGACATCAGACCAGTTCCTCCGTCCCGGCCTTGCGCATGTAGACCGTCACCATGCCCAGGATCAGGGCCATCAGGATGAAGCTCAGTGCGGCAGCCGTGGGGTAGTCGAGCACGTTCAGGAACTGCTTCTGGATGCCGTTGCCGACCATCTGCTCGCTCGGCGAGCCCAGCAGCTGGGCGTTGATGTAGTCGCCGGAGGCCGGGATGAAGGTGAGCAGGGTGCCGGCGACCACCCCGGGCAGCGAGATCGGGAAGGTGACCTTGCGGAAGGTGGTGAACGGCCGGGCGTACAGGTCGCCGGCCGCCTCGTGCAGGCGGGGGTCGATCCGCTCCAGCGAGGTGTACAGCGGCAGGATCATGAACGGCAGGAAGTTGTAGGTGAGACCGCAGACCACGGCGAGCGGCGTGGCGAGCACCCGGTCGCCGGAGGTGAGGCCGAGCGCGTTGGTGACGTCCAGGACGTGCAGGGTGTTGAGCACCCCGACCACCGGCCCGCCGTCGGACAGGATGGTCTTCCAGGCCAGCGTGCGGATCAGGAAGCTGGTGAAGAACGGCGCGATGACCAGGATCAGGATGACGTTGCGCCAGCGCTTGCTGGCCTTGAAGGCGATCGTGTACGCGAGCGGGTAGCCGACGGCCAGGCAGAGCACGGTGGCGATGCCCGCGTAGGAGAACGAGCGGACGAAGTGCCACTTGTACTCGACCAGGGCGTCCCAGTAGGTCGCGAGGTGCCAGGTGACCTTGAAGCCCGCTTCGAGCGAGCCGGTCTGCAGCGAGGTGGACGCCTGGTAGACCATCGGGACGGCGAAGAAGACGACGAGCCAGGCGATGCCGGGCAGCAGCAGCCAGTACGCGGTGAGCTTGCGCTTCGGCTTCCGCGCCGGTTCCGCGAGCGGTATGACCTGTGACGGGGCGGCCGGGGTGGTGGTGGTCATGCGGCCTCCTCCGCGGTGCCCGCGTCGATCGCCTGCGCGGCGTCCAGGGCGAAGGAGTGCGCCGGGTTCCAGTGCAGCAGGACGGGCGCGCCGGGGACGATCCGGGCGTCGCGCTCCATGTTCTGCTCGAAGACGGTGACCTCCTGGCCGCCGTCGGTGCGCACCACGTACTGGGTGGAGACGCCGATGAAGCTGGAGTCGAGGACGGTGCCGGCCAGCCGGTTGCGGCCGTCGGCGACCTCGGCGGAGGCGTGCGCGATGGTGATCTTCTCCGGGCGCACGCCCAGGTGGACCTGCCTGGCCTCGGTGGCGCAGCGCGCCTTGGGCACGGCGAGGCGGACGCCGGCCGCGCTGAGCAGCAGGTCGCCGCCGTCGGTGCCGGTGACCTCGGCGGGCAGCAGGTTGGACTGGCCGAGGAAGTTGGCCACGAAGGTGGTGGCGGGGTTCTCGTACAGCTCGGCGGGGGCGCCCAGTTGCTCGACCCGGCCGCCGTTCATCACCGCGATGGTGTCGGCCATCGTCATGGCCTCCTCCTGGTCGTGGGTGACGTGCACGAAGGTGATGCCGACCTCGGTCTGGATCCGCTTGAGCTCCAGCTGCATCTGGCGACGCAGCTTGAGGTCGAGCGCGCCGAGCGGCTCGTCGAGGAGCAGCACCTGGGGGTGGTTGATCAGGGCGCGGGCGACGGCGACGCGCTGCTGCTGGCCGCCGGAGAGCTGGTGCGGCTTGCGCCGGGCGTACTGGCCGAGTTCGACCAGCTCCAGCATCTCCTCGACCTGCTTCTTGACGTCCTTGCGGCCGCGGCGGCGCAGGCCGAAGGCGACGTTCTCGAAGATGTCGAGGTGCGGGAAGAGCGCGTAGCTCTGGAAGACGGTGTTCACCGGCCGCTTGTACGGGGGCAGGGCGGTGACGTCCTGGCCGCCGATCAGGACGGTGCCGCTGGTGGGCTCCTCCAGGCCCGCGATCATGCGCAGGGTGGTGGTCTTGCCGCAGCCGGAGGCGCCGAGCAGGGCGAAGAAGGAGCCCTGCGGGACGGTGAGGTCGAGCGGGTGGACGGCGGTGAAGGCGCCGTAGGTCTTGCCGATGCCGGTGAGGCGGACGTCGCCGCCGGCGGCCGCGTCGCGCTGCTGGTCTGTCATGGGTGTCTTCCTGGGTTCTCTGCCGGGAGTGGGCCGCGCGTGGGGGTCAGGCGCCGATGAGCTTGGAGAACTTCTGCTCGAAGTCGCTCTCCTCGGTCTCGGTGAGGGTGCGGAACACGTGCGACTTGGCCGCCATCTCGGGGGTGGGTACGACCAGCGGGTTGGCCGCGCTGTCCGGGGCGAGGGTGGCGAGTTCGTCCTTCATCCCGGTCACGGCGGAGACGAAGCCGATGCCCGCGACCAGCTGCGCCGCGATCTTCGGCTGATAGTAGAAGTCGATGAGCTTTTCCGCGTTCGCCTTGTGCTGCGCCCGGGCCGGGATCAGCATGTTGTCCGTCGAGGAGACGTAGCCCTTCTCCGGGATGACGAACTCGATGTCCGGGTTGTCGGCGCGCAGTTGGATCAGGTCGCCGCCCCAGGCGACGCAGGCCGCGATGTCGCCGGAGGACAGCTCCTGGCCGTAGTCGTTGCCGGTGAAGCGGCGGATCTGCTTGCTGTCGACGCCCTTCTGCAGCCGGGCAACGGCGGCGTCGTAGTCGTCGGCGGTGAACTTCGCCGGGTCCTTGCCCAGGTCCAGCAGGGTGATCCCGATGCTGTCGCGCATCTCGGAGAGGAAGGTGACCCGGCCCTTGAGGTCGGGGTCGTCCAGCAGTTGGGAGACGCTGGTGACCTCCTTCCCCTTGGTCGCCTTCTTGTTGTAGGCGATGACGACCTGGATGCCGGCCCACGGGTAGGAGTACAGCCGGCCCGGGTCCCAGTCGGGGGCGCGGAAGCGGGAGTCGATGGTGGTGATCGCGGTGGTGACGTTCGCCGGGTTGAGCTTCTGCGCCCAGCCGAGCCGGATCAGCCGGGCGGCCATCCAGTCGGTGAGGACCATCAGGTCGCGTCCGGTGTCCTGGCCGGCCGCGAGCTGCGGCTTGACCTTGCCGAAGAACTCGACGTTGTCGTTGACGTCCTCGTTGTACCTGACCTTGACGCCGGTGGCCGCGGTGAAGGCGTCCAGGGTGCCGTGCTTCTGCTTGTCCTTCTCGTCGGTGTCGATGTACAGCGGCCAGTTGGAGAAGTTGACCACCTTCTCGCTGTCCGAGAGGTCCTTGGCGGCGTTGGCGGTCGAGTCGCCGCCGACGGTCCTGGCCGCCGGGATCCCGCAGGCGGCCAGCGTGCCCGCACCGGCGGTCAGCGCGGCGGCCCGCAGCAGGGTGCGGCGGCCGATCGCGGCCCGGCCGCTGGTCAGGCTGCGTTCCCAGGCCTTGCGGACCGGTTCGGGCAGACCGTCGGTGAACTCGTTGAACGCCATGGAACGGGCCTCCTGGGGGTAAGAGGTCGAATCGGGGCGCCCTGGGGGCGGCGCCCCTGGGCAGGGGTTATCTGTCTCCGAAGACGGTGCGGTGCCAGTCCTTGCGGGCGACCGCGGTGGTGTCGAACATGACGTGCTTGACCTGGGTGTACTCGTCCAGCGAGTACTGGGACATGTCCTTGCCGTAGCCGGACGCCTTGTAGCCGCCGTGCGGCATCTCGCTGATGATCGGGATGTGGTCGTTGACCCAGACGCACCCGGCCGCGATCTCCCGGGTGGCGCGCAGCGAGCGGTGCACGTTGCCCGTCCAGGCGGAGGCGGCCAGGCCGTAGGGGGTGTCGTTGGCCAGCCGCAGGCCCTCGTCGTCGGTGTCGAAGGGCAGCACGACCAGCACCGGGCCGAAGATCTCGCCCTGGACCACCTCGCTGTCCTGGGCGGCGCCGGTGATCAGGGTGGGCGCGTAGTACGCGCCGCGGGTGAGGTCGGTGCCGTCGTGGCCCTTCTCCGGCGCGCGGCCGCCGGTGACCACGGTGGCGTAGGAGCGGGCGCGTTCGACGAAGCCGGCCACCCGGTCCCGGTGGGTGTACGAGACCAGCGGGCCGAGGTCGGTGTGCGGGTTGAGCGGGTCGCCGATCCGGATCGCGGCGTACAGCTCGGCCACGCCGGCCACGAACGCGTCGTACAGCGGGCGCTGGACGTACGCGCGGGTGGCGGCGGTGCAGTCCTGGCCGCCGTTGATCAGCGAGGCGGCGACCGCGCCGTGCACGGCGGCGTCGAGGTCGGCGTCGTCGAAGACCACGAACGGGGCCTTGCCGCCGAGCTCCAGGTGGGTGCGCTTGACGCTCGCGGTGGCGAGTTCGGCGACCCTGCGGCCGACCGGGGTGGAGCCGGTGAAGGACACCATGGCGACGTCCGGGTGCGCGACCAAGTGCTCGCCGGTGGTGCGTCCGGCGCCGGTGACCACGTTGACCACGCCGTCCGGGATGCCCGCCTCGGTGCAGGCCCGGGCGAACATCAGCGAGGTGAGCGGGGTCAGCTCGGACGGCTTGAGCACGATGGTGTTGCCCGCCGCGATCGCCGGCAGGACCTTCCAGGCGGCCATCTGCAGCGGGTAGTTCCACGGCGAGATCGAGCCGACCACGCCGATCGCCTCGCGGCGCACGTAGGAGGTGTGGTCGCCGGAGTACTCGCCGGCCGCCTTGCCCTCCAGGTTGCGGGCGGCGCCGGCGAAGAACGCCACGTTGTCGATGGTGCCGGGGACGTCGAACTCGGTGGCCAGCTTGACCGGCTTGCCGGTCTGCGCGGTCTCCACCCGGGCGAGGTCGGCGCTCGCCGATGCCAGGACGGCGGCCAGTGCGGTCAGCGCCTCGGAGCGGGCACCGGGGGTGGCGCGGGACCAGCCGGGCAGGGCCGCCTTCGCGGCGGCCACGGCCGCGTCGACCTCGCCGGTGGTGGCCAGGGCGACCTGCTCGACCACGCTGCCGTCCGCGGGGTTGACGACCTGGAAGGGCTCGCCGCTCCCCCGGGTCTGACGGCCCGCGATGTACTGCGCGCCCGCGCCGAAGTCGGTCAGGTCCATCTGGTTCCTCCAAGTGCCGGTGGGTCGACTGCCACGGCGATTCTCACGGTTGTGCCGTGGGGGAATCCGACCGGCTGATCACCGGGGTTGCGCGATCCTGGCAGTCCGGCGGACTCCGAACAAGGGATTCCGCTGTTGCATTCCGGCAACGCGATGGATTCCGGCGTGAGGTCTGTTTTTCGCCACAGCCGACCCGCTGACCATGCCCGCTACCGCCCCGGCGTGACAAGGGTCACTGCGACAACCTCGGCGGGTAGGGCCTTACAGGGTGCAAGGGTTCACCGAGGGCGACAGGTCGTCGCCGCGATGGATGATTTTCCTGACACTCTGGTCCCTCAAGGCCCTGGAGGCCCGCGATGCTCCCCACCGTCGCCCGCGTGCTCGACCTGGAGGTGATGCGGCGCGGCCTGCCCCAGGTCGTCGCCGGCGCCGACCACCTGGAGCGGCCCGTCCGCTGGGTCCACGTGAGCGAACTGCCCGACGTCGCCGGGATGCTCCAGGGCGGCGAACTGGTGCTCACCACCGGCATCGCGCTGCCCGACGACCGCGAGGGCCTGGCCCGCTACGTCCGCGAACTGGACGAGGTGGGGGTCGCCGGCCTGGTCGTCGAGTACGGCCGGCGCTACTTCGACTCGCTGCCCCGCGCCCTGGTGCACGCCGCCGAACAGCGCGGCCTGCCGCTCATCACGCTCCGCCGCGAGCTGCGCTTCGTCGCCGTCACCGAGGCCGTGCACGCGCTGGTGGTCAACGCCCAGCTGGAGCAGCTGCGCGTCTCCGAGGCCGTCCACCAGGTGTTCAACGAGCTGGTGGTGGAGGGCGCCGAGCCGCCCGAGGTGATCCGCCAGGTGGCCCGGATGGCGGGCGCGCCGGTCGTCCTGGAGAACCTCGCGCACCAGGTGCTCGCCCACGACACCGCCGGCCGCCCGGAGGTCGAACTGCTGGAGGACTGGGAGCGCCGCTCCCGCGGGGTCCGCCCGCCCGGCCGCACCGGGCACGACCCGCGCAGCGGCTGGCTGGTGACCACGGTCGGCGCCCGCGGCCAGGACTGGGGCCGGCTGGTACTGGTGCAGGATCCGGGCCCGCTGCCCGAGAACGAGGCCCACCCGCACACCATGCTGCTGGAGCGCGGCGCCTCCGGGCTGGCACTCAACCGGCTGGTGGTGCGCGACCGGGAGAGCCTGGAACGGCAGACCCACCGCACCCTGCTGTCCGGCATCCTCACCCACGCGCTGACCGTCTCCGAGGTGGCCCTGCGCGCCCAGGCGCTCGGCGTCCCGCTGGAGGGCCGCCGGCTGGTCGGGGTGGTGCTGCGGCAGCGGCGCGGCCCGATCCCGGCCGCCCTGGAGGCGCAGGCCCGGCTGCGCGACTTCACCGAGCTCGCCGCAGGAGCCGTCCGGGCCTGCCGGCTCTCCGCCCTGGTCGGCGCGCTGGACGACGAGGGCGTCGGCGTGCTGATCACGCTCGGCACCCAGCAGGACGAGCACGCCGCCCTGGACGCCTTCTCGGCCACGCTGCGCCGGATGTCGGCCGAGGCCGGCCGGGACGACGCCGCCGCCGCACCGGCCCCGGTGGTCGCGGTCGGCTCCTCGGTCGGCTCCGTCCGGGACGCCCGGCGCACCCTGCTGGAGGCCACCCAGGTCGCCGACGCGGCCCTGCACGACGCGCCCGGCGGCCGGGCCGCCTCGTACTACCGGCTGCCGGACGTCCGGCTGCGCGGCCTGCTCCACCTGCTGCGCGACGACGCCCGGCTGCAGACCTACGTGGAGCGGGAGCTCGGCCCGCTGCTGGCCCACGACGCCGAGCACAACGGCCAGTTGGTGCAGATGCTGCGGATCTACCTGGAGCAGGGCCGGAACAAGTCGGCGGCGGCCGACGCCGCGCACCTGTCCCGGCCGTCCTTCTACGACCGCCTGCACAAGGTCGAGCGGATCCTCGGCGTCGACCTCGACCAGGTGGAGTCCTGCCTCTCCCTGCACGTGGCACTGCTCGCCCTGGACGCCGTCCGCCGCTGACCGCTGCACGCCGGTGGCCTACACGCCGGTGATGCGCCCCCAGACCTTGTGCAGTTCGGGCCGCTCCGCCGAGGTGACGTCGCGCATGGTGTGCAGCCGGGCGCGCATCTCGTCGGTCGGGAAGAGCAGCGGGTTCTCCGCCAGTTCGGCCTTGTCCTTGTCACCGCTGGCCGCCAGCACCTCGCGGGCGGCCGGCACCGGGCAGATGTACTGGACGAACGCGGCGAGTTCGGCGGCCACCTCGGGCTGGTAGTAGTGGTCGATCAGCAGCTCGGCGTTGCGCTTGTGCCGGGCCCGGTTGGGGATCATCAGGCTCTCCGCCCACAGCTCGCCGCCCTCCTGCGGCACCACGAACTCGATGTCCGGGTTCTGGGCGGTCAGTTGGACGGCGTCGCCGGAGTAGGCCTGGCAGGCGACGGCGGCGCCGGAGGCGAGGTCGCTGGTGTAGTCGTTGCCGGTGAAGCGGCGGATGTGGCCGGTGTCGACCATCTTCTGCACGGTGTCCATCGCCCGGTGCGCGTCGTCCTCACCGAACCGGGAGACGTCCGCGCCCTGGGCGAGCATCAGCAGCCCGAGCGCCTCGTCCAGCCCGGCGAACAGGGTGACCCGGCCCTTGAGGTCGGGCGCCCAGAGGTCCGCGGTCGACTTCAGCTCCCGGCCGAGCGCCTTGCGGTTGTACGCGATGCCGGTGATCCCGGACTGCCAGGGCACGCTGCGCCGGCGCCCGGGGTCGAAGGCCGGGTCGGCGAGCTGCGGGTCCAGGTTGGCGGTGACGTTGGGCAGGTTGGCCCGGTCCATGGCCTGCACCCAGCCGAGCGAGACGTACCGGCCGGCCATCCAGTCGCTGACCACCATGAGGTCCCGGCCGGGGTCGGCGCCCTGGGTGAGCACCGGGCTGATCTTGCCGAAGAACTCGTCGTTGTCGTTGATGTCCTCGGTGTAGGTGACCGCGATGCCGGTCCGCTCGGTGAAGGCGTCCAGGGTCGGCCGGTGCCCCTGGTCGTCGGTGTCGATGTACTGGGTCCAGTTGGAGAAGGCGAGCCGCTGCTCGCGGTCCGAACGGTCCTGGACCGAGCGGCGGTCCTCGGCGACGTACGCGGACGGGATGCCGCAGCCGGTCAGCGTGCCGACGCCGAGCAGCGCGGCCCCGCCGAGCACCGAACGCCGGCGGATCGTACGGGAGTTGTGGGGGCGGGTCGGGGTGGTGCTGCTGGGCATGGGGAAGGCCTCCGGAGCGTGGGACGGCCCCGGGCGTGCGCGACACCCGGGGCCGTCCGGTCGGTACGTCAGACGGTGTGCGCGTCGGCGAGCGACAGCACCTCGTCGAGCACCGCGAGACCGGTCTTGGCCTCTTCCTCGGTGACGGTGCACGGCGGGACGACGTGGAGGCGGTTCATGTTGACGAACGGCCAGAGCCCGCGCTGCTTGCAGGCGGCGGCCAGCTCGGCCATCGGCGCGTTGGCGGCGCCGGCCGCGTTGTACGGGACCAGCGGCTCGCGGGTCCCGCGGTCCTTCACCAGGTCGAGCGCCCAGAACACGCCGAGGCCGCGGACCTCGCCGATCGAGGGGTGCCGCTCGGCCAGCTCCCGCAGGCCGGGGCCGAGCACGGTCTCGCCGATGTGCTTGGCGTTCTCGACGATGCCCTCCTCCGCCATGGCGGTGATGGTGGCGACGGCCGAGGCGCAGGCCAGCGGGTGGCCGGAGTAGGTGAGCCCGCCCGGGAACGCCCGCTCGGCGAAGGTGGCGGCGATCTCGGCGCTGATCGCCACGCCGCCCAGCGGGACGTAGCCCGAGTTGACGCCCTTGGCGAAGGTCAGCAGGTCCGGGGTGACACCCCAGTGGTCGGCCGCGAACCACTCGCCGGTGCGGCCGAAGCCGGCCATCACCTCGTCGAGGATGAACACGATGCCGAAGCGGTCGCAGATCTCCCGGACCCCGGCCAGGTAGCCCGCCGGCGGGATCAGGATGCCCGCGGTGCCGACCACGGTCTCCAGGATGATCGCCGCGATCGTCCCGGGGCCCTCGAAGGCGATCACCTGCTCCAGGTGCTCCAGCGCGCGCTCGCACTCCTGTGCCTCGTTCTCGGCGTGGAAGTTGGAGCGGTAGGCGTACGGGCCCCAGAAGTGCACCACGCCGGAGACGCCGGTCTCGTTGGCCCAGCGGCGCGGGTCGCCGGTGAGGGCGATCGCGTTGGCGGTGGCGCCGTGGTACGAGCGGTAGGCGGACATGACCTTCTGCCGGCCGGTGTGCAGCCGGGCCAGCCGGACGGCGTTCTCGACCGCCTCGGCGCCGCCGTTGGTGAAGAAGATCTTGTCGAGGTCGCCGGGGGTGCGCTCGGCGATCAGCCGGGCGGCCTCGCTGCGCGCCTCGACCGCGAAACCGGGGGCGATGGTGCAGAGCTTCGCCGCCTGCTCCTGGATCGCGGCGACCACCTTCGGGTGCTGGTGACCGATGTTGGTGTTGACCAGCTGCGAGGAGAAGTCGAGGTAGCGGTTGCCGTCGTAGTCCCAGAAGTACGAGCCCTCGGCGCCGGCCACCGCGAGGGGGTCGATCAGCGCCTGGGCGGACCACGAGTGGAAGACGTGCGCGCGGTCGGCGGCCTTGACCGCCTGGCCGGCGGCTGAGTCAGCGGTGGGGATGCTCATGCCGGTAAGGCTAGGGAGTCGCGGCCCCGAAGTGCAGTTTCATCTTGTCAGCCGGTCACGCGAACGGCCGACAGGATGCAAAGACACCGGGCCCGGGTCGAAAGGACCCGGGCCCATTGTCCGTTCACACGATGGACGCGCGATCAGATCGCGGTCATACAGCGCCCGACCGTCACGACCCGCTGGATCGCGGTCATACAGCGCCGACCGTCACGACCCGCTAGATCGCGGTCATGACGTGCTTCACCCGGGTGTAGTCCTCGAAGCCGTACGCGGAGAGGTCCTTGCCGTAGCCGGACTTCTTGAAGCCGCCGTGCGGCATCTCGGCGACCAGCGGGATGTGGGTGTTGATCCAGACGCAGCCGAAGTCCAGCCGGCGCGACATCCGCATGGCGCGGGCGTGGTCCTTGGTCCACACCGAGGAGGCCAGCGCGAAGTCGACGCCGTTGGCGTAGTCGACGGCCTGGTCCTCGTCGGTGAACTTCTGCACGGTGATGACCGGGCCGAAGACCTCGTTCTGGATGATCTCGTCGTCCTGCCGCAGGCCGGAGACGACGGTCGGGGCGTAGAAGTAGCCCTTCTCGCCGACCTGGTGGCCACCGGCCTCGACCTTGGCGTGGGCGGGCAGCCGCTCGATGAAGCCGGCCACCTGCTTCAGCTGGTTGGCGTTGTTCAGCGGGCCGTACAGCACGTCCTCGTCGTCCACGCCGCCGGTCTTGGTCTCGGCCGCGGCCTTGGCCAGCGCCTCGACGAAGGCGTCGTGGATCGACTCGTGCACGAGCACGCGGGTGGCCGCGGTGCAGTCCTGGCCGGCGTTGAAGTAGCCCGCGACCGAGATGCCCTCGACGGCCTCGGCGATGTCGGCGTCCTCGAAGACCACGACCGGGGCCTTGCCGCCCAGCTCCAGGTGGACGCGCTTGACGTCCTTGGAGGCGGACTCGGCGACCTGGATGCCGGCCCGGACCGAACCGGTGATGGAGGCCATCGCCGGGGTCTTGTGCTCGACCATCAGCCGGCCGGTCTCGCGGTCGCCGCAGATCACGTTGAAGACGCCGGCCGGCAGCTCCAGGTCCTTGAGGACGCCGCCGATGATCTCGGCGAGCAGGACGGTGGAGGCCGGGGTGGTGTCCGAGGGCTTCAGGACGACGGTGTTGCCCGCGGCGATGGCCGGGGCGAACTTCCAGACGGCCATCATCATCGGGTAGTTCCACGGCGCGACCTGGGCACAGACGCCGACCGGCTCGCGGCGGACGATCGAGGTCATCCCGTCCATGTACTCCCCGGCGGCCTTGCCCTCCAGCATGCGGGCGGCACCGGCGAAGAAGCGGATCTGGTCCACCATCGGACCGATCTCCTCCGAGAGGGTCAGCCCGCGCGGCTTGCCCGTGTTGCGGACCTCCGCCTCGACGAGCTCGTCGGCCCGGGCCTCGACCGCGTCGGCGATCTTGAGCAGCAGCTTCTGGCGGGTGCTCGGGGTGGCGTCGCGCCAGACCGGGAAGGCGGCGGCGGCCGAGGCCATGGCGGCGTCCACATCGGAGGCACCGGACAGCGGGGACGTCGCGTAGACCTCACCGGTGGTGGGGTCGACGATGTCGAGCGTGCGGCCGTCCGCCGCGTCGACGAACTCACCGTTGATGTAGTTGCGCAGCGTGCGAAGGTCGCTCACGGGGTCTCTCCTCGGTCTGGGCCTGCGGCGTTGCAGTTTCCGGCGCCATGGTACGTCGGCGGGTCCGGCGCACGAAGGGTGTCGGGTGGCCGGGCCCTGGACGGCGCGGTCCACTGGTTTGGGGGAACGCGCGCTGCGCTGCGGGGCTGCGCGCGTACCGTGCCAGGGTAGCCGCATGACTGCTGGTATCGACAGGTGCAGTGCACGTAGGCGATGAAATCCGTACGCGGATTCCAAGATCACGACGAAATCAGCAGATTCCTCGCTTGCGAACAGGAGAACGATCAGGCACAGTGGCGGCGTGGCCAACCGCGACCGGAACGCGAGCGTTCCCCTCGATGCCGCCTCCAAGGCGATCATCGAGCAGCTCCAGGAGGACGGACGCCGCCCGTACGCCGCCATCGGCAAGGCCGTCGGCCTGTCCGAAGCGGCCGTGCGCCAGCGCGTCCAGAAGCTGCTCGACCAGGGCGTGATGCAGATCGTCGCCGTCACGGACCCGCTCACCGTCGGCTTCACCCGCCAGGCGATGGTCGGCATCCGGGTCGAGGGCGACATCGAGCCCGTCGCCGACGCGCTGGCCGCCCTCGACGAGGTCGACTACGTCGTCTGCACCGCAGGCTCGTTCGATCTCCTGGCCGAACTGGTCTGCGAGGACGACGAGCACCTGCTCGAACTGATCAACAAGCGCATCCGCGCGCTTCCCGGCGTGCGGAGCACCGAGAGCTTCGTCTACCTGAAGCTCCGGAAACAGACCTACACCTGGGGCACCCGATGACAGCCGACCCGGCGCAGAAGGACCTTTCCAAGACCGCCTACGACCACCTGTGGATGCACTTCACCCGCATGTCGTCGTACGAGAACTCCCCCGTGCCGACGATCGTCAAGGGCGAAGGCACCTACGTCTGGGACGACAAGGGACGCAAGTACCTCGACGGCCTCGCCGGCCTGTTCGTCGTCCAGGCCGGCCACGGCCGCGAGGAGCTGGCCGAGGCCGCCGCCAAGCAGGCCAAGGAGCTCGCCTTCTTCCCGGTGTGGAGCTACGCCCACCCGAAGGCCGTCGAGCTGGCCGAGCGCCTGGCCAACTACGCCCCGGGCGACCTGAACAAGGTCTTCTTCTCCACCGGTGGCGGCGAGGCCGTCGAGACCGCCTGGAAGCTCGCCAAGCAGTACTTCAAGCTGACCGGCAAGCCGACCAAGTACAAGGTCATCTCGCGCGCCGTCGCCTACCACGGCACCCCGCAGGGCGCCCTGTCGATCACCGGCCTGCCGGGCCTGAAGGCCCCGTTCGAGCCGCTGGTGCCGGGCACCCACAAGGCCCCGAACACCAACATCTACCGCGCCCCCGCCTTCCTCGAAGGCCCGGACGGCACGGTCGACCCCGAGGCCTACGGCCGCTGGTGCGCCGACGAGATCGAGGTGGCCATCCTCAACGAGGGCGCCGAGACCGTCGCCGCCGTCTTCGTCGAGCCGGTGCAGAACGCCGGTGGCTGCTTCCCGCCGCCGCCCGGGTACTTCCAGCGCCTGCGCGAGATCTGCGACCGCCACGACGTGCTGCTGGTCTCGGACGAGGTCATCTGCGCCTTCGGCCGCCTGGGCACCATGTTCGGCGCCGACAAGTTCGGCTACCAGCCCGACATGATCACCTGCGCCAAGGGCATGACCTCGGGCTACTCCCCGATCGGCGCCACGATCATCTCGGACCGCCTCGCCGAGCCGTTCTACAAGGGCGACAACACCTTCCTGCACGGCTACACCTTCGGCGGCCACCCGGTCTCCTCCGCGGTGGCGCTGGCCAACCTCGACATCTTCGAGCGCGAGGGCCTGAACCAGAACGTCCTCGACAACGAGGCCGCGTTCCTGGGCACCCTGAACAAGCTGCGCGACCTGCCGATCGTCGGCGACGTCCGCGGCAACGGGTACTTCTACGGCATCGAGCTCGTGAAGGACAAGGTCACCAAGGAGTCGTTCAACGACGACGAGGTCGAGCGCGTCCTCTACGGCTTCCTGTCGAAGGCCCTCTTCGACAACGGCCTGTACTGCCGCGCCGACGACCGTGGCGACCCGGTCATCCAGCTGGCCCCGCCGCTGATCTCCAACCAGTCGACCTTCGACGAGATCGAGCAGATCCTGCGGACCAGCCTCACCGACGCGTGGGCGAAGATCTGACCCCTGATCCTCCTTCCCCACCCTCCGCCGAAGGGCGGTCCCACTCCCCCGGGACCGCCCTTCGGCGTTTTCCGGCGCGGACAGCCGATCAAACATGCCTGATTGCGGGTGATTTGCCCGCGATGGACCAGAGCGCCGCAACCGCACCAGGCCCCAGTCGTTCTAATCTGACGACTGTCATATCCCTGCGGCCACCCAGGATGGAACCTCATGTCAGCGGCACCGCCTGACAACGACGTGCTGTGGGCCCGGGGGATCGTCAAGTCCCATCACGGCACCCCCGCCCTGCGGGGCATCTCGATCGGCGTCCGCGAGGGCGAAGTGCTCGCCGTCACCGGACCGCGCGGCTCCGGCAAGAGCACCCTCCTCGGCTGCCTCTCCGCCCTCCTCACCGTCGACGAGGGCGAGGTCTGGTTCAACAGCGCGCCCGTCCACACCCTCGGCCGGGCCGGGCGCGAACGGCTGCGCCGCGACCGCTTCGGCTTCGTCGGCTCCGAACCCCACCTGGTGCCCGAACTGACCGCCCGGGAGAACGTCGCCCTGCCGCTGCTGCTCGCCGGCGCCGGCAACAAGGCCGCCTACACCGCCGCCGACGAATGGCTGGAACGCCTCGACGTCGGCGAGGTCGCCCGGCAGCGCCCCGACCAGCTGCTCCAGAGCCAGCGCCAGCGGATCGCCGTCGCCCGCGCCCTCGCCCCGCTGCCGCCCGTCGTCTTCGCCGACGACCCCACCGCCCCGCTCCACCGCGAGGCCGCCGACCAGGTCCTGCGGATACTGACCAGCGCGGCCCGGTCGCACCAGCTCACCCTCGTCCTGGCCACTCACGACCCCGAGCTCGTCCGGTTCGCGGACCGCGCCGTCGCCCTCGTCGACGGACGGCTCACCGCCCCCGCCGCCCCCGTCCCGCGCGGCCCCGCCGTCCCGGGGGCGGCCGGCGCGTCCGCCGTCTCGGCCACCCGCCGCTGACGATGCCGAGCCGCTGAAAGAGTCGACGTGTTCTATCTCCGTCTGGCCCGGGGCTACCGGGTGCCCGACCTCGGCCGCTGGCTGCTCACCGTGCTGGCCGCCGCCGTGGTCTCCGCCTTCCTGCTGCGCTCCCTCGGCCGGGCGATGAGCGACCCGCTCGGCGGCGAGGACGCGCTGGTGCGACTGCTCTGGTGCCTGCCCCCGCTCGCCGCCGTCGCCTGGTTCGCGGCCGTCACCGCCCGCGCCGTACCCGCCCAGCGGCCCGAACGGATCACCGGCCTGCGCGCCGCCGGAGCCGGCACCGGCCGGATCCGCACCCTGATCGCCGGTGAGGTCGTGCTCGCCTGCACCCTCGGCAGCGTGCTCACCCTGCTGGTCTTCCTGGTCCTGCGCAACGACATCGCCGGGCCCGCGCTCGCCCCCGATCTCGGCATGGGCGTACCGCTGCCGGCCGTCGCGCCGGTCGCCCTGCTCGCCCTGGTCCCGCTCACCGCCGGGATCGCCGCCGCCTGCGCCGTCCCGCCCACCGAGTACCTGCCCGGCAGCCGCACCCACCGCGGCACCGGCTTCGGCGCGCTGCGGGTCGCCCTGCCGGTCGGGCTCGCCGTGATCGGCCTCGCCCTCGAACTCATCGCCCTGCGGCCCGGCGCCGCCGCCGACGGCCGGCCGATCCACCTGCCCGCCGGGCTCGGCAGCACCAGCACCGCCGCACTCGGCGGCTGGGCCGCCAGCGCGGTCGGACTCGCCCTGCTCACCGGCCCGTTGCTGTCCTGGACGGGACGGCTGCTCGCGCTCGGCCGGCCCACCCCGCTGCGGCTGCTGGCCGGCCGCGGACTCACCGCCCAGGCCCGCCGCCTCGGCCCTCCGCTGGCCGTGCTCACCCTCGCCCTCGCGCTGGTGCTCACCACCATCCGCTACTGGATCGGCACGCCCGACAGCGCCGACGTGCTGCCCGCCGTCGAGGCCTGCCTGGTGCTCGGCTGCGCGGCCGCCGCCGTGGCCGCCCGGCTGGCCGAGGTCCGCACCGACCGCCGGGACGTCACCGACGTGCTGCTGCGCCTCGGCACCTCGCCCCGGCTGCTGTTCGGCGCGGTCGCGCTGCGCACCCTGGCGGTGGGCACCACGCTGCTGGTGACCGGCGGGGCGACCGCCGCACTGGCAGCCGCCGGCCTGCGCTGACTTCCCAGCCTGCGGTGATTGCCCGGCCTGCGGTGACCCGCCGGCTCAGCCCGCCGGCTCAGCCCGCCGCGGCGAGCTGGCCGCAGGCGCCGTCGATCTCCTGGCCACGGGTGTCGCGGACGGTCGTCGGCACCCCGTGCGACTGGAGCCGGCGGACGAACTCGCGCTCGTCCTCGGGCCGGGAGGCGGTCCACTTGGAGCCCGGCGTCGGGTTCAGCGGGATCAGGTTGACGTGCACCCGGTGGTTCTTGATCAGCCGGCCGAGCAGGTCCGCCCGCCACGCCTGGTCGTTGATGTCCTTGATCAGCGCGTACTCGATGGAGATCCGCCGGCCGGACTTCTCCGCGTAGTTCCACGCGGCGTCCAGCACCTCGGCGACCTTCCAGCGGGTGTTCACCGGCACCAGCTCGTCGCGCAGCTCGTCGTCCGGGGCGTGCAGCGACAGCGCCAGGCGGCAGCTGAGGCCCTCGTCGGCCAGCCGGTTCATCGCCGGGACCAGGCCGACGGTGGAGACCGTGACACCACGCTGGGACAGGCCGAAACCGTCCGGCGCCGGGTCGGTCAGCCGGCGGATCGCGGCCAGCACCCGGTTGTAGTTGGCCAGCGGCTCGCCCATGCCCATGAAGACCACGTTCGACAGCCGCGCCTCGCCGCCGGGGATCTCGCCGGCCTTGAGCGCGCGCATCCCGGCGGCGATCTGCTCGACGATCTCGGCGGTGGACAGGTTGCGGGTCAGCCCGGCCTGGCCGGTCGCGCAGAAGGGGCAGTTCATGCCGCAGCCCGCCTGCGAGCTGATGCACATGGTGACCCGGTCCGGGTAGCGCATCAGCACCGACTCGACGAGCGTACCGTCGAAGAGCTTCCAGAGCGTCTTGCGGGTGCTGTCGTCGTCGCAGGACACGTGCCGCACGACCGACATCAGCTCCGGCAGCAGGCTCCCGGTGAGCTTCTCCCGGCTGGCGGCGGGGATGTCCGTCCAGCCCGCCGGGTCGTTCGACATCCGGCCGAAGTAGTGGTTGGAGAGCTGCTTGGCGCGGAACGGCTGCTCGCCCAGCTCGGCGACGGCCTCCTTGCGCTCGGCGGGGCTCAGGTCGGCGAGGTGTCGCGGGGGCTTGGCGCCGCGCGGCGCGACAAAGGTGAGTTCTCCGGGCTTAGGCATGGTTCATCCAGTGTCGCAGACGCCGGGAGCGGGCCGGGACGTGCGAGGGCCCCGGACGCGCAGACGTCCGGGGCCCTTCCGCCGCTCGGGCCGGAGGCCGGGGCGAGGACCTGTCCGAGGGCCGGACAGGCCCTAACTGCCGACGAAGGCCGCCAGCAGCAGCCAGACCACCGGGGCGGTCGGCAGGAGCGAGTCCAGCCGGTCCATGATGCCGCCGTGGCCGGGCAGCAGCGTGCCCATGTCCTTGATGCCGAGGTCGCGCTTGATCATCGACTCGCCCAGGTCGCCCAGGGTCGCGGTGACCGCCGCGCAGCCGCCCAGGATCAGGCCCTGCCACCAGCTGCCGCCGTCGATGATCAGCTCCATCAGCACGGCGCCCGCCAGCATCGACAGGCCGATGCCGCCGGCCAGGCCCTCACGGGTCTTGCCGGGGCTGATCGTCGGGGCGAGCTTGGTCTTGCCGAACTTGTAGCCCACCGCGTAGGCGCCCGTGTCGCTGCAGATCGTGACGATCAGGAACAGCACGATCCGCTGCGGGCCGTCGTCGGCCGCCAGCATCAACGCCACGAAGGTGGCCAGGAACGGCACGTAGAAGGCGGTGAACACCCCGGCCGTTATGTCCCGCAGGTAGTCCTCCGGCGGCTCGGCCATCCGCCAGACCATCACCGCCAGCCCGGTCAGCGCGAGCGAGGCCGCGGCCCACTGCACCCCGGCCCAGTAGCCGGTGGCGATCATGGCGATGCCGCCCGCGACCAGCGGCACCAGCGGCGCCTTGATCTGCTTGCGCTCGGCGAGCCGACTGGTCAGCTCCCAGACGCCGACCGACACCGCGGCCATCACGACGAACAGGAACAGCGCCTTCACCACGAACAGCGAGGCGATGATCACCGCACCGAGACCGATCCCCACGCCTATCGCGGCCTGGAGGTTACGGCCACCGCGCTGCTTGCGCGGCTGCGGCTGCGGGGCGGACTGGGCGGCCACGGGTGTCTCCTGCCCTGGATGGGACGACGGCACGAAGTGGGGCTGCCCGGCCGCCGGGTAACTCGACGGCGGCGCGGGAGGCACCGAGGCCCCGGGGCGCGGCGGGGCGCCGCGGCCGGGGGTGGCGTCATCGGTTATCGCGCGCAGCACGACCGTCTCCGTCACGCCCGGCGCCGCCGCCTCGGACCGGTCGTCCCGGAACAGTGGGCCGCTCAGCCGACCGGCCTCCCGGGACTGACCGGCGGCGGGGTCACCCGGCCGGCCGGAGCCCGCCGACGGGCCCTGGTCCGGCACGCCGGGGAACGGGCCGGGGCCCGCCGGTACGGGAGGCATGACCTGAGTCTCCTCCGCGTCGCCGCCCCAGTACACCGGAGGCTGCTGCGAGTGATCCGAACGGTGGCCGGGGTCACCCGGCGCGCCGCCCGGCGCACCCGGGTGGGCGGCCCCGCCGCCCGGGTGACCGGGGTAGCCCTGGGCCTGCGGCGGCGCCGGGTACTCGCCGTACCCCGGCGCCGGGTGCGCCTGCTGCAGAGGAGCCTGCGGCCGGGGCTGCGGCGCCGGGCGGTAGGGCTGGAACTGCTGGTCGGACGGGCCCCAGTAGCCAGGGGCGTCAGGGGCGTCGTTCATCAGACTTCGAGCAGCTCGGCTTCCTTGTGCTTCAGCAGCTCGTCGACGGCGGCCACGTACTTGGCCGTGGTGTCGTCGAGCTCCTTCTCGGCGCGGCGGCCGTCGTCCTCGCCGACCTCGCCGTCCTTGACCAGCTTGTCGATGGCGTCCTTGGCCTTGCGGCGCACCGCGCGGATCGAGACCTTCGCGTCCTCGCCCTTGCCCCGGGCCACCTTGATGAACTCCCGGCGGCGCTCCTCGGTCAGCTCGGGCAGCACCACCCGGATGAGGGAACCGTCGTTGGACGGGTTGACGCCCAGGTCGGAGTCGCGGATCGCCTGCTCGATCGCCTTCAGCGCGGTCTTGTCGAACGGCGAGACGACCGCCATCCGGGGCTCCGGCACCGAGAACGAGGCCAGCTGGTTGATCGGCGTCACGGTGCCGTAGTACTCGGCGACGATCTTGGCGAACATCGCCGGGTGGGCACGGCCGGTGCGGATGGCGGCGAAGTCGTCCTTGGCGACGGCGACGGCCTTCTCCATCTTCTCCTCGGCTTCGAGGAGGGTCTCTTCGATCACTGTGATCTCCCTGTCCGGTTCATCTGCGATTGTCCCGACCGGTGTCGGCGTCGAGGCCGGTCACGGCGACGGCGCCGTCCCGTACGGCTGATTGCTGCTCAGGCCCGGACAGAATCCTGGCTGATGAGTGTGCCGATCTTCTCACTCTTCACCGCGCGCGCGATATTGCCCTCCGCCAGCAGCTCGAAGACCAGCATCGGGAGGTTGTTGTCCTTGCACAGCGTGATCGCGGTGAGGTCGGCGACCTTGAGGTCGCGCGCGATGACCTCGGAGTACTCCAGCGCGTCGAACTTCACCGCGTCCGGGTTGGTCCGGGGGTCCGAGTCGTAGACGCCGTCCACGCCGTTCTTGCCCATCAGCAGGACGTCGGCGTGGATCTCCAGGGCCCGCTGGACGGCGGTGGTGTCGGTCGAGAAGTACGGCATGCCCATACCGGCGCCGAAGATCACCACACGGCCCTTCTCCAGGTGCCGGACGGCCCGCAGCGGCAGGTACGGCTCAGCGACCTGGCCCATGGTGATCGCGGTCTGGACCCGGGTCTCGATGCCTTCCTTGACCAGGAAGTCCTGCAGCGCCAGGCAGTTCATCACGGTGCCGAGCATGCCCATGTAGTCGGAGCGCGCCCGGTCCATGCCGCGGACCTGCAGCTCGGCGCCCCGGAAGAAGTTGCCGCCGCCGATGACCACCGCGACCTCGGTACCGGCACGGACGACGGTGGCGATCTCCCGGGCGATCGCGTGCACGACGTCCGGGTCGACGCCGAGTCCGCCACCACCGGCAAAGGCTTCACCGGACAGCTTGAGCAGCACCCGGCGGCGCGAGCCGGCCTTGGGGTCCTGCGCGGTCTCCTGCGTCTCCTGCATGGACTTCTCCTTTTTGCACCTACTGGCTCACAGGCGCGGGTGTGCGGATGCCCGGCCTGCGCGTACGCGAGAGGAGGCCACTGCCGCGGGAACCGGTTCGGTGTCCTGCACGGCAATGGCCTCCTCGTCGTTCATGGTGCCGACGCGGCCCGCCCATGGACGGTTGGCACTGGGTGAGCCCGTTCGGCGTTCCGCCCGCCCCGGTCAACGGGCGGGGGCGGTTCCCAGCGTAAGGGCGCCGGGGACCAGGTGGAACGTGGCTCAGGCGCCGACGCGGAAGCGGGCGAAGCGCTTGAGGGCGACGCCGTTCTCCTCGAGGACCTTGGCGACGGTCTTCTTGTTGTCCTTCGCGAAGGCCTGCTCCAGGACGGAGTTCTCCTTGACGAAGCCGGTGACGCGACCCTCGACGATCTTCGGCAGGGCGGCCTCGGGCTTGCCCTCCTCGCGCGCGGTGGCCTCGGCGACGCGACGCTCGTTCTCGAGGTCCTCGGCCGGGATCTCCGCGCGGGACAGGAACTTCGGCGCGAACGCGGCGATGTGCTGCGCGACGTCCTTCGCGACCTCGGCGTTCTCCTTGTCCAGCTCGACCAGGACGCCGACGGCCGGCGGCAGGTCGGGGCTGGTCTTGTGCAGGTAGACCGCGACGAAGCCGTCACCGTCGAACTGGGCGAAGCGACGGAAGACGATCTTCTCGCCCAGGGTCGCGTTGGCCTCGTCGACGAACTGCTGGACGGTCTTGCCGGCCTCGATCTCGGACGCCAGGGCGGCGTCCAGGTCGGCCGGGGCGGTCTTGGCCACGTGAGCGGCGATCGCGTCGGCGACCTTGACGAAGTTGTCACCCTTGGCGACGAAGTCGGTCTCGCAGTTCAGCTCGACCAGAACGCCGGACTTCTTGTCCTCGGCGATCAGCGCGGCGACGGCGCCGTTGGAGGCGTCACGGCCCTCGCGCTTGGCAACGCCCTTCTGGCCCTTGATGCGCAGGAACTCGACGGCCTTCTCGACGTTGCCCTCGGCCTCGTCCAGGGCCTTCTTGCAGTCCATCATGCCGGCGCCGGTGAGCTCACGGAGCTTCTTGACGTCCGCGGCGGTGAAGTTCGCCATGGTGTGAATCTCTTCTCGCGTCTCGCGTGTCTGCGTGGGGAGACGCCGGGACCGATGGTTCGGTCCCGGCGCGGGAGAGAGGGGCACCTACCGGTGTCGTACCGGCGGGTGCCCCTCACCCTTGGTACGTCAGGCCTGCTCGGCCGGCGCCTCGGTGGCCGCAGCCTCGGTGGCCGCTGCCTCGGTGGCGGGGGCCTCGACGGCGGGGGCCTCGACGGCCGAAGCCTCGGCGGCGGGGGCCTCAGCGGCCGGAGCCTCGGCGGCGGCGGGGGCCTCCTCGGCCTTCTTCTCGCCCTCGATGAGGTCCTTCTCCCAGTCGGCCAGCGGCTGGTCGGCGCCCGGCTCGGCCTTGACGTCGCCCTTGGCGACACCGGCGCGGGCCTTCAGACCCTCGGCCACGGCGTCGGCGATCACGCGGGTCAGCAGGGTGACGGAGCGGATCGCGTCGTCGTTGCCCGGGATCTTGTAGTCGACCTCGTCGGGGTCACAGTTGGTGTCGAGGATGGCGACGACCGGGATGTTGAGCTTCCGGGCCTCGCCGACCGCGATGTGCTCCTTCTTGGTGTCCACGATCCACACGGCGCTGGGAACGCGCTGCATGTCACGGATACCGCCGAGGGTCTTCTCCAGCTTGTCGTGCTCGCGCTGGAGGACCAGGAGCTCCTTCTTGGTGAGGCCGGAACCGGCCACGTCCGAGAAGTCCAGCTCGCCGAGCTCCTTCAGGCGCTGCAGGCGCTTGTAGACGGTCGAGAAGTTGGTCAGCATGCCGCCGAGCCAGCGCTGGTTCACGTAGGGCATGCCCACGCGGGTGGCCTGCTCGGCGATGGCCTCCTGGGCCTGCTTCTTCGTGCCGACGAAGAGGACGCTGCCGCCGTGGGCAACGGTCTCCTTGATGAACTCGAAGGCGCGGTCGATGTAGTTCAGCGACTGCAGGAGGTCGATGATGTAGATGCCGTTGCGCTCCGTGATGATGAAGCGCTTCATCTTCGGGTTCCAACGGCGGGTCTGGTGACCGAAGTGGACGCCGCTCTCCAGCAGCTCCCGCATCGTGACGACGGCCATAGCCGTGCTCCTCAGGTGTTACGGCCCGGCGGTCGCGCAACGGACGGCGGGTTCGCGCGGTGGCGCTCCCCGCTCGCGCGGTGCGTCCGGCCGGGTCAGGCTCGGTTTGTCCGTGGCAGCCAGGTGACAGCCACGCCTGACGCCCCGAACGTGCCGAGCCGCTTGAACCCACACGGTCCGGGGACCAGGCGGGCTCGGCGGACCGAGCGGCACTCGCACCTGGCGGGGGCAGCGGCCGGGCCGCGTCCGTCCACCGGTGGCGGGGCGTGCGAAGTCGACCCGGCGGACCGGGTCGCGTGTGAAGTGTACGGGAAGCGCTGCGGGGCGGGCGACTCCGCGACCGGCGGGGGCCCTGGGCGGGCGGATCAGCGCTGGCGGGAGCTGGGCGGAGGCGGGCCGGAGACGGACCGGAGGCGGGCCGGCCGGGCCCTGGGAGCGCCGCTGCTGCGGTGCTTGTACACCGGATGGCGGCATCCGTACACCCGCTGGAGGGACGGGATCCGGCCACGAGGGCGGTTTGTCCACAGGAGTCCGGAAGTGGGTGGCACCGGGGCGGCGGCGCAGCAAGCCTCGGGGCATGACTGCTCGCGCTGGGTACCCGGTTCTGTCCGCCGTCGGTCCGGCCCGCTTGGGGCCGGACCGGTTGGGGCCGCGCTCGTTTGGTGTGCTGCGGGGGGTGGTCGCCGTGCTGGTGACACTGGTGCTGCTGGTCTCGGGCGGCGCGGCGCGGGGCGCCGCTCTCAGTGGGGGTGTCGGCTCAGGTCCGGGCGGGGGTGCCGGAGGTGCTGGCGGGGGCGGCGAGACCGGCCGGACCGGTTCGGGCGGTGCGCGGGCCTGGCCGGTGGGCGGGCCCGGCGGGGTGCTCGGGCGATTCGAACCACCGGCCGCGCCGTGGGCCGCCGGACACCGGGGAGTGGACCTCGCCGCCGCACCCGGGGCGGAGGTACGGGCGGCTGCCGCCGGGGTGGTCACCTTCTCCGGGCTGGTGGCGGGGCGCCCGGTGGTGACCGTCACCCACCCCGGCTCGGGGTCACCCCCCTTGCGGACCACCTACCTGCCCGTCGCCGGCACCGCCCCGGTCGGCACCGAGGTACCCGCCGGACAGGTGATCGGGCGGCTCGCCCCCGACGGGCGGCACTGCCCAGCGCGGCACTGCCTGCACTGGGGGCTGCTGCGCGGCGGACGCTACCTCGACCCGCTGGCCCTGTTCGGCGCGGGAGCGGCGCGGCTGCTGCCGCTGGGCGGCGCTGGGCGCACCTGATGAATCAGCTGAACCGGATGAACCAGACGAACCGGGCCGAATGGCGGTTCAGGCCCGGTCGAGGCCGTGCAGGGCCATGGCCACCGCGGCGTCCGCGATCAGCTCGGGGCGCTCGGCCGCACACCCGGCGCGGCCCCCCGCCGACACTTGCTCGGCCCGGCGCACGGCCGCCTCCACGACCCCTTGGAGCAGCGCCGCAGCGAGCCGGGGCTGCGCGTGACCGAGATCCTCCAGGGCCCGGACGACCAGGCCGACCAGCTTGCCGTGCGCCGCCCGGATGCGCTCGCGCGCGGCCTCGTCGAGTTCGAGCGCGGAGATCGCCACCACCGCCCGGTGGCGCGGGTCCGCGGCCAACGCCAGCTGGCCGCGGACATACGCCTCGATCCGGTCGGCCGCGCTGTCACAGCTCTCCATCCCGGCCTCGATCTCGGCCGCCCAGAGCGGGAAGTCCACCTCGCAGAGCGCCTCGACCACGGCGGCCCGGGAGCGGAAGTACTCGTAGACCGAGGAGCGCGCCAGGGAGGTGCGCGCAGCGAGCGCGGGGAAGGTCAGCGCCTCCATGCCGCCCTCCGTGAGCAGGGTGCGGGCAGCGTCAAGGAGGGCTGCGCGCTGCAGCTGGCGATGCTCGGCCACCGTGGCCGCTCGGATCTTCGGCACGCTCCCACTGTACGGAGCCCTACCTTCGGCCGGTACGGCGCCGCGCATCTGGCCGGGGAGCGAGGGCGCGCAGGCGCGCGGCGAGGCGTGCGAGTGGGCGCGCAACCCGGGGTCCGGCCCGGAGTAACGGCCCAGGGTTCCGGCCAGGCAGGTGCGGACCGGGCACGCGGCCGGGCGGGTGCGGACCGGCGGCGTGGTCGGGGTCGCGACCCGGAGGTCGGCCGGGCCGGGACGGGCCCCGGCCCTCGCTACCGGATGTCCGACAGCTTGGCGCGCAGTTGGAGGACGGACTTGGTGTGGATCTGGCTCACCCTGCTCTCCGTCACCCCCAGCACCTGGCCGATCTCGGCGAGGGTGAGGCCCTCGTAGTAGTAGAGCGTCACCACGGTCTTCTCCCGCTCGGGGAGGGTGTTGACCGCATGGGCCAGCAGCCTGCGCAGCTCGCGGTCCTCGGCCACCTCGACCGGGTTGTCGGCACCGTGGTCCACCAGGGTGTCCATCAGGCTCAGCCGGTCGCCGCCCTCCCCCACCGGGTGCAGCAGTTCGTCCAAGGCCACCACGTTGGCCAGGGACAGCTGGCTGAAGATCGCGTGCAGATCCTCGATCGCGATGCCCATCTCGGCCGCGACCTCGGGCTCGTGCGGCGTACGGCGCAGCCGGGCCTCCAGCGTCGCGTACGTCCGCTCGACGGCCTTCGCCTTCTGCCGCACCGAGCGCGGGATCCAGTCCAGGGCACGCAGTTCGTCGATGATCGCGCCGCGGATCCGGCTGATCGCGTAGGTCTCGAACTTGATCGCGCGGTCGACGTCGAACTTCTCGATCGCGTCGATCAGCCCGAAGACCCCCGAGGAGACGAAGTCGGCCTGCTCGACGTTGGAGGGCAGGCCGACCCCGACCCGCCCCGCCACGTACTTGACGAGCGGTGAGTAGTGCAGGATCAGCTGCTCGCGCAGCCGCTGGTCGCCGGTCTCCTTGTAGGAGCGCCAGAGCTCTTCGAGCGCGGTGCGCCCCTGGGCTCCGGGGCCCTGACCGCTCGGCCCCTGCTCCGGGCCTGGCGGGGGGGTGCCGTCCGGTGGCAGGGCACCGGCAGCGATCGGGCGGGCTGCGCCGTCGCCGGTGGCGGCGGCGGCGACCGCGTCGGTGGGCTGGCCCGGCACCGCCGTCGGCCGGCCGCCCTGGCGCGACAGGCCCCCCATCGTCCCCGTCGCCTTGGGCGGGAACTCAGTCACGGGGCGCCGCTCGGTCCGCGGCCCTCCCGAGGACCGGGCGCCACCGGTCACTCTGTGTCCGGGAATGTGTGTGGGCATGCGTTGGTCTGCGCCGTTCTGCCGAGTCATGTGCTGATAGGGAAGGCATGTGGAGCGTAGCGTGACCGACTCGCTGCAATGCGCTACCGCCACTCGGTCGTCCCCCGATCCGGTGGCGTTCGCGCCACCGGATCCGGGCACGCGAACGGACGAACCGGAGCAGCAGGTCAGCCAGGCGATTCCGACACTCCCTCTCCACGGCACGGATGTGCGCTTCGTTCCGACCGTCACCTCCTCCGCACCAGGCGCCAGTGCGCGCCGTGCCGCTCGACGTAACCGAGCGAGCCCAACTCGTAGAGCCGCTGCAGTACTTCGTCCGGAGGGAGTCCGGACTGTCGGGCCAACCGCTCGATCGGCGCGCCCTCCGCCGTCGCCGGGACGGCCTCCAGCACCCGGGCCACCGCCGGCTCCAGCAGATCCCTGGGCAGGACCGGGCCGCTGCGCTGCGGCGCCAGGTCGTCCCCGATCGCCCCGATCAGTTCGGCGATCTCGGCGGAGTCGGTGACCAGCGTGGCGCCGCCGCTGCGGATCAGGGCGTGCACCCCGGCCGAGAGTTCCGAGGTCACCGGGCCGGCGACGCCCATGGTGTGGCGGTTGAGGTCCCGCGCCCGTCTGGCCGTGCTCAGCGCGCCGCTGCGCATCGCCGCCTCGACCACCACCGTGCCCCGGGTGAGCGCCGCGATGACCCGGTTGCGGAGCACGAAGCGGAAGCGGTTCGGGTGCTCCCCGGGCGGGAGTTCGCTGACCAGCAGCCCCTGGGCGCCGATCCGCCGGATCAGTTCGGCGTTCCCCTTCGGGTAGGCCACGTCGACCCCGCAGGCGAGCACCGCGATGGTCATCCCGCCGACGGAGAGCGCCCCTCGGTGGGCGGCCGCGTCGATCCCGTAGGCGGCTCCGGACACCACGACCCAACCTCGCTCGGCCAGTTGGGCCGACAGTTCCCCAGCGACGTGGGCGCCGTAGGCCGTGCAGGCCCGGGAGCCGACCATCGCCACCGAGCGGAGCGCGAGCAGCCGCAGCGAACCCGTGCCGGTCGTCCAGAGCCCGATCGGGCGCCCGTCGCCCAGATCGTCCAGTTGGCTGGGCCATTCCGTGTCCCCCGGAATGATGAAGCGTCCACCGACGGCTCGTACCCGTTCCAGGTCCTCGGCCGGGTCCAGACCGGGGAGCCTCGCCTGGTAGCCGGCCAGCCGGGGGCCGTCCAGTCCGGGGTGCGCGGGCACCGTCCCGTCGCGGATCGCCCGGACGACGTCGGCTGCGGAGAGCTGACCGAGCCACCGGCCGACCACCGCGTCCCCGGGCTCGCTCAGCCGGCTGAGTACGGCGCGGGCGAGGCGCTCCGGTTCGGGACCGGACTCGGGCTCTGCCCGACCGGGAGGCTGAAGGTGCGTCATCATCGGGTTCATGCCTCACCGCCCTCGTTCGCCGGATGCTGGTCGCGTTTCCCGGACCGCTTGGCGGAGCCGGACCGGATGGATCGGCCAGGGGCATCGGGGCGGTCCGACGGACCAGGACTCTCCGGGCCAGGGCAGTCGGGACGATCGGGCTTCTCGAACCGGCCCGACCGGCTCTGCCCTTCGGGCGGCTCGTCGACCGGCCCGCTGCGCTGGGCCGGGATGCCACCGAGTCGGCCGTAGACCCGCTCGCCCAGCGGCAGCCCCTGCTCGACGCCGGTACGCAGGACCAGTGCGGTGCGGACGTCCCGCTGGTCCGGCCGATCGCGACCGGCGAGGTCGGCGACCGTCCAGGCGACCCGGAGCACCCGGTCCAGGCCGCGGGCGGTCAGCACCCCTCGCTCCAACTGGCGGGCGACATCGTTCAGTGCGCCGGGGGCGAGCTGCCAGCGGGTCCGCAGTTCGTGGCCCGGGACTTCCGCGTTGGTCCGCCACGGGGTGGCCGCCAACCGGGCCGCCGCCCGTTCCCGCGCGGCCAGCACCCGGGCCGCGACGGTCTCGGTGTTCTCCGCCGTGGCGTCCCGTTCCATGAGTTCGATCCTCGTCACCGGGGCGACCTGAACCTGGAGGTCGACCCGGTCCAGCAGCGGCCCTGAGAGCCGCCCCTGGTAGCGGCTGACCATCGTAGGAGTGCACTCGCAGCCCTCACCCCGCCGTGAATGCCGACCGCACGGGCAGGGGTTGGCGGCCAGACAGAGGAGGAACCTGGCCGGGAGCCGGAGTGAGCCGGCCGAGCGGGCGATCACCACCTCGCCCGACTCCAGCGGCTGGCGCAGTGAGTCGAGCACCCGGACCGGAAACTCCGGCGCCTCGTCCAGGAACAGCACGCCCCGGTGGGCCAGCGAGACCGCCCCCGGTCTCGGCAGGCCGCTGCCGCCGCCGACGATCGCCGGCATCGTCGTGGAGTGGTGCGGGGCGCAGTACGGCGCCGTGTCGATGAGCGGGCGCCCTGCCGGGAGCAGCCCGGCCACCGAGTGCACGGCGGTGACCTCCAGAGCCTCCTTCTGGGTCAGTGGCGGGAGCAGCGAGGGCAGCCGCTCCGCCAGCATCGTCTTGCCCGCGCCCGGTGGGCCCTTGAGGTACAGGTGGTGACCTCCGGCGGCGGCGATCTCCAGGGCGCGCCGGGCCTCGTACTGTCCGGCCACGTCGGCCAGGTCGAGGCGCGCCGACTTGTCGTCGGACAGTCCCCGGACGCCGGCGCTGGGCAGCATCAGGCCGGCCATCAGCGGATCCGGCCGGCCGCCGATCGGGTCGGGCGGCTCCTCCGGCGCGGGCGCGCCGGTCAGGACGGCGATCAGCTGCCGCAGGCTGCGGACGCCGATCACGGTCACGCCCGGGACGAGCGAGGCCTCGGGCGCGGTCTGCTCCGCGACCACGACCCGCTGGTATCCCGCGTCGGCTGCGGCCAGCACAGACGGCAGCACCCCGCGGACCGGCCGCACCCGGCCGTCCAGCCCCAGTTCGCCGATGATCAGCAGCTCGGCGATGGAGGAAGGGTCGAGCCGCTCGGCCGCGGCCAGGACGGCACAGGCCACCGCGAGGTCGAAGCCACTGCCGCTCTTGGGCACCGAGGCCGGACTGAGCCCGACGGTCAGTTTGCGCTGCGGCCAGGCCTCACCGCTGTTGACCACGGCCGCGCGCACCCGGTCACGGGCCTCGGACAGCGCCTTGTCGGGCAGGCCGACCAGGGTGAACGCGGCCACCCCGGGCTCCAGGTCGGCCTGGACCTCGACGATCACTCCGTCGACGCCGACCAGCGCGACGGAACAGGTACGGGCGAAGGCCATCTCAGACCACCCCCCGCAGGTGGTCGACCAGGGCCGCACCCCGGGCCCGGTTGACCACGGCCACCAGGTCGATCCGCACGCCCCCGGGCGGAGCGGGCGGCCAGTGCGGGTCCGTGGGCCCGGGGTCGTACCCGGGACCGGCCAACCGCGCGAAGTGGCCCGGCCAGCGTTCGGCCATCCAGCGCTCCGCCAGGCGTTGCAACCGGGCGGCCTTGGCCTGGCCGATGGCCTCGCTGGGTTGTTGGAAGCCCCGCTCGGAGCGGGTCTTCACCTCGCAGACCGCCACGGTGTCGCCGTCGAGGGCGACGATGTCCAACTCACCCTCGACACAGCGCCAGTTGCGGTCCAGGATGCGGAGCCCGGCCTCCGTGAGACGGCGGGCGGCGACCCGCTCGCCGTAGCGGCCGAGCCCGTTGTTGGTACTGCGGCCCGGGCCCGGTCCGGTTCCGTCCCTCGTGTCGTCTTTCGTGCCGTCCCGCACGGCTGCGGCCGCTGCGGCCTGGTCCAGTACGGCCGCACCCGGTACGGCCTGGTCCTGCGTGATCGTGTTCTGCACGGTGACCACCTCCGCCGTGGAGGTTGCACCGTCGCGCACGGCGGGGCCGGGGATTTCCGGTTCCCTGTGGATAACTCGAGCCTGTGGATAACTTTTGTCACCCGCAGGAGTGAGACGCCCCGATCGCGCGAAATTCCGCTGGACAACGCCGGTCCGAGCAGTCCAACGTCAGTTCCCGAAGCCGGACTCGTCCGAGGGCAGCTCCAGATCGCTCTTCGCGAGTTCCTCGATGTTCACGTCCTTGAAGGTCAGCACCCGGACCTTACGGACGAACCGGGCCGGCCGGTACATGTCCCAGACCCACGCATCCGCCATCGACACCTCGAAGAAGACCTCGCCCTGCACCGAGTGCACCTGCAGCTCGTAGTCATTGGTGAGGTAGAACCGTCGCTCGGTCTCGATCACGTACTTGAACAGGCCGACGACGTCCCGGTACTCCCGGTAGAGCTTGAGCTCCATCTCGGTCTCGTACTTCTCGAGATCTTCGGCACTCATCCAGGCGTCCCCTCAACTTGTCACGTCCACCCATTGTGGACCACCGCACCCACGCTCAGAGCCGTACCGGGGCGACCGGCGGGCCCTCGGCCAGCAGTCGCTCCAGGAAGTCCGCCAATCCGGCCGGGTAGACCGTCTCGGCGGTCCCCCTCAGCTCCTCGACCGTCCACCAGCGCGCCGCGAGCAGTTGGGCGTGTTCCTCCTCGCCCATCCCCGAGTGGTCGAGCCCCGTCTCCGTGGTCCGGGCCAGATGGAACCACTGATCCTGCTCGTAACGCCGTCCCTGAAAGGAGAACGACACCGTGCCGTACGCCACCAAGGGCCCCAGGTCCACACCCCGCAGGCCGGTCTCCTCCGCGAGTTCCCGCGCGGCGGCCTCCCGCACGTCCTCCCCGGGCTCCAAGCCGCCGCCGGGCGTGAACCACCACGCCTCCCCCGGCGTCGCCGGGTCGGAGCCCAGGAAGAGAAGGATGCGGTCCTGCCCGTCCAGCAGCAGGATCCGCGCCGCCCTGCGCCGTTGTGCCGTCATGGCAGCGCTCCACGCTCCTTCCGTTCGCATCGGTGGCGCTACCGATCCTGCCACCCGGCGCCGCCGTCCGGGGCGATGTTCGGCAGAGCGGCCCGGGCCGCGACGACCGCGATCAGGAGCTGCGCCCCCGGCTGAGCCGGCGGGCCAGGCCCGCCACCCCGCCCACCGCCGAAGTCACGAGGATCAGCGCCGCGCCCGCAACGGTCGCGAAGGCGGCCGGTTGCAGCGGCCCGGGCGCACCGGCCTTCGGTCCGGGAAGCCCGTCGAAGGCCGCGGTCCGGCCGAGGTCGCCCACCCGGCCGAACGGCATCATGGTGGCCTCGACCCTGGCCTCCACCGCGCCGGCCGGGACGGTCCCGCCGTCGACCTCCAGGTGGGTGCGGGAGTCGAGCGAGCCCAACCGGTTGTCGCCGAGCAGGAACAGCCGCCCCGGCGGCACCGTGACGCTGAACGAGGAGCCCTGCGGGCCCTGCGCCGCGAGGTACGGCTCCTCCACCGTCTGTCCGTCGACCGTCAGCCGGTGGTCGTTGCCGGTGGCCGCGACGGTGTCCCCGCCGACCGCGACCACGCGCTTGACCATGAGCTCGCCACCCCAGTCCTGGTCCCGGAAGACCACGACGTCCCCCCGGCCGACGGCCCCGCCGTCGATCTTCCGGGCGAGCACGGTGTCCCCGATCCGAAGCGTGGGGGACATCGAGGCGGTCGGGATGCTGTACGGCCGGTAGTCGATCGCGATCAAGGCGAAGCCGCCGATCATCAGCACCAGCCCGAGCGCGATCGCGACGCCCTGCAGCACCGCCGCGGGCCGGCGGCCCGGACGGGCGGGCGAAGCCGGGTGGTCGGCCGTCTGATCAACGACACCGCTCATCGAATCCGTCCACCTCTGGCCGACCGGAGAACACCACTGGCACGCCGGGGGCACCGGCGGAAAAGCCGACGGGCCGTGGCACGTCCGAGCAGATTACTCGTCGGTACCACGGCCCGCGCAAGGGCTGGGGAGAACCCGGTGGAGCTCAGGAGTCCTTCCGGCCGTCCCTCCGCTCCCGCACCCGACGCACCAGCGGAAGCAGCGCGACCGCGCCCACCGCGCCGGCCACGGGAGGCGCCAGAGGCGCGGCCACCGCCAGACCCTTCTGGTCAAAGGTGTTCGGCACCGAGAGCGTCGACCAGTGGCCGACCGGCCAGGCCACGACGAAGGCCCGCCCGATCACGTTGCCCACCGGAACGGTGCCGCCACCCGGCTGGTCCATGTGGAAGCGGGAGTCCAGCGAGTCGGCGCGGTGGTCGCCCATCACCCAGATCCGGCCGTTGGGCACCTTCACCGGGTCGAACGGGTGGTCACCGCAGGGGGTGTTGCCCTGGTAGACGTACGGCTCGTTGAGCGCGACACCGTTGACCTTCACCGGCCCGGTGCCCTGGCACTCGACGGTGTCCCCGCCGACCGCGATGACCCGCTTGATCAGGTCCTTCTCGTTGGCCGACGGCATCAGACCGACGAAGCTGAGCACGTCCTGGACGCCCCGGACGAAGGAGTTGCTGCTCTGCGGGGTCGGCTCGTCGTTCAGCCAGCCGCCCGGGTCGTGGAACACCACGACCTCACCGCGCTCGGGCTCCGCTCCGAACCAGGGGGTCAGCTTGTCCACCAGGACACGGTCACCGACCTGCAACGTGTTCTGCATCGACTCCGACGGAATGGAGAAGGCCTGGACGAAGAAGGTCTTGATCACCAGCGCCAGGACCAGCGCGATGCCGACCAGGATCGGCAGTTCCTTCCAGAAGGAACGCTGCTTGCGCTGCTTGCCGGGGGCCTGCGACTCCGACTGGTCCGCCGACTCGGCGTCGGGCCGGTGGGACTCCGAAGAGCCCCCGGTGGGGCCCTCCGTCCCGTCGCCATGCTCGTCGGCGGTCTGGGCCGCCGCGTCCTCGACCGAGGCCGAGGACGCACCGGACTCGGCGGACCGGGCCGCTCGACCGCCAGAGCCCTCGGGCTCGCCGGCACCTGAGCGGGCGCCGATCACCACATCCCCCACAACGTCTCCTCCCTGCTGTGCGGACGCCCGCGCGCCCGCGCTCACAGTGCCGCACAGCGGGCACCACGCTCACCACGACCATGGACGCTTCGGGACTGCCCATCGCGGGCTCCCCTGACACCAGCACAGCCTCGACGCACGACCGGGACCTCCCGGCCGCACCTGCACTTCTCTATCACTCCAAGGCATCCGGCTCGCGGTCCCACGCGCGCGGCCCGGCCGCGAGACGCCCGGCCCGGCTCACTCGGGCGGCCGCCCTGGCCGGCGAACGACGGCCGGAAGGATGCCCAACACACCCATAACGAGCGGAGGTTCCATCGGAACCGGCCCAACGCCCACGGATTCCGGCGCAGTTCCGCGCGCCTGCGGAGCCCGGGCCAACGAGGAGAGTGAACTCGGCACGCCAAGTTGATGGAGGCGGTCCAGCGGCCAGGCGTTCATGAAGGCCCGGCCGACCACACCGCTCAGCGGGATGGTCCCCTGCCCCGGGTTCCCCATGTGGAAGCGGGAGTCGGCGGACACGTCCCGGTGGTCGCCCATGACCCAGAGCCGGCCCTGCGGCACCCGCACCTTGAAGGGCTGCCGGGACGGCGGGTTGGCGGGCGCGAGGTACGGCTCGTCCACCGGCGTGCCGTTGACGCTCAACCGGCCCTGCGTATCGCAGCACTCCACGGTGTCCCCGCCGACGCCGATGACCCGTTTGATCAAGTCCTGCTCGCTGTCCGACGGCAGCAGCCCGACGTAGGTGAGGACCTGCTTGGCCGCCCCCAGCACCGGACCGTCGCCGGACGGTTTGTGGTCGCCCTCCAACCAACCGCCCGGATCCTTGAACACCACCACGTCGCCGCGCTGCGGCTCGCTGCCGAACCAGGGGGTCAGCTTGTCCACCAGCACCCGGTCCCCGACCTGGATGGTCTGCTCCATCGAGCCGGAGGGAATCACGAACACCTGGAGCAGGAAGGTCTTCATCACCAGCGCGACCAGCAACGCCACCACGATGATCAGCGGGAACTCCCTCAGCAGCGACCGCTTGCGCCGCCGGGCCGCGCGTCGGGCGCTGCGGCGGCGATCGGCCCGGCCCCGGACCGGCAACACCACGGCTGGGCCCGCACCCCCGGGGGAGGCGTCTCCTGGTCCGGCACCGTCAGATCCGCCACTCGCGGGGTCGGCCTCCACACGCCCGGCATCCACACGCCCGGCATCCACACGCCCGGCATCCGCAGGTCCGGCACCTGCGGATCCGGCGCCGACCGGTCCGCCGGCGCCAGGCTCCGGGGCCGGGCGGTCCGCCACCCGGCCCCTGCCCCTGCTACCTCTGCTCCCCATGACCGCCCGTCCCCGCAGTCGCGGCGAAGGCTGCGGGCCGGTCCAGGCCGGTCAAGCGCGAGAACGGGTAGACCACCCAGTCCGCCCGGCCGATCACCCTGCTCTCGGGCACGAAGCCGCCGCCGGGCTCGCCGAGGTGGTCGCGGGAGTCACGGGAGGCGCTGCGGTGGTCCCCCATCACCCAGAGCTTGCCGGTCGGCACCACCACGTCGAAGGCCACGCTCGACGGCTGGTCCCCCGGGGCCAGGTAGGAGGACTCGTCGATCGGCACCCCGTTGACGGTGATCGGCCCGCCCGGGCCGGTGCTGGTCACCCGGTCCCCGCCGACGCCGATCACCCGTTTGACGTAGACCGTGTTCCCGGCCGGGGCCAGCCCGAGGTCCCGGCCGAGCGAGCTGAGCCCGTCCCAGAAGCCGGTCGGCCCGCCCGACCCCGGCAGGAAGGAGCCCGTCCCGTCGAAGACCACGACGTCGCCCCGCTGGGGGTGGCCGCCGAAGGCATAAGCGAGCTGGTTCGCGATCAACCGGTCGCCCGGTCGCAGGGTCTCCTCCATCGAACCGGACGGCACCGAGAACGGGCGCGCGACGAAGGCGTTCACCAGCAGCAGGGCCAGCAGGCAGATCCCCACGAGCAGCAACAGGTCCCGCGAGCGCGAGTGGCCCGGCTCCTCATCCCCCGGTGCACGCTCACCTTCCGGCACGCCCCCACCTTCCGGTGCACGCTCGCCTTCCGGCGCGTTCTCACCCTCTGGTGCGTCCTCGTCCTCGGAAGCGGCCTCGCCCTCCGGCGCACCCCCGGCGTCCGCCCGCGGGTCCCCACCGGGGCCGGATCCCTCCCCACCGGGCCCCGGGACGGCCCCCGAAACGACCGCGGACCGCGACAGCGAGTCCGCACCGGTGGGTGCGGGACTGCCGTCGCGGTCCGCGGGTGGTTCGTGCGTGCTCATCGGGGGCTGAGCTTACCGTGCGGCGGCCCGGCCCCTCAGAGCGATCCGATCCCCCGGCGAGGCCGGGGGACGGTGGATCAGCGGTCGCGCTTCTCCTTGATCTTCGCGGCCTTGCCGCGGAGGTCACGCAGGTAGTACAGCTTGGCGCGGCGAACCGCACCGCGGGTCACGACCTCGATCTTCTCGACGACCGGGGTGTGCACCGGGAAGGTGCGCTCCACGCCGACGTTGAAGCTGACCTTGCGAACGGTGAAGGTCTCACCGACGCCGGCGCCGTGGCGGCGGATGACGACGCCCTGGAAGACCTGGACGCGGGAGCGGTTGCCCTCGATGACCCGGACGTGGACCTTCAGGGTGTCACCGGCGCGGAAGGCCGGAATGTCGCTACGCAGCGAGGCCGCGTCGACAGCAGCGAGCTTGTTGCTCATGTTGCTCTCCATCGCAGGCGCCACGGGCCGCCCACGGAAGTTCGTCACAATGGGGTTTGCTGCGGGCCGCATCGGCTGACGACGATCCCCCCGTGGCGAGGGCGCCGGTCCACGTGGCCCCTACGAAGGGGGCCCAGCAACAGACAGCAGCGGCCTATTCTTCCACACCGACGGCCACGGACCGAAATCGGCCGAGCTCCTCGTCCCAGGCCAGGCCGAGGATGCTGAGCGCCTCCCGGTCCTTCTTGTCGAAGGCGCCGTAGCGCCAGCGCTCGACCAGGTCGGTGCGGTTCGCCAGGGTCCGGGCGAAGGCCTGTTCCCGCCGCCAGCGGGCGATCCGACCGTGGTTTCCGCTGAGCAGCACATCCGGCACGGTCCGGCCGCGCCATTCGGCGGGCTTGGTGTAGACCGGGCCCTCCAGCAGGTCGGCCATCGCACCGGGCGCGAAGGAGTCGTCCCGGTGGGACTCGGCGTTGCCGAGCACCCCGGGCAGCAGCCGGGCGATCGCCTCGACCATCACCAGCACGGCGACCTCGCCACCGGCCAGCACATAGTCGCCGATCGAGGCCTCGACCACCGGCATCCGGGTGGCCGCCTCCTCGATGACCCGCCGGTCGATGCCCTCGTACCGGGCGGGGGTGAACGCCAGCCAGGGGCGGCTCGCCAGTTCCTGGGCGAGTTCCTGCGTGAACGGCCGCCCGCTGGGGGTGGGCACGACGAGCGTCGGCAGCTGACCCTCGGGCCCGCCGGCGACCACCGCGTCCAGCGCCTCGCCCCACGGCTCGGGCTTCATCACCATGCCGGGGCCGCCGCCGTACGGGCTGTCGTCCACGGTCCGGTGCACGTCGTGGGTCCACTCGCGCAGGTCGTGGACGTGCACGTCCAGCTGGCCGCGGGAGCGGGCCTTGCCGACCAGCGAGATGTTCAACGGTTCCAGGTACTCGGGGAAGATCGAGACGACGTCGATCCGCATCCCGTCCTGGACCTGCGCGACGCCCTCCTCCACCGTCACTCCGACCCCTCCGCGCCCTTGGCGCCGGCCGCACCCTCGGCGCCCTCGACACCCTCAGCGTCCTCGACACCCTCAGCATCCTCGGCGTCCTCGCCCTCGGCGGAGGCACCACGGGCGACCTCGGCCTGCTCGGGTTCGATCAGGCCGACCGGCGGGGTGATCACGGCACGCTGGTTCTCCAGGTCGATGGTCGGCACGATCTGGCGGACGAAGGGCACCAGCACCTCCGTCCCGTCGGCCTTCTCCACCGTAAGCAGGTCCTGGTACGGCAGGTGGACGACCTCGGTCAGCTCGCCGACGAGGGTGCCGTCGAGCAGCACCACGTCCAGGCCGATCAGCTGGTGGTCGTAGTACTCCTCCGGGTCCTCGGGGCTCTCCTCCGGGTCGACCTCGGAGATGAGCAGCGTGCCCCGCAGCGCCTCCGCCGCGTTGCGGTCCTTGACGCCGGCGAAGCGCAGCAGCAGCCGGCCGCTGTGCACCTTGCCGGACTCGATGGTCAGCGGGCCCACCGACGCGGGGTCGGTGAACAGGACGGCACCGGGGCCGAGCCGGAGCTCCGGCTCGTCGGTACGGACCTCGACGCTGACGTCCCCCCTGATGCCGTGGGCGCGGCCGATCTTGCCGACGACGAGCTGCACGGTGATCGTTCTCCTGGAGTTCCTGAAGCGGGACGGAATGCGGGAAGCGCGAGAAACGCGAAAGGCCGACCGGGACGACATGCGTCCCGGCCGGCCTCACAAGCCCTGACGGCTGAACGAGCAGCTGCGTCAGCGAATGTTGTCCACGTCGACCAGGTCGACCCGGACGTTGCGACCGCCGAGGGCGCCGACCACGGTGCGCAGTGCGCGCGCCGTGCGGCCACCCCGGCCGATCACCTTGCCGAGGTCATCGGGGTGCACTCGCACCTCGATGGTGTTGCCCCGACGCAGGTTGCGCGAGCGCACCTGCACCTCGTCGGGGTGCTCGACGATGCCCTTCACCAAGTGGTCGAGGGCGTCCTCGATCACGCTCAGGCCTCGGCGGCGGCGTCGGCCTCAGCCTCGACCTTGTCCGACTTCTTGGCCTTCGGGGTGATGGCAACACCGGTGGTGGCGTCCTCGAAGCCGGCGACGGCCTTCGCGAACAGGTGCGAGAAGTCCTCGACCTTGGGCTCGGCGACCAGCAGCGGCGCCGGGGCCGGGAGGCCCTTGAACTTCTGCCAGTCGCCGGTCAGCTTGAGGATGGCGAGCACCGGCTCGGTCGGCTGGGCGCCGACGGACAGCCAGTACTGGGCCCGGTCGGTGTCGACCTCGATCTTCGAGGGGTTGTAGGTCGGCTGGTAGATGCCGATCTCCTCGATCGCGCGGCCGTCACGCTTGGTGCGCGAGTCGGCGACGACGATGCGGTAGTGCGGGGAGCGAATCTTGCCGAGACGCTTGAGCTTGATCTTGACTGCCACGGGAGTGGATTCTCCTGGTGTTGACGTGGGTGAGCGGCCGCGCCGTCGCGTGGGGTTGCGCCGTGGGCCGTTCAAGGGACACGCCAGCCGTAGGAGAGAGGGGTCCTGCTCGGCTGCCGAGTACTCAGCTGTCCATTCTGCCATACCGGCGCGAACCGCCTTCGCTCGGCCATCCGCAGGAGGCATCCCGGCTGCATCCCAGCCGTACCCCGGCCGCGCACCCAGCCGTGCCCCAGCGGCGCGCCCGGCCGTCCGCGGGCCGCGCACGACCCTCCGGAGGCCGCCCCCCGACCGCCTCCGCAGGCCCGTCCACAAGGCGCGACCGGGAGCCCTCGCTCCCGGTCCGCCCACGAACTCACCGATGTACCGCTCGCTCCGGCCGGATCCGCTGCCCGCACAGCCGTCCGCCGGCCTTCCCCGTCTTCTGGTGTTCCGGTCTAACGATCTCCCGGTCCGGTGGACCGATCGGTCACGAGATCTTGAACGGCTGCTGGCACGCGCCGCAGACGATGGACGCCTGGGCGAGCACCGACGGCACGACCCGGACGTTCCGTCCGCAGCCGCACACCGCCTTGACCCGGACGCCGCCCCCGGAGGAGCCGTGCCGGGCGGCCGGGCCGCGGAAGGCCCGCGTCGTACCGTCGCCGGCCACCGCCTCCTGGTGCGCGCCGAGGGCGCGGTCCAGTCGCTCGATGGTCTCCGCGTAGCGCTCCTGGGTCTCCTTGAGCATGGTCACCTGGGAGAAGCCGCTGCTCGCGTGCGGTTCGACCGGGTGCGCCAGTCCGAGCTCGGAGGCGAGCAGCAGGAAGCGCCGGTTGTGGTAGCGGCCGGCTCGCGAGGTGTCCCGGATGTCCCGGGCCGCGGCCAGACCGTGGGCAGCCTCGTGGAGGAGCCGCTCGAAACCGAGCCGGGTGCCACAGGCCGAGGAGGATTCGCCGATCAGGGCCTCGGGCGAGGCCAGGTCGGGGAGGTCCTGGTGGTGGGCCTGGATGTCACTCCAGGCGGCGGCCAGTTCGGCCGCGAGGACGAGGGGCTGTGTCGTGCTCACGCTAGACCAACGATGGAGTGCGAGCCGATGTTCCGCATGTTCTCGTTCTTCGGGAATTCCCAGGAAACTCCCAGGAATGCATGGTCGCGCGCGAATTGCGCGTTCCGGATCTGACGCAAGACCAACCCCCTGCCGGTTTCGGCTCGCCGCAGCTCGGCGGGCCTCGTGAATTCCGTCCGGGGGCGGGCTGTCGCCCCCTGGACGTACGGCCCGTGGACCCGTCGAGTTGACAGGGCCACGGGCCGTACACCGTACCGCTATTGCGTTAATACCGGCAGTTGACCGGCCAGTAGGGATGTCCGCGGTCGGGGCGCCCCTCGGACAGTTACCGGATTCTTACTCATCCGCATTCCGGGCAAATGTCGCCGGCAACGGTCATTACCTGCTGGTAACAGGCATCAGTACGCGCGGGCGACGATCGCGATATTGCCGTCCTGGTCGTCCGCCAGCGGCACCGAGCCGTCGGCCGCGACAATGCAGCGCACCGAAACGCCCTGCTCGGCCAGCTTGGCCTCGCCCTCCGGGCCGAGGTCGGCCCAGGAGATCCGGCCCCAACCGGTCGCGGCGGCCTCGGCGGCCTCCTCGATGGTCTTGACGTCGACGGTACGGGCCTCGCGGCGCTCGCGGGACTGGCGCAGCAGCAGCGCCTGGTCCTCCTCCAGGATGCCCGGGACCAGCGCGGCCAGGGAGTCGATGGAGACGGGCTCCTTGCCGCCGGGGATCCGGCGGGCCAGCATCGCGGTGCCGTTCTCGAGGTCGCGCGGGCCGACCTCGATGCGCAGCGGCACGCCCTTGAGCTCCCAGTCCACCGCGCGGCGGCCGAACGGGGTGTCGGTGCGGTCGTCGACGACCACCCGGACACCGGCGGCCTCCAGCGTGGCGCCGATCTCGCGCACCTTGGCGATGACCGCGTCGTCGCCCTTGATGGCGAGCACGACGGCCTGGACGGCGGCCAGTCGCGGGGGCACCCGCAGGCCGTTGTCGTCGCCGTGGGACATGATCAGGCCGCCGACCATGCGGGTCGAGACGCCCCACGAGGTCTGCCAGACGTGCTCGCGCTCGCCGCCCTGGAGCTGGTAGGTCGTGTTGAACGCCTTGGCGAAGTTCTGGCCCAGCTCGTGGCTGGTGCCCATCTGCAGCGCCTTGCCGTCGCCCATCATGCCCTCCAGGGTGAGGGTGTTGATGGCGCCGGCGAACCGCTCCTTGGCCGTCTTGCGACCGAGCACGACGTCGATGCCGAGCACGTTCGTCATGAAGTCGCCGTAGACCTGGGTGTGGATCATCGACGCGTACGCGCGGGCGTCCTCGTAGGTGGCGTGGGCGGTGTGGCCCTCCTGCCAGAGGAACTCGGTGGTGCGCAGGAAGACGCGCGGGCGCAGCTCCCAACGGACCACGTTGGCCCACTGGTTGATCAGCAGGGGCAGGTCGCGGTGGCTCTGCACCCACTTCGAGAAGTACTCGTTGATGATCGTCTCGGAGGTGGGCCGGACGACGACCGGCTCGTCGAGCTGCTTGCCGCCGCCGTGGGTGACCACCGCGAGCTCGGGGGCGAAGCCTTCGACGTGCTCGGCCTCCCTGGTCAGGTAGGACTGCGGGATGAACATCGGGAAGTAGGCGTTCTGCGCGCCGGCCTTCTTGATCCGCGCGTCCATCTCCTGCTGCATCCGCTCCCACAGGCCGTAGCCGTACGGTCGGATGACCATGGTGCCGCGCACCGGACCGTTGTCGGCCAGCTCGGCCTTGTTGATGAGGTCCTGGTACCAGCGCGGGAAGTCTTCCGCCTGAGGGGTGAGAACGGGTGCCTTAGCCATGGCCCGAATGGTACGGGGCGCGGCCCCCTGACTTCGAATCGATAACACGCCCGCGGCCGCCGGACGGACGACCGCCGCACCCGCCGGACGGGCGACCGCGCACCCGCCGGCGGCAGGAGGCGGCACCCGCCGACCGCAGGGGGCGCACGACCGCGACACGCGCGCACCACCCTGCACCCCTCTGGACGCCGGGCCCGACCCGCTGTTCGCTGGAGTGGGGCGGGACTTTGGGGGAGCCGTAGCAGCACACCGAAGGACCGGATGGGAGGCCGCGATGGCTTCAGCTCGGACGACCGGCACGACCGTACGACCGACAGGCGCACGACCGCACCACCCGCAGCCCGGGGCGGCGCGGCCCGCGCGGGCGCGCGACTGGGCGGAGATCCAGGAGCGCATGCTCGTGCCGCTCTACGAGGCGGTCCACGACCGGCTGGAGGTCGGCCCGGCGACCAGCGTGCTGGGCCTGGGCTGCCGGTCCGGACTGGCGCTGCTGCTCGCCGCCGGGCGCGGTGCCCAGGTCACCGGCCAGGAGCCGCGGGACGAGCTGCGCGAGCTGGCCCATGACCGTCGGCTGCGGGTGTGCGCGGGGGCCCGGCCGACCGCTGCCGTCCCCCGCTCGGCCCATTCGCTGGTGACGGTGTTCGAGCAGTTGCCCGGTTGCGCCGAGCCGGGTGCGGTGGTCGTCGAGGCCGCCCGGCTGACCCTCCCGGGCGGGCACGTGGTGCTGGCCGCCTGGGGCCCTCCGGAGCGCTGCCAGAGCGCCCCGGTGCTGGACGTGGCGCGTCGGCGGGCGGGCCGGACCACCGCGCGCGACCCGTTCGAGCTGAGCACGCCCGGCACGCTGGAGGACCTGCTCGCCCCGGCCGGCCTGCGCCCGGCCGGCAGCGGGCGGGTGAGCTGCCCGTTCGCCTACGCGGACCTGGACAGCGCGGTGCGCGGTCTGCTCTCCACCGGTCTGTTCGAGGCGGCCGAGGAGTTCTCCGGCGCGTCGCTGGTCGCCAAGGAGCTGGAGGAGGCGCTGCAGCCGTACCTGCGCGCGGACGGCTCGGTCCGGATGGAGAACGTCTTCCGCTACCTGATCGCCGAACGGCCCCGGTAGCGGCTGGCGGCGGCCGACCCCGACGGCGTTGGGAACGGGGCCCACGGCGACGCCCGGAACGAGACCCCGACGGCACTGGGAACGAGACCCCCGGCGGCGATCGGAACGGCCCCGGGCGACAACAGATCCGGCAACGACGAAACCGGGGGCGCCCGCCAGCGCGGCGAGCGCCCCCGGCCCGCCGGTTCACGCCTGGTCGAGCGACTTCTGGTCGGAGCCGGAGCCCTTCCGCGGCACCCCGGCCGCCCGGTACGCCTGCTCCTCGTCCAGCGTCTCCCCCTCCAGCAGCGCCGCCGCCAGCGCGTCCAGCCGGGCCCGCTGCTCGGTCAGCAGCCGCACCGCGTCCTCGTAGCACTCGGCGACGATCCGCCGGGCCTCCTCGTCCACCGCGTCGAGGGTGGTCGGCGCGGCGGAGAGCCCGTAGGCGCCCTGCGGGTCGGCGGGCACCGCGGTCAGCCGCCCGACCCGCTCGCTCATCCCCCACCGGCCGGCCATCCCGCGGGCGATGTTGGTGACCTGCTCCAGGTCGCTCTCCGCCCCGGTGGTGATCACCCCGTAGACCACCTGCTCGGCCGCCATCCCGCCGAGCGCGCCGATGATCCGGCCGCGCAGGTAGGGCTCGGTGTACGAGTAGCGGTCGTTCTCCGGAGTGGACAGGGTCACGCCGAGCGCCCGGCCGCGCGGCACGATGGTGATCTTGCGGACGGGGTCGGCGCCGGGCTGCAGCATGCCCAGCAGCGCGTGCCCGCTCTCGTGGTAGGCCGTGCGCTCGCGCTCCTCCTGCGGCATCACCAGCGGCCGGACGGCGCCGAGCTGGACCTTCTCCAGGGCGTCCGAGAGGTCCCGCTCGTTCACCGCGTCCTGCTTGCGCTTGACGGCCAGCAGGGCGGCCTCGTTGACCAGGTTGGCGAGTTCGGCGCCGGTCATCCCGGGGGTGACCTTGGCCAGCCGGGTGAGGTCGGCGTCGCCGGCCAGCGGGACGGTCCGGGTGTGGATGCGCAGGATGGCGGCGCGGCCGTCCCGGTCGGGCGGGCTGACGGTGATCCGCCGGTCGAACCGGCCGGGGCGCAGCAGCGCCGGGTCGAGCACGTCCGCGCGGTTGGTCGCGGCGATCACGATGACGCCCTCGGAGCCGGTGAAGCCGTCCATCTCGGTGAGGATCTGGTTGAGCGTCTGCTCGCGCTCGTCGTGCCCGCCCATGCCGCCGCCCGCGCCGCGCTGGCGGCCGATGGTGTCGATCTCGTCGATGAAGATGATCGCCGGGGCGACCTTGCGGGCCTCGGCGAACAGTTCACGGACCCGGCTGGCGCCGACGCCGACGATCATCTCGATGAACTCGGAGGCGGAGGCGGAGAAGAACGGCACGTCCGCCTCGCCGGCGACGGCCCTGGCGAGCAGGGTCTTGCCCGTCCCGGGCGGGCCGCTCAGCAGCACGCCGCGCGGCATCTTGGCGCCGAGCCTGCGGTACTGCTGCGGGTTCTTCAGGAAGTCGACCACCTCGGTGAGTTCGGCCTCGACCTCGTCGATGCCGGCCACGTCGGCGAAGGTGGTGCGCTTGCCCTGGTCGGCGGTGACCGGCTTGGGCGGGGCCTTGCGGCCGAGCGCGCCGGCGCCCAGCCCGCTGGCCATCCGGCGGGCGAGCAGCACCCAGATCAGGATCAGCAGCACCATGGGGGCCAGCGAGATCAGCAGGTTGGCGAGGAAGCTGCGCTGCTGGACCACCGGGGAGGTGGCGGTGACCTCGACGCCCTGCTGCTGCAGCGTGGTCCACAGGTTGTCGTTGGCGAAGGACGGCCGCTGGGTGGCGAAGTCGGTGTAGTCGCCCTTGCCGCCGTCCGGTTTGGGCTGGGCGCTCTTGAGGGTGCCCTCGATCGCGTCGCCCTTGGAGTAGATCTTGGTGATGTTGCCCTTGTTCAGCTGGTTGTTGAACTCGGTGTAGGAGATCGTGGTGGCGCCGGCGTTGCCGAAGAAGGACAGCAGCAGGTCGGAGATCAGGAACACCACGAGCGCGGTGAGGGCGAGTCCCATCCAGCCGCCGGGCATCCGGCGGCGGGGCGGCGGCGGGGGCGGGGCGCCCTCGGACCGCCAGGGCTGGTCGGGGGTCTGGCGCGGCGGCACGGGTTCGGTCACCCATCGGACGATACGGACGCGGGCTCGGGCGAGCCACCCGAAACGCCGCGCCGAGCATGCCCCTGACCAGCCGCGACGGGGCCCCGCCCGTGGCTACGCCTCCGCGCCCGGCCACTCCTCGGCGGTCAGCGCGAACCGCTCGTGGTCCCGCCAGTCGCCCTGGAGGAACAGCATCCGGGGGGTGAAGCCCTCGTGCCGGAAGCCCAGCCGCTTGGCCATCGCGACCGACCGCTCGTTGTCCGGCTGCACGTTGATCTCCAGCCGGTGCAGGCCCAGCCCGCCGGCCGACTGCGGGGCGAAGCAGCGGTCCAGGACCAGCCGCAGCCCCTCCGTCATCCGCCCGGTGCCGGCGAACGGCAGGTACGCGTCGTAGCCCAGCGCGCCGTTGCAGAACCGGCCCATCACGATGTTGGCGACGTTCACCTTGCCGACCAGCCCGCCGGTGTCCCGGTCGACGATCAGGAAGGTGCGCAGGCCCGGCCCCTGGCGGTCCAGCAGTTCGGCCAGGCCGTCCGGCTCGACCGGGTTCCACCGCCCGATGTGGTCGGCGGACCGTCGGACCGCCTCGGCGTACACGTCCTTGTCCTCGGCCCGCGGGGCCCTGATCGTCACTCGCACACCACCATCATCGGGCATGCGAGCGGCCCGCCGCCCGGAAGGTCCCGGACGGCGGGCCGCTCGAACGACGGACCGGTCTACAGCAGGTCCTTGAACTCCTTGGGCAGCTCGAAGTCGGCCGGGCCCTTGCCCGCACCGAGGCCGAACGCGCCGCCGCCGGCCGGGTCCTGGTCGCCGCCCGGGCCGAGCGCGCGGCGCTGGGCGGCCGCGGCCTCCTCCTGCGCCCGCTTGAGCGGGTTGCCGCTCTTGCGCTTGCCCTTGGCCTGCGGGGCCTTCTTGCCGGACTTCTTGGCGCCGCCGCCCATGCCCGGGATCCCCGGCATGCCGGGCACGCCCTTGCCGGAGGCCATCGCGGACATCATCTTGCGGGCGTCGAAGAACCGCTCGACCAGGTTCTTCACCTCGCCGACCTGGACACCCGAGCCCTTGGCGATGCGGGCCCGGCGGGAGCCGTTGATCAGCTCCGGCTCGGCGCGCTCGGCCGGGGTCATCGACTTGATGATCGCGCCGACCCGGTTGACGTCCTTGTCGTCGATGTTGTTGATCTGGTCGCGGATCTGGCCCATCCCGGGCAGCATCCCCAGCAGCTTGGAGATCGAGCCCATCTTCTGGACCTGCTCCAGCTGCGACAGGAAGTCGTCCAGGGTGAACGCCTTCGGACCGCCGCGCAGCTTGGCGGCGATCTTCTCGGCCTCCTCCTGCGAGAAGGTCTGCTCGGCCTTCTCGATCAGCGAGAGGACGTCACCCATGCCGAGGATGCGCGAGGCCATCCGGTCGGGGTGGAAGGCGTCGAAGTCGTCGACCTTCTCGCCGTTGGAGGCGAACATGATCTGCTGGCCGGTGACGTGGGCGACCGACAGGGCGGCACCGCCGCGGGCGTCGCCGTCGAGCTTGGAGAGCACGACACCGGTGAAGTCGACGCCGTCGAGGAAGGCCTGCGCGGTGGTGACCGCGTCCTGGCCGATCATCGCGTCGACGACGAACAGGACCTCGTCCGGGTTGACCGCGGCGCGGATGTCCGCGGCCTGCTGCATCAGCTCGGCGTCGATGCCCAGGCGTCCGGCGGTGTCGACGACGACGACGTCGTACTGCTTCTGCTTGGCGTACTCGATCGAGTCCTTGGCCACCTGCACCGGGTCGCCGACGCCGTTGCCCGGCTGCGGGCCGTAGAAGGCCACGCCGGCGCGGTCGGCGACCACCTGGAGCTGGTTGACGGCGTTGGGCCGCTGGAGGTCGCAGGCGACCAGCAGCGGGGTGTGCTTCTGGCTCTTCAGCCAGTGGCCGAGCTTGCCCGCGAGGGTGGTCTTACCGGCACCCTGCAGACCGGCGAGCATGATCACCGTCGGGCCGTTCTTGGCGAACCGGACCCGGCGGGTCTCGCCACCGAGGATCGCGATGAGCTCCTCGTTGACGATCTTGATGATCTGCTGCGCGGGGTTGAGCGCGCCCGAGACCTCGGCGCCGGCCGCCCGCTCCTTGACCTGCTTGATGAAGGCCCGCACGACCGGCAGCGCGACGTCCGCCTCCAGCAGCGCGATGCGGATCTCGCGGGCGGTGGCGTCGATGTCCGCCTCGCTCAGGCGGCCCTTGCCCCGGAGGTTCTTGAACGTCGCTGCGAGGCGATCGGAAAGAGTGTCGAACACGTCGTCGCGGGTCCTCTGCGGCATCGGTATCGGTACGGTCGTCGCCCCCCAGGGTATCCGGCCGCCCCGGGTACGGTCTCCACCCGGGTTGCCACGACCTCGGAACGGACCTCGGCAGGCGCCGGCGGGCCCCGGCGGAACCCGGCGGAACCGCACCCCGGCGAGCCCCGAAGGCCCCCGGTACGGCTCAGCCCAGCGCCGCCCGAACCGCCGCCGCCACCTCCCCGGCCCGCCCGGCGGAGAGCGACCGCCCCTCCCCGTCGGTCAGGTAGAAGGAGTCGACGGCCTCCGCGCCCAGCGTCGAGACGTGCGCCGTCCGCACCCGCACGCCCGCCCCGTCCAGCGCCCGGCCGATCCGGTGCAGCAGCCCCGGCGCGTCGTGCGCGCGGACCTCCAGGACGGTCGCGGTCGCCGAGGCCACCGCAGGCGCCACCGCGACCACCGGCGGCGGGGTGGGGATGCCCCGGCGGCGCGGGGCGGCGGCGTCCCGCTCGGCCAGCCGGCGCGCGACGTCCAGCGAGCCGTCCAGCGCCCGGCGCAGGTCGGCCCGCAGCCGGGCGGCCTCCGGCAGCTCGCCGAACTCGGCGGCCACCCGCCAGGACAGCAGCAGCACCGGGCCGGCGCCGATCGGGTCCAGCTCGCGCAGACCGGCCGAGCGGACGGCCAGCCGGTGCAGCGCGAGCACCCCGGCGACGGTGCCGAGCAGTCCGGGCCGGTCCGGGACGGCCAGGGTCAGCTCGACGCCCATCGGCTCGGCGCCCGGCTCCGCCCCCTCGGACCGCGCCAGCAGCGACAGGGCGGGTCCGCCGGTCCGGGCGGCCTCCACCGCGAGCCGTTCCTGCGCGGCGGTCGGCGCGGTCTCCACGGGCGCGGCGTAGGCGCCGGCCAGCCGGGCGGCGACCCGGGCCGCCAGGCCGTCCACCAGCGAGGCCCGCCAGCCGCTCCACGCGGCCGGGCCGGTGGCCAGCGCGTCCGCCTCGGTGAGCACGTGCAGCAGCTCCAGCTGGGCCGCGGTGCCGACCACCTTGGTGATCGCCTCGACGGTGGCCGGGTCGTCCGGGTCCCGTCGGGTCGCGGTGTCGACCAGGGTCAGGTGGTGGCGGACCAGCACCGCCAGGGTCTCGGTGTCCTCGGGGCCGAAGCCCATCCGGGCGGCGACGTCCCGGACGATGACCTCGCCGGCCTCGCTGTGGTCGCCGGGCCAGCCCTTGCCGATGTCGTGCAGCAGCGCGGCGACCAGCAGGAGGTCCGGCCGGGCCACCCGGCGGGTCATCGCCGCGGCCCGCACCGCCGTCTCCACCAGGTGCCGGTCCACCGTCCAGCGGTGCACGGCGTTGCGCTGCGGACGGCAGCGCACCCGCTCCCAGTCCGGCAGCAGCCGGGTGACCAGTCCCTCCGCCTCCAGCGCCTCCCACACCGGGACGGCCGCCTCGCCCGCGCCCAGCAGGGTGACCAGTTGCTCGCGCGCCTCGTCCGGCCAGGGCACCGGCAGCGGGCGGCACTCGGCAGCCAGCCGGCGCACCGTCGCGTACGAGACGGTGAGCCCGTTCTGCGCGGCGGCGGCCGCGGCGCGCAGCGGCAGCACCGGGTCGGCGGCCGGGCGGGCACCCTGGGCGAGCACCGCCTCGCCGTCCTGCTCGACCACGCCCTCGGCGAGCGGCCGGCGCGCGACCGCGCCCCGGGCCACCGCGCCCGCGCCGCGCCCGGCGCCGGTGAACGGGAAGGCCAGCCGGGCGGCCCGGCGGCCCCGGCCGGACCGGGCGGCGAGCACCCGCTCCACCGCCCGCCAGGTGACGTCACTCGCGTAGGCGACGGTGCGGGCGGCCTCGTAGACCTGGCGCAGCAGGGTGTCGGCGTCCAGCACGCCGAGCCGTTCGGCGACCTGGTCCTGGTCCTGGAGGCCGAGCCGCTCGGTGGCCCGGCCGGTGGCCAGGTGCAGCGCGTCGCGGACGTCGGCGAGCCGCAGCGCGGCGGCGTCCAGGCCGTCCCGGGGGGCGTCGGCGAGCCAGGTGGCGGCGACGGCCTTGAGCGCGACGGCGTCGCGCAGGCCGCCGCGGGCCTCCTTGAGGTCGGGCTCCAGCAGGAACGACAGCTCGCCGTGCCGCTCGGCCCGCTCCCGCCCGAGGTCGCGCAGTTCCGGCAGGCGCGCGGGGGCGCTCGCGCGCCAGTCGGTGAGCACGGCGGAGCGCAGGGCGGCGGTGAGCTCCTGGTCCCCGGCAAGGTGGCGGGCGTCCAGCAGGCCGAGCTGGGCCTTGAGGTCTGCGGCGGCGACGGACCGGGCCTCGGCGACGGTGCGCACCGAGTGGTCGAGCGCGGCGCCCGCGTCCCAGACCGGGTACCAGATCCGCTCGGGCAGGTCGGGGTCGAGCCGGCCGTCGTGCAGCAGCAGGACGTCGAGGTCGCTGCGCGGGGACAGCTCGCCGCGCCCGTAGCCGCCGACCGCGACCAGCGCGACGCCGGGCGGGCCGCCGGCGGCCGCGAGCAGACCGGCCAGCCAGTCGTCGGTGAGCCGGGCGAGAGCCGCGCGGCGGGGCCGCCCGGCCGGGCCGGGGCCGGCGAGCAGCGCGGCCCGGGCGGCGCCGTAGTCGGGAGGGCTGGTCTCGGTGGTCATGGCGTTTTGGTCCCGTCCGTCGTGCGGTTGAGCGGGCGGCGCCGGACGGCCTGCGGGCGGCCGATGGGAGATCTGCGGACGGCCCGGGCGGCCTGGCGCCGATGCGCCGTCGGCGGACCCGCGACCCCTCGGGGACGGCGGGCCCGCCTGCGGCGCGTCCTACGGTTCAGGGCCCTCGACGAAGGGCCCTCGGCGAAGAGCCCTCAGAGGGCGTCCGGCCCGCGCTCTCCGGTCCGGACCCGGACGGCGGTGTCGACCGGGACGCTCCAGACCTTGCCGTCGCCGATCTTGCCGGTCCGGGCGGCCTTCACCAGGACCTCGATCAGCTCGTCGGCGTCCTCGTCCTCGACCAGCACCTCGATTCTGACCTTGGGGACCAGGTCCACGGTGTACTCGGCGCCCCGGTAGACCTCGGTGTGGCCGCGCTGGCGGCCGTAGCCGCTGGCCTCGGTGACGGTCAGCCCGTGCACCCCGAAGGCCTGTAGGGCGGCCTTCACCTCGTCCAGGCGGTACGGCTTGATCACGGCGGTGATGAGCTTCATCGGGCGTCGACCTCGGTCTTCTCGGTGGGCTCGGCGGTGGTCGTGTCGGCGGCCTTCCCGGCGGCCGTGGCGGCTGGCTCGACGGAGGGCTCGGCGGCGGCCTTCCCGGCGGCGGCCCTCTCCGCGGACCTCGCGGCCGCCGCGGCGCCGACCAGGCCCGGCAGGGCCCGCGCCAGGCCCGCGCCCACCGCGCTGAAATCGTAGGCGGACTCGGCGTGTTCGGCCTGGTCGATGCCGCCCACCTCGATCTCCTCGGCGACCCGGAAGCCGACCGTCCTGTCGATCGCCTTCGCCAGCAGCCAGGAGAGGACGAAGGAGTACGCGGCGACCACGGCCACGCCCATCGCCTGCTTGCCGAGCTGCGCCGGCCCGCCGCCGTAGAACAGGCCCTTGGCGGTCTGGCCGACCCCGCCGGTGGCGAACAGGCCGATCAGCAGCGAGCCGATCGCGCCGCCCACCGCGTGCACGCCGACCACGTCGAGCGAGTCGTCGAAGCCGAGGCGGTACTTGAGGCTGACCGCGGCGGCGCAGACCGCGCCGGCGATCAGGCCGATCGCCACCGCGCCCAGCGGGCTGACCGAGCCGCAGGCCGGGGTGATCGCGACCAGGCCGGACACCGCGCCGGAGGCGGCGCCCAGCGTGGTGAACGCGCCGTGCCTGAGCTTCTCGTAGACCAGCCAGCCGACCAGCGCCGCACCGGTGGCGACCTGGGTGTTGACCATCGCCATCGCGGCGACGCCGTTGGCGGCCAGCGCCGAGCCCGCGTTGAAGCCGAACCAGCCGAACCACAGCAGCCCGGAGCCGAGCATCACCAGCGGCAGGCTGTGCGGGCGCATCGGGTCCTTCTTGAAGCCGACCCGCTTGCCCAGCACCAGGCAGAGCGCGAGGCCGGCCACGCCCGCGTTGATGTGCACGGCCGTGCCGCCGGCGAAGTCGATCACGCCGTTGCGGTCGCCCAGCCAGCCGCCGTGGCCGCCGTCGAAGAAGAACACCCAGTGCGCGACCGGGAAGTAGACGACGGTCACCCAGAGTGCGATGAACAGGCCCCAGGCGCCGAACTTGGCCCGGTCCGCGATCGCGCCGCTGATCAGCGCCGGGGTGATGATCGCGAACATCAGCTGGAAGGTGGCGAACGCGGTGACCGGGATGGTCCCGGTGAGGTCGTTCAGGCCGATGCCGCGCATCCCGAGGAAGTCCAGGTTGCCGATGAGGCCGGCGAAGGAGTCGGGTCCGAAGCTGAGCGAGTACCCGTAGAGGACCCAGAGCACGCTGACTATGCCGAGCGAGAGGAAGCTCATCGCCAGCATGTTCAGGGTGCTCTTGGCCCTGACCATGCCCCCGTAGAAGAAGGCCAGGCCCGGGGTCATCACCATGACCAGGGCCGCACTGATGAGCACGAAGGCGGTGTCGCCCGCGCTGAAGCCGTCCGGCATCGGCGTCTCCTCTGCGTGGAAGCCGATCCAAACCCGGATTACCCGTCCCGTGCCACCCGGGGTGTCGGCGATGAAGAGGAGAGTGCCGAAGGCTGGTTTCGGCCAGTGCGGCCCGTTGTTTCGCGGCCGTGACGCGTACGACGCGCGGGTTACACCTTCGTGAACGACGGCCGTGCCACAGGGCCGAACGGGTTACCGTGCCGCCGAACGGGACGGCCGGTGGCACGACGGCCACCGACCGTGGCGGCGGCGGCCGTCACGGTCGGCGGGGTCCTCGGGCCGGATCCGCGGCCCACGGGCTCGGGGTGCTCAGACCACCGAGACGTACTCGGGGATGTCCTGGACGACGCGCTCCTTGAGCCGGCTCACCGCGTCCACGCCCTTGAACCGGGCGGCCGCGGCCTCGGTGGTCTTGCGGACCCGGGAGTTCAGCCGCTCCGAGCGCACCTTGGTGGCGATGTCCACCGCCTGCTCGGCCATCACCGCGGCCTGCTCGGCCTCCCGCTGCAACAGGTGGACGCTGGCCATGCCGATCAGGTTGAAGGCGTACGAGCGCACGTGGTCGCCGTCCTGGCGGAACAGGTCGACCGCGCGCTCCATCACCGGCGCGGACATCGAGGCGTACAGCTGGGCGTTGTCGGAGTGGTACGCGAGGTCGCGGAAGGAGTGCGCGTTCTCGGCGTTCAGCTCGGCCGGCGAGAAGAACTTCAGCCAGTCCGGCTCCTCCTCCCCCTCGCGGATGTCGGTGAAGGTGTCCTCGGCCAGCCGGACGGCCCGGGCGCAGCGGTTCACCTCGCCGATGGTGGCGTAGGCGCGCGCCTCCATCGCGTACAGCAGGGACTGCTGGCGCGCGCTGGCGGTGTCCCGGCTGCCGTACTGCGCCAGGTGGATCAGCTCCAGGGCGTCCTCGCCCCGGTTGAGGTGGATCATCTGGCGGCTCATGTCGGTGAGGATGAGTGCGCCGAACGGGCGGTCCCCGGCCTCCTTGGCGGCGTGCAGGGCCAGCACGTAGTACTTCTGCGCGCTCGGGTGCATCCCGACGTCGTACGACATCCACCCGGCCAGGTGGGCGAGCTCGGCGGTGAGCCGGAACAGCCGCCGGGTGGTGTTCTCGTTGTACGTCTCCTGGAGCAGGTCGGTGACCTCGTGGAGCTGGCCGACGACGGCCTTGCGGCGCAGCCCGCCGCCGTTCTGCGCGTCCCACTGCCGGAACATGACCGTGGTCTGCTCCAGCAGTTCGAGCTCGGGCTCGGACAGCCGGCCGGTGAACGGATCTCCGCCGTTGGCCGCGGCGAGGATCGGGGTGGGGGCGCCGGTCGGGCCGGGGGTGAGCCAGCGCTGCATCGGCTCGATCAGCGCGGCGCCGGCGGTCAGCGCGAGCGAGGTGCCGAGGAAGCCCCGGCGGTTGAGCATCAGGTCGCTGCGGGAGTAGTCGCTGATCAGCTGGACGGTCTGCGGCGCGCTCCACGGCAGGTCGACGCCGCCGCCCACGGTGGAGACCGGGATCGCGGCGCGCAGGCCGAGGTCCTCGATCGAGACCACCGAGCCGAAGCGCTCGGAGAAGAGCTCCGACATGATCTTGGGAATCGGCTCGCGGGGCTGTTCGCCGTCGAGCCATCGGCGCACCCGCGAGGTGTCGGTGGACACGTGGTGGGCACCGATCTGCCGGGCCCGTCGGTTGACCTGACGGGCCAACTCGCCCTTGGACCAGCCGCTGCGGGCGAACCAGGTGGTCAGCTTCTCGTTGGGTTGCTTCTCTGCCATGGGAACGTCCCCATCCCGCCCGGCCCCCTCGGGGCCCCGATCGTGACGCCCGACGGTTTCGGGCCCTTGCCAGACGTACCGTGCCTGAGGTGTCGCCGTACCACGCTCTCGCACTGGTGTGCCATCGTTACGGACGGACCGTCAGATTCCCAACTCCCGCGCCCTGGCGGACCGGAGTCGATTCCACGATGACGTCCGTGTGCTGAACGTAATGCCCCGCGCGGCGCCCACGGGAGCGGCCCTGGCGAAACGCCACCTTTCGCCACCCCCACGAGTGAACCGAAGCCACGGCCCACGCGCTTCACTAGGAAGTCCGACGGCCCGGCATATGCGGGCCGCCAAGGCCTCCGGCGAAACCCGGCAGCCCCGGCAACCCACCGCAGTCACAGGCGAGTTCGACGCCCACCCTGATCGGCGGCCGCCTCGCCCACCCCACGATCCGGCATCGGTGCCGCCAGCCACAAGGCGGCGCCCGAGGCGCACCACCACGACAGGCGCACACCGGGCGCTGCACGCCGCCACCGCACAACGCACCACGCAACGGACAATCAACACACAGTCACCATCCCGTAACCATCGGCGACGGGAACCTGTTGGGGGAGGCATGGACAACCTGTTCGGCGAACTTCGACTGGGACACCTGCGGTTGACGCCGCTGGGCGCGCGCCGCCGCACCAAGGTCACCGCGTCCCAAGCCGCCGCGGAGTACACCGGCCGCTGGGGCTGGACGGTCGCCACCGGCGCCCCGGCCGGCTCCGCCACCGCCCCGACCCGCTGTCCCTGCGGCTCCGACCGCTGCGCCGCGCCCGGCCTGCATCCCGTACCGGGCGGCGAGGACCGGTCCCGGGAAGCGGGCGCCGGGGGCTCGGTGCTGTTCCCCACCGGCCGCGCCTTCGACGTCCTGGACGTCCCCGAGCAGGCCGGACTACAGGCGCTGGTCCGGCTGGAGCGGATGGGCACCCAGGTCGGCCCGGTGCTCGCCCCGCCCACCGGCCGGCTGCAGTTCCTGGTCGCCGTCGGCGCCGCCCGCCGACTGCCCGACCTGCTCTACCGGATGGGCTGGGACGACGCCGCGCTCGACCTCACCTGCCACGGCGAGGGCAGCTACGTCGCCGCCCCGCCCACCGTGCTCGGCGCGCTCGGCCCGGTCCGCTGGCTGCGCCGCCCCACCCGCGACAACGCCGGCTGCCCGCCCGAGGCCCGGCTGCTGCTCGGCACCCTCGCCTACGCCTGCCACCGCGGCCGCGAGCGCACCGCCGAACCTGCCTGGCTCGCCTCGTAGGCCTCCGCGCGCCCCGCACGTCTCGGCGTGCGCCCCTCCAGCTCGGCGCGCTCCTCCGCCTCGGCACGCTCCTCCGGTCCCGGGCACCCCGCCGGCCCCCGGGCGGCAACGCGAAAGGGCCCGCCCCTCGCGGAGCGGACCCTTCGTGCGTACGGGGCCTCAGTCCCCGATCAGCGCGTCCACGAACGCGCCCGGCTCGAACGGCGCCAGGTCGTCCGCACCCTCGCCCAGGCCGACCAGCTTGACCGGCACGCCCAGGTCGCGCTGGACCGCGACCACGATGCCGCCCTTGGCGGTGCCGTCCAGCTTGGTCAGCACGATGCCGGTGATGTCGACCACCTCGGCGAACACCCGGGCCTGGATCAGGCCGTTCTGGCCGGTGGTGGCGTCCAGCACCAGCAGCACCTCGTCCACCGGGCCGTGCTTCTCGACGACCCGCTTGACCTTGCCCAGCTCGTCCATCAGGCCGGTCTTGGTGTGCAGCCGGCCGGCGGTGTCCACCAGCACGGTGTCGGCGCCCTCGGCGATGCCCTCCTTGACCGCGTCGAACGCGATCGAGGCCGGGTCACCGCCCTCCGGGCCGCGCACGGTGCGCGCACCGACCCGCTCGCCCCAGGTCTGCAGCTGGTCGGCGGCGGCGGCCCGGAAGGTGTCGGCGGCGCCGAGCACCACCTTGCGGCCGTCGGCGACCAGGACGCGGGCGAGCTTGCCGGTGGTGGTGGTCTTGCCGACGCCGTTGACGCCGACCACCAGGACCACGGCCGGCCCCTCCGCGTGCTTGGTGGAGCGGACGGTGCGGTCGGAGTCCTTGCCGATCAGCTCGACGAGCTCCTCGCGCAGCAGCGCGCGCAGTTCGTCGGGCGTGCGGGTGCCGAGCACCTTCACCCGGGTGCGCAGCCGCTCGACCAGCTCCTGGGTGGGGGCCACGCCGACGTCGGCGGTCAGCAGGGTCTCCTCGATCTCCTCCCAGGTGTCCTCGTCCAGGTGCTCGCGGGAGAGCAGCGAGAGCAGGCCCTTGCCGAGCGAGTTCTGCGAGCGGGAGAGCCGGGAGCGCAGCCGGACCAGTCGGCCCGCGGTGGGCTCGGGGACCTCGACGGCGGGTGCCGTCTCGGCCTCGGCGGCCTCGACCTCGACCTCGGTCGGGGCCGTCGCCGGGGCTCCGGTCGAGGCTTCGGTCGGAGCCTCGGTCTCGGGGAGCTGCACCTCCTCGACGGTGCGGCGGGGCTCCTCGGTCGGCGGCGCGGCCTCCTCGCCGACCTGGGGCTCCTGCGGGGTGGTCGGCGGCGCCGTGATGACCGGCGACTGCGACTTCGGGGGCAGTTGCTGGCGTCGTCTGCCGGAAACGACGAGGCCGGCGATCGCGCCGATGGCGACCACGGCGATGACTACGGCAAGGATCACGTATTCCACATAAATCTCCTTCTCGGGATCCCACGACAGAGTGATCCTTCGGTCACCGACGCACGGAGCGTCGCCGCCTCCCTTACGCTGACCGCTGTGCCGTGCGGCACCGGTCAGGGCTTGGCCGTCATGAGGTCGTCAAACGGCTGAACGAGAAGCCCCCTCGCGAGCGAGGGGGAGGAGTCACAACCGCTCCAGTATCCGTGATCGGAGCGTCCGGGAGCATCTGCCCGGGCCAGGCCGGTGGATCAGTCTGTCGACCCGGAGACAACAGCCTCGTCGCGCCGCCGAGGAGGCATCGGGCGCGCCCTTCGCTCCCGGCGCCCCTCGCGCAGCCGCTGGCTGATCACCTGCGAGATGCCGTCGCCCTTCATGGTCACGCCGTAGAGGGCGTCCGCGGACTCCATGGTCAGCTTCTGGTGGGTGATCACGATCAGCTGGGAGCTCTCCCGCAGCTCCTCCATGATCCCGACCAGCCGGCGCAGGTTGGTCTCGTCGAGCGCCGCCTCCACCTCGTCCATCACGTAGAACGGACTGGGCCTGGCCTTGAAGATCGCCACCAGCAGTGCCACCGCGGTCAGCGAGCGCTCGCCGCCGGACAGCAGCGACAGCCGCTTGACCTTCTTGCCCGGCGGGCGGGCCTCCACCTCGACGCCGGTGGTGAGCATGTGGTCGGGGTCGGTCAGCACCAGCCGCCCCTCGCCGCCGGGGAACAGCCGGGCGAAGACGCCCTCGAACTGGGCGGCGGTGTCGTGGTACGCCGAGGCGAACAGCTGCTCGACCCGCTCGTCCACCTCCCGGACGATGTCCAGCAGGTCGCGCCGGCTGCGCTTGAGGTCGTCCAGTTGCTCCCCGAGGAACTGGTGGCGCTCCTCCAGCGCCGCGAACTCCTCCAGCGCCAGCGGGTTGACCTTGCCCAGTTGCTGGTACGCCTTCTCGGCCGCCCTGAGCCGCTTCTCCTGCTCGGCCCGGTCGTACGGGCGCGGCTCGCCCGGCTCCCGTCCTTCTTCCGGGGTCGACGGCGGGACGGGCTGGTCCGGCCCGTAGGTGGCGAGCAGTTCGCCGCCGTCGATGCCGAACTCCTCCAGCGCCCGGGCCTCCAGCTGCTCGATCCGCAGCCGCTTCTCGGCCCGCAGCACCTCGTCCCGGTGGCCGGCGTCGACCAGTTTGTCCAGTTCCTCCTTGAGACCGCGGCCGTGCTCGCGGTGCGCCCGCAGTTCGGTCTCGCGCTCGGCGCGCGCCTGCTCGACCGCCGCCCGCCCGGCGTCCGCGCGGGACAGCGACACCTCCAGGCAGGCCAGCAGCTGTCGGGCGCCCGCCGCGACGGCGTTCGCCACCCCGGCGTCGTGCTCGGCGCGTCGGCGGCGCTCGGCGGCCCGGGCACGCGCCTCGCGCTCGGCGCGGGCGGCCCGGTCCAGCTGGTCCGCCCGGCCGGCGAGCGCGCGGACCCGCTCCTCGTGGGTGCGCACCGCGAGCCTGGCCTCCAGCTCGGCCTGCCGGGAGCCGGTGGCGGCCTCGGCCAGCCGCTGCTGCTCGGCGGTGTCCGGCTCGTCCTCTCCGGAGTCCTGCGAGTCCTCGGCCGCGGCCAGGCGTTCGGCCAACTCCTCCGCGGTGGCGAGGAGTTCCGCCAGGCCCTGGTCGGCCCGCGCGGCGGCGGCGGACAGCCGATCGGCCTCGCCGGCGGCGGCCCTGGCCTGCCCGCCGAGGCGGCCGAGCGTGCCCGCCACCTGGGCGCGCTCCTTCTCCTGCCGCCGCCGCTGCTCGGCGAGTTGCTCCACGGCGGCGTCCGACTCCCGCCGCTGCTCGGCGAGTTCGGCCAGGCGTGCGGCCGACTCGGTGCAACGGAGGGCGAGTTCGGCGATCGCCCGGGCGGTCTCCTCGACCGCCGCCCGGATCTCCAGCAGGCTCGGCACACCGTCGGAGCCGCCCTGCGCGAAGTCGGCGCCGAGCCGGTCCCCGGCGGCGGTGACGGCGGTCAGCCCGGGGTGGTCGGCGACCAGCCGCAGCGCCTCGTCGAGGGTGCCGACGACCGCCACCCGGGCCAGCAGGCCCCGCACGGCACCGACCAACCCGGCCGGCCCGTCGACGAGTTCGGCGGCCCAGCGGGCTCCTTCCGGCAACTCTCCGACGCCGGCGAGCGGTTCACCGGCACCCCCGATCGGCAGCGCGGCCCGGCCGGCACCCTCGATCAGCAGCGCGGCCCGGCCGGCGTCCTCGGCACGCAGCAGCCGCAGCGCCTCGGCGGCGGTGCCGGGCGAGTCGACGGCGATCGCGTCGGCGGCCGCGCCGAGCGCCGCCGCCACCGGCACCTCGTACCCGGGGGCGATCCGCAGCAGCGCGGCCGCGGGGCCCCGCAGTCCGCTCAGCCGCTCCCCCGCGTCGAGCAGGGCGCCGGTGCCGTCCTTGCGGCGCAGTCCGAGGGAGAGCGCCTCGTGCCGCGCGGTGAGCCCGGCCCGTTCGCGCTCGGCGGCGCCGGCCGACTCCCGGGCGGCGGCGAGGTCGCGTTCGACGGCGGCGAGCCGCTCCCGGGCCTCCTGGTGGGCGGCCTCGGCCCGCTCGTCGTCCCCGGCGGGGCCGCCGACCTGCCGCTGGAGCTCCTCGTACTCGGCCTGCGCGGCCTCGGCCCGCAGCAGTGCCTCGCCGCCGGCCTCGGTCAGCCGGCCGATCTCGGCTTCGGCGGAGGCCGCCTTGGAGCGGGCGGCGGCGGCCTGCCCCTGCAACCGGGCCAGGCCCTCCCGGCGGTCCGCGATGGCCCGGGCGGCGTCCCGCAGCCGACGTTCCTCGGTGGCCAGCCCGCGCTCCAGTCCACTCCTGCGTTCGACCGCCTCGGCCAGCGCGTACTGCGCCTCCTCCAGCGCCTCGGCCAGCGCGGCCTCGTCCTCGCGGACCCGCGCGGCCTCCCGCTCCAGTTCCTCGGGATCGCGGCCGCGCCGCTCCTCGGCCTGCCCGCCCGCGGCGGCGTGCCGGGCGCGGGCCTCGGCCAGCCCGATGGTGCCGCGGGTGCGCTCGGCGAGCGCGGAGAGCCGGTACCAGGTCTGCCGGGCGGCCTCCAGGCTCGGGCCGAGCTGCTGGACCTGCGCCTCCAGCACGGCCTCGCGCTGGACGACACCGGCCAGCTCCTGCTCGACGGTGGTGCGGCGCAGCCGCAGTGCCAGCTCGTCGGCGATCTCGGCCTCGACGGCCTGCCGGAGGGCCAGCAGGTCGTCGGCGAGCAGCCGCAGCCGGGCGTCGCGCAGGTCGGCCTGGATGCCGGCGGCGCGGCGGGCGATCCTGGCCTGCCGGCCGAGCGGTCCCAGCTGGCGGCGCAGTTCGGCCACCAGGTCCTGGACGCGGTTGAGATTGACCTGCATCGCGTCCAGTTTCCGCAACGCCTTCTCCTTGCGCTTGCGGTGCTTGAGGACGCCGGCCGCCTCCTCGATGAAGGCGCGGCGGCCCATCGGGTCGGCGTGCAGGACGGAATCCAGCTGGCCCTGGCCGACGATGACGTGCATCTCGCGGCCGATGCCGGAGTCGGAGAGGAGCTCCTGGATGTCCAGCAGGCGGCAGGTCTCGCCGTTGAGCGCGTACTCGCTGCCGCCGTTGCGGAACATGGTCCGAGTGATGGTCACCTCGGAGTAGTCGATCGGCAGGGCGCCGTCGGCGTTGTCGATGGTGAGGCTGACCTCGGCCCGGCCGAGCGGGGCGCGCCCGCTGGTCCCGGCGAAGATGACGTCCTCCATCTTGCCGCCGCGCAGCGACTTGGCGCCCTGCTCCCCCATCACCCAGGACAGCGCGTCGACGACGTTCGACTTGCCGGAGCCGTTCGGGCCGACCACGCAGGTGATGCCGGGCTCGAAGCGCAGGGTGGTGCTGGAGGCGAAGGACTTGAACCCGCGCAGCGTCAGACTCTTCAGGTGCACGCGGCCGGTCTCCTCGTCGCTCGCCAGGGCCCAGGGCCTGTCGTCAACGGCGACTGTATCCCCGGCGGGCCGCGAGCCCCGGGCCCGGACACGACGAAGGGACGCCACAACCGGGCGTCCCTTGCAAGCTGCGTCCCTTTCGGAGCGGCTCAGTGCACAGCGGCGTCGATCTGCGAGGACCGGGCGGGACTCAGGTGAGAGCCGGCTCCCGCTGATCCAGATCGATGCTGTTGAGCAGCGAGTGCCCGTCAGCGACAGCGGCGAGCGCGTCGTTCTCGGCCTGCATCCGAAGGAGCTCGGATTCAAGGTCCTGGACGCGCTGCTGAAGCCGTCGCATCTCGGAGAGCATTCGCGGGTCGGGGCCGCCGACGTACCCGAGAAGCGCCTTTGCCATGATGAATGGTCCTCCACGCTGAGTGACCGAACCGGAACGGTACAGGTCTAGGGGGAAGGGGGACGCACGCGCGGCGCGTCACCGGTAGTGCTGGCTGGGCACTTACGGCACAACCATCGTGAGCTGGGCTCACGAGGGCAGGCGCCTGCCGGGAAAACGCGGTCGTGTGCGCGGGTTTCCAGCGTCTCACCAAAGACGGAAAGGGTCAACACGATCACCGCACGCTACCGCGACCCTGTCACCTGCCTGGCGGTGTCGTCACGCCTGGGGGCCTCGGGCCGGGTCCACCAGCTGCTCGTGGATCATCGTTCGATGCGGAGTCAACCACGAGTCTGCCCGAATGGCAACCGCATGACACCGGCAGTTGCGGATCAGTTCCGGCCCGCGCGGGTGTGGCCGGGCTCAGCGGATCTCGAAGCCCTCGTAGCCGGGGCCCACGGCCGTCCAGATCTCGGTGACGCCGCTGACCTCGCCCGGGGTGTCCGGGCCGCGCAGCAGGTCCAGCAGCAGTTCGCAGTCGGCGGCCAGGCCCTCGGCGACCACCTGCACCCGGCCGTCCCCGAGGTTGCTCGCGTAGCCGGTCAGGCCGGTCTCCAGCGCCCGTGCCCTGGTCCACCAGCGGAACCCGACCTGCTGGACCTTCCCCCGGACCCAGGCGGTCACCCGGACCGGTTCCTCACTGTGGGCGTCGCGACCGTGCATGCCCCGAGCCTAACCAACGCGACGGACGGTCACAGGTCCACGGGGCCGTCGACCACGCGGAGCGGCCCCGCCGGAGGAGGTCCGGCGGGGCCGCAGGGGTGTCGCGGTGGGGCTCAGCGGGTCACCAGTCGCCGCCGCCGAAGTCGCCGCCGCCACCGAAGTCCCCGCCACCGAATCCGCCGCCGTCGCCGAAGCCGCCGCTGAAGTCGGAGGAGTTGAAGTCGGCGCCGGTGAAGTCGCCGCCCTCGTGCTGGTCCTGGTAGCCCTGGTCCATCATCGGCGCCGCGGCGTAGGCCGGGCTGCTGATCATCGAGCCGAGCATGGTGCCGACCAGCAGGCCCGGCAGCAGGCCGCCGCCGAATCCGCCGAAGTAGCCGCCCGCCCAGGGGGCGTAGGCCGGGCCGGCGTTCCAGTACGGCTGCGGGCCGTGCTCGGTCTCGACGGTACGGATGGCCGGGTCGAGGCCGGAGGCCAGCCGGTCCGCGTCGGACCGGCAGACCGGGACGGTGCGGGCGGCGCCGTCGGCCGGGGCCCAGTCGACGTCCTTGACCGACGGGCCGTGGCGCGGGTCGAAGAAGCACGGGGGACGGCGCTCGGGCACCGGGCGCTTCTCCCGCCGGGCGGCCAGGGTGGCCAGCGCGAACCGGCCGTCCTCCAGCGCCTCGGTGACCGGCTTGACGTCGTCCGGCCGCTTGGCCTCGTCCATCAGCCGCTTGGCCTTCTCGTACGAGTCCAGGGCGTGGGTGTAGTCGGTGCGCTGGGTGTCGTCGGCGCCGGTCGCGGCCGGGTTGAAGTCGAGCCGGTCCAGTTCCTCGCCGAAGGCGGTGATGTCCTCGTCGACCACCCGGCGCAGTTGCTCCAGCTCGGCCCGGGCCTGCTCCTCCTTGCGCGTCTTGGCGCGGCGGAAGAGGAGGAAGACGCCGGCGCCGGCCAGCGCGAGCAGCACGACCGGGATGACCACCCAGGCGATCGAGGTGCTGTGGTTCACCCCGGTGCCCTTGGCCTGCGGGGCGGCGCTGTCGACGAACTCGTTCAGGGTGGCGTCGATGTCGCCGTTGTGGGAGCGGAAGGCGGCGCCGGCGATCCGCTCGGCACTGCCCTGCGACATCGCGCCGCGGTCTGCCTTGGCCGCGAACTGGTCACCGCGCCAGATCGCGTAGGCACCGTCGATGCCGACCTTGGTGCGCAGGTCGTTGAAGACGGTCCGCTCGCCGTAGGGGGCGCTGGCCGGGACGACCGCGACGAAGATCGGCTTGTCGGCCTTCTTGATCTTCTCGGTCAGGGCGTCGGCCTGGCTCTGGCTGAATCGGCTGGTCATCGCCGGGTCGACGTAGACCCGACCCTGCTTCAGGGTGGAGGCCGCGTCGTCCAGCCCGCCCGCGGCCGAGGCCGTCGGTGCGAGCAGGAGCAGCAGCCCCAGCAGCGCCGCCACCAGGGCAAGCGGCCCGGCGCCCCGGGAACGTCGTGCAAGGGTTCTCATGCCCTCGACGCTACCCCGACGGGCGTCAAGGCACGGCATACCCTTCGCATACTGGTAGTGACAAGATTCCCCGCCGACCGCCGGGGCCGCACCCCTCCTCGGGGATGATGTTTCCCCCACTCGCCCCTGACGCGGGTGGTGCGCGGGAACCGCGGCCGGCGCCCGGACGTACGTCCCGGCGGGCCCAGGGTGTTCCGGGCGGTGCGCCGACCGTACCGCGCGGACGGGCATAGTGGTCCCGGACCACTGGTCCCATTACCTGTTCTTGACCCATCTCCCGATCGGAGCACCCGGTGATCATCGGCCTCGTCACCGCCGTGGCGGCATCCGCCTGCTACGGCACCGGCTCAGTCCTCCAGGCCGTCGGATCCCGCCGTTCCGCGCGCGAGGAGGCCGCCAAGGGCGCCGCCGGCGCCACCACCGAGCACGGCGGGCCGAGCCTGTCCTCCACCGCGAAGGCTGCCGTCACCTGGGAGTTCATCGTCGGCACGGTGCTCGACCTGATCGGCTTCGGGCTGGGCGCGCTGGCCGCGCGGCTGCTGCCGCTGTTCCTCTCGCAGACCATCATCAGCGCCAACCTGGTGATCACCGCGGTGCTGAGCATCAAGCTGCTCGGCATCCGGCTCAAGCAACTGGAGTGGGCCTCGATCGGCGTGCTCTGCTCGGCGCTGGTGCTGCTGGCCGTCTCGGCCGGCCCGGAGGGCGGCCACCACGCGTCGATGTCCTTCCACTGGGGCCTGCTGCTGGTCACCACCGTGCTGCTGGTCGGCGGCGGCCTGCTGGTGCGGCGGATGGGCTCCAAGGGCGCGATCGTCGCCGGCCTGCTCTCCGGCCTGGGCTTCGGCGCGCTGGGCGTCGGCGTGCGCATCCTGAACGGCATCGACCCGTTCGACGTCGCCAAGCTGCTCTCCGACCCGGCGCTGTACGCGATCCTGGTCGGCGGCCTCGGCGGCATGTACGTGCACACCGTGGCGCTGCAGATCGGCTCGGTGAACGGCGCGACGGCGGCGCTGGTGGTCGGCGAGACGGTGCTGCCCGGCGCGATCGGCGTGCTCTGGCTCGGCGACTCCTCCAAGTCCGGCCTGGGCTGGCTCGGCGTGGTCGGCTTCCTGCTCGCGGTGGTGTCCGCGGTCGGGGTCGCCTACTTCGGCCAGGACACCCACGGCTCCCCCGGCGAGGCGGCCGCCGACCAGCCGGAACTCGCCAAGCACTGAGCTCCCCGGCCCCCGCTTCCAGCCCTCGCTGTCAGCCCCCGCTGCGGGCCCGCGGCACCCGCTGGCAGCGGGGGCAGAAGTAGCTGGAGCGGTTCATCCAGGCGGCCCGCCGGATCGGGGTGCCGCAGCGGCGGCAGGGCTCGTGCTCGCGGCCGTACGCGTCGAGGTCGCGGGAGAAGTAGCCGCTCTCGCCGTTCACGTTGACGTACAGGCTGTCGAAGCTGGTGCCGCCGACGGCGAGCGCCGCCGTCATCACCTCGCGGGCGTTCGCCAGCAGTTCGGCGGCCTGCGGGCGGGTGAGCGTCGCGGTCGGGCGGTCGTAGTGCAGCCGGGAGCGCCAGAGCGCCTCGTCGGCGTAGATGTTGCCGACCCCGCTGATCAGCGTCTGGTCGAGCAGCGCCCGCTTCACGGTGGTGCGCTTGGCCCGCAGCGCGGCCGCGAAGGCGGTGTCGTCGAAGCGCGGGTCGAGCGGGTCGCGGGCGATGTGCGCGATGGAGAGCGGCGTGCCCTCCGGGTCGCCGTCCTCGGCCTCCTCGACCGCGAGGCCGCCGAAGGTCCGCTGGTCGACGAAGCGCAGTTCGCGCCCGCCGTCGGTGAACCGCAGCCGCACCCGCAGGTGCGTCTCGTCGGGTACGGACGGGTCCTGGACGAGGAGTTGGCCGCTCATGCCGAGGTGGCCGATCAGCGAGAAGCCCGCGCCGGACCCCGCCAGCGGCACCCACAGGTACTTGCCGCGCCGCTGCGCGGTGCCGAGGGTGGTGCCGGTCAGCCGGGCGGCGAAGTCGGCGGCGCCGGCGGGCTGGCGGCGCACCGCGCGCGGGTGCAGCACCTGGACGTCGGCGACGGTCCGCCCGGCGACCCAGTTCGCCAGACCGCGGCGGACGACCTCGACCTCGGGAAGTTCGGGCACGGGAACAGGCCTCCTGCGGAAGGGATCAGCAGGAGGAAGGCTACTGCTCCCTCACGCCCCGGCGGGCAGCCGGTCGGCGTACTTCTCCTTGATCGCCCGCCAGGCGCTCTCGGCGGCCTTCTGCTCGGCCTCCTTCTTCGAGCGGCCGACGCCGCTGCCGAAGTCCTCGCCGGCCACCCGGGCCGCCGCGGTGAAGGTCTTCTCGTGGTCCGGACCGGATTCCATGACCACGTACTCGGGCACCCCGATGCCCACCGAGGCGGTGAGCTCCTGGAGGCTGGTCTTCCAGTCCAGGCCGGCGCCCAGCTGGGAGGACTCCTCGATCAGCGGGTCGAACAGCCGGTGGACGAACTCGGTGGCCGCGTCCAGACCCTGGTCCAGGTAGACGGCCCCGATCACGGCCTCGACCGTGTCGGCGAGGATCGACGACTTGTCGCGGCCGCCGGTGCCCTCCTCGCCCTTGCCGAGCCGGATGAACGTGCCGAGTTCCAGGCCCCGGCCGACGTCCGCGAGCGCGCGGGAGTTCACCACCGCGGCGCGCAGCTTGGCGAGCGTGCCCTCCGGCACGTCCGGGTGGACGCGGTAGAGGGTGTCGGTCACCACGAGGCCCAGCACCGAGTCGCCGAGGAACTCCAGGCGCTCGTTGGTGGGCAGACCCCCGTTCTCGTACGCGTACGAGCGGTGGGTCAGGGCACGCACCAGAAGGGCGCGCTCGAGCGTGTACCCGAGGCGCCCTTCCAGGACGTCGTATTCGGTCGAAGCCGGCCCACCGGCCTTGCCACCGCCCGAAGAGGAACCCTTCGGGGCGGAGGACGCCTTGCGGGTGGAGTTACCGTCCGACATCGATCCGTGCACCCCGCCGATCAGACCGAGAGGACCTGGCGACGGTTGTACGTGCCGCAGCTCGGGCACGCGATGTGACCCAGCTTCGGCTCGTGGCAGCGGTCGCACGCCACGAGGGCCGGAACAACGGCCTTCCAGTTGGACCGACGGTGGCGCGTGTTGCTGCGCGACATCTTCCGCTTCGGAACAGCCACGGCTACTTCTCCTGGTTCTCGGCGAGACCCTCACGGGTGTCGCTGTTCTTGATCCCGTCACCCTCGTCGCCGGGGGCGGCGGAGAGTCCCTGCAGAGCCGCCCACCGGGGGTCGGCGGCGTCGTGGTGGTGCGTCGGGTCGTCGCTCAGGCGCGCTCCGCACTCGGAGCACAGACCCAGGCAGTCTTCCTGGCACACCGGCTGCAGCGGCAGTGCGAGCACCACCGCGTCACGCAGCACCGGCTGGAGGTCGAAGAAGTCGCCCTCCAGGCGGTAAGTATCTTCTTCCGAGTCCTCGTCGAGGTCCTCGGCCCCGGCGGTCCGGGCGCGGTGACGCTCGTCGGACTCCGGGTAGTAGTACAGCTCCTGGAAGTCGACGTCGAGGTCGTCCTCGACGGGCTCCAGGCACCGGGCGCACTCGCCCTCGACCTGGGCCTCGGCGGTGCCGGTGACCAGCACGCCCTCGACCACGGACTCCAGGCGGAGCTCCAGCCGGAGCTCGCTCTTCTCGGGGACGCCGATCACGTCGATAATCCCCAGGCCCGCGGGGGCCTCCAGAGTGCGGGACACCTTGCGCAGCGAGCCCGGGCGACGTCCCAGCTCGTGCGTGTCGAACACGAGGGGGTCGCGGTGGTCGAGGCGGTTCAAGGTGTCCTGACTTCCATGGGGAATCTTCGATCGCGGTGCCACCGCACCAACGGTGCGCGGGCAAGCCGACAGTCCGACACGAAAAGGCCGGAGTGGTCAGCCTACCGGAGTCTCCCGCCAGGCCCAACTTCGCTCCCGTCAGGAGCTTCCGCCGGGCCCGCGCAGGGCCGGCTCAGCGACCGCCCAGCTCCCGGAGCCGGGTCATGTCGATCATGCTGGTGTCGAAGAAGCTGGTCTCGTCCAGACCCGGCTGCTGCTGCTGTTGCGGCACCGCCGGCGGGGCGGCGGGCTGCTGCGGGTAGGTGTAGGCGTCGTACTGCTGCGCGCCGTAACCCGGCTGCTGCTGTTGCGGATAGCCGTAGTCCCCGTGCTGCTGCTGGGCCGCGTAGTCCGGGTGCTGCTGCTGTGGGTAGCCGTCCGCGGCGCCCTGCTGCTGGTGCCCCCACTGGGCACCGTACGGGTCGCCCTGGCCGGCCGGGTCGTAGCCGCCGGCATACACCTCGGCGTACTGCCCCTGCTGCTGCCCGCCCTGCTGCTGGGCGGCCGCGTACTGGTCGACGCCGGGGGCCTGCCAGCCCGCCGCGGCCGGAGTCTGCTCCGGCCAGGTCTGCTGCTGCGGGACGTCCTCGCGGTACCAGGCGATGTCGTCGCCGTTGGCTTCGGCGTCGGTGGCGAAGCCGGCGGCCACCGCCTCGGCGCGCTCCTTGGCCTGCTGCGCCTCGTCGGCGGCGGCCAGGTAGGCGCCCAGCTCGTCGATCGGCCGCTTGCCGAGCAGCTTGTCGCGGCCCTTGCCGACGGCCTCCAGGGTGGCGCTGAGGACGTTCTCCAGCGTGGCGAGCTTCACATCGACGTACTCGTCGACCTCGGGGCTGGGGGTGATCCGCTGCGGCTGGAACTCCTCGCCGTCCGTCTCGCCGTCGAACTCGGTCTCGAAGACGCTGGAGTCACCGCGCAGCTTGGTCCGGCCGCGGCCGACGGCGCCGAGCGTCTTGGTCAGCACGACCTCGAAGTTGGCGAGCTTGCTGTCCACGTAGTCGTCGGCCTCGGCACGCTTGGCCTCGGTCTCGCCACGGGCCTCGGCGAGGATCCGGTCGGCCTCGGCCTGGGCCCGGCGGACCACCTCGGTGTCCGAGATCAGCGAGCCGCGCTCGGCGTGCGCACCCTGGATGATCCGGTCGGCCTCGGCCTGGGCCCCGGCCACCACCTGCTCGTGGTCGGCCATCATCGACTGGGCCTGGGCGAGTTCGGCGGGCAGCTCCGCCTTGAGGGCGTTGAGCAGGCCGATCAGTTCGGCCCGGTTCACCACGCAGGAGGCCGACATCGGCATCGAGCGGGCGTTCTCGACCGCCGCGACGATCTCGTCGACCTTGTTCTGCACGTCCACGGGGCTTCGTCTTTCCGTGTGCCGCCGACGGTCCGGCGGAGGCAGGCCCGACGCGGTGAACCTCACCGCAGGGGCAGGAATACAGACTGTACGGCCACCGCGCGGCGTGGTCACAACGCCCGAGCCGAACCGGTCGACCGGGCATCGGACAAGTCATGACGAACCAGCAGAAACGGACGCCCGCCCCGCGATGCCGACGCTCCCGCCTACTGCTGGGCCCTGCGCTCCGCGATCCGCTCGACCAGCCGCCGGTGCACCGTCTCCGGCAGCAGGTGGGAGACGTCCCCGCCGTACGAGGCGACCTCCTTGACCAGCGTCGAGGAGAGGAAGCTGTACGTCGGGGAGGTCGGCACGAACAGCGTCTCCACCCCGGACAGGCCGTGGTTCATCTGGGCCATCTGCAACTCGTAGTCGAAGTCGCTGACCGCGCGCAGGCCCTTGATGATCGCGGGGATCCCGCGCTCCCGGCAGAAGTCCACCAGCAGGCCGTGGTACGACTCGACCACCACGTTCCCGAAGTCCGCGGTGACCTCCTCGATCAGGCCCATCCGCTCCTCGACGCTGAACATGCCCTGCTTGTTGCGGTTGATCAGGACCGTGACATGCACGACGTCGTACAGCTTCGAGGCCCGCCCGATGATGTCGAGATGACCGTTGGTGATCGGGTCGAACGAACCGGGACAGACGGCGCGGCGCATGGCGTGGGTGCTCCCTCGTGGGGTGACGGCTGCTGCGGGCCTCGGCCCGCTACTCGTGCTGACTGGTCTCGGCGGCGGCGCGACCGTACCAGAGCGTGCCCTCGCCGTAGCGGCGCGAGCGCAGCACCTCGAAGCCCTCGGGCCAGCCGAAGTCGCCGCCACGGGTGCTGCGCTCCACGGTGACGAGTGCGTCCTCCGCGAGCCAGCCCCCGGCCAGGAGTGTGATCAGCATCTCGCGCAGCTCGTCGTCCGTCACGGCGTACGGCGGGTCGAGGAAGACCAGGTCGTACGGGGTCTGCGGGGGCGGGCCCGCGATCACCTGCTCGGCCCTGGCGGCCTTCACCTCCACGCCCGGCAGGCCGATCGTGCGGACGTTCTCCCGGATCACCCGGGCCGCCTGGCCGTCCGCCTCGACCAGCAGGACGTGCTCGGCGCCGCGCGACAGCGCTTCCAGGCCGACCGCGCCCGATCCACCGAACAGGTCGAGCATCCGGATCCCGTGCAGGGTGCCGCGCAGCGCCTCCAGGGTGGAGAACATCGCCTCACGGGCCTTGTCGGAGGTCGGGCGGGTGCCCCGGCCTGGCGGTACGGCCAGCCGGCGGCCGCCGGCCAGCCCGGCGATCACGCGGGTCATGGTGGGGGAAGGTCCTTTCGTCGCTGCCCGACCACGCTATACGGGTCGAGGCCCCACCGACGGATCGGTGGGGCCCCCGGGTCACGGCTCAGCCCGCCCCGGAGCCCGCCTCAGCCGGCCCCGGGGCGCGTCTCAGCTCGCCTCGGAGCCCGCCGGCGGGGTCGGGACGGCCGCGCCGAGCAGCGCCGGCGAGGCGTAGCGGGACCAGGACAGGCAGCCGTCGGGCGGGCAGAACTCGGGGCGACGCGGGTCGTGCCCGAGCTCGCGCAGCTTGGTGCGGACGGAGTCGGGGGTGCGGCCGAAGCGGGCGGCGATCCGGGCGACGGTCTCGCCGTCGTGGAAGCGCCGGACCAGCTCCTCCTCGTGCTGCGGGACCCAGGGGGCGCCGTGGCCGGGGTACAGCTCGCGCAGCACGTCACGGTCGGGGATGGGCTCGGAGACGTCGGCGACGATCGCCAGCGCCCGCAGCGCGCGGTTGAGCGCGATCCGCAGCGAGGCGACGTCCTCGACCGGCAGGCGGAGCTTGCCCGAGGCGAGCGGCTGGGCGGCCGCCCCCTCGCGCCAGCCGGTCAGGGTGAGGGTGACCTCGCGGTCGTCGTCGCTGGCGAGTTCGATCCGGAAGACCTTGTCGCCCAGCGGGAGCTCGTTGAGATGACGGAATGCCATGGCAGGACCCCCAAATGTCGTGCCAGGTACGCACCTTGGGGGTGCGCCCTGAACACCTTCATTCTCTCGCGGGGGTCTGACAATTCCGGGGCCGGCGGCGGCCGCTCAGCCCTTCTCCATGTAGGCCGCGCGGTCCTCGTCGAGCAGGCTCTCCAGCGCGGTGCGCAGCTCCGGGTGGGCGGTCAGCTCGCGGTCCTCGGCGACCAGCCGGGTGGCCTCCGTCCTGGCGGTGAGGATGACCTCCTCGTCCTCCAGCACCGAGAGCACCTTGAGCGAGGACTTCACCCCGGACTGCGCCTGGCCCAGCACGTCGCCCTCGCGGCGCTGTTCGAGGTCGATCCGGGACAGCTCGAAGCCGTCCAGGGTGCCGGCCACCGCGTCCAGCCGGGCCCGGGCGGCGCTGCCCGCGGGCATGTCGCTGACCAGCAGGCACAGGCCCGCGGCGCTGCCGCGGCCGACCCGGCCGCGCAGCTGGTGGAGCTGGGAGACACCGAAGCGGTCGGCGTCCATGATGACCATCGCGGTGGAGTTGGGGACGTTGACGCCGACCTCGATGACGGTGGTGGCGACCAGCACGTCCACCTCGCCGGCCGTGAAGCGGCGCATCACCTCGTCCTTGGCCTCCGGGGCCAGCCGGCCGTGCAGGATCTCCACCCGCAGGCCCTGCAACGGCCCCCCGACCAGCTTCCCGGCGGTCTCCACCACCGAGAGCGGGGGCCGCCGTTCGTCGCTCCCGGCACCGGCGTCGGCGACGTCCTCCAGGTCCTCCTCGGCCGCCTTCCGCTTCTTCTTCGGCTCGGCGGCGGGCTCCTCGTCCCCGATCCGGGGGCAGACCACGTACGCCTGGTGGCCCTTGGCGACCTCCTCGCGCACGCGCTCCCAGGCCCGGGCGAGGAAGTTGGGCTTCTCCAGCGCGGGGACGACGTGGGTGGAGATCGGCGAGCGGCCGGCCGGAAGCTGGTCGAGGACGGAGGTCTCCAAGTCCCCGAAGACGGTCATCGCGACGGTGCGCGGGATCGGGGTGGCGGTCATCACCAGCAGGTGCGGCGGCTGTTCGCCCTTGGCGCGTAGGGCGTCCCGCTGTTCGACGCCGAAGCGGTGCTGCTCGTCGACCACGACCAGGCCGAGGTCCTGGAACTGGACCTTGTCCTCGATCAGCGCGTGGGTGCCGATGGCGATGCCCGCGTCGCCGCAGGCCATGTCGAGCAGCGCCTGGCGGCGGGCCGGGACGCCCATGGAGCCGGTCAGCAGCACCACCCGGGTGCCGAGGTCGGAGCCGCCGAGCATGCCGCCCTCCGCCAGGTCTCCCATCATCTCGACGATCGAGCGGTGGTGCTGCTGGGCCAGCACCTCGGTGGGCGCGAGCAGCACGGCCTGGCCACCCGCGTCGACCACGGCGAGCATGGCGCGCAGCGCGACCAGGGTCTTGCCGGAGCCGACCTCGCCCTGGAGCAGCCGGTGCATCGGATGCTCGCTCGCGAGATCGGCGGCGATCTCGGCGGACACCTTCTGCTGGCCCTCGGTGAGGGTGAACGGCAGCCGGGCGTCGAAGGCGTCCAGCAGGCCGCCCGCGCGGGCCCTGCGCGGGACGGCGGGCAGCGCGGACTCGGCGGCCCGGCGCTGGGCCAGGGCGACCTGGAGGACGAAGGCCTCGTCCCAGCGCAACCGGCTCTGGGCGAGCTCGCGGTCGGCCTGGCCGCGCGGGCGGTGGATCAGCTCCAGCGCCTCGGGCAGCGGGATCAGCCCGTGCCGCTCGCGCAGTTCGGCGGGCAGTGGCTCGCCGACGTCGCCCAGGTGCTTGGTGAGGGCCGTCTCGACGCAGATCGACAGCTTCCAGCTGGGCATCTGCGCGCTGGCGCCGTAGACCGGGATCAGCCGGCCGGCGAACTGCCGGGCGGCGTCCGACCCGGCCTCCTCGTCGAGCAGCTGGTAGTCCGGCGAGACCAGCTGGCGGCTGCGGTTGAAGACCCCGACCTTGCCCGCGAACAGGCCCTGGGCGCCGGACTTGAGCTCCTTCTGCCGCCAGCCCTGGTTGAAGAAGACCAGCGAGAGCCGGCTGCGGCCGTCGGTGACGACGACCTCCAGCCGGTCGCCCTTGCGGCCGCGGAACGGGATCAGGGTGACCTTCTCGATCCGGGCCAGCACGGTGACGTGCTCGTCGATCTCCAGCTCGTCCAGGCTGGTGAGCTGGCCGCGCTCGACGTAGCGGCGCGGATAGTGGTGCAGCAGGTCCCCGACCGTGCGCAGCTTGAGGCTGTCGGCGAGCACCTTCGCGGTGCGGTCGCCGACGAGTTTGGTCAGTGGTTCATCGAGAGCGCCCATCAGGCCCCTGTTTACACCACGGGGCCGACATTCCGGGCTCCGCGGCGTGCCCTACTCCACCCCGATGAGCAGCGGCGCGGACTCCTGGCCGCCGTGGAAGACCACCGCGTCGACCTCGGGCCGCCGGTGCCGGGCGTGTGCCACCAGGCGGTCGGCGAGCGCCTCGTCGGCGCCCTCGCCGAGGACCAGGGTGACGAGTTCGCCGCCTGCGCCGAGCATCCGGTCCAGCACGCTCGCCCCGACCTCGGCCAGCCCGGTGCCGATCACCGCGACGTCGCCGTCGATCAGGCCGAGCACGTCCCCGGCCTGGCAGACCCCGGCCATCGTCCAGGACTCCCCCTCGGCCACGGCGAGTTCGGCGTACCGGGTGGCACCTGCCGCGGAGGTCATGGCGACCACGTCCTCGTCGAAGCGGCGCCCGCCCTCGTGCACCGCGAGCGCCGCCAGGCCCTGCACCGGCGAGCGGGTCGGCAGCACGGCGATCCGCACGCCCTCCTCGCGCAGCTGGTCGGCGGCGGCCCCGGCGGCGGCGCGCAGTTCGGGGTCGTTGAGCAGCAGGACGACCTCGCGGGCGGCCGAGCGGCGCACGGCGGCGGCGAGTTCGGCACTGGCCGGCGGGCGGTCCGGGTCGGCGTGCAGGGCGACGGCGCCGGCCTGCTCGCACAACTCGGCCAGTCCCCCGCCGGACACCACGCAGAGCACCGCGCGGGCCCGGTCCCGGCGTTCGCCGCGCTCGGCGGCGCTGCCGGCCCGGGCGGCGGCCTCGGCGAAGTGCGTGATCCGGATCTGGTGCGGCCGCCCGGCCTCGACCCCGGCCTCGACGGCGGCGCCCGCGTCGTCCACGTGGACGTGCACGTTCCACAGGCCGTCGCCGCCGCCGACCACCAGGGAGTCGCCGAGCGCGCCGAGCCGCTCGCGCAGCGCGGGCAGGGCCTCGTCGGGCGCGTCGAGCAGGTAGATCACCTCGAACGCGGGGTGGCCGGGGCCCGGCGGCCTCAGGTGCACCGCGCAGCTGTCGACCTCCCGGACGTCCCCGCGCAGCGCGACCGGGCCCATCGGCTGCTGCCCGGCGACGGCGTCGGCGAGCGCGCCGAGCACGGCGACCAGGCCGCGTCCGCCGGCGTCCACGACCCCGTTCTCGGCCAGCACGGCGAGCTGTTCGGGGGTGTGCCGCAGCGCGTCCCGGGCGGCCCGGTAGGCGGTGTCGGCGACCTGCGCGAGCCCGTCCCCGGCCCGGACGGCCTCCCGGGCGGCGACCCGGGCGACGGTCAGCAGGGTGCCCTCGACGGGCTCCGCGACGGCCTGGTAGGCGGAGTCGGCGGCCCGTTGCAGGGCGGCCCGCAGCTGGTCGGCGCCGCCGCCCTCGGCGAGCGTCTCGGCGGTGCCGCGCAGCCACTGGGCGAGGATCACCCCGGAATTGCCGCGGGCGCCGACCAGCGCGCCGCGGGCCATCGCCCGTGCGGTGTCGGCCAGGCCGGGGGCCGGGTCGGCGGCGGGGTCGGCGAAGCGGCTCTCCACCTCGGCGGCGGCGGACTCGACGGTCAGGTAGAGGTTGGTGCCGGTGTCACCGTCCGGGACGGGATAGACGTTGAGCGCGTCGATCTCCTCGCGGGCCTGGCCGAGCGCACGCAGGGCGAGCTGGCACCAGGTGCGCACGGCCGGGGCGTCGAGCGTGTGCAGCACCAGGTCTCCTCCGGGTGGGACGCCGCGACGGCCTGCGGGGCAGCAGCACGGCCAAGGCCGCGGCGAGGGGTGATACCGGCAGGTTATCGGGGGCCGGGGAGGGTCGCCCGGACCGGCGACCGGAGCGATCACCCTGCCGGACATGGTAGTTTCGTTGAACCGGAACAGGCGTTGTATGCTCTTCCGGTTGCCTGGAACAATCCAGGCTCACCCCTCGGTCCGGTCAGGTTCACGCGAGTGCTCCGCTGGTCCAGCGGGGTTGTCGAACGTAAATGATCTGAAGTCTTGGAGTGACTCCTGTGGCTGCCAACTGCGACGTCTGCGGCAAGGGGCCGGGCTTCGGCAACAGCATCTCCCACTCGCACCGCCGTACCCCCCGTCGTTGGAACCCCAACATTCAGACGGTGCGCGCTGTGATTGGGCGGACGCCGAAGCGGCTCAACGTCTGCACCTCGTGCATCAAGGCCGGTAAGGTCTCGCGCTGACGCGCAGACCGGCATGCCGGTCCTCCAGTGAAGCCGGTTCATCCTCGGATGAACCGGCTTCACTGTTTTTCCGCCGCGCTTTCCGGCCGCTGATTTCCCGCCGGCTTCCCGCCGCACCCGTGTTCCCCGCCACATCCGTGGTGGTGGGCGGGCCCCCGGGCCCGCCCACCGGCCGGGTCAGCGCCAGCGCCAGGCGTGGTCGACCGGGCCGATCCCGGCACCGAGCGCGAAGCCGCCGGCGATCGCGCCGGTGATGTAGGCCTTGGCCGAGCCGACCGCCTCCGGCAGCGACTCGCCCTTGGCCAGCCCGGCCGCGATCGCGCTGGCCAGGGTGCAACCGGTGCCGTGGGTGTGCCGGTTGTCGTAGCGCGGCGCCCGGTACCAGTGCACCTCGCCGGGCCCGCCGTAGAGCAGGTCCGCGGCCTCACCCTCCAGGTGGCCGCCCTTGACCAGCGCCCAGCCCGGCCCGAGGTCGAGCAACGCCTTGGCGGCGTCCAGCATCTGCCCCTCGTCCTCGACCGTCCGGCCGGTGAGCTGGGTCACTTCGTGCAGGTTGGGGGTGGCCAGGGTGGCGACCGGCAGCAGCCGTTCGCGGACGGTGGCGACGGCCTCGGCGGCCAGCAGGGCGTCCCCGTGCTTGGAGACGCCGACCGGGTCGACGACCACCGGGGCGTCCACCCCGGCCAGCAGTTCGGAGACGGTCTCGACCAGTTCGATCGAGGCGAGCATGCCGGTCTTCACGGCCTGCACCCCGATGTCGTCGACCACGCTGCGGAACTGCGCCCGGACGGCCTCGGCGGGCAGCTCCCAGTAGCCCTGGACGCCGAGCGAGTTCTGCGCGGTGACGGCGGTGATCACGCTCATGCCGTGGACGCCGAGAGCGAGCATCGCCTTGAGGTCGGCCTGGATGCCGGCGCCACCGCCGGAGTCGGAGCCGGCGACGGTGAGCACGCGGGGAGGGGCGGTGGAGGGGCCGCGCGCAGCGCGTCGGCCAGGGGCGGGGGTGGGAGACGGGTGGGCCATGAGGTCAACCTACCTGCGCGCGTTCGGAGCGCGGCACCCTACCTGCGCGCGACCAGAGCACGGCCTCAGAGCACGGCCTCGGACTCCACCCAGCGGTCCTCCGGCACCGTCTTCAGCCTGGTCACCGCGTCGGCGATCGGCACCAGCTCGATCCCGGTCCGGCGCAGCGCGGTGAAGTGGCCGAACGCGCCCTGGTGGACGGCCTCGACGGCGTGCCAGCCGAAGCGGGTGGCGAGCACGCGGTCCCGGGCGGTCGGGGTGCCGCCGCGCTGGGTGTGCCCGAGGATGACCGGGCGGGCCTCCTTGCCGAGCAGGTTCTCCAGTTCGTGGGCGAGCCGGTTGCCGATCCCGCCGAAGGTCCGGTGGCCGTACTGGTCGACCTCGCCGTGGTCGAAGCGCATGGTGCCGGGCAGCGGGGCGGCGCCCTCCGCGACGGCGATGATGGCGAACTTCTTGCCGCGGTCGAAGCGGTCGTCGACCATCCGGGCCACCGCCTCGATGTCGAAGGGCTTCTCCGGGATGAGGATGCCGTGCGCACCGCCGGCCATGCCCGCGGTGAGGGTGATCCAGCCGGTGTGACGGCCCATCAACTCGACGACCATGACGCGCTGGTGGGATTCCGCGGTGGTCTTGAGCCGGTCGATCGCCTCGGTCGCGACGTGCACCGCGGTGTCGAAGCCGAAGGTGGCGTCGGTGGCGTTGATGTCGTTGTCGATGGTCTTGGGCACCCCGACGACCGGCAGTCCGGCGTCGCTGAACAGCCTGGCGGCGGTCAGCGTGCCCTCGCCGCCGATCGCGATGAGCGCGTCGATGCCGATGTCCCGGGCCAGCGTCCTCGCGTTCTCCACCGCCCAGGAGATCCGCTCGCGCTGCACCCGGGCGGAGCCCAGGACGGTGCCGCCGAGGGTGAGCAGGCCGGTGACGTCGTCGTGCGAGACCGGCCGGGTGCGGCCTTCGATCAGGCCGAGGAAGCCGTCCAGGATGCCGACGATCTCGTCGCCGTGCACGTCCGTGCCCCGGTGCACGACGGAGCGGATCACCGCGTTGAGGCCGGGGCAGTCGCCGCCGCTGGTCAGTACACCGATACGCATGACTGGGTGCGCTCCCGCTCGCAGTGGTTCAGACCACCCACACCAGACGGCGGGCGGGCTCGGTTGTCGCCAGCCTACGCAAAACGGACCCGCGAAGCCCGTGCGCCGCGAGTCCGGGGGTCACGCGCCGCCCGCCGCGCGCCGGTGTCCGGGGGTCACCCGCCGTGTGCCGTACGACAATCGGCGCGGCCGCCCGTCACTCGGCGAAGTGGTCCCAGCCGCCGACCCGGTCCCAGGGCGCGCCGTCCACCGTCACCCGGCCGCTGCGGCTGCCCCGGGGGCGGCCGGTCACCTCGCCCACCACCCGCCAGCGGGCCGGGAGTTGGACCCCGCGCGGGAAGGTCGCCACGATCGCGTGGTCCTCGCCGCCGGACAGCACCCAGACGAGCGGGTCCACCCCGACCGCCTGTCCGATGTCGGCCATCTGCGCCGGGACGTCGAAGTCGGCGGCCTTCAGGTCGATGTCCACCGCGCTGGCCCGGGCCACGTGGCCGAGGTCGGCGACCAGTCCGTCGCTCACGTCGATCATCGAGGTCGCGCCCAACTCGGCGCCGCCCGGGCCCGCGTGGTACGGCGGCTCGGGCCGGCGGTGCGCCTCGACGAAGGCGCGCGGGGAGCGGAAGCCGCGTTGCAGCACGGTGAGTCCGGCGGCCGACCAGCCGAGCCAGCCGGTCACCGCGACCACGTCGCCGACCTGCGCGCCGGCGCGCGTCACCGGCGCGCGCCCCTGGAGGTCCCCGAGCGCCGTGATGGCCAGCGTGACGGTGTCGCCGCGCACCACGTCGCCGCCGACCACCGTCGCCCCGGCCACCTGGCACTCGTCGCGCAGCCCGTCCATCAGCTCGGTGGCCCAGGTGGTGGGCAGGTCGGCGGGGGCGACCAGGCCGAGCAGTATCGCGGTGGGCACCGCTCCCATGGCGGCCACGTCGGCGAGGTTCTGGGCGGCGGCCTTGCGGCCCACGTCGTAGGCGGTGGACCAGTCCCGGCGGAAGTGCCGGTTCTCGATCAGGACGTCCGTGGTGGCCACCACCCGGCCGTCCGGGGCCTTCACCACCGCGGCGTCGTCACCGGGGCCGAGGTCCACCGCGTCGGTGAGCGGCACCCGGGCGGTCAGCTCCCTGATGAGACCGAACTCGCCGAGCTCGCCCACGGTCCCCTGCATCTGCCGTCCTCTCGCATGTCCATCTGAACTCGTCCCCGTCGCGCCCCCGCGCGCAGCGTACGCCCTTCCGGGGTGTCGGGGTCTCCCCTCCCCGGCCCACCGCGCGGTAGCGTGGTGATCAGACTGCCGGTGAGCCCGTTCCCACCCCGACGACCGTCCGGGCGATCACGGCGGCGATCCCCGTAACCGGCCGCCGGAGGTCCCCGTGGTACAGGCATACATCCTGATCCAGACCGAGGTCGGCAAGGCCACCGCCGTGGCCCAGTCGATCTCCGAGATTCCCGGCGTCCTCCAGGCCGAGGACGTCACCGGCCCGTACGACGTCATCGTCCGGGCCGAGGCCGACACCGTGGACGACCTGGGCCGCCTGGTGGTGGCCAAGGTCCAGCAGGTCGAGGGCATCACCCGCACCCTCACCTGTCCGGTGGTGCACCTGTAAGACCCGGCTACCATCGGCGGGTGGCCAGAGAACTCCGAATCCCCCGGGCGCTGACGGCACTGCCGGCGCCCGTCCGCTGGCTGGCCCTGCCGCTCGCCCTGACCTGCACGGTCGTCGTGCTGCTCGGCAGTTGGGGCTCCGCCGACGAATCGGTGGCGGCCCCCCGGCCGGGCGGCAAGGCGGCCGAGTACTGCCGCGCGCTGGCCGCGGCCCTGCCGCAGGAGCTGCTCGGCCACGCCCGCAAGGACCCGTCGCCCGCCTCGCCGTACGTGGCCGCGTGGGCCAGCTCGCCCCGCACGGTGCTGCGTTGCGGCATCGACCGTCCGGAGGAACTGGACGGCGAGCACGCCAAGGACTGGTCGCCGACCGTGGACGACGTCACCTGGTGGTCGCAGAAGCTCACCGACGGCGGCTACCGCTTCGTGACGACCATGCGCGCCGCCTACGTCGAGGTGACCGTCCCGGCCGGTGCCGCGGCCAACCCCTTCGACCCGGCCGCCGCCCTCACCGGCGCGGTGAAGGCCACCGTCCCGGGCTGAGCCCGCGAGCGCGCCGAGGAGGGCGGGCCGGGAGCTTCCCGGCCCGCCCTCCGTCGTTCGCGCGCGGCTACCGCAGGCCGGTCGAGCGGCGCAGCGCCGCCTGGAGCAGCCGGTCGATCAGCTCCGGGTAGGACAGCCCGGTGGCCTCCCACATCTTCGGGTAGGCCGAGATCGGGGTGAAGCCGGGCATGGTGTTGATCTCGTTGACCATCCAGGTGCCGTCCTCCAGCAGGAAGAAGTCCACCCGGGCCAGGCCCTCGCAGCCGAGCGCGTCGAACGCGGCCACCGCCTGGCGGCGGATCTCGGCGGTCTGCTCGTCGTCGAGCTTCGCCGGGATCTGCACCTCGGACGAGTCGATGTACTTGGCCTCGAAGTCGTAGAAGTCGAAGCCGTCGCCGACCAGCACCTCGGCCGGGAGGCTGGCCTTCGGGCCGTCCTCGGTCTCCAGCACGCCGCACTCGATCTCGCGGCCGCTCACGCCGGCCTCGATGATCAGCTTGGGGTCGTGCCGGCGGGCCTCCTCGATCGCGGCGTCGAGGTCGGCGAGGTCCTTGACCTTGGTGATGCCCATGCTGGAGCCGGCCCGGCAGGGCTTCACGAACAGCGGCAGGCCGAGCTCGGCGGCCCGCTCGCGCACCGCGGCGCGGCCGGCCTCGCTCTCCCAGTCGCGCGGCCGCACGATGGTGTACCGGCCGACGCCCAGGCCGTGCGAGGCCAGGATCCGCTTGGTGAACTCCTTGTCCATGCCGACCGCGCTGGACAGCACGCCGTTGCCGACGTAGGGCACGCCGGACAGCTCCAGCAGGCCTTGCAGGGTGCCGTCCTCTCCCCAGGGGCCGTGCAGCAGCGGGAACACCACGTCGACCTCGCCGAGGGCCTTGGGGGTGCTCCCCGGCTCGCTCAGGACGACCTCCCGGTCGCCCGGGGCGATCGGCAGCGCGACCTGCCCGTCCACGGACTCGGCGACGCCCGGGACGTCCGGCATCCGGCCGTCGGTGATCGCCATCCGGGCGGGCTCGTCGCTGACCAGCGCCCAGCGGCCCTCGGGGGTGATCCCGATCGGGAGCACCTCGTACTTCTCGCGGTCGATCGCCTTGAGCACGCTGCCGGCGGTGACCACCGAGACGCCGTGCTCGGAGCTGCGTCCGCCGAAGACCAGCGCGACGCGCGGCTTCGCAGCGGACGGGTTCGGGGAGGACTGTTCGATGCTCATATCGGGTTTGAGACTACCGTGCGAAGGGTTTCCGGGGCGTCAGCCGCCCCCGACCACCGCCCCGGACCACCGCCTCGCCGTCAGCGCCGCTCAGCACCGCTCGGCACCGCTCAGCGCCGCTCGGCCTTCGCCGAACGGGACATCAGGGCCTGGAGCGCCTCCTGGGTGGGCCGCCCGTTGTGCACGACATCCACCACCGCCTCGACGATCGGCATGTCGACGCCGTTGCGCCGGGCCAGGTCGAGCACCGACTCGCAGGACTTGACGCCCTCCGCGGTCTGCCGGGTCGCCGCGATGGTCTCCGCGAGCGACATGCCCCGGCCCAGGTTCATGCCGAAGGTGTTGTTGCGCGACAGCGGCGAGGAGCAGGTGGCGACCAGGTCGCCCATCCCGGCGAGCCCGGCGAAGGTGTGCGGGTCGGCGCCGAGCACCTCGCCGAGCCGGGTGGTCTCGGCCAGCCCGCGGGTGATCAGCGTCGCCTTGGTGTTGTCGCCGAGCCCCATGCCGGCCGCCATGCCGACCGCCAGGCCGATCACGTTCTTGACCGCTCCGCCGAGCTCGCAGCCCAGCACGTCGGTGTTGGTGTACGGGCGGAAGTACGGCGTGTGGCAGGCCGCCTGGAGCCGCTTGGCGACCGCCTCGTCCGCGCAGGCGACGACGCTGGCGGCGGGCTGCCGGTTGGCGATCTCCCGGGCCAGGTTGGGCCCGCTGACCACCGCGACGCGCTCCGGGCCGACCTTGGTGACCTCGTCGATCACCTCGCTCATCCGCTTGGCCGTGCCGAGTTCGATGCCCTTCATCAGGCTCACCAGCACGGTCTGCGGCTCGATCAGCGGCGTCCAGGCGGCCAGGTTGTCGCGCAGCGTCTGCGAGGGCACCACCAGGACGGCGAAGTCGGCGCCGGCCAGCGCCTCGGCGGCGTCGGTGGTGGCCCGGACGGAGCCCGGCAGCGGCACGCCCGGCAGGTAGTCCGGGTTCTCGTGCGTGGTGTTGATGGCGTCGACGAGTTCCTGGCGGCGGGCCCACAGGACGACGTCGCTGCCCGCGTCGGCCAGCACCATCGCGAAGGCGGTGCCCCAGGAGCCCGTCCCCATCACTGCGCAGCGGGTCACCGGCCGCCCTCCTCGTCGTCGTTGCCGCCCTTGGCGCGCCGGCGTTCGGCGGCGGCCGCGGCGGCGCGGTTCCGGGCGGCCTTGCGCATGTCGTAGCGCTCGGCCGGCGGCTCCTCGCCGCGGACGTCGGCCAGCACGGCGGTGATCGCCGTCATGATGTCCTCGGTGGCGTCGTTGAGCACCTGGGCGGTGAGCTCCTGGCCCCGGTACTTGCTCAGGTCCACCGCGGGCCCCGCCGCCACGGTGACCCGGTGGCGCGGGAAGAGGTTGAACTTGCCCTTCCCGAAGCCCGGACGGCCGTACGGCGGGATGATCTCGTGCGCTCCCCAGTGTGCGACCGGGATGACCGGCGCGCCGGTCATCAGCGCGACCCGGGCGACGCCGCTCTTGCCGGTCATCGGCCACAGGTCCGGGTCCCGGGTGAGTGTGCCCTCCGGGTAGAACTGCACGCACTGGCCGCCGTTGACGGCGTCGATAGCGGCCCGGAAAGCCTGCGCGGCATCGGTGGACTCGCGGAACACCGGAATCTGGCCGGTCTTGCGCAGCATGAATCCGATGAAGGGAATCGAGAACAGCGAGGACTTGCCGAGAATGCGCGGCGGACGACCGCTGTTGTACTGCCAGTGCGCGTAGATCACCGGGTCGATGATCGAATTGTGGTTCACCGCGGCGATGAAGCCGCCTTCCTTCGGAAGGTGCTCCCAGCCCCGCCAGTCGGGCTTCACCAGCGCGGTCGTCACCGGCTTCACCAGCACGGCCGCGAAGCGGTACCAGATGCCGTAGTCGGCGTTGCCGAACTTGGCGTACGAGCGGCGGGCCACCCCAGGTCCTCCTCATCCGAAGCGGCACGTGGGGTGCCGCGGTCATAACCTCCCGGTGCCGCGCACCGGTACGGGACCGGTGCCCGGGTGACGGGCGCGGAACAGTCTCGCCCGGCTGCTCACCGGCTGTCGAGCGACCGCACCAACCCGCCCGGCAGGCGTGATCAAACGCACGTCCGCACAGATCGGACGGCCTGGCGAGGGCTCCGGGACCGGCGTCACAATGACGCCGATGACCCAGGACACCGTACGCCCCAACGGGCCCGTCGCGCCCCCCGCACCCGCCACCGACTGGTCGCTGGTGCTGCCGCTCAAGCCGCTCGCCCTCGCGAAGAGCCGACTGGCCCCGTACGCCGGGCCGCACCGGGCGGACCTCGCGCTGTCCTTCGCGCTCGACACCGCCACCGCCGCACTGGCCACCCCGGGCGTCGCCCGGGTCCTGGTGGTCACCCGGGACGCGGCGGCCGGCGCCCGGCTGGCGGCACTGGGCGCGGTGGTGGTCGCCGACGAACCCGGCGAGGGCCTCAACGAGGCGCTGGTGCACGGCACGGCGGCCGCCCTGGCGCTCGCCCCGCGCTCGCCGCTGGCCGCCCTCTCGGCGGACCTGCCGGCCCTGCGCCCGGTCGAACTGGCCCGGGTGCTGGGCGCGGTGCCGCCGGACGGCCGGGCCTTCCTGCCGGACTCCCCAGGCCTCGGCACCACGCTGCTCGCCTGTACCCCCGGCCGCCCGCTCTCGCCCGCCTTCGGGGACGGCTCGCGGGCCCGGCACGCGGCCGGCGGAGCACTCGAACTTCGCCTGGCGGACGTGGAGTCGGTGCGCCGGGACGTCGACACCGGCGCGGACCTCGGCGAGGCCGCGGCGCTCGGCCTCGGCCCGTACACCAGCGTCCTGTTCGCCCGGCTGGCGCGGGCCTGACCGGCGCCCCGCGGGACGCCGCCCGGTCGGCCGGGGCCGCTCGCTATGCTGCTGCCATGCAGGCCACCGCGTTCACCTTCGACCCCGCCACCCGGGCCGGCTCCGTGCTGCTCGACGACGGGACCCCGGTGCCGTTCGACGCGGCCGCCTTCGACGCCGGCGGTCTGCGGCTGCTGCGACCGGGCCAGCGGGTGCGGATCCGCACCGAGGGCGCCGGCGAGGCCCGCCGGGTGGTCTTCGTGACGCTGCAGACCTTCCCCGACCCGGCCGCGGGCTGACCGTCCTCCGCTGACCGTCCCCCCGCTGGTCCTCCCCCGCCGTCCGGCACGCCCGCCGCCGCGTTCCGTGCCTGGTCACCGTCGGTCGCAGAATCCTGACTAAGCGCCCGGAAATCGAAAGAGCCGCGGCGACCCGGTCTCCGCAATTCACGGAGGGGGGGTGCCGCGGCTCTCTGCCGAAGGCCGTCCGAGGACCGCTGCGCGGGACTACTTGGCAGAGGTCTTGCGCGCGGTGGTCTTGCGGGTGGCGGTCTTCTTCGCCGGAGCCGTCTTCTTGGCCGTCGCGGTCGCCTTCTTGGCGGTCGCGGTGGTCTTCTTGGCGGCGGCGGTGGTGGTCGCCTTCTTGGCGGCGGCGGCCGTCTTCTTGGTCGCGGTCGCGGTGGTCTTCTTCGCGGCGGCGGTGGTGGTCGCCTTCTTGGTGGCGGTCGCCTTCTTCGCGGCGGCGGTGGTGGTCGCCTTCTTGGCCGCGGCCGTGGTCGCCGTCTTCTTGGCGGCGGCCTTCTTGGCCGGAGCGGCGGCGGCGGCCGTGGCGGCACGCTTGGTGGCGGCGCGCTTGGCGGCCGGGGTGGCGGCGACGCCGCTCTTGCCCGGGGTGAGGGAGCCCTTGGGGGCCTTCTTCACCGAGGGGCCTTCCTTCGGCAGCTTCTTGCTGCCGCTGACCAGGTCCTTGAAGCCCTGGCCGGGACGGAAGCGGGGCACCGAGGTCTTCTTGACCTTGACCTTCTCGCCGGTCTGCGGGTTGCGGGCGAAGCGCGCGGAGCGCTCCACCTTCTCGAAGGTGCCGAAACCAGTGACCGAAACCCGGTCACCGGCCACAACGGCACGGACCATGGTGTCGAGCACTGCGTCGACGGCCTCTGCGGCAGCCTTGCGACCGCCCAGCTGCTCGGCCACCGCTTCGACAAGCTGAGCCTTGTTCACGTCTTCCCCTTCGGAAACGGGCGCCGGATGATTCCATCCGTTCTTTTCGCACGTTAGGTATGTATCTGCGGACTTTCAATTACCAAACGCGCGAATCACCCTAGTGTCGCAATGGATTTGCGCGTCGGCGACCTCAGGCGACGGGCGGGCGCCCCTCGTCGAGGTCATGTACAAAGCGACTCAACCGCCTTGCCGCCTCCGGAAGATCGCGCTTGGCGGTCTCGGTGACGATGAGGAGTTGACGGGAGAGAGCGGTCTTTGCATCGGCAGACACGTTCAGCGCATGCACGCGGGCGTGAGCTTGCTTCAACCGCTCGGCCACAAGCGCGTAGAGCGCTGCGACTTCCTGGTCGTCCGGCCCCTCAGCTGGTGCGGAGGCGACGTCCGGCCGATCGTCAATTCGGCGTTCGGATCCCCGGCCCACGGACTCCGGAGCCGCGGGTTCGCCGCCCGCGTACGGAGGTTCATGGTGCCGGTGCATGTACTGATTGTGCCATCTACCCGCAGTTGTACTTGCGCGGGGCCCTCTCCGGCAAAGCCAAATGGGCAATCCGGGGTGGGCCGCGGCGCTAACTCGTGCTCCGGAACGGCGGATGGCCCGCCCCCCCGAAGGGGAGGCGGGCCATCCGGTGGATCGCCAGAATGCTTGTTCTGAGGGGATCTCAGGCAACCGGCAGAGTACGGGGCTTGAAGGTCGGACGGGTCGCTTCGAAGGCCGCGATGTCGGCCTCGTTCCGCAGGGTGATGCTGATGTCGTCCAGCCCGTTGAGCAGCCGCCACCGGACGTTGTCGTCCAGTTCGAAAGACGCGGTGACGCCCTCGGCCCGGACTTCGCGGGCTTCCAGATCAACGGTGATCTCGGCCGAAGGGTTACTCTCGGTGAGCGCCCAGAGCTGTTCCACGGTCTCTTGCGGCAGGACGACCGTCAGCAGTCCGTTCTTCAGGGAATTCCCACGGAAGATGTCCGCGAAGCGCGACGAGATGACCGCGTGGAAGCCGTAGTTCTGCAGCGCCCAGACGGCGTGCTCACGGGAGGAGCCGGTGCCGAACTCCGGGCCGGCCACCAGGACCGTGGCGCCCTGCCGCTCGGGCTGGTTGAGGATGAACGACTCGTCCTTGCGCCAGGCCTCGAAAAGGCCGCCCTCGAAACCGGAACGGGTGACCTTCTTGAGCCAGTGGGCCGGGATGATCTGGTCGGTGTCCACGTTCGAGCGCCGCAGCGGAACGGCCCGGCCGGTGTGGGTGGTGAACTTCTCCATGGTTCTCAGGCCTCCACAGCCACGTTGGTGTCCGCCAGGTCGGAGGGCAGATCGGACGGTGCGGCCAGACGGCCCAGGACGGCGGTCGCGGCGGCGACCTGCGGGGACACCAGGTGGGTCCGGCCACCCTTGCCCTGCCGGCCCTCGAAGTTGCGGTTCGAGGTGGAGGCGCAGCGCTCCCCGGGGGCGAGCTGGTCGGGGTTCATGCCCAGGCACATCGAGCAGCCCGCGTGGCGCCACTCGGCGCCGGCCGCGGTGAACACCTTGTCCAGGCCCTCCTCCACGGCTTGCAGGGCGACCCGGACGGAGCCGGGGACGACGAGCATCCGTACGCCGTCGGCGATCCGGCGGCCCTCCACGACGGCGGCGGCGGCGCGCAGGTCCTCGATCCGGCCGTTGGTGCAGGAGCCGACGAAGACGGCGTCGACGGTGACCTCGCGCAGCGGGGTGCCGGCCTCCAGGCCCATGTAGGCGAGGGCGTTCTCGGCGGCCGCGCGCTCCTGCGGGTCGGCGAAGGAGGCCGGGTCCGGCACGTCAGAGCCCAGCGGGGCGCCCTGGCCGGGGTTGGTGCCCCAGGTGACGAACGGGGTCAGCGCGGCCGCGTCGACGAAGATCTCGTGGTCGAAGACCGCGTCCTCGTCGGTGCCCAGGGTCGACCAGTACGCGACGGCGGCGTCCCAGTCCTCGCCCTGCGGGGCGTGCGGACGGCCCTTGAGGTAGCCGAAGGTGGTCTCGTCCGGGGCGATCATGCCCGCCCGGGCGCCGGCCTCGATGGACATGTTGCAGATGGTCATCCGGGCCTCCATGGACAGGCCCCGGATCGCCGAACCGCGGTACTCCAGGACGTATCCCTGGCCGCCGCCGGTGCCGATCTTGGCAATCACGGCCAGGATCAGGTCCTTGGCGGTGACGCCCTCGGGCAGCTCGCCCTCGACCGTGACGGCCATGGTCCGGAACGGCGCCAGCGGCAGCGTCTGGGTGGCCAGCACGTGCTCGACCTGGCTGGTGCCGATGCCGAACGCCAGTGCGCCGAACGCGCCGTGGGTCGAGGTGTGGGAGTCGCCGCAGACCACGGTCATGCCGGGCTGGGTCAGGCCCAGCTGCGGGCCGACCACGTGCACGACGCCCTGCTCGATGTCGCCGAGCGAGTGGATCCGGACACCGAACTCGGCGGCGTTGCGGCGCAGCGTCTCCAGCTGCACCTTGGACACCGGGTCGGCGATCGGCTTGTCGATGTCCACGGTGGGGGTGTTGTGATCCTCGGTGGCGATCGTCAGATCGGTGCGGCGGACCGTCCGGCCGGCCAGCCGCAGCCCGTCGAAGGCCTGCGGGCTGGTCACCTCGTGGAGCAGGTGGAGGTCGATGAAGAGCAGGTCGGGCTCTCCCTCCGCGCGCCGCACGACGTGGTCGTCCCAGACCTTCTCTGCGAGTGTCCGTCCCATCGGATTCCCTCCAGCCGGCCGCGTTGCCGGCCTTCTCGTGTCGTCGAGGTCGGAGCTCCCGCCGCCCTGTGGCGGGCGCGTTCTCGCGACCTGCACGCCGGATCGCTGTCCACGATGCGGACACTCTGGTGAGGTCGCATCCTGGATGCCTCCCGGGCTGCTGCATCCAGAGTGGCGCTTTTCCCGGAAGATTGAACTTGCGTCTCGCGGAATGAGACTGCAGTCTTAGCGCATGGACAACTCTAGCGGCGTCGGCGTTCTCGACAAGGCCGCTCTGGTGCTGAGCGCACTGGAGTCGGGCCCCGCCACGTTGGCGGGGCTGGTCGCCGCCACCGGTCTGGCGCGCCCCACGGCCCACCGGCTCGCCGTCGCACTCGAACACCACCGTCTGGTCACCAGGGACATGCAGGGGCGATTCATCCTCGGCCCCCGCCTGTCCGAACTCTCCGCCGCAGCGGGCGAGGACCGGCTGCTCGCCACCGCGGGCCCGGTTCTGACCCACCTGCGCGACGTCACCGGCGAGAGCGCACAGCTCTACCGCCGCCAGGGCGAGATGCGGATCTGCGTAGCCGCCGCCGAGCGGCTCTCCGGTCTGCGGGACACCGTCCCGGTCGGCAGCACCCTGCCGATGAAGGCCGGCTCGGCCGCCCAGGTCCTGCTGGCCTGGGAGGAGCCCGAGCGGCTGCACCGCGGCCTCCAGGGCGCCCGCTTCACCGCCACCGCGCTCAGCGGCGTCCGCCGCCGCGGCTGGGCCCAGTCGATCGGCGAGCGCGAGCCGGGCGTCGCGTCCGTCTCCGCTCCCGTGCGCGGCCCCTCCAACCGCGTGGTGGCCTCCGTCTCCGTCTCCGGCCCGATCGAGCGGCTGACCCGCCACCCGGGCCGCCTGCACGCCCAGGCCATCATCGAGGCCGCGAACCGGCTCACCGAGGCCCTCCGCCGCGGCTGACCGCCGCACCCGGAAAGGGCCCCGCGCAGCACCACCGCGCGGGGCCCTTCGGAATGCTCCGGGAAATGCAAAAAAGACCCCGGAAACCGGGGCCTTCCAATTTCTGGCTGGGGTACCAGGACTCGAACCTAGACTAAATGAACCAGAATCACTCGTGCTGCCAATTACACCATACCCCAACACAAAGCAAGCGCCGATGGGATAACCCACCGGCTTAATGCTCTGGAGTACCCCCGACCGGATTCGAACCGGCGCTACTGCCGTGAGAGGGCAGCGTGCTAGGCCGCTACACAACGGGGGCTTCCTGGCGATCCCTTGCGGGATCAGTACCCCCGACCGGATTCGAACCGGCGCTACTGCCGTGAGAGGGCAGCGTGCTAGGCCGCTACACAACGGGGGCTTTCCAGGTGATCCCTTGCGGGATCAGTACCCCCGACCGGATTCGAACCGGCGCTACTGCCGTGAGAGGGCAGCGTGCTAGGCCGCTACACAACGGGGGCTTGTTCTTCACTTGTACTGCTGGACTTGCGTACTGCGCTGGGGTACCAGGACTCGAACCTAGACTAAATGAACCAGAATCACTCGTGCTGCCAATTACACCATACCCCACCAGAGTTGAACCCCTGTCGGGGCCTTCTCAGGCGTTGCGCCTCTCGTTCGGGGCCGGGTGGAGGGTTTCGCTCCCTCGTCCGTTCCCTCCCGGGCGGCGCAGAAAGAACATTACCCGACGCCGGCCCCGGCTCCAAAATCGATAACCCCAGGCAGCGGCCGGGCGTCCTGGCAGTGACGTCCGGGCGGTGACGTCCGGGCAGGCCGCGGGCCCGGCACGAGGCCGGGCCCGCGGCCTGCTCAGCGGCCCGCTCAGGCGGCCGGCAGGGCCTCCAGGGCGGAGTTCAGCCGGCGCAGCGTCTCGGGGCGACCGAGCAGCTCCATCGACTCGAACAGCGGCGGCGAGACCCGGCGGCCGGTGACGGCGACCCGCAGCGGCGTGAACGCGAACTTGGGCTTGATGCCCAGCCCGTCCACCAGCGCCTCGCGCAGCGCGGCCTGGATCGGCTCCGGGCTGAAGTCCGCGAGCGCCTCCAGCGCCTTGACGCTGGCCTCCAGCACCGGGCGGGCGTCGGCGGTCAGCGCCTTGGCGGCGTCGTCCGGGTCGACGGCGAAGTCGGCCGGGTCGACGAACAGGAAGCCGGCCATGTTCACGATCTCGCTCAGCACGACCATCCGCTCCTGGGTGAGCGGCGCGATCCTGGCGAGCAGGTCCAGCTGCTCGGCGGTCGGCTCGGCCGGCAGCAGCCCGGGTGCCTGGAGGTACGGCACCAGGCGGCGGACGAAGTCCTCCGGGGCCAGCTTGCGGACGTGCTCGGCGTTGATCGCCTCGCACTTCTTCAGGTCGAAGCGGGCCGGGTTGGCGTTCACCTTGGCGATGTCGAAGGCGGCGACCATCTCGTCGATGCCGAACAGGTCGCGGTCGTCGGCCAGCGACCAGCCCAGCAGGGAGAGGTAGTTGAGCAGGCCCTCGGGGATGAAGCCGCGCTCGCGGTACAGGTTGAGCGAGGCCTGCGGGTCGCGCTTGGAGAGCTTCTTGTTGCCCTCGCCCATCACGTACGGCAGGTGGCCGAAGCGCGGGGTGGTGCCGTCGCCGACGCCGATCTCGGCGAGCGCGGCGTACAGCGCGATCTGCCGCGGGGTGGAGGAGAGCAGGTCCTCGCCGCGCAGCACGTGGGTGATGCCCATCAGGGCGTCGTCCACCGGGTTGACCAAGGTGTACAGCGGGGCGCCGTTGGCCCGGACGATGCCGTAGTCCGGCACGTTCTCCGGCTCGAAGGTGAGCGTGCCGCGCACCAGGTCGTCGAAGCTGAGGGTGCGGTCGGGCATCCGGAAACGCAGGATCGGCTCGCGCTTCTCCAGCTTGTAGACGGCGACCTGCTCGTCCGTCAGCTCGCGGCAGTGGCCGTCGTAGCCGGAGGGCTTGCCGGCGGCGCGGGCGGCCTCGCGGCGGGCGTCCAGCTCCTCGGTGCTGCAGTAGCAGTGGTAGGCGTGGCCGGCCTCGTGCAGGCGGCGGGCGACGTCGGCGTAGATGTCCATCCGCTGGGACTGGCGGTACGGCTCGTGCGGGCCGCCGACCTCCGGGCCCTCGTCCCAGTCGAAGCCGAGCCAGCGCATCGCGTCGAGCAGCTGGTCGTACGACTCCTCGGAGTCGCGGGCCGAGTCGGTGTCCTCGATCCGGAAGACCAGCGTGCCGCCGTTGTGGCGGGCGTAGGCCCAGTTGAAGAGGGCCGTGCGGACCAGGCCCACGTGCGGGTTCCCGGTCGGGGACGGACAGAAACGAACCCGGACGGCCGGGTTGCCCGCGGCGGAGCCGCTGAGCTTTTCACTAGCCACGCTTGATCACCTTGTTGGTGAGAGTGCCGATGCCTTCGATGGAGACGGCGACCTCGTCGCCGACGTTGAGCGGGCCCACCCCTGCGGGCGTGCCGGTGAGGATGACGTCGCCGGGCAGCAGCGTCATGGCCTCGGAGATGTGGACGATCAGCTCGGCGACCGAGCGGACCATCTGGGAGGTGCGGCCGGCCTGCCGGAGCTCGCCGTTGACCGTGCAGGTGACGGCGAGGTCGGCCGGGTCCAGATCGGTCTCGATCCACGGGCCCAGCGGGCAGGAGGTGTCGAAGCCCTTGGCCCGGGCCCACTGGCCCTCGCGCTTCTGCACGTCCCGGGCGGTGACGTCGTTGGCGCAGGTGTAGCCGAGGATCACCTCGGGCACCCGGTCCAGCGGCACCTCGCGGCACATCCGGCCGATCACCACGGCGAGTTCGGCCTCGTGCTGGACGTCCGAGGAGAACGGCGGGTAGGCGATGTTCTCGGTCGGGCCGATCACCGAGGTGGACGGCTTGAAGAAGGTGAGCGGCACGTCCGGGACGTCGTTGCCCAGCTCGGCGGCGTGCGCCGCGAAGTTGCGGCCGACCGCCACGATCTTGTTGGGGAGCATCGGGCTGAGCAGCCGGACGTCCTGGAAGCGGTAACTCTCGCCGGTCGGCTGGGGCTGGCCGAACGGGTGGCCGGCCAGCGCGTGGACGACCAGCGAGTCGGGCTGGGAAGGGTCGCCCTCCACCACGCCGAAGGAGACGCTGCCGGCGGCAGGGCTCCCCTCCCGGACGGAAAACCTGGCAATGCGCACGGCTGGGATACCCCTCGCTTCGTCGACCGCCCGGGGCGCGCCCGGGCGCTGGTGGGCGCCTCGCCCACGGTGGGCGCGGCCCCGTCAATCGTCGTCCAGGCTATCGCGTGGGGCCCCGGCTGACCGCTTTGCCCCTGTTCAGCGCGGTTGGGCCGCGAGCCCCGGCAACCGCCCGGGAACGCCGCAGGGCGCCGCGACCGCCCTCGGTGGCACGGCCGCGACGCCCGGTCGGAGCGGGGGTCGGGTCAGTCCTGCACGACGACGGGCGCCGGGGCGACCATCAGCTGGGTGCGGCGCGGGTTGGCGGTGCTGGCCGGCAGCTCGGTGCCGTAGGTGACGGCGTCCTCGGGCTTGCGGGCACCCGGGATCGTGCTGAAGTCCGCGACCGAGGCCAGCGTCGTCCGGCGCGGGTTCGCCGTGGAGCGGCAGGGCAGCGTGGACTTGGTGGCCTTCTTCGCCTGGGACATCGAGAGCACCTCGTGGTCGCGGCCGGGCGGATCGCGGCGGATCGTCACCGGCCTGAGTGATTCCGAATGATTCGGAGGGGTTCTGGGCAGGCTGATCGGGGCCGTGCTCCGGAGACAGCCAGGTTACGAGATCTCATTCCACAGGGGCCGTGACCAAAGCTACACATTAGACTGTGATTTTGCTCACAAATTCATGAGCGAATTGCAGATATCCGACATATCGCCGCAACGGGATTTTCCGGCATATCTCCGATAACGGTCATTCCGGAAGGTCCGCGACTCTTTTCGATCTCGGGCCGGGTTGGCATGTATCCGGCGAGTGTCCGAAAAATGCGGTATTCCGGTCCTGTTACGGCACAGTCAGTGAAGTCACGCACGCGTTCGGTAGCGCCGCGCGGCGTGTCCTGGCGGCCCTTGTTGGGATTCCCCGGCTGTGCTGGAATGCCACGGACCGTGGGTAGGGAGAAGTCCACCCCGGCGACGCGCTCACCCGGACCAGCCGGGGAGCGGAAGGAAACTCGACACCGTCCGGTCCGCGGCGACGCGGCGGGACGCCCGGTCCAGAGGTTGCGACGCCAGTGCAGGGACGTTTCAAAAGGGGTAGCGGCGGCGCGGGTAACCCGGAGTCGCACGAGCCCGTGGCAGCCCCCCAGCAGGCGGCGGCCCCCGGCGGCCCGCCCGAGCCGGTGATCCCCGAGGCCCCCGGCCACCCGGAGGACGACGGCCAGGAACGGAAGTCCGCCCGGGACAAGCTCCGGACCACCCTGACCAGGCGGCGGGCCACCGGTCTGAGCCGGCTCGCGATGCGCAACTGGCGCATCCGGACCCGACTGATCGCCCTGCTCGCCCTGCCCGTCCTGGTCTCCCTGGTCCTCGGTGGCCTGCGGATCCAGGCCTCGATGCAGAACTCGCAGCAGCTCTCCCAGATGGCCAACCTGTCCGACCTGGCCAAGAAGGCGACCAACCTCGCGGACGCCCTGCAGACCGAGCGCGACATCAGCGCCGGCTACATCACCGCACGCCCCAACGACCCGCTCGACGACGACATCGCCACCGCCCGCAGGGCCACCGACGACCTGAGCCGCACCTTCACCGCGTCCTCGGACAAGTTCGAGAACCTCGAGCTCTCGGGCGGGAAGGCGCTGCTGTTCCAGATCCGCAGGGACCTGAACTCGATCTCGGACGCGCGCAACACGCCGTACCAGAACAACCAGAACATCCAGTCGACGATCACCGCCTACGACGTGATCATCCGCGACCTGCTGGCCATCACCCAGGACATCGCGCTCGCGTCGAACAACAAGGACCTGCTCGTCGCGACCCGCTCGCTGCAGCAGTTCTCGCTGGCCAAGAACGCCACCTCGCAGCAGCGCGCCCTGATCGGCGCCGCACTCGCCAACCCCAAGGGCCCCGACCTCAGCCCCAGCGACGAGTCCTTCGGCATCCGCCTGCGCACCTCGTACGACAACTCGCTCACCAGCTTCAACAACATCTACACCGCGCACGACCTGGACAACCTGCGCGGCCAGCTCAGCTACAACTCGGTGATCGCCGACGCCGACCGGTACGCGCGCTCGATCCTCCAGCCGAGCGGCATCCACCAGACCGACCCGGTGACCTACAAGGACTGGTACGAGAAGGCCAGCGCCAAGATCACCGCCGAGCGCCGGATCGAGTCCAAGCTCATCGAGGACCTCGACGGCAAGGCCCAGGACCTCCAGTCCCAGGCCGACACCGAGGCCATCATCATCGGTGCCGCCATCGCCCTGGTGCTGCTCGTCGCCCTCGGTGGCGCCGGTCTGATCGCCCGCTCGATGGTGCGCTCGCTGACCCGTCTGCAGGCCGCGGCCGAGGACGTCGCCGAGCGCCGCCTGCCCGAGCTGGTCAAGACCCTCTCCGAGAGCGACCCGCACGACGTCGACACGACGGTCGAACCGGTGGCCGTCGACTCCACCGACGAGATCGGCCACGTGGCGCACGCCTTCGACATGGTGCACAGCGAGGCCGTCCGCCTCGCCGCCGAGCAGGCCCTCCTGCGCGGCAACATCAACGCGATGTTCACCAACCTCTCGCGCCGCAGCCAGGGCCTCATCCAGCGCCAGCTGTCGCTCATCTCCGAACTGGAGAGCCGCGAGGCCGACCCGGACCAGCTGGCCAACCTCTTCAAGCTGGACCACCTCGCGACCCGCATGCGCCGCAACGGCGAGAACCTCCTCGTCCTCGCCGGTGAGGACCCGGGCCGCCGCTGGACCAGGCCCGTCCCGCTGGTCGACGTGCTCCGCGCCGCCGCCTCCGAGGTGGAGCAGTACGAGCGCATCGAACTCGCCGCCGTGCCGTCGGCCGAGGTCGCCGGCCGCGTCGTCAACGACCTCGTCCACCTGCTCGCCGAGCTGCTGGAGAACGCCACCTCGTTCTCCAGCCCGCAGACCCGCGTCCGGGTCACCGGCCACGCGCTGCCCGACGGCCGCGTCCTGGTCGAGATCCACGACACCGGCATCGGCCTGAGCCCCGACGACCTCGCCGACATCAACGAGCGCCTCGCCAACCCGCCGACGGTGGACGTCTCGGTCTCCCGCCGCATGGGCCTCTTCGTGGTCGGCCGCCTGTCCCTGCGACACGGCATCCGCATCCAGCTGCGCCCCAGCGACTCCGGCGGCACCACCGCGCTGGTCATGCTCCCGGTGGACGTCACCAACTCCGCCGACCGCCGCGGCGCCGGCCGGCCCGGCCCGGCCCAGGCCAAGCAGCAGCGCGGAGTCGCCCCGACGCCGCGCCAGCAGCGCCAGGTGCCGCCCGGCCAGGGCGGCCCGGCCGCGCTCGGCCAGGGCCCGGCCGGCGGTGCCCCGCAGGGCGGCCGCCCGCAGCTCGGCCAGGGCGGCCCGACCGCTCCGACCGGCCCCGGTGCTCCGACCGGACCGAACGCTCCGGGTGCTCCGGGTGCTCCGGGTGCTCCGGGTGCTCCGACCGGACCGGGTGCGCCTGCCGCGTCCGGCGGCCGGGCCGGAGGCCTGCCGACCCGCCAGGTCGGCCAGTCGCTGCGCGAGAACCCCGGCCAGCCGGGCCAGCCAGGCCCGGGCCAGCAGCCCCAGGGACCCCAGGGACCGGGCCGGCAAGCCCCGCAGCCCCAGGGCCAGAAGCCGGCCCCGCAGGCCCCGCAGGCCCCGCAGTCCCAGCAGTCCCCGCAGGGCGGCCTGCCGCAGCGCGGCCCGAACCGGCCGGGCCCGGCGCAGGGCGGCCTCGGCGGCCTGCCCCGCCGCGGCCAGCAGCAGCCCGCCCAGGGCCGCCCCGGTCAGCAGCAGCCCGCTCAGGGCCGCCCCGGCCAGGAACGGCCGCGCCCGGGTGGCGAGTTCGACGGCGGTCCGGGCCCCCGGACCGGCGAGCAGCCGCAGCACGGTCGGCCGGGCCGGCCGGGCGGCGCTCCGCAGCAGCAGGGCGGCGCCCGCCCGGGCAACCGCCCGCAGGAGGGCCTGCCCCAGCGCCGGCCGGCCCCGCAGGGCCAGGGCGGCCCCGGTCAGGGCGGCCCGCAGGGCCAGCCCGGTCCGCAGGGCCAGCGCCGTCCGCAGCGCCCCGGCCCGGACGCGCCGCAGCGCGACCGCCAGCCGCAACTGCCGCCGCAGCAGCAGGCCCAGCCGCTGCCGTCGGCCGAGCCGGCACCGGTGGAGAGCACCCAGCAGTTCGCCCGGCCGCGCTTCGAGGCCAGTCAGATCGACCCGCGTGACCCGCTGGGCCTCGGTCTGGTGGAGCCGGTGCTGCCGAGCGTGCCGAACCCGGCGCGTCCGGAGCCGGTCCGTCAGGAGCAGGCCCGGCCCGAGCCGGTGCGCCAGGAGCAGGCCCGGCCGGAGCCGATGGCGCTGCCGACCGGCCCGTCCGGGGGTGCGGCCGAGCAGCCGTGGTACCCGCAGGAGGGCGGGCAGGAGGCGCGGCCGCGGACGTACCAGCCGCGCCGGCCCGGCACCTCGGCGCCGGAGTTCCAGCCGTCCGACCCGCAGGGCCGACAGGGCCGGCCGGCCCAGGCCCCGCAGCCCCAGGCTCCGCAGCAGGCCGCGCAGGCTCAGGCCCCCCAGGCCCCGCAGCCCCAGGCCCCGCAGCAGGGTCAGCAGCAGGGCCAGCAGCAGGGCCAGCAGCCGCAGCCCGGCACCGGGGACGCCCCGTGGCGCCCGTCCGCGAACGACGAGCGCTGGCGCCGCGCCGAGCAGGTCCGCGAGCCCTCGACCAGCGGCGTCACGATGTCCGGTCTCCCCCGGCGGACCCCGCAGGCCAACCTGGTCTCCGGCACCGCCGAGGCCTCGCCGCTGACCGGTCCGCAGGTCTCCCGGGCCCCCGAAGAGGTCCGCGGCCGGCTGACCAACCTGCGCCGCGGCATCCAGCAGGGCCGCCGGGCCGGAGCCGAACAGGCCAACCAGCCGGGCTCCCAGCATGGTGCCCAGCAGCCCGGATTCGATAGTTTCGGTGGCCGGACCGACGGCAACGGCGCAGATCACCAGGAGCGTTGAGTTGAATCAGATGAGCCAGGCCGCACAGAACCTGAACTGGCTGATCACCAATTTCGTGGACAACACCCCCGGGGTGTCCCACACCGTGGTGGTCTCCGCCGACGGCCTCCTGCTGTGCATGTCCGAGGGCTTCCCCCGCGACCGCGCCGACCAGCTCGCAGCCGTCGCCTCCGGCCTCACCTCCCTCACCTCCGGCGCCAGCCGGATCTTCGAAGGAGGCGAGGTCAACCAGACCGTCGTCGAGATGGAACGAGGCTTCCTCTTCCTCATGGCCGTCAGCGACGGCTCCGCCCTCGCCGTACTCGCCTCCCCCGACTCCGACATCGGCCTCGTCGGCTACGAGATGGCCCTCCTCGTCGACCGTGCCGGCGCCGTCCTCACCCCCGCACTCCGCGCGGAACTCCAGGGCAGTCTCCTGCACTGACCGGAGTCCGAGCGGGATACGTCCACCGTCCCACCTCCCCCGCCGGGTCCGACCCGACCGGCCCCGGCGTCTCACCCTCAGCTACCCTCAGGCAGCTGATCCCGCCTCAGCTGGCACCGCCCCAGCTGGAACCGGCTGCCCAAGGCTGCAGCACAAGGAGGACCCATGACCCCGCCCTCGACACCCGCCGGCTCATACGGCAACGGGTACGGCAGCGGCTACGGCGGGCAGCAGTCCGACGGCTACGAGCAGCAGCCGCTGGTCCGCCCGTACGCGATGACCGGTGGCCGCACCCGGCCCCGGTACCAGCTCGCCATCGAGGCCCTGATCTCGACCACCGGCAACGCCGAACGGACCGGCGGCCTGCTGCCCGAGCACGCCCGGATCGTGAACCTCTGCCGTGAGGTCAAGTCCATCGCGGAGATCTCCGCACTGGCCGGCGTCCCGCTCGGTGTGGCCCGCATCCTCGTGGCCGACCTGGCCGAGGCCGGCCTCGTCGCCATCCACCAGCCCGCCGCCGCGGGCGAGTCGGGCGGAACGCCCGATGTCACGCTGCTCGAAAGGGTCCTCAGTGGACTTCGCAAGCTCTAACGCGGCCGCTCCCTCCCGCGCCACCACCTCCGCGAAGATCGTCGTCGCGGGCGGCTTCGGCGTCGGCAAGACCACGCTCGTCGGCGCCGTCTCCGAGATCAACCCCCTGCGCACCGAAGCCGTCATGACCTCGGCCTCCGCCGGCATCGACGACCTCAGCCACGTCTCCGGCAAGACCACCACCACCGTCGCCATGGACTTCGGCCGCATCACCCTCGACGAAGACCTCATCCTCTACCTCTTCGGCACCCCCGGACAGGACCGCTTCTGGTTCATGTGGGACGACCTCGTCCGCGGCGCCATCGGCGCCGTCGTCCTCGTCGACACCCGCCGCCTCGCCGACTGCTTCCCCGCCCTCGACTACTTCGAGAACAGCGGACTCCCCTTCGTCGTCGCCCTCAACGGCTTCGACGGACACCAGCCCCACACCGCCGACGAGGTCCGCGAAGCACTCCAGCTCAGCGCCGAGACCCCCGTCATCACGCTCGACGCCCGCCGCCGCGACAGTGCCAAGAGCGCCCTCATCACCCTCGTCGAGCACGCCCTCCTCGCCCGACTCCGATGACGGGCCGGACATCCGGACCCCGGGGGCCGTCGGCGTGACGGGCCCCGGGGCGGAGCCGCTACCGGCCGATGTCCTCCAGGGGCATCGCGCAAGACCCGCTGTATAAGCAGCGGATAACAGTTCGGTAGGCATTTTGTGATCAACAGTGACTCTGCGTGGTGAACTAGCGTCACTCAGCGCCAGAAGACCACGGTTTTGCTCCGTCATGTCGGTGAATGTCCCTATTGCGCCGACGCGGGGGCCATCCTGCGGCTGTTTGTCCCCCATCCCTGCACGTGCTGAAATTCCAGCTACCCCTGAAACCCTCGCGCCGGCCCACCGGTGACGGGCCAGGGCCCGGGGGTAGCGCTGGATTGATCCATGGCCGACAGTCGGCCGAGAGGTAGTTGTCGAGTGAGGCGTAAGCAGCAACCCGCCCCGCAGCGGCGCTCCGAGCCCCGCCGGAGCGAGCCGAACGGTACCGCAGCGGACCCGGCCGGATTCTCCGCTTTCACCCCCACCGAGGAGCGCTCCCAGGCCTCCCCGGCCCCGCAGCCCCCGGCCGCGTCCACGGAACCCCGCAGCGGCGGTCCGGACGGCGACGCCTCCAAGCGGTACGACTTCCTCCGCCCGCGCAACTGGCGCGTGCCGACCCGTCTGATCGCGATCCTGCTGATCCCCGTGATCATCAGCCTCGTCTTCGGCGGCCTCCGCGTGAACACCTCGGTCGACGGCTACATCAAGGCCTCCCGCGCCGAGAAGACCGCCGAACTCGCCAAGGCGGCCACCGAGCTCGCCGAAGCGCTGGAGATCGAGCGCGACACCACGCTGATACCCCTGCTCACCAAGCAGGACCCGGACGGCAAGGTCGCCAAGATCCGCGCCAACACGGACGCCGCGCTGAAGGCGTACGAGGCGGCCTACGCGGCCTCCGACAAGTCCGGCGAACTGCCGCGCCGCCACGAGGGCTTCCAGGCCCTGGTGGTCGACCTGCCGCACCTGCGGGCCACCGCGTACGGATCCGAGCTGTTCGCCGGCGCCACCGTCAACGCCTACTCGGTGATGTTCGCCCCGCTGCTGTCCTACGACAACTCGGTCGGCCTCGGCTCCAGCAACGCCGCCAGCAAGGGCCGCGCGATCTACGCGATGTCCCTCGCCAAGGCCTCCGCCTCGACCCAGCGCGCGCTCATGCTGCACCTGCTGGTCGGCATCTCCCAGAACGCCACCACCCGGTTCGAGAACGCCGACGTGATCCAGCAGATCCTGGTGGCGGAGCGGCTGGAGCAGGTCTCGCTGACCGAGTTCAACACCGGCAGCGCCCCCGAGGACGCCCGCAAGTACGCCAACGCGCAGGTCACCCAGGCCGCCGCGCAGGAGCGCTCGGCCTACAAGATGCCGAACGGCACCGCGCCCTCCATGCAGACCCTGCTCTCCCTCGGCGCCGCCTACAGCCAGGCCGCCGCCGAGGGCCAGAGCAAGGGCAAGGCCGCCGCCGACCAGGCCTACAAGGAGGCCAAGGACTCCGGTCTCACCCCGGAGAACTGGAACCAGGCCGCCAACACCCACATCCAGGCCCTGCGCGACACCGAGGTCCAGCTGCTGGACGACGTCCTCACGGACTCCCGCGGCCTCAAGGACAACGCGCTCTACGACGCCATCCTCAACACGATCATCGTCGTCGCGGCGCTCATCCTGGCCGGTCTGCTCACCGGCTACGTCGCCCGCTCGATGATCCTCGGCATGCGCACCCTGCGCAGCGCCGCCCTGGAGATCGCCGACCACCGCCTGCCGGACCTGGTCGAGAAGCTCTCCAAGACCGACCCCGACCGGGTCGACACCTCCGTCACCCCGATCCCGCTGCACGGCAAGGACGAGATCGGCGAGGTCGCCCGGGCGTTCGACCAGGTCCACCAGCAGGCCGTGGCGCTCGCCGCCGAGCAGGCCCTGCTGCGAGGGAACGTCAACGCGATCTTCACCAACCTGTCGCGCCGCAGCCAGGGCCTGATCCAGCGCCAGCTGGCGCTGATCACCGACCTGGAGAACAACGAGGCCGACCCGGACCAGCTGGAGAACCTCTTCAAGCTGGACCACCTCGCCACCCGTATGCGCCGCAACGGTGAGAACCTGCTCGTCCTCGCGGGCGAGGAGGCCGGCCGCCGCTGGAACACCCCGGTCCCGCTGGTCGACGTGCTCCGCGCCGCCTCCTCCGAGGTGGAGCAGTACGAGCGCGTCGAGCTGTCCGGCATCCCGGAGGTCGAGGTCGTCGGCGCCGCCGTGACCGACCTCGTCCACCTGCTCGCCGAACTGCTGGAGAACGCCACCTCGTTCTCCAGCCCGCAGACCCGGGTCCTGGTCAACGCGACCCGCCTGCCGGACGGCCGGGTGCTGGTCGAGATCCACGACAAGGGCATCGGCCTCACCGCCGACGACTTCGCCGAGATCAACGAGAAGCTGGCCGAGCCGCCCACCGTCGACGCCACCATCTCCCGCCGCATGGGCCTGTTCGTGGTCGGCCGGCTGTCCCAGCGGCACGACGTCCGCGTCCAGCTCCGCCCCTCCGGCGAGTCCGCCGGCACCACCTCGCTGGTCATGATCCCGCCGTTCATCACCCGGTCGGGCGCCGCGCCGGAGCCCGAGGAGCAGTTCACCGTCTCCCGGATCTTCGCCGAGCAGGAGCCGACCTCCCAGTGGGCGCCCAACGGCCAGCCGCGCAGCGCCGCCGAGCTGGGCTTCGACGACCACCTCACCGGCGCCGGCAACGCCGGATCCAGCGGCTTCAGCCCGGCCCTGGAGTCCGTCCAGCGCTCGCAGCGCCTCGACCAGGTCCGCCGCGCGGCCCTGGAGAGCGGCCCGCACGACGGCGAGCCGCCGGTGCTGGACGCCGAGGTCGAGGAGGACTACCAGCAGGGCTACGACCAGTACGCCCCCCAGGGCTACGAGCAGCAGTCCGGCTACGCCGACGACCAGTACGGCTACCAGCAGGACGAGTACGGCCAGGACCAGTATGGCCAGTACCCGCAGCAGGGCTACGAGCAGCAGTCCGGCTACGCCGACGACCAGTACGGCCGCCAGGACTACCAGGGCGACGGTTACCAGGGCTACCAGGACGGCTACGCCGACCAGTACGGCCAGCAGGCCGAGGAGGCCCCGGCCGGCCACCCGTACGCCCCGGAGCCGCCCGCGCTGCCCGCCGCCGAACCCACCGCCACCCTGCCGTCCGGGCTGCCGCAGCGCCGCCCCGGCCAGCAGCTGGCGGGTGGCGGCTTCGGCGCCCCGACCGCTCCGGCGGACGGCGGCTCCGGCGGCGAGGCCCCGAACTGGTTCGCCGGCGCCAAGGACACCTCGGCGGTCGACGAGCCGCGCGGCCACGACGTGTCGGCGCTGGGCGGCTACGGCCCGACCGGCCCGACCAACTCGCCCTGGCAGTCGCCCAACGACGGCGCCTGGCAGCAGGCCGAGCAGACCCGTGAGCCCGCCTCCGGCGGCACCACCGGGGCAGGCCTGCCGCGGCGCGTGCCCAAGCAGAACCTGGTGGCCGGGAACGCCAAGCCCACTCCGCAGGAAGGGCCGCAGGTCTCCCGCAGCCCCGAGGAGGTCCGCGGCCGGCTCACCAACCTGCGCCGCGGCGTGGAGCAGGGCCGCAGTGCCGGTAACACCGGAAGCTTCCGGATCGACCCCGATCAGGTAGACCCGTCCGGCAACGGACAGAACCGAAGCACCGATCTCTTCGGCGGCTCGAACCACCAGGAGCGTTGAGTTGACTCAGATGAGCCAGGCCGCACAGAACCTGAACTGGCTGATCACCAATTTCGTGGACAACACCCCCGGGGTGTCCCACACCGTGGTGGTCTCCGCCGACGGCCTCCTGCTGTGCATGTCCGAGGGCTTCCCCCGCGACCGCGCCGACCAGCTCGCAGCCGTCGCCTCCGGCCTCACCTCCCTCACCTCCGGCGCCAGCCGGATCTTCGAAGGAGGCGAGGTCAACCAGACCGTCGTCGAGATGGAACGAGGCTTCCTCTTCCTCATGGCCGTCAGCGACGGCTCCGCCCTCGCCGTACTCGCCTCCCCCGACTCCGACATCGGCCTCGTCGGCTACGAGATGGCCCTCCTCGTCGACCGCGCCGGCGCCGTCCTCACCCCCGCACTCCGCGCGGAACTCCAGGGCAGTCTCCTGCACTGACGGTCCGTCGGATACCGTCCAGGTATTCGAAGTACCTCCGCGTCCTTCCCGGGCCCGCTTCGGCGGGCTCGGGTTCGGACGTTGTACGGCCTTCGCACCACCGGCTCCGGACCTGCGCCGAAGCTCGCACCGCACCGCCGCACCTTGTGAGGAGAGGAACCGTGACACCGCCCGACGACCGCAGCGGCCAGTACGGCGTTCCGTACCCTGGCACAGGCCATGACGCCTTCGGAGCACCCGGCGTCGGCCACGGTCAGCAGTACGGCCAGCCTCAGCACGGCCAGCAGCACGGACAGCAGTACGGCCAGCACCAGTACGGGCAGCCCCAGCACCCGTACGGGCAGCCGCGGCAGGAGCAGTACGACCAGCAGGGCCGGTCCGGCCGGTACCGACAGCCGCAGCCCGCCTTCGACACGCCGCCGCCCGGCTACCCGGCGCCCGCCCCCGACTACCGGCCGGCCCACGAGCCCGGGCACGTCGAGGAGTTCGAGGACGAGCCCGACTCCGGCCCGCTGATCCGGCCGTTCGCGATGACCGGTGGACGCACCCGGCCGCGCTACGAGCTCGCGCTGGAGGCCCTCGTCTCCGCCGACGTCGACCCGCAGCGCCTGGCCACCCTGCTCCCCGAGCACCAGCGGATCTGCACCCTGTGCAGGGAGGTCAAATCCGTCGCGGAGGTGTCGGCGCTGCTCTCCCTTCCCCTGGGAGTGGCCCGCATCCTCGTGGCCGACCTGGCCGAGGCCGGCCTCGTCGCCATCCACCAGCCCGCTTCCGGCGGCGAATCCGGAAACCAGCCCGACGTCACGCTGCTCGAAAGGGTCCTCAGTGGACTTCGCAAGCTCTAACGCGGCCGCCCCCACCCGCGCCACCACCTCCGCGAAGATCGTCGTCGCGGGCGGCTTCGGCGTCGGCAAGACCACGCTCGTCGGCGCCGTCTCCGAGATCAACCCCCTG